>DATAWL010000038.1:0-43906 GCA_036267215.1 Solirubrobacteraceae bacterium | reverse complement strand
GACCGCCGCCCATCCCAACGCCCGGTTCACCGTGCCCTGCGCCCAGGGTCCGTCGATGGCCGATGAGTGGGAGGACCCGAAGGGCGTCCCGATCTCGGCGATCATGTTCGGCGGGCGCCGGGCGTCGATCATCCCGCTGGTCCACGAGGCCCGCGACTGGGAGCACGGCACCTTCATGGGGGCGATCATGTCCTCGGAGACGACTGTGGCCCAGGCCGGCGAGGTCGGCAAGCTGCGGTTTGACCCGATGGCCATGCTGCCGTTCTGCGGCTACCACATGGGCGACTACTTCGGCCACTGGCTGCGGGTGGCCAAGCGCGAGGGCGCCCAGATGCCGCGCGTGTTCTACGTCAACTGGTTCCGCAAGGACGACGATGGCAAGTTCATGTGGCCGGGCTTCGGCGAGAACTCACGCGTGCTGGCGTGGATCTTCGAGCGGATCACCGGCACCGCCCAGGCGGAGGAGACCGCCATCGGCCTGGTCCCGCCGCTGGGAGAGGGCGGGCTCGACACCAACGGGCTCGACCTCCCGCCGGAGACGCTGGCCCAGCTGCTCGAGGTCGACCACGACGGGTGGCTGGCCCAGCTGCCGCAGATGCAGGCGCACTTCGCCGCCTTCGGCGACAAGCTGCCGACCGAGCTGCACGAGCAGCTCGAGGCGCTCGAGCGCCGGCTCGCCCTCGGCTGACCCGCCGGCAGAGTCTTCCCAAACCCTTATCCCCGGGGCCCGCCGGCTGCGTACCCTGGGGATATGGCGCTGGGGTTCATTCCTTCGGACGCGGCGGTGCTCGCGATCCAGGCGGGTGTCGTCGCAGCTCCGCGGCGGCCGCCCGAGATCCCCTGGATCAAGCGGCTGTCGGGCCCGGCGTGGGCACTGATCCCGATCGGGTCGATCGTGGGGGTGATCTTCGCGATCCGCTACGTGTCGAGCACGGCCACCGGCCTGACCTGGCTGGCGCTGATCGCGGTGCCGATCCTGGCCGCGGTGGCGCTGGGATGGGCGGCGCACGGCGCGCGGCCGTGGCTCGCGCTGCTGGCCATCCCGCTGTTCGTGCTCGCCTGGGCCTCGCGCAACACCCTCTGGGGCGAGGGCGCGGCCACGCTGCTGTCCGCGCTCAGCTGCGTCACGCTCGGGTGGCTGCTGGCCGCGGTCACGCCGCCGGGGTGGCTGAAGCTCGGGATCATCGCGATGTCGGTCGCCGACGTGTGGTTGGTGGCCTCCGACCTGCTCCAGGCGCCCAACAACTCGCTGATCGCCGCTGCGCCGCTGCCCGGCAGCAACCTGCCCCAGCTCCAGAGCGAGCTGTTCGGCAACGTGTCACTGGGCTACGGCGACCTGTTCGTCGCCGGGCTGCTGGGCGCGGTGATCGCCCGGGAGGGGCGCAGCCAGGGCGGGATGGCACTGCTGACGCTCGTCCTCGCCGGGGCGTTCGATCTGTTGTTCTTCGTCCTCAACGAGCTTCCGGCCACCGTGCCGGTGGCGCTGGCGCTGATCGTCGGCGAGGTGTGGGTGTGGGCGCGCCGGCGGCGGGGACGTCAGTGGGGCTCGTCGCCCGTGGAGGCCGGCGGGCGGGACTCCTCGGCCAGGGACGTGATCGCCAGCTTGCCGCGGGAGGCCTCCTCGAGCACCTCGCTGGCCTCCTCGGCCGACCTCGAGTAGAGCTCGACCAGCAGGTGGACGACGATGCGGTCGTCGTCGTGCTTGTGGAAGCGCACGTGGGTGAAGAACTCCCGCGTGCCGTGATCGCCGAACGCCGCGTAGGACAGCGCGTCGCCCGCCTCGGGGCCGGAGCACGTCTCGACGTCGTCGGCGTCGACGGTGACGGTGCACGACGCCACCCAGGGGGTGCCGGCGATCATCCGCTCCCAGCGGTCCTCGATCGGCTCCACCCGGCCGTTGTGGAAGCCAAGGTGGGGCTGGTCGTGCATGCATTCGAGGCACTGGACGACGGCTTCCTGCATCTCGTCGACGACCTCGCCGCGCTCGCCCGTCTCTGGGTCGATGCGATGGATGCCCTCGTAGTGAACCTGCACTTCGAGGTTTTGGGACCAGCAGCGGTAGCACCGCAACCAGCTGCGGACCTCGGTCGAGCCCTCCATCGAGTTGATGATAGGACGCCCCGCAGGGGACATGGCGGGGCCGAGTTCGTGCGGGATGTCACGATCAGCCGATCGGCCGATCGGCCGATCAGCCGAAGGTGAAGTCGTAGGCGCTGACCCCCGGCGGAATATCGATGGTGAACGTCTGCTGCTCGTCGGTGGGGAGCGAGATCAGCGAGTACAGCCGCTGCCCGACGACCGTCACGTTGCCGCCATGGACGTCGGCGCCGGCCTCGGAGGCGGGGATCGGCTTGCCGTCGATCAACACCCGCGTGGTGCGTGGGACGTTGCCGGCCGAGGTCATGACCAGGTAGACGTGGGCCGCCTGAAAGCGGCCGGTGATCGAGTCCCCGATCGTGGTCGGCGTCACCGACTGCGAGGTCACCTTCCAGTACCCGTGCAGCCCGAACTCGTTGAGGATGGGGGAGTCGACGCCGGGGTAGAAGTGCTGGCCCGAGGTCAGCGGCTGGGCCAGTCCCTCGTCGGCGCCCCGCTGCGGGTTGAGATAGGTCTCGGGCGTGCCGAGGTTCGACGACGGCTTGATCGCCTGGGTGGTCATCGGCGGCGGCAGCCGGTGAGCGCCGGCCTCATACAGCAGTTCGCGCACCGCCGCCTCGTCCTCCCGGTAGTTGCCTTCGCCGAACTGGGTGTGGCGGACCACGCCGTGAGCGTCGATGAGGTACTCGGCCGGCCAATACTCGTTCTGGTAGGCGTTCCAGGTGCCGTACTTGTTGTCCTGGACGACGGGGTAGCGGATCCCGTCGGAGTGGATCGCCTGCTGGACGTTGGAGGCCTCCTGCTCGAAGGTGAACTCGGGCGTCTCGACGCCCACCACCTCCAGGCCGTACTTGTGGTAGGTCGCGT
This sequence comes from Solirubrobacteraceae bacterium, assembly GCA_036267215.1. Classification (GTDB taxonomy): domain Bacteria; phylum Actinomycetota; class Thermoleophilia; order Solirubrobacterales; family Solirubrobacteraceae; genus Palsa-465. Next base: position 40,942 of record DATAWL010000038.1, on the reverse strand, counting down.
ACAGCCCCTTGACGAACGGGAGCGTGCGGATGCAGTTGATGCAGGTGTAGGTCCAGAAGTCCACCAGCACGACGTGCCCGCGCAGCCCGGCCAGCGTCAGCGGCTTCGCGCCGGGGGTGTTGAACCACTGCTGGTTGTCGGTGAACGGCGGGGCGGCGCCGAGATTCCCCAGCGACGGGGTCTTGACGCCGGGGATGGCGACTCCGACGTGGTCGGCAACCGGGGTGGTGCTTGCCTCCTTCTGCTGGCGGGTCGCGAACCGCGACGGCGGGCGCAGCGACGCCAGACGGTTCTGGACGGCGCCGGAGTTCTCCAGCGAGCGGGTCGGGTCGACCAGGAACGCCGGCAGGCTGGTGTCCTTGGCCAGCGCCTCCTCGAAGCGCACGTCGAGGTTGGTGGCGAGCACGACTGCGGTGGCCAGCAACACGACGCCCATGGTGCGCTCGACGACGTGGCCCCGAGCCCGCCGGCGGACCCGGACGAGCACCGCGCGGCCGCCCAGTCCGTAGAGCAGCATCACCGCGCTCAGCCCGACCGCGTAGGCCAGCGCGACCGCCACGATCCTCGGCGTCGCCCCGCTGGTGGCGCTGACCGACGTGACCGCGGCCAGGATCGGGCCGGCGCACGGGGCGCACACGAAGCCCAGCGCGGCGCCGACGCCCAGGCCAGACCAGAAGCCGTCGCCCCGGGTGCGCGGCCCGAACCGGGCCAACCGCGACAGCGGCGCCTCGACGCGCTCGGCCAGTTCGGGGATGAGCAGCACGACGCCGAACCCCACCAGCACCACGATGGCCAGCGTCCGAGCGGCGCCGGCGGCCAGGCCGACGCCCTGCACGAGCTTGGCCAGCGCGACGATCGCGATCGTGAACGCGATGGCCAGGCCGAGCACGATCCCGAGCGGCCGGCGGCGTCCGCCCGCCGCGCTGGCTGACAGCAGCGCGGGCACGACCGGGAGCACGCACGGCGTGATGGCCGTGCCGGCACCGGCGATCAACGCGAACAGCAGCAGCAAAAGCATCGGGAGCCCCGATGATCCACGGAAAAGCTTGCGTTCGCGTTAACCCCGCGTGGAGCCGGCGCGGTGCTGCGGACAGGCGGGCGGCGTAGCGTCAGCCGCCGATGGCGGACATGCTGCGGGCCGGCTGGATGAAGCCCGGCTCGCCGACGTGATGCTTGAGCTCCTTGCGCCACACCGCGTCGCGGATGATCTGCTCGAGCTCGTCATCGGACGCGCCGTCGCGCATCGGGTCGCGCAGGCCGGTCTCATTGAGCGAGAACAGGCAGGTGCGCAGCCGGCCGTCGGCGGTCAGGCGGACCCGGTTGCAGTCGGCGCAGAACGGCTCGGAGACCGGATTGATGAACCCGATCCGGCCCTGGCCGTCGGCGAAGTGGTAGACGCGGGCGGTCGCGCTGGGCTCGCGGGGATCGGGAACGAGCGGATAGACCTCCTCGATCGCGGCGCGGATCTCGGCGCCGGTCAGTACCTTGCTGCGCTCCCACGCGTGGTCGGCGTCCAACGGCATGAACTCGATGAAGCGGACCTGATACGGAGTGCGCCGCGCCAGCTCGGCGAACGGGATCACCTCCTCCTCGGTGAAGCCGCGCAATGCCACCGCGTTGACCTTGATCGGGTGCGCCTCGGGGAACGAGGCCAGCACCTCGAGGCCGTTCAGCACCTGGTCGAGCGCGTCACGGCGGGTCAGCTCGTAGAAGCGGTCGCGCTGGAGCGAGTCGACGGAGACGTTGAAGCGGTCGATCCCCGCCCGCACCAGCCGCTCCGCGTCGCGGGCCAGCATGAACCCGTTGGTCGTCACCGACAGCTCGTGGACGTCGTCGAGCCTCGAGATCATTCCGGCCAGCACCGGGAACTCCCGGCGCACGAGCGGCTCGCCGCCGGTCAGCCGGACGTCGTGAACGCCCATCGCGCCGAACACGGCCACCACCCGGGCGATCTCCTCGAAGGTCAGGATCTCGGCGCGCTCGAGCCAGGGCAGGCCCTCGGCGGGCATGCAGTACTGGCAACGGAAGTTGCAACGGTCGGTGACCGACACCCGCAGATCCCCGATGGTCCGTCCGTGGCCGTCGCGCAAAGGCTCTGAAACCATCCCATAAGGGTAGCCTTCCCGCGATGCGTCCTGCCCGCGCGTTGGCCCTCATAGGCACTGCGTACGTACTGGCGGGGTGCGGTGTCAGTGCCTCGGACCAGGTCCAGGCCAAGCTCCAACAGTTTGCCCATGCGGTCGCGAACCGCGATGCCGCCACGCTGTGCACACAGGTGCTCGCGCCGACGCTCGTGGACCGCCTCACCACCGCCGGACTGACCTGTGAGCAGGCGATGCAGACGTTCTTCGGGAGCGTCAGCGACCCGACGATCGCCGTGTCCAAGGTCACGGTCAAGGGCTCCACGGCCTCCGCGGTCGTGCTCAGCGGCGCCAAGGGTCAGCCCTCGTCGCTCGATGCGGTCCGTCTGACCGACACCGAGCACGGCTGGCGGTTGAACTCGCTGGCCTCGGCGGGCTGATCGCTCAGTCACTCGTCAGATTCGAGCTCATTCCCCTCGCCCTTGAGCAGGCCGAACAGGACCATGTCCTCGCGCTCGAAGGTGCCCCGCATGTACGAGCGCAGGACCGCCTCGCGAGTGAAGCCGGCGCGCTGCGCGACGTGCTGGGAGGCCGGGTTGCCGGTGGCGGCCATCAGGTCGACGCGCTCGAGGCGCAGCGCGGCGAAGCCCCACGCGCAGATGAGCCTGACCGCGCGGGTGGCGTGCCCGTGGCCGCGGGCCGGGCGGGCCAGCCAGTAGCCGACCTCGCCGCGCGCGTGCTCCCAGGAGAAGCGCATCAGCGAGATCGAGCCCAGCAGGTGCTGGCCCTCGGCGTGGACGACCGCGAACGGGGCGGTCAGACCGGCGAACGCCGCGTCGTAGCGCTGGCGCAGGTAGGCGCGCGCGTCGGCTTCGCCGTAGGAGGCGGGGACGCGGGTCCAGCGGACGATCTCCTGGTCCTGGCAGGCCGCCACCAGGCCGGGGAGATCCGAGTCGCGCCAGGCGCGCAGGGCCGTCTCGCCTTCGACGAGCGGCTCGGCCGGGAGGAGGATGCGTGGGGTGGGGGTGGCGGTCATGACCGGGCCTGTCGCTCAAGATCCTGGCGCAACCCGGCGACATCTCGGTCCGCGTCCTGGGCGGCGAGCCAGCGCTCGGCCTCGCGGCGCCCGCCGATGGCGCGCAGACCCCGGTCGCCGTGCTCGGCGGCGTAGTCGGCCAGGGCGTGCTGGCGGCGGCTGCGGGCCCGCCGCGCCGGCAGGTCCAGCCCATCGCGGTGGGCGTCGAGCGCGTCGACCAGCTCCTCGATCCCGGCCGGCGGCGGAACCGAGGAGACGGCGACGACGGCGGTGGCGGCGGACCCCAGGGACTGCAGCGCGGCGCGCAGGTCGGCGAGGGCGCGGGTGGCGACCTGCCCCAGGTCGGCCTTGGTCACCACCAGCACGTCAGGGATCTCCATGATCCCGGACTTCAGGAACTGCAGCACGTCCCCGGAGCCCGGCTGGACGACGACCGCGACCGCATCGGCGACATCGGCGACCTCGGTCTCTGACTGCCCGACGCCGACCGTCTCGATCACGACGACGTCGAACGCGGCGGCCAGCGCGGTGGCGGCGGCGCGGGTGGCGGGGGCCAGGCCGCCCAGCCGATCGCCGGCGGCGGTCGAGCGGATGAACACGGCGGCGTCGGAGGGGTCGCGCTCGATCCGGGCCCGGTCGCCCAGCAGCGATCCCCCCGAGCGCCGGGAGCTCGGATCGACCGCCAGGACCGCGACCGCCCGGTCGCGCCGCCGCCACTCGGCCACCAGGCGCGACAGCAGCGAGGACTTGCCGACGCCGGGCGGGCCGGTCACCCCGACGATGAACCCCGGAGCCTCGCCGCCGAGCGCGGCGGGCGAGACCGCGGCCAGCAGCGCCTCGGTCTGGGCGCGGGCCGGGTCGCTGCGGCTCTCGACCAGGTTGAGCACCGCCGGCGCGGCGGTCAGGTCGCGCTCGCGCAGCCGCGCACCGAGGGCCTGTCCGTCAGCGGCCTGGCCGGCGCTCAAGCCGGCGCGGCGGTGTCGACGTCGACGTCGTGGCGCGCGCTGACCAGCGCGATGATGTCGCGCATCATCGCGTTGAGGTCCCAGTCCTTCGGGGTGTAGACGGCGGCCACACCGGCCTCGCGCAGCGCCGTCGCGTCGGCCTCGGGGATGATCCCGCCGACGATGACCGGCACGTTCTCCACGCCGGCGTCGCTGAGCGCCTGGAGCACGGAGGGGATCAGCTCGGCGTGCGAGCCCGACAGGATCGAGAGCCCGATCACGTGGACGCCCTCCTGGGCGGCGGAGCCGGCGATCTGCGCGGGGGTGAGCCGGATGCCCTCGTAGACGACGTCCATCCCGGCGTCGCGGGCGCGGACGGCGATCTGCTCCGCGCCGTTGGAGTGGCCGTCCAGGCCGGGCTTGCCCACCAGGAACTTCAGCCGTCGCCCGAGGCTCTCGCTCAGGCGCTCCACCTCGTCGCGCAGCTCGGACACGTCGTCGCTGGACACGGCGGCGGCGTCGCCGACGCCGGTCGGGGCGCGGTACTCGCCGAAGACCTCGCGCAGCGTCTGGGCCCATTCGCCGGTGGTCACGCCCGCGCGGGCGGCCGCGATCGTGGCCGGCATGATGTTCTCGCCGTCGTCGCGGGCGACGCGGGCCAGCTCCGCCAGCGCGGCGTCGACGGCGTCCCGGTCGCGCTCGGCGCGCCAGCTCTGCACCGCGGCGCGCTGCTGGGCCTCGACCTCGGGGTCGACGACGAGGATCCCGCCGTCGGCGTCCGCGGTCAGCGGCGAGGGCTCGGTGGTCTGAAAGCGGTTCATGCCCACCACGGTCAGCTCGCCGGACTCGATCCTGCGCCAGCGCTCGCGATGAGACTCGACCAGCGCCGACTTCATGTAGTCCACGGCCTGCACGGCGCCGCCCAGCTCGGCCACGCGGGCCATCTCCGCGCGGGCGCCGGTGACCAGCTCCTCGACCAGACCCTCCATCACCCGTGAGCCCTCGAAGATGTCGGGGTACTCGAGCAGGTCGGTCTCATAGGCCAGCACCTGCTGGAGCCGCAGCGACCACTGCTGGTCCCACGGACGGGGGAGGCCGAGGGCCTCGTTCCACGCCGGGAGCTGGAGCGCCCGCGCCCGGGCGTCGCGGCCGAGGGTGACCGCCAGCGCCTCGAGCGCGATGCGGTAGACGTTGTTCTCCGGCTGGGCCTCGGTCAGCCCCAGCGAGTTGACCTGCACCCCGTAGCGGAAGCGGCGCTGCTTGTCGTCCACAACGCCGTAGCGCTGCTGGCCGAGCTCGTCCCACAGCTGCGCCATGGCCCGCAGCTTGGCGTGCTCCTCGATGAAGCGCACCCCGGCGTTGACGAAGAACGAGATCCGGCCGAACACGCTGCCCATCAGCTCCCCCGGCACCCGGTCGCGGACCGCGTCGAGCACCGCGATCGCGTTGCTCATGGCGTAGGCGATCTCCTGTACCGGGGTCGCGCCCGCCTCCTGGAGGTGATAGGAGCAGATGTTGATCGGGTTCCACTTGGGCACCTGGCGCACCGTGTAGGCGATCGTGTCCGCGATCAGGCGCATGCTCGGGCCCGGCGGGAACGCGTAGGTGCCGCGGCTCAGGTACTCCTTGAGGATGTCGTTCTGGGTCGTCCCCTGGAGCTTGTCCGGCGGCGTGGGCGGGTCCTGATTTTCGGCGGCGACGATGTAGAGCGCCAGCAGCCACGCGGCGGTCGCGTTGATCGTCATCGAGGTGTTCATCTGGTCCAGCGGGATCCCGTGGAGCAGGGTCTGCATGTCGCCCTCGTGGGCGATCGACACCCCGACCTTGCCGACCTCGCCGCGGGCGAGCTCGTGGTCGGGGTCGTAGCCGGTCTGGGTGGGCAGATCGAATGCCACCGACAGTCCCGTCTGACCCTTTTCCAGGTTGCGGCGGTACAGCTCGTTGGACCGGCGGGCGTCCGAATGCCCTGCGTAGGTCCGCATCATCCACGGCCGGTCGGGCTCAGGCAGGTGCACGGGTGGCTTATCCGCCATCCGGTCCATTGTATGGGCCGGGTGACCGGGGTACGTGCGACAATGGGCACAGATCGCCGATGCCAGATCAGAGCTCAGCTGCGACCGAGCACGCGATCCTTGCGGAGATCACCCAACCGCTGGAGGCGCTGCCCGACGACCCGTTGGCGTACGTGAACGCCGAGTTCCCAACCGCCCTGCGCGGGTACGAACGCGTGTCCGTCGACGAGTATGTGCGCCAGACGCGCCGGCTCGTCGCCGAGCTGCAGGCGACCCGGTCCCCGGAGGCGGCGGTCCGCCGCGCCCTGGAGCGGGTCGGCGAGCAGATCTCCGGGATCCTCCAGCGCGCCCACGAGACCGCGGAGCAGATCACCGCCCAGTCGCGGATCGAGGCCGAGGACCGGCTCGAGCAGGCCCGGGTCGAAGCAGCGCAGATCGCCGGCTCCGCCGAGCAGCGCGTCCGGGATCTCGACGCCGACACCGACCGGATCTGGCTCGAGCGCCAGCGCATCGTCGGCGACGCCGAGGACCTGGCCGGACAGCTGGTCGCGCTGGCCAAGACGGCCGCCGAGCGCTTCCCGGCCGACCCCGAGGCCGCGGCGGCCGATCCGGGCACCCTGCCCTACGACGACCAGAACGAGGCCGCCGCCGAAGCGGTGGCGGGCGCCTTCCCCGCGGCCGACGCGGACCCGGCCTACCTCGAGGACGAGGACGACGACGAGGGCGCCGCCGCGCAGCTCGACGAGGACTCGCAGGACGAAGTCGCCGGGGACGAGAGCGAGATCGAGGAGACCGTCGCGTTCCAGCCGCTCCAGGAGAAGCCCGAGGAGGCGGAGGCCGACGAGGCGGACCCCGGCGAGGCCGAGGCCGAAGAGGCAGACCAGGAGGCGGACGCCGAGGCGTCCGCCGACATCGAGCGCCCCGCGGGCTCGACGGACGACGATTCGACCGCGGTCATCCCGCCGGCCTCCCAGGCCGCCAACCGCCGCCGCGACCGCTAGCGCCGCCGCCGCTCCTTCGCCGTGCGCGTGATCGATCTCATGCACCTGGGCCGCGCCCGCGTGATCGGATGCTGGCAGGTCGGCGACGTTCTCATCGACCCGGGCCCGAGCTCCTGCCTGCCGGTTCTGCTCGACGCCCTGGGCGACGAGCGCCCGAGCGCGCTGCTGCTGACCCACATCCACTTCGACCACGCCGGCGCCGCCGGGTCGCTGGTCGAGCGCTGGCCCGATCTGCGCGTGTACGTGCACGAACGGGGCGCCAAGCACATGATCGACCCGACCCGGCTCTACGACAGCGCCAGACGGCTGTACGGCGACGACATGGAGCGCCTGTGGGGCGAGATGCGACCGGTGCCCGAGGACCGGCTCGAGGTGCTGACCGGCGGCGAGCGCGTCATCGACGGGCAGTTCCAGGTTGCCTACACACCCGGGCACGCGTCCCACCACGTGTCCTACCTGTATGACGGGACCGCGTTCGTGGGCGACGTCGGCGGGGTGCGGATCACGCCGAACTCGATGACGATCCCGCCCACGCCGCCGCCGGACATCGACGTCGAGGCCTGGCACGAGTCGGTCGGGCTGGTCCGCTCGTGGCGCGCGCAGCGGCTGGCCATGACGCACTTCGGCTCCAGCGACGACGTCGGGCACCAGCTCGATGAGCTCGAGGCACGGCTCGACCAATGGTCAGCGCTGGCGCGGGACGGGGGCCGGGAGGCGTTCGTGCGCGCCGTCCAGGAGCAGATCATGAGCGACGGCAGTCCCGAGCAGGCGGCCACCTATGAGCAGGCCGCCCCGGTGGAGCAGCTGTTCGCCGGCTACGAGCGCTACTGGCGCAAGCGGGAAGGCTGAGCGCCGGTACTGGCCACCGACTGCAACCGGCCGGGCCCGCCCCGCCCGGACCGAACACCGGTCCAGCCGGGGTGGTCGAGATGGCTCGCCGTCGCTATGCTGGCGAGCCGATGTCCTTGACGGTCGAGTTGCCCCGCACCGGCCTGCCCGGAACCGGCTTGGGCGGCCTGTGGCGGGTGGTGGTTCTCAACGATGACTTCAATACGTTCGATCACGTGGCGGAGACGCTCGCTCGCGTGGTCCCGGAGGTGACGCTGGCCGACGGCTACCGGATCGCCGATCGGATCCATCACGCCGGCTGCGCGATCGTGTGGAGCGGTCCGCGCGAGGACGCCGAGAGCTACTGGGTGGCCCTCGACGACGCCGGGCTGACGATGGGCCCGCTCGAGTCCGCCTGAGCGGTCAGGCGCGAGCTGGGCACTCAGGCGCGGTTGGCCGGGCGCTCAGGCGCGACCCGTGCGCTCAGGCGCGGCTGGCCGGGATGGCCTTGGAACCGCGCGCCGTCGCGGGCAGCGCCTTGGCGGCCATCCGCTCGGGGCTGACGCGCACGACGTTCCAGACGATCCCGCATTTCTCCAGCAGCGCGATCAGCAGCCCGGTCGGGTCGGCGATCCGCTCCCAGAAGCGCAGCCCGTGGAACGCGGAGGTGGGGAAGGCGTGATGGTTGTGGTGCCAGGCCTCGCCCATCGATAGGGGTGCCAGCCAGAACACGTTGCGGCTCTCGTCCTCGATGTCGAACCGCTTGCGCCCGAAGAAGTGGCAGACCGAGTTGATCGACCACGTCACGTGGTGCAGGAGGAAGACGCGGACGAAGCCGCCCCACAGCAGGGCGGTGAGCGCGGTCCCGAGGCCTCCGCCGACGATCCAGCCCAGTGCGAACGGGATGACGAAGCCGAGCGTCACCCACACCCAGAAGAGCTTGTCCACGACCCGCACGACGCCGTCCTTGATCAGGTCCGGCGCGAAGCGCGCCTGCTCGGCGGTGCCCACCGTCTCGAACAGCCAGCCGATGTGGGCATGCCACAGGCCCTTGACCCCGCCCCAGAACCCGGGTCCGCTGAGATGCGGCGAATGCGGATCGCCGTCCTGATCAGTGAAGGCATGGTGCTTGCGATGGTCGGCCACCCAGGTGATGACCGAGCCCTCCACGGCCATCGAACCCATGACCGCGACGATCGCCTTGAAGGCCCGCGACGACTCGAACGCCCGATGGGTGAACATGCGGTGGTAGCCCATCGTCACGCCCAGCGCGGTGACGATGTACAGGCCGATCAGCAGGCCGAGCTCCAGCGGGCCGATCGCCCGGTTCCACAGCAGCACGATGGCCAGGATCAGGCCGATGAACGGGAGGGGCACCCCGATGAGGTTTGCGATCTTGTGCGTCCGGCTCATAGAGCCCATCAACGATACGTGCCCAGCGCGCAATTTTCTACTGTATGGAGCATGATTGGGGTCCCGGAACTTATCGTGAGTGGATAAAAGTTGGCCGATCAACCCTGGCACGAGCTCCCGCCCGAGGTCGTCGGCGTGCTGCGACCGGCTCTCGACGACGTGGCGCGCGAGATGATCGAGGCGGTCGCCACCGTCCCGGCGTATTCGCGGCCGCTGGAGGGGCCCTTCGGCGAGGGGATGCGCGCCGGGGTCCAGGAGGCGCTGCGCCACCTGCTGGCCGAGATCGAGGCCGGTGGCCCGGTCGACCGGCTCGACGTCTACCGAGCGCTCGGCCAGGGCGAGATGCGGGCCGGGCGCAGCCTTGAATCGCTGCTGAGCGCCTATCGCATCGGCGCCCGCGTGGCCTGGCGCCGGTTCGCCGCGCTCGGCGTCGCCGCCGGCCTGGAGCCCGACACCCTCTACCTGCTCGCCGAGTCGATCTTCGCCTACATCGACGTGCTCTCGTCCGAGTCCGCGGAGGGGTACGCGCTGGAGCAGTCGGCGGCGGCCGGGGAGGGGCAGCTGCGCCGGCGCCGGCTGGTGCGGATGCTGGTGCGCGAGTCGCCGGCCGAGCCCGACGCGGTCGAGGCGGCGGCCGCCGACGCCGGCTGGGCGCTGCCGCGCACCGTGGCCGCGGTGGCGATCGTCGGGAACCAGCGCGAGGCGGCCGTGTCGCGGCTGCCGGCGGGGACGATCCGCGAGGCGATCGGCGATCTCATCTGCGCGCTGGTCGAGGATCCGGACGGCCCCGGGCAGCGGGTGACGATCGAGCGGGCGCTCAGCGGCCTCAGCGCCCGCGCCGGATTGGGGACGACCGTGGACTGGACCCAGGCCCGGGTCAGCTTCGTGCGCGCGCAGGCGGCCCTGGAGCTGGCCGCGGCGGACGGCGAGCTGGTCGTCGCTCGCGAGCGCGCCGGCGAGCTGCTGCTGCGCAGCGATCCGCGGCTGGCGGCCGAGCTGGCCGCCGACCGCCTGGCGATCCTGGAGCAGCTGTCGCCGGGCGCGCGCCGGCGGCTGGGCGTGACGCTGCGGGTGTGGCTGGCCGAGCAGGGCCGCCTGGGCGCGGTGGCCGAGCGTCTGGAGATCCATCCCCAGACCGCGCGCTACCGGATGGGGCGGCTGCGCGAGCTGTTCGGGGACGCGCTGGACGACCCCGACAGCCGGTTCTGGCTCCAGGTGGCCCTGCGCGCCGGGGACATGACCGGCTGACCCGGGGCGGACCCGGGCGTCCGCGACTCAGGCGGCCTGGGAGCTGGACGGCTCGGGCGCCGGTGCGGGCTCGCCGTTGCCGCCGTTCTCCACCTGCGGCCCGAGCTCCCCGCTGGCGATCTCGTCGGCCCAGCTGTAGGTGATCGGGATCTGGTACTTGCCCGAGTTGCGAGCGCGGAACTCGACCATCTCCGGGCCGTCCCAGAACCGGTACCAGTCGGTCTTGGAGATCCAGGTCATCTGAGTGATGCGATAGCGGTCGTCGTTGGAGACGTGCACCTGGTACTGCGAGGCGCCGTAGCGCAGCGCGTGCGGCGCGATCCGCGACACCTCCTCGGCGAACATGTCCTTGCGCAGCACCGTCGCGTACCACGAGACCCACACGAGATCAGCCATATCTACGCTCCCACCTCGGCCCGGATGGCGCCGGGTCCCTCGGCGCTCCGGCCCTGTCCCTCGTCGGTGGCACCGACGAGGATCGCGATCTTTCCCAGGTGGCGATTGTCGCGCAACAGCTGGTGCGCTTCCGCCACCCCCTCAAAACCCATCGTCTGCCACAGCACGGGCCGGATCTTGGACTCCTCGATCAGCTCGTTGGCCTTGTTGGCCTGCCAGGCGTTGGCGAAGTGCGACCCCAGGATCTCCTTCTGTCGCATCCACAGGTAGCGCACGTCGAAGTCCAGCTGGTAGCCGGAGGTCGCGCCGCAGATGACCACCTTGCCAAATGGCTTGACCGCCAGCACGGACGTGGGAAACGTGGCCTTGCCCACGTGCTCGAACACGATGTCCGGCGCGCCGCCGAGCCGCTGTTCGAGGTCCTTGCAGAAGCGCCGGGACTCCTTGAAGCGGGCCTTCTCCTCGTCGGGCGTCTCGCCGCCCCGGCGCATCATCCCGTTGAACTCGCTGCGGTTGATGTAGTCCACCGCGCCGAGCTGCTTGATCAGGGCGCCCTTCTCCTCTGAGGAGACCACGCCGACCGCATCGGCGCCGGTCAGCGCGCACAGCTGAGTGGCGAACACGCCGAGCCCGCCGGCGGCGCCCCAGATGAGGACGCGGTGGCCGGCCTGCAGGTCGCAGCGGTCCATCAGCATGCGGTAGGCGGTGAAGTAGGTCAGCCCGTAGGAGGCCGCCTCCTCCCAGGCCAGCGCCTGGGGCTTGGGCAACAGCTGCTGGGCCTGGACTTTGCAGAACTGGGCGAACGAGCCCCAGGTGGTCTCATAGCCCCAGATCTGCTGGCTGGGCGCGGCCAGCGGGTCGTGGCCGTGGACCTCGGGGTCCTCGTAGGACGCCTGGTTGCAGTGGATGACGACCTCGTCGCCGGGCTTCCACCGGGTCACGCCGTCGCCGACCTTCCACACGATCCCCGACGCGTCCGAGCCGCCGATGTGGTGGCCCCACTGCGGGTGGTCTCCGTAGCGCCACACCCCGACCGGCTGGCCCAGCGCGGCCCACACGTTGTTGAAGTTCACGCCCGCGGCCATGACCCGCACGATCACCTCGAACGCGCCCGGCTCCGGTACCTCGATCTCCTCGAGCTGGAACGCGTCGACCGGCTCGCCCTGCCGCTCCTCACGGATGACCCATGCGGCCATCGTGCGCGGCAGCTCGCCCGGCTCGGTTTCGACGTGTGCGACTTGGCTCAGATCGACGGCCACGAAGTGAACACCTTCCTGTGGTGGGGGTCGGCGGTCCGAGGATCGTACCCGGTAGTAGCCCCCGTGAGTCCCGCCGTTACGGGGTGTCGGCGGTCGTGTGAGGGGTGCCACACACCGGTATTTGGCGCGGGTTCGCGGGGCGCCGGTCACCCCCTGAGGTAACGAACGGCTACGGCTGCAGCAGCTGGTTGCTCGCGCTGGCCCGCTGGCGCCCGATGTGGAGCGACGCGGAGGCGATGCCCGACGGCTCGGTCAGCTGGGCGTCGGTCTGTCCGTGGGGAGCGGCGGCGATCGTGTAGGTGCCGGGGGAGAAGTCGACCGAGACCTGAGTGGTGCCCTGGGGGTTGATCGGGGCGGTGGAGGCGAGCGATTGGGAGGCGCCGGTGCGGGAGATGGCCAGCGACTGGGCGTGGTTGGACTGGTTGGTGACGATGAACAGCACCGGCCCCGCGCCGACCGAGGCGGGCGACACCGAGATGCGCGAGTCGTTGACCAGAACGCTGAGGTTGATCGGGGACGGAGGTCGCAGGACGGAGGCGGATTTGCCCCCCGCGGCGCCGCATGCCGACACGATCAGGGCGGTCGCTGCCACCTGTCCGATCGTCCTGATGCGCATCGTCGACCCGGCTCTCCTTCCCGGGACCAGCCCGCCGACCGCGTGCGGTCAAACCGGGATGTATCCGCCGAAAACCCTACCCGACCCTGGGCTCTGCTTCTAGGTTTTTTGGACCGGTCGCCTAGGCGGCGCCGGCGGTCAGCTCCTCGCGCTCGTGCTCGAGTCGCTGAAGCTCAGCCTGTAGTTCCATCCACGACTCGGACTCGACGCGCTCATATTCATCGCCGGTGAGCTCCCGGAGCCGCTCGCTGTACGTGCTCCAGGCCTGACGCTCGTCGGCGTCGATTTCACGAAGTCGGTCGAGATCGGGGGCGGTGGCAGTCATCTGGTGGCTCCTCCTCCTTTGGGGGGCAGTGCCGATGCTACCCCGGACTGCGGTCGACAAGTCATCGCGCACCGGTGGGAGATGCGGCAGCGCACCGGTTAAATGTCACAAGCTTCGGGGTTCGGCCGGTCGCGCAGGGATTCCTGCACGCCGTCCGGCAACGGGCGTATCACCCGAACGGTGCCGCTCCTGTCCGCCCCGATCGCGACCGCCGAGTTCATCGTCATCGACACCGAGACCAACGGGCTGGCGGGCGACGACTGCGAGCTGACCGAGGTCGGCGCCGTCCTGGTCGGGGGCGGCGAACTGCATGACCGCTGGAGCTCGCTGTGCCGGACCGGTGCCCCGCTGCGCCGGGGGATTCAGCGCCTGACCGGGATCACGCAGGCGATGGTCGACGGGGCCCCCTCGCTCGAGGACGTGCTTCCACCGATCGCCGAGCTGCTGCGCGACCGGGTGATGGTCGCCCACAACGCCCCGTTCGACCGCCGCGTCCTGCGCCAGGCATTTGGCCGTATCGGCCTGGAGTGGCCCGATCCGCCGGTCCTGTGCACCGCGGCGATGGCGCGATCGATGCTGCCCCTGCAGCGCCGGCGCGGCCTCGGCGTCCTGGCCGACGCGCTCGGAATCGAGGTGGAGACCGCCCATCGCGCGCTCGCCGACGCCGAGACCTGCGCCCGCGTGCTGTGCGCGCTGTTCCCACGCCTGTGCGCCAACGCCGCCACCGTCGCCGACGCGCTGAAGCTGCTGGCGCCGCGGCGGCCGACGCGCCGCCGGCCCCCGCCGCCGGGGAGCCTGCTGGAGCCGGCGCCCGGCGGGCCCGCGCAGACGACGGCATCCGGCCGTGACGGGCCCCCGATGCCGCAGTTCGCCCAACTGCCCAGGGATCCCGGCGTCTACCTGTTCCGCGACGGGGCCGGCCGGGTGCTGTACGTGGGCAAGTCCGTGTCGATTCGCAGCCGGGCGCGCGCCCACTTCGCGCCGTCCTCGCCGCCCGAGGCCTGGACCGCGCACGCCGCCGTCGTCGACTACCGCACGACCGCGTCGGAACTGGGGGCGCTGGTCCTCGAGAACCGGCTGATCAAGGAGCTCAAGCCGCCCGGCAACAAGCGCCTGACCCGCCGCGACGACCGGCTGGTCTACATCCGCTGCCGGCTGGACATCCCCTATCCGATCCTCGAGGTGGCGGCGGATCCGGCGAGCGGCCTCGGGGTCACCGTCGGGCCGGTGCGGGGGCGGCGGCTGGCGCTGGAGCTGGTCGAGCAGCTGGACTCGTTGTTCGGCCTGCGCCACTGCGGCCGGCGCCTGCCGCGGCGCGAGCATCCCTCCGCCTACGGCCAGATGGGACGCTGCCTGTCCCCGTGCCTGGGAGATCTGGATCCCAATCTGTATCGGCGCCGGCTGGACGACGTGCTGGCGCTGTTCGTCGACACCGACGCCGAGCGGCCGCTGATCGCCCATGTCTACGCCCAGATGCGGGCGGCCGCCCGCGAGCAGCGTTTCGAGCGGGCCGAGTCGCTGCGCCGGCGCGCGCGGCGCCTGAGCACGATCCTCGATCGCCTCGGCGGCGTGCTGGAGGCCACCCACGCGCAGCCGCGGCTGGCGCTGGCACCCCACCCGGCCGGCGGCGCCCCCGAAGGATTCTGGCTGGTCGGCGGCCGGATGGTCGACCACGGCCCGGTCACCGGCGGGGCCGGCGAGCTGGCGCGGCGAACCGCCGCCGCGCTGCGCCGCGAGGGCCGCGTGGGCGAGCTGGGCGCGCACGTCCCGCCCGGCGAGATCGACGAGGTCCGCATCGTCGGCACCTGGCTGGCGTCGCACCCGGACACTCCGCAGCTCCCGCTGCGCCCTGCGCCCGGACCGGCCGCGTTCGAAGACCTGCTGTGCCGCGCCCGGGCCGGCTCAGCCGGCGAAGGGGAGCTCGACGACGGTGGCGGCGACCGCGTCGCCGCCGACCGACACGTCTGAGCCGGCCGGCGCCTCGCGGCGCACCAGGGCCAACGCGATCCAGCCGCGCGATGGCGACTCCGCGACGCTGCCCAGATGGCCGACGACGCGGTCGCCGAACCGGATCTCCGCGCCCGTCGCCGCCGGCGCGGAGAGGCGCAGGCCCTGGAGCCGGCGGTTGGGCTTACCGCGGTAGAAGAGGCGGGCGACGGTCTCCTGGCCGACGTAGCAGCCCTTGGCGAACGACACCGCCCGCTGGTTGAGGTCGGCCTCCTGGGGGATCACGCTGTCGTCGAGGTCGACCCCGTAGCGGGGACGGCCGCACTCGACCCGCACGCATTCGGCGACCGCCTTGGACGTCAGCTCGGCGCCCCGAGCCTGGAGCGCGGCGGTCAGCGCGGCGGTGTCGGACGCGTCACAGAGCAGGTCGATCCCCAGATCGGTGCGGATGGCGCGCGCCTCGATCCCGTCGATCGACACCGGCGCGTTCGCGTGCTCGGCGTCACCCAGGTCCACCGCCCTGGCGATGGTGGTGGAAGTGGGCCCGATCAGCGACAGCAGCCCGCGCTCGAGCGTGCGCTTGTGCAGCTCCAGCTCGTAGCCGATGCTGAACCGGCGGACCATGTTGAACAGCTCCTGGAGGGCGACGCGCTCGGTGTCGAGCAGCGCCTCCTCGCCCGTGTCGAGGATCCGGACGTCCCCCAGCATCTTGCCCTTGGGCGTCAGGAACGCGGCGTAGCAGCCGGTCCCCGGGGTCAGCGCCTCGACGTCGTTGGAGACCTGGCCCTGGAGAAAGCTCTTGGCCTCCGATCCGGTCAGCGCGAGCTTGCCGCGCTCGGACCGGTCCACCAGCCCGCAGCCCTCGGTGGCGGCGCGGTACTCGGCGGCGAAGCTGGCCAGAGAGCTCATTCTCCAAAGCATAGGGAGGCGCGGACGGCCTTTCCTCCGGTTTAGGGAGCGTCGCGCGGGAAAGGCGAACTTCTCACTGGGTCATTGCCTGAATTGAAATTTAGGCGTACCATAACTTGTATGAGCGTCAGCCAGGAAACCCCCGGACTGCGGTCCTCGGCCGTCGAGGACTACGCCAAGGCGATCTATGCGCTGCACGCCCGCGATGACGAGCCGGTCACCACGACGGCGCTGGCCGAGCGCCTGGGCGTGACCGCGGCGTCGGCCTCGGGGATGGTCAAGCGCCTGTGCGAGCTGGGCCTGGTCACGCACCGTCCGTATCACGGCGCGCTGCTCACCGACGCCGGCCTCAGGGTCGCGCTCGAGGTCATCCGCCACCACCGCCTGCTCGAGCTCTATCTGGTCGAGAGCCTCGGGGTCCCGTGGGACCGCGTCCATCAGGAGGCCGAGGTTCTCGAGCACGTGCTGTCCGAGGATCTCGAGGAGCTGATCGCGACCAAGCTGGGCGACCCCACCCACGACCCGCATGGCGACCCCATCCCGTCGCGCGATCTCGAGATCGAGGAGGTCGCCACCGAGAGCCTCGAGTCGCTGCAGCCCGGCGCGCGCGGCATCTTCGCCCGCGTCTCGGACGCGGATCCGGACATGCTGCGCTACCTGTCCGAGCGCGGCATCGCGCCCGGCGACGCGCTGGAGGTGGTCGAACGCCAGCCGTTCGGCGGGCCGCTGTTCGTCCGGTTCGGCAGCGAGGTCCACCCGCTCGGCGGCGAGCTCGCGCGGGCGATCCGCGTGCAGGTGCGCGCATGACCCCGGACCCGGCCGTCGAGACGGTCGGCGCCGACGGCCACACCGCCACGGCGACGGCCACCGCCCCCGCCGCCGCCGCCGCCGTCGTCGAGACGGTGACGCCGCTGGAGCGACTGCTCCAGCGCGGCCGGCTCAGGGTCACGCTGTCGATGCTGGGCCCGGCGTTCGTGGCCGCGGTGGCCTACGTGGATCCGGGCAACTTCGCCACCAACCTGCAGGGCGGCGCTCGGTTCGGCTACATGCTGCTGTGGGTGGTGCTCGCCGCCAACCTGATGGCGATGCTCATCCAGTACCTGTCGGCCAAGCTGGGCATCGCGGCCGGTCGCAACCTGCCGGAGCTGTGCCGCGATCGGTTCCCGACCTGGGGCAGCCGGGGCCTGTGGGTCCAGGCCGAGATCATGGCCATGGCCACCGACGTGGCCGAGTTCCTCGGGGCGGCGATCGGGCTCAACCTGCTGTTCGGGGTGCCGCTGTTCGTGGCCGGCCTGATGACCGGGGTCATCGCCTTCGGGATCCTCGCGCTCCAGCGCCGCGGCTTCCGCCGCTTCGAGCTGGCGATCGCGTCGCTCCTGGGGGTCGTGTTCGCCGGCTTCCTGTACGAGACGTTCAACATCGGGCCGTCGGCGCCGATGGCGCTGCGCGGGTTCATCCCGCACCTGGGCGGCAGCGACGCGCTGTACGTCGCCGTCGGGATCGTCGGCGCAACGGTCATGCCCCACGTCATCTACCTGCACTCGGCGCTGACCAAGGACCGCGTGCCGATGCGCAACGACAGCGAACGCCGGCAGGTGCTGCGGTTCGAGCGCGTCGACGTCATCATCGCCCTGGCCCTGGCCGGGGCCATCAACCTGGCGATGCTGGCGGTGTTCGCCAAGCTGTTTCACACCCCAGCGCTGTCGGGGATCTCGAGCCTCCAGGTCGCCCACCACGAGATCGGACGGCTGGTGGGCGGCGGGGCGGCACTCGC
Source organism: Solirubrobacteraceae bacterium (assembly GCA_036267215.1). Taxonomy (GTDB): domain Bacteria; phylum Actinomycetota; class Thermoleophilia; order Solirubrobacterales; family Solirubrobacteraceae; genus Palsa-465. The sequence goes on along the minus strand of DATAWL010000038.1, from coordinate 23,153 downwards.
GTTCGCGGTGGCGCTGCTGGCCTCGGGGGCCTCGTCGTCGAGCGTCGGCACCTACGCGGGCCAGGTGGTGATGGCCGGGTTCATCGGCGTGCGCATCCCGATGGTCGTGCGCCGGGCGGTGACGATGCTGCCCGCGCTGGTCATCCTGGCCCTCAACGTCAACGCCACCGACGCACTGGTGCTCAGCCAGGTGGTGCTCTCGTTCGGGATCCCGTTCGCGCTGGTGCCGCTGGTGGTCCTCACCGGCCGCCGCGACGTCATGGGCGCGCAGGTCAACGGGCGGGTGCTGAGCCTCGCCGCCTACGCCGTGGCCGGCGTCATCACCGCCATGAACGTGTTCCTGATCGGGCAGCAGCTCCTGGGCTGACCCCAGTACGCTTCGGTCCCATGTCGTTTGCCGAGACCTTCGACGCGTTCCTGGCGCCGCTGCCCGACGACTGGACCGACCTCGAGTTCGACCTGCGGATCTACGACGAGACCCGCTACGTCGACGCCGCGATCATCCTGGTCACCTGCAACGCCCAGCCGTACTCGAAGTCCGACTGGCACTGGCGGCTGATCGTCGCCCACCGTTTCGGCCACGCCGCCTCGGTCCCGGCGATCGAGCTCGCGCTCAGGCTGCTCGACGACGCTGGCATCGACGGCGAGCTGGCCCTGCGCGACGTCCGCACCGGCCGCGCCGAGGTGGTGCAGATGTGGGGCCGTACCGAGTCGGTGCGCCAGGAGTTCCGCAAGCTCCGCGCGCAGTAGCCTGGGGTCACCGGCGTCTGCGGGCCGGGGCGAACGCGGTGTCGAACATCATGGCCACGTCGGGTGCCTGACGGACGATCCCGAACCGGGCCTCCCATTGGGCCCAGCGCCGCAGCAGCGGCACGTCGAGCACCCCGAAATGGCCCTCGGGGCCGAGGAACGCGGAGCGCAGCACCGCCAGCTCGGCGGTGTCGAGCGCGTGGTTGAGGCCCGGGACCTCGGACTCGAGCAGGCGCTGGCCGGCCGCGGGATCCGCCAGCGCGGTGTCGTAACCGTGCACGAGCGCGTCGACGACCGCCCGGGCCCGGCCCGGGTGGGCCTTGAGGCTGGCGGCGGTGGCGCAGACGACGAGCTCGGGGTAGGAGGGCGCGCCGTAGTCGTCGACCCGGAACACGTGGAAGCCCGGGCGCTCGCGGTTCAGGGTGACGCCCTCGTCGTTCCAGAACGCGGTCGCGGCACCCACGCGTCCGGCCAGCAGGTCGCTGACCGCGTTGAAGCCGATGTTGATCGTCTTGAGCTTGGACGGCTGGCCGCCGGCGCCGGCGACGATCGAGCGCAGCACCGCCGTGTCCGACGGATCGCCGGTGATGCCCACCGCGTGCCCGACGAGCTGCCGGGGGCTGGCGAGACCCGGTCCCGCGATGACGGCGGCCAGGGGGCGCTCGACGATCGGCAGGATCCCGACGATGCCGGCGCCCCGCTCGCGGGCGATCGCCAGGTCGTGGATGTCCAGGATCGCGAAGTCGACCTTGCCGCTCTCCAGCAGGCTGATCGCGTCGGTCGACGCTCCGGGGACGATGACGTGCAGATGCACGCCGGCGGCGGTGTCGAAATGCCGGGCCAGCGCGGTGTAGATGCCGACGTGGACCGGGTTGGGAGTGAAGTCGAGCACCAGCGAAGCGCTCGGGTCGGAATGCCCCGAACCGCCGGAACCACCGCAGCCAGCGACGAGCATGGCGGCGGCGATGAGGATGAGCGCCATACGTCGCATCGGCGGGCCAGCATAGGACCTCCCTAGAATCCCCGCGGAGCATGCGCCGCCGCGTCACGTTCAGCCGGAATCTCACGCTGTCCCTATCGCGGACATGCCGCTGCTACTGCAAGTACTGCGCGTTCGCGACCCATCAGCCGCACCTGCACGATCCCGAGGAGGTGCTGGGGATCCTGGACCGGGCGGCCTCGCGCCACCGGGCCAAGGAGCTGCTGGTACTGACCGGGGAGAAGCCGGAGGTCAACGCGGGCGTCGCGGCCAAGCTGGCCGAGTACGGGCACGCGGATTTCACCAGTTACGTGGTGTGGGTGTGTGAGCAGGCGCTGGACCGCGGGATGCTGCCGCACACCAATCTCGGCGTGCTGGGCCGCGACGATCTGGGCCGGTTGCGGGCGGTGACGGCGTCGCAGGGGTTGATGCTCGAGTCGGTGGCCGAGCGGCTGATGGAGACGGTGCACGCGGGCTCGCCGACCAAGCACCCAGCGCGGCGGATGGAGACGATCCGGGCGGCGGGCGAGCTGAAGATCCCGTTCACCAGCGGGGTCCTGGTGGGGATCGGGGAGACCGAGGACGAGCGGATGGCATCGCTGGCCGCGCTGGCCGAGATCCACGCGCAGGACGGCCATCTGCAGGAGGTCATCCTGCAGAACTTCGTGCCCCATCAGAGCTATTACGGGCGCGAGCCGGCCGATATCGCCGACGCGGCGGCCCGCGAGTACTGGCGCACCGGGGTCGGGCATGGCCCGCAGCGCGACGCGCCCACGTGGGCCTCGCCGGTGTCGCTGGCCGACATGAAGCGGCTGATCGCCGAGGCCCGGCGGCTGATGCCCGAGGTCGGAATCCAGGTTCCGCCCAACCTGTCTGACTGGTGGCCGGAGCTGGTGGCGGCCGGCGCGACCGACCTGGGCGGCTTGAGCGCCAACGGCGATCACATCTCGCCCGAGCATCCGTTCCCGTCGCCGACTCAGGTGCGCAAGCGGCTGGCCGAGGATGGCTATGCGCTGTCTGAGCGCCTGTGCGTCTACCCGGAGTTCATCGACCCCGAGTGGGTGGCGCCGCCGGTGATGGACGTGATCAAGAGCCGCTACTGGTCGTTCATCCCCCGTCGGGGGAGCGGGCGGCGCACCGAGCTGCGCGTCGCCGACGATGCGGCCCCGCGGGCGATCGAAAGGGCGCGGGACGGCGCGCGACTGACGGCGGAGGAGTTGACCGCGCTGTTCGCAGAGCAGCGCCCGGCGGTGATCGCGGACCTGCGCAGTGCCGCCGACGAGCTGCGGCGGCGGCTGGCGGGGGAGACGGTCACGTTCGTGGTCAACCGCAACATCAACGTCTCCAACGTGTGCGTGGTCGGCTGCGCGTTCTGCGGCTTCGGGCAGTCCAAGCGATCGCCCGACGCCTACGAGCACTCCGAAGCGCAGTTCGCCGAGCGGGTGGCGGAGGCCATGGACGCCGGCGCGACCGAGCTGTGCATCCAGTCCGGCATCCATCCCGACTGGGACCTGGAGAGCTACCTGCACTGGCTGCGCTTCGCCAAGCAGCTGGCCCCGGACGTCCATCTGCACGCCTACTCGCCGATGGAGGTCGCTCACATGTGCGACGTCAGCGGCCTGCCGGCGCGCGAGGTGTTCTCGCGGCTGCGCGACGCCGGACTGGGGTCGACCCCCGGGACCGCGGCCGAGGTTCTGCACGACGGCGTGCGCGAGCGGATCTCCCCGAACAAGCTGCCGGTGGCGCGCTGGGTGGAGATCATCGAAGCCTCCCATGCCGAGGGGATCCGGTCGACGGTGACGGTGATGTTCGGCCACATCGAGGAACCCGACGAGCTGGCCGAGCACATGCGCGTCGTGCGCGATCTGCAGGAGCGCACCGGCGGCTTCACCGAGTTCGTGCCGCTGTCGTTCATCCCGTTCCAGACCCTGCTGGGGCGCGCCCACGGCGTCGAGGAGATCTCCCGCGAGGAGAACCTCAAACACACCGCCGTGTTCCGCCTGGCGCTCGGCGAGACGGTCCGCAACGTCCAGGCCAGCTGGGTCAAGATGGGCCTGGACGCCGCCACCGAGGCGCTCACCTGGGGCGTCAACGACCTCGGGGGCACGCTGATGGAGGAGTCGATCAGCCGTATGGCCGGCAGCTACCACGGCGTGCGACTCGAGCCCGCGGACCTGATCGCCGCCGCCCACCGCGCCGGCCGGCCCGCCGCCGAGCGCACCACCCTGTACGAGATCCGGCGCCGGTATGACCCGGAGCAGCCGGAGGATTCCGATCCCGCGCGGTCTGGGCGAGCCTGGACGGCGAGCGCGCGTGGATCGGAAGCCGCGTAGGCGGCTGAAGCCGGGGCCGTCGTGAGCGTCGAACGCCCTCCGTCGCTGTTCGCCGGCGTCGAGCCGCTCGAGGTGTTCGTCGAGCTGCTCGCCGACCTGGACACGGACACGTCCTCGACCGAGTTCTATGACCGCATCTGCGAGGCCATCTGCCGGCTGACCACGATGCGCCGGGCCGCCATCTTCATGGCCGACGCCGGCCGCCGGCGGGTGCGGGCGGTCGGTTCCCATGGCACCTCGTTCGCCCAGCTGGCCACGCTGCAGCCCTCGCCGACGCTGGTGGCCACGCCGATCGCCCAGCGCGCGCTGCTCGAGGACGCCGTCGTGGTCATCTCCGAGGGCATCGAGAACGCGGTGCCGGCCGAGTACGCCGAGATCTTCGGGATCACCACCCTGGTCTGCACGCCCCTGAGCGCCGCCGGCCGCGCCTACGGCGTCATCTGCGCCGACCGCGGCGGCGGCCGCTTCGAGCTGACCGACGGCGAGCGCCACCTGCTGTGGACGCTGGGCAAGACGGCCGCGCTGGTGGCCACCGCCCGCAACGCCACCCGCCAGCAGGAGCGCAACCGCCGCCTCGGCGAGCGGCTGGAGCTCGCCCGCGAGATTCACGAGCGGGTCATGCAGCGGCTGTTCGGGGTGTCGCTGGCGCTGAGCGCCGTGAAGACGCTCGATCCCGAGGAGCGCGAGCGCTGCCGGGTCGAGATGCAGGAGGCGCTCAGCGACCTGCGCAGCGCGCTGGAGCGCCCGCTGGCGCCGCTGGCCCAGGAGACGGGCACCACTTTGGCGGCCGAGCTGGCGCGCGTCGTGCAAACGCCCGGCCCGCGGGTCAAGGTCCTGTGGCCGCCGGAGGTGACCGTGCCCCCCTTCATCGAGTCGCTGGCCCAGTCGGTGCTGGCCGAGGCGCTGCGCAACGTGGCCAAGCACGCGGCCGCGTCGGTGGTGGAGGTCGAGGTGGCCACCGATGAGGACACCTTCACGCTGGAGGTCCGCAACGACGGGGTGGGCAGCGAGGCCCGCGGCGCCGGGATGGGCCTGCGCCTGGCCGCGTTCGAGGCGCTGCAGCACGGCGGGGTGGTCGACTTCGGCGCCCCCGACGCCGGGCGCTGGCGGGTGCGGCTGGTGGTGCCGCTCGGCGGGGTGAACGCATGAGCACCAAGGCGCCGGCGCGACGGCTGCGCGTGCTCGTGGTCGACGACCACGATGTCGTGCACTGGGGCTTTCGGGTGCTGCTGGGCGAGCAGCCGTGGGTGGAGCGCTGCCTGGCGGCCCGCACCGGCGCCGAGGCGCTGGCGCTGCTGCCCACGGTGCGCCCCGACGTGGCCCTCGTCGACCTGTTCCTGGCCGGCGAATCGGGCGTCGACGTGTGCGACTCGATCCGCAAGGCCTCGCCGTCGACCCGGGTGCTGCTGATCTCCGGAGCGGGACGGATGTCGCCGGCGGCGGCCAAGGCGGCCGGCGCCTCCGGATTCGTCTCCAAGGACTGGGAGGCCCGCGAGGTCGCCCGCGCCGTGCGGATGGTCGGGTGCGGGATGACCGTGTTCGAGCCCACCTCCGAGCAGCCCGCGCCGCTGCTGACCGAGCGCGAGCGCGAGGTGCTCGACCTGATCGCCGCCGGCTCGACCAACCGGGAGATCGCCGAGCAGCTCTACCTGTCGCCGCACACGGTCAAGGAGCACACCAGCGCCGTGTATCGCAAGCTCCAGGCCCGCAATCGGGCCGAGGCGGTCCAGCGGGCTCAGCGCATCGGCCTGCTGTCCTAGCCCCGGCTGTGGCTGTGGCCGTGGCTACGGCTGTGGCCGTGGCCGTGGCCGTGGCTACGGCTGTGGCCGTGGCCGTGGCCGTGGCCGTGGCTACGGCTGCGGCTGTGGGTCTGGCTACGGCTGCGGCTGTGGGTCTGGCTGCGGGCCGGCTGTCGTCGCCAGCAGGTCGACGCCGTGCCCGGCGGCGTGGGCGACCAGCGTCCGGCTGAGCAGACCGGTCAGCGTGGTGCGCTCGCCCGGGGTGAGGGGCGCGAGCATCGCGTCCACGTCGGTGGCGAATCGCCCGGCGACCTCGGTCGCCAGCGCGCGGCCGCCGTCGGTGAGGCTGACCAGCACCGAGCGGCGGTCCACCGTCGACGGTGTGCGCTGGACCAGGCCGCGGCGCTCGGCGCGGTCGACCAGGCCCGAGACGCTTGACTTGTCGAGTCCCAGCAGCGTGGCGAGCTCGTTGATGGTCGGCCGGCGGTCACGCAGCACGCCGAGCAGGCGCATCTGGACCACGGAGAAGCCGTGCTCGCCGGCGCGGCGCTCGAGCGCGCCCTGGACCAGGAACGAGGTCTGGGCCATCGCATCGACGGTGGCCAGCTCAGCGTGCGGGTCGTTCGGCGGCGGTGCCGGTGGGGCGGTGGGGCGGTCGGGGCGGTCGGGGCGGGTGGGGCGGTCGGGGCGGGTGGGGCGGGTGGGGCGGGCGAGCATGGCGGGAGTGTACTTGAACTAGTACGTGGTACGAACTATGTTGGTACGTGATACCAACTAAATGGCTACGAGATGATCCAGGAGGAAGCCGTTATGGAGACGATGAACGCGGCGGTCGTCACGACCTTCGGTGAGCCCCCGCACTACCAGCGGTTCGAGGTCCCCCAGCCCAGCCGCGCCGGCCAGGCGCTGGTCGACGTGCTGGCCGTCGGGCTGCACCCGCGGGTCCGGACCGGCGCGCGGGGCGCCCACTACACGAGCAGCGGGACGCTGCCGATGATCCCCGGCATCGACGGCGTCGGCCGCCGGGCCGACGGCACGATGGTGTACTTCGTCACCGACGACGACGTGATCGGCACGATGGCCGACCGGGCGCTCGTCGACCCGGACCGGGCGATCGAGCTGCCGCAGGACGTCGACGCGACGAAGGTGGCGGCGGCGATGAACCCGGCGATGTCGTCGTGGGTGGCGCTTCGCCGCCGGGTCCCGCTCCAGGCGGGCCAGAGCGTGCTCGTGCTCGGCGCCACCGGCAACGCCGGCGCGATGGCCGTCCAGGTCGCGCGCCGGCTCGGCGCGGGACGGGTGGTGGGCGCCGGCCGCGACCCCGAGCGGCTAAAGGCGCTCCGCGCGATCGGCGCCGATGCGGTCGTCGCGCTGACCGATGACCCCGAGGCGACGGCGGCGGCGCTGGCCGAGGCCGCCGCCGAGGTGGACATCGTCATCGACTACCTGTGGGCCCAGCCCGCGCAACGGGCGATGATGGCGCTGCTGACCGCCCGGTCGGACCGCGGCCGGGCGCTGGACTGGATCCAGATCGGAGCCGTCGCCGGGCCGACGATCGAGCTGCCCTCAGTGGCGCTGCGCTCGGCGAACCTCCGGATCCAGGGCAGCGGGCAGGGGGCGGTGTCGCCCGCCGGCTACCTGGCCGAGCTGCCGTCGCTGGTGGCCGAGATCGACGCCGGCACGATCACCGTCAGCCCGCGGGCGGCGGCGCTGGCCGACGTGGAGCGGGTGTGGGGAGCGCCGGACGTCCCGGGGCGGCGCACCGTGCTGGTGCCGTAGGCGTCCCGGCCGCCCTGGGTGCCGCCGTCGTTGGCCGTCGCCCGTCGGGCCGCGAGCGGGGTATCGGCGTAACGGCTGGGCCATCGAGTGGCGGACGGGCGGCTGCGGTGGGCCTAGGGCGACGGTCTTGGACCAGGTGTTGCGCCATGGGCAACGAAACGGACATCACAGACCAGACCCCCTCGCTTGGGACGACGTCTGGTCTGTGAGGCTCGGATTCCGCGCTCCACAGACCAGACCCCCGAATTAACCGGACGTCTGGTCTGTGGTGTCTGCTCCGGCTCCAGGTGTTGCGCCATGGGCAAGGAAACCCGCGTTCTGGACCACGGACCTCGACTTCCGCGGGACGGTGGTTCAGAACGCGCGGTTTCCGCGCATCTGAGACCACGGACCCGGGATCGACGGACACCGCGGTCCAGAGTGCGGGTCGCGCTGGCACCACAGTGCGGGTCGCGCTGGCACCACAGTGCGCTCCCTTCGGTGTCCGCCGTTTCGCACGGCGGGCGACCACTCGTGCGGCCACAAACCCGCCGCGTCGGCCGGCCGCTCCGGTCGCCACCGGCTCGCCGGCCCTAGTCGACGGGCTGTCCGTTGGCGGTCAGCGTGACCTCGACGTTGCCGCGGGTGGCGTTGGAGTAGGGGCACACCTTGTGGGCGGCGGCGACGATCGACTTGGCCTGCTCGGCGTCGGCGATGTCGGGCAGGGTGACGTCGAGCCCGACGGCGACGTTGTAGCCGCGCTCCTCAGTGGTGATGAGGCTGACCTTGGAGTCGATCGAGACGTCGCCGAGCTCGAGGTGCTCGCGGCGGCCGACGGCGCCCAGCGCGCCCTCGAAGCAGGCGGCGTAGCCGACCGCGAACAGCTGCTCGGGGTTGGTGCCGACCTCGTCGGAGCCGGCGGGCGGGCGCAGCTGGACGTCGAGCACGCCGTCGCTGGTGCGGCCGTGGCCGTGCTCGCGCCCTCCGGTGACGGTGGCCTCCGCGGTGTAGATGGTCTTCGCCATGGGGTATCCCTCGGATCGAAAGAGTGGTTGTCTACTCAATCGTATCGGGAGTGTGCGCGGCCGGCCCGGCGGGCGCGGGGTCAGCCCTGGCGGGGGGGAGCTCAGGCCCGGCGGGGGCGGGTCAGCCCTGGCGGCGCCGCATCGCCCACTCGACGATCGGCAGCTTGACCGCGTGGGGCACGTACTGGGTGGCCAGCATCGCCGCCCGCACCTGGAGCCCGGGGACGACGACCCGGCGGCCGGCCTCCAGGCCCTTGACTCCGGCGGACGCCGCCTCCTCGGCGGTGATCCAGGCGGGCCGTGGAACCGCGTCCTCGAACGTCTTGCCCGTGCTGCCGACCTCCCAGCCAGACACCTGCCAGAAGTCGGTCGCCACCGGCCCGGGCGCGAGCACGGTGACGATCACGCCGGAGCCATGGAGTTCCTGGTGCAGCGCCTCGGAGAACGTGAGCACATAGGCCTTGGCGGCGGAGTAGCCGGCCGAGTAGGGCAGCGGCTGCATCCCGGCGGTCGAGGCGACGTTGAGGATCGCGCCGCGGCCCTGGCGGACCATCGCCGGCAGGAACGCCGAGGTGAGCGCGACCACCGCCTCGACGTCGACGCGTACCTGCTCGAGCTCCCGGGCCGGATCGGACTCGTGGAACGGGCCGTTGGTGGCAAAGCCCGCGTTGTTGATCAGCACGCTGACCTCGAGCCCGAGCGACTCGATCCGGGCCGGCAGGCGCTGGCGCGACGTTGCCTTGCCGAGGTCGCAGCCGAGGGTCTCCGCGCGGACGTCGTAGGCGGAGCGAATCTCCTCCGCGAGCTGGTCGAGCTTCTCCTTGCGCCGGGCGACCAGGATGACGTTGTGGCCGCGCTTGGCCAGCTCGCGCGTAAACGCGGCGCCGATACCGGACGATGCACCGGTAATGAGGGCGGCGGTGTCGCTGCTGGGATCGGGCAATGCCATGGTTTCTGTTCCTCCCCCCGAACGGGGGGAAGTATTCACCAGCGCTGTATCTGACGCCAGTGCGCGGCGTACGTTGCCCGTATGGGCTCCGCGACCGCCATTCTCTTCCCCGGACAGGGGAGCCAGACCCCGGACATGCGCGACCTGGTCGAGCGCGTCCGTCCCGAGTTGCTCGACCTGGCCGTGGCCGCCGTTGGCGAGGATCCGTTCCCGCGCGCGGATGAGGGCACCAACTTCGCGCAGCCCGCGATCTTCTGCGCCAGCCTGGCCGGCTGGGAGGCGCTGGGCCGCCCCGCGGGCGACTGGATGGCCGGCCACTCGCTGGGCGAGCTGGGAGCGCTGGTCGCGGCGGGCGCGCTCGACGAGCGCGAGGGGCTGGAGCTGGTGGCGCTCCGTGGCCGGCTGATGGACGAGTCGGGCCGCGCGGCCGGCGACGGCGGCATGTTCGCGGTGCTCGGCGCCGGCGCATCGGAGCACGCGCCCGAGGTGGCCGAGACCCACGACCTCACCATCGCCAACGACAACTCGCCCCAGCAGGTCGTCATCTCCGGCGACAAGCGCCGCTTCCCGGCCGCGCTGGCTCAGGCCAAGGAGCTGGGACTGCGCGCCATGGAGCTCGACGTCACCGGCGCCTTCCACTCCCCGATGATGGCCGGCGCCGTCCCCGAATTCGAGCGTGCCCTCGCCCAGACCACCTTCACCACACCCCGCATAACGGTCATCTCGGCGGTCACCGCCCTGCCGTTCACCGACCCGCGGCGCGAGCTGGCTGACGCGCTGACGATGCCCGTCCGCTGGCGCGAGACGATGCTGACGCTGCAGGAGCTCGGGGCCGAGCGGTTCATCGACGTGGGCCCCGGCCGGGTGCTCACCGGACTGGCCAAGCGGACGCTCAGCGGCGTGGAGCTGGTCAATGCCTGAGCTGCCGAGCCGCGCGCGCACCGGCCTCCCGCCGGCCGCCTTCGGAGCAGGATTTGTCCGGGGCGGCGGCGTACTTGACTGGGAAATGCGGCGAGATGGCTGAGCCCCGTGAGGACGGTTGCGCATTGGTGACGGGCGCCTCCAAGGGGATCGGCGCCGCGATCGCACGCGCCCTGGCGGCGGACGGCTGGGGCGTGGGCGTCAACTACCGCTCCGATCAGCCCGGCGCCGACGCCGTCGTGGCGGCGATCGAGTCCGATGGCGGCCGGGCCGTGGCGGTGCCCGGCGACGTGGCCGATCCGTCGGTGCCGGACCGGCTGTTCGAGGCGGTCGAGGCCGAGTTCGGCTGCCCGGTGCTGGTGCTGGTCAACAACGCCGGCATCACCGCCGACGACCTGACGCCGTCACTGGGTGACGCGGAGTGGGAGGCGGTCATCGACACCGACCTGACCGCCGCGTTCCGGCTGACGCGCCGCGCGCTGCGGCCGATGATGCGAGCTCGGTCCGGCCGGATCGTCAACATCTCGTCGGTGTCGGGGCTGCGGGCCAACCCCGGTCAGGCCAACTACGCCGCCGCGAAGGCCGGCCTGATCGCGCTGACCAAGACCTCCGCGGTCGAGGTGGCCCGCCGCGGGATCACGATCAACGCGGTCGCCCCGGGCCTGATCGAGACCAACATGATGGCCGGAGTCTCGGCCGACCTGGTCGCCCACATCCCGGCCCGGCGCGTCGGGACGCCGGAGGAGGTGGCCGCCTGCGTACGCTTCCTCGCCTCCGACGCGGCGAGCTATGTGACCGGCGCGGTCCTATCCGTGGACGGCGGCCTCGCCGCGTGAAACCGAAAACGATTCAGAGGAGCAGCACATGTCAGTGACATCGGAGCAGGTCGAGGGCCGCGTCGTCGAGACGCTGGCCAGCTTCGGTCCCGACGCCAGCCAGATCACCCGCTCGGCCACCTTCGAGGAGCTGGACATCGACTCACTCGATCTCGTCGAGCTGGCCCAGGTGGTCGAGGACGAGTACGGCGTGGTCCTCAAGGGCGAGGACATGAAGGACCTCAAGACAGTCGGCGACGCCATCGACCTGATCGTGGAGCGGGCCGGGTAGTGACGCCTGCGCCGGACAGACGGAAGGTCGTCGTCACGGGGATGGGTGCGGTGACGCCGCTCGGCATCGGAGCGATGACCCTGCATGACCGCTGGGCCGCCGGCGAGGTCGGCATCGCCGACGGCGTCGGCGCCTGCCGGGACTTCGACCCCAAGGACCACCTGACGGTGAAGGAGGCCCGGCGGCTCGACCGGTTCGCCCAGCTCGCCGTCGTCGCCGCCGGCGAGGCGATCGCCCAGGCGGGGTGGTTGGGCGACGCACCGTTTGACCCGATGCGCATCGGTTGCGTGCTGGCCACCGGAATCGGCGGCCAGTCGACGATCGAGACCCAGCTCGACGTGATGCGTGAGCGTGGGGCGAAGATGGTCTCGCCGCTCGGCATCCCCCAGTACATGCCCAACGCCGCCGCGGCGGCGGTGACGATGAAGTTCGGGCTGCGCGGCCAGAGCTACGGCACGGTCTCGGCCTGCGCCAGCGGCGGCCACGCGATCGGCTCGGCGCTGCGGATGATCCAGTACGGCGATGCCGACGCGGTTGTGTGCGGTGGCGCCGAGGCGACGCTGACCGATTTCGGCTTCGCCTGCTTCAACTCGATGCAGGCGCTGTCGGCGACCGGAATCTCGCGGCCGTTCGACGCCCGCCGCGACGGGTTCGTGATGGGCGAGGGCGCCGGCATGCTGGTGCTCGAGGAGGAGGACGCCGCCCGCGCGCGCGCAGCGACCATCCTCGGCGAGGTGGCCGGCTATGGGTCGACCACCGATGCTCACCACCTGACCGCGCCCGAGCCGACGGGAGGGCCCGCCTCCCGAGCGATCGAGCTGGCCATCACCGACGCCGGCGCCGACGCGGCCGCGGTCGACTACATCAACGCCCACGGCACGTCGACCCAGCTCAATGACGCCGCCGAGACCGAGGCGATCAAGCTGGCCTTCGGCGAGCAGGCCCGCCGCGTCCCGATCTCCTCGACCAAGTCGTCGATCGGGCACACGCTGGGCGCCGCCGGTGCGGTCGAGGCAGTGGCGACGGTGCGGACGCTGATCACCGGGGTGATCGCGCCGACGCTCGGCTACGAGGTCCCCGACCCCCAATGCGACCTCGACTACGTCCCTGGAGAGGCCCGCCCGCTGGTGACCGGCAACGGTCATCCACCGCTGGCCGTCTCGAACTCGTTCGCGTTCGGCGGCCACAATGTGGCCCTGGCGCTGAGAGGAGCCGTCGCGTGAGCGCGACCATGTTGCCGGATGCCCGGCCCCGCCTCGATCCGCTCGAGCGCCTGGAGGCGCTGTGCGATCCCGGCTCGCTTCGGCTGCTGCGCTCGCAGGCCCGGTCCTCGCGGCTGGGCGACCGGGCGGTGCCGGGTGACGGCGTCGTCGGTGCCACCGGGGCCGTCGATGGCCGGCCGATCGCCTGCTACGCGCAGGACGGCCGGTTCCTCGGCGGATCGCTGGGCGAGCGCCACGCCGACACGATCGTGCGCGTCCTGACGACTGCGCAGCGGGCCCGGATGCCCGTGGTCGGGTTCGTCGAGTCCGGCGGGGCCCGCATGCAGGAGGGCACCGCCGCGCTGGGCGGCTACGGACGGATCTTCCGCGAGACGGTCGCGCTCGACGGGATCGTGCCCCAGATCTCGGTCGTGTCCGGCGCCTCGGCCGGCGGCGGCGCGTACTCGCCGGCGCTGACGGACCTGATCGTCATGACCCAGGACGCGGCCATGTTCCTCACCGGCCCCGGCGTGGTGCGCGAGGCCCTGGGCGAGGAGATCGACGCCGCCGGTCTGGGCGGCCCCCACGTGCACGACCGCAACGGCGTCTGCCACCTGGTGGAGCGCGACGAGGCCAGTGCGGCGATCCGGGTGCGCGAGCTGCTGTCCTACCTGCCGTCAGCGGCCGGGCAGACGCCGCCGCGGGCGATCCCGCTCGATCCGACCAATCCCGATCCGGGCGCGTTCGTCCCCAGCGAGTCGCGCAGCTCCTACGACGTCCGCGCGGCGCTGAGCGCGGTGGTCGACCGGGACTCGCTGGTCGAGCTGTGCCCCCGGTGGGCGCGCAACATCGTGACCGCGCTGGCCCGCATCGACGGCCGGCCGGTCGGGATCGTCGCCAACCAGCCGCGCTACCTGGGCGGCGTGCTCGACGCCGAGGGGTCACAGAAGGCGGCGCGGTTCGTCAACTTCTGCTCCTCGTTCGGCGTGCCGCTGGTGGCGGTCGTCGACACCCCCGGGTTCATGCCGGGGTCCAAGCAGGAGCAGGCCGGCGTCATCCGCCACGGCGCCTCGCTGGTGCGGGCGTTCGCCGCAGCCCGGGTGCCGAAGTTCACCGTCGTGCTGCGCAAGAACTATGGCGGGGCCTACATCACCATGAACTCGCGCGACCTGGGCGCCGACCTGGTGCTGGCCTGGCCCGACGCCGAGCTGGGCATCATGGGTGCGCGGGCCGCCGTTGGAATCGTCAACCGCCGCGAGCTGCGGGTCGCCGAGGATCCGGACGCCGAGCGCGACCGCCTCGCCGACGCCTACGCGATCGAGCACCTGCGCGCCGAGACCGCTGCCGCCGAGGGGTTTGTCGACGAGATCATCGAGCCGGCCGAGACCCGCGACCGGTTGGCGTGGGCGCTGCACTCGTTCGCAGGCCCGGTCGGTGGTCGCCGGTGATCCTGGAGGGCAAGCGCCTCCTCATCACCGGCGTCATCACCAAGGACTCGATCGCCTACCACGCCGCCGAGCGGGCCCAGCGCGAGGGCGCCGAGGTTCTGCTGACCAGCTTCGGCCGCGTCAAGCGGATGACCGAGCGAGCCGCCCAGCGGCTGCCGCAACCGGTCGACGTACTCGAGCTCGACGTCAACCGGGCCGAGGACCTGGCCGCGCTCACCGACACTCTGCGGGAGCGCTGGGGGACCGTCGACGGGGCCCTGCACGCGATCGCGTTCGCGCCCCAGGACGCGCTCGGCGGCAAGTTCATGACCGCGCCGGCCGAGAGCGCCAAGCAGGCCTTCGAGACCAGCGCGTTCTCGCTCAAGTCGCTGGCCGTCGCGCTCCAGCCGGTGATGAAGCCGGGCTCGAGTTTGGTCGGTCTGGACTTCGACGCCACCGTGGCCTGGCCCATCTATGACTGGATGGGCGTCGCCAAGGCCGCGCTGGAATCGGTCGCCCGCTACCTGGCGCGCGACCTCGGCCCCGAGGGCATCCGGGTCAACCTGGTGTCAGCCGGCCCGCTGGGCACGGTCGCCGCCCAGGGCATTCCCGGCTTCGACCAGCTCGCCGATCTGTGGCGCCGGCAGGCACCGCTGGGGTGGGACACCGCCGACCCGGCCCCGGTGGCCCGCGCGATCTGCTGGCTGCTGTCCGAGTACTCGCAGGGGATCAGTGGCGAGATCGTCCACGTCGACGGCGGGTTCCACGCCGTCGGCGCGCCCGCGTCGGTCATCGCCGAGTAGTCAGGGCTGGGCCCGGGCCTCGAGCCCGGGCAGCCCATCAGCGCAGTGTGAAGCGATGCGTCGCGAGGGTGCGGTGACCCTGGGTGACGGCGACGGCGTAGCGGCCCCGGCCGGGAGTGCGACGGCGGACCGTCAGCATGATCTCGCGCCGGCGGGTCGTGACCTGCTTGAGGCGCGCCGTGTCGAGCACGCGCCGGCCGCGCCGGAGCCGGATGACGACGTTCTCGATCGCGCCCGTGCTCGACCAGAGCTGGACGGCGACCCCGCGGCGGTGCGCACGGCGGCCGAGGTAGCGGAACTTGAGCGTGGGCGCGGCGGGCGCCGTGGACGTGGGCGTGGGCGTGGCGCTGGTCGAGCCGACCGGTAGCGGCTCCAGCGAGTTGCCGGCGCCGATCGAGCTGCAGCCGTCGGCGACCGGCAGCCCGGCGAGCCGCACGTTGAGGAAGCTCAGCGCGGCGACCTCGAACGGGATCGCCGCGTTGTCGTGGTCCTGGCCGCTGTACTCGCTGAACTGGACCGAGACGCCGCGCTGACAGTAGGTGTGGGCCAGCGCCTCGACGTCGTCGGCCACCATCACGCCGTCACCGGTCCCGTCGGCGTTGCCGACGGCCATGAGCAGGGGCCCCTTGGGCGTCCCGGTGCGGCCCATGATGAGGTGGTTGATGGTGCCGGCGAAGACCGGTATCGACAGGAAATTCGCGTACTGGGGCTTGAGCAGCTGCTGGATCGTGAGGCCGGGATAGTTGCCCAGGAAGTTGTTGATGCACTGACTGGAGACGGTGTTGGTCACCTGCTCGCCGTAGGCCGATAGGTACTGGTTGAGGTCGATCCCGAATGCGCGGCCCACGCCGACCAGCACGGCGGGGATGACGCCCGACCAGTCCTGGCTGCCGTTGACGTAGGCGAGGTTGTGGGCGAAGTCGCCGGGATGCCGCCCTCCGCCACGCCGACGATGTCGAGGTTGGGGGCGTACGTCGGCGCCAGCTCGGAGGCGAACTCGGTGGCGATCGACCCGCCGGAGTAGCCGACCAGCCCGACCGGCGTCGACCCCTCGGGCAGGTCGAGGATGTGCTCGGCGGCGAGGACCCCGTCGATCGTCCCGTAGCCGGACTCCTGGCCCGCGCCCCAATCCAGGCGGGTGCCCTCATAGTCGGGCACCACGACCGCGTAGCCCGCGGCGACGTAGCCGCCGATGATCGTCGCCTCGTCGGAGTCGTAGCCGTCGTCGCCGCCCTGGAGGGTGTAGGACGGGTCGCACTCGGAGCCGAGCGCGTCGTAGGCGGTCTGGTAGGAGACGACCCGGGTGGCCGGGTTGGCGCCCGCCGGCGCGATGATCGTGGCCACGGTGACCGTCGGCTGGCCCTGCTCGCCGGTGGTGCGGTAGAGGACCTGGGTGGCGCTGAACGGCGTGGTTGTCCCGAGGTCGACGTCGGAGATCGTGCGCGTCTTGAGGACCGCGCCCGGGGCCACGCCGGTCAGTGAGCCGGAGTAGCTGTAGAACGGGTCCTGGGACGGGAGGATCGGGCCGGTGGCGGCCGCTCCGGTGGATGGCAGCGCCGCTAGGGCCAGCACCGCGGTCGAGAGCGCGCTGCACCAGAGCGCCCGGCTTCGCATCCAACGCTTCACGGCCGGGGAACTACCCCGTTACGCCATATTTTGAATCGTCGCGTCCGGCCGGCTAACGAAAGAGATCCTCGGCGTCGGCGCGCAGCAGCGGCGCGACCCCGGGGCCGTCCTGCGCGGTGACGTGGCGCCCGGCGCCGCTGACGAGGACCACCGGCTGCATGGCGTCCTTGGCCCGAGCCAGATCGGCGGCGGCGGCCAGCTCATCGGCGACGGCGATCAAGGTCGCCTTGAGCTCGCGGCCGCGGTTGTCGCTACGCCCACGCCAGTCCTCGAGTGGCGTCAGGCCCGCGCAGCCGATGGCGATGTCGCACTGGCCGTGACGCCAGGCCCGGCCGAACGAGTCGGTGATCACCACCGCCGGCGCGGCGCCCAGAGCTGCCCTCAGCCCGGCCCGCAGCCTCCGCGCCGAGTCGTCGGGGTCGCGGGGCAACAGGATCACGGTGTCGTCGTCGGGCGCGTTGGAGGCGTCGACGCCGGCGTTGGCGCAGACGAAGCCGTGGTGGGTGACGCTGATCAGCACCCCGCGCTCGGCCCGTCGCACCTCGCGGGTCTCGTCCAGCACCACCTGGACGTGGCGGGGGTCCTTGCCCAGCTCGTCGGCCAGCGCCAGCGCCCGCTCGCCGGGGGTCACCTCCGACAGGCGGCGGGTCCGGCCCTCGGCCTTGGAGATGAACTTGTGCGCGACGACGAGCACGTCGCCCGGGGCGGGAGCGCCGGCGGGTATCGCCGTCGCGATCAGGGTCGCCGGATCGTCGCCGGCCCGGACCTCGGGCAGGCCGTCGAGGGCCAGGGCGGTGATGCGGTCGGCCATGGGCGTGGGGCGTCTGGCTGGCTGGTCGTGCTGGATGGAATCGGCACTAGCTGCGGCTGCGCAGCAGCTGGCGCAGCATTCCGCGCGTGTGGGCGGCGCCCCCGCGGGTCTCGCCGAGCCGGGCCTCGACCGCGGCCAGGTCCTCGGGGGTATCGATGTCGAGGGCCAGCGACGGGACCTCGACGGTCTCGGCGATCACGCCGGCGACGGTCGCATCCTGGTGGTGGCGATCGTGGCTGCCGGGACCGAACGCCGGCTTGAGCGCATCTGGCGGGGTGAGCAGCAGCGCGTTGGTGCCGGTGCCGTGACGGTCGGGGACGATCAGCACCGACGGCGCGCTCACCGGGCGAGCGATCAGGGCGTCGACCTCGGTGGGGTCCATCAAGGGGCAGTCACCGGGGATGAGCAGCGCCCGGTCGGCGCCCAGCTCCAGCGCCCGGTCGATCCCGCGACGAGCGGCGCTGTTGTGACCGTGGTCGTCATCGTCGAGCACCATCGCCCCGTAGCCGCCGGCGATCCGCTGGGCGCCGTGGTCCTTGGAGACCACGAGCACCTGATCCACGAGCGTGGTGCGGCGCAGTGCGACGAGCACGTCGGAGAACATCGCCTCGACCAGCGCCCGGCGCGGCGGCGGGTCGAGGTCGCGCGCGAGCCGCTGCTTGGCGTCGTCGAGCGTCTTGATCGGGAGGATGGCCAGCGTCGTCATCGGCGGTACACGCTATCGCCGGGGCTCATCCGGCGAGGCCCAGGGCGAACCGGAGCGTCTGGTCGGCGAGCCGTCGGCGGCCGTCGGCGTCGCGCATATCCACGTCGGTCTCGAGTACGGGGATGGCGCGGGTGCGCTCGTCAGCGACCAGCCCGTCGATCAGGCCGCGGTAGGTGTCGGCGATACCGCCGCTGGAGGGAGTCCGGCGCGCCCAGCGCATGCATGCCTCGGTTGGGCCCTTGAGCACCCGGCCGCGGACCAGCGGGCTGACCGCGACCACCGGCGCCGGGCTGTCGCGGATCGCCGCGGCCAGCCCCGGGACGGCCAGGATCGGGCCGATCGAGATGATCGGGTTCGACGGGCCGATCACGATCGCGCGGGCGGTCCTGAGCGCCTCCCGCACCTCCGGGGTCGGAGTGGCGGCCCGGGCGTGGCGGAAGTCGATGTCCTGCACCGGGCCCTCGCCCCGCAGGCGAATCATGAACTCCTGTAGCGGCCACCAGCGCCCGTCGGCCATCACGCGCGTGCGCACCGGCCGATCGCTCATCGGCAGCACCCGGGCGCGCACGCCGAGCACGGTCGCGATCCGCGCCTGGGCGATCGTCAGGCGCACGCCCTCCTCGAGCACCCGGGCCCGCTCGAGGCCGATGGCCAGATCCCGGTCGCCGAGGTTGAACCACACGTCGACCCCGAGCTCGCGCAGCCCGTCCATGACGGCGAAGGTGTCGCCATCCAGGCCCCAGCCGCGCTCGTCGATCCGGTCAGCCAGCCAGAACGTGACCAGGTCCGGGTCCGGGGAGACGTAGGCGCCATAGATCTCGACGTCGTCGCCGGTGTTGGCCACGACGACGAGGTCCTCCGCGCCGGCCACGTCGAGCATCCCGCGCGCGAGCTTCGCTCCGCCGGTCCCGCCGGCGAGCACCACGACCGGCCCGGTGGCGCTCACTCGTCCAGGCCGGTGATCTTGATCCCGGCGCGGGTCTTGTTGCGCACGTTGATCGAGATCAGCAGCGGGGTGAACTGCTCCACGATGCGCGCCAGCTCCAGCGGCCCGCAGTCGACCCCGCGCAGGCCCTCGATCCGGTTGACGAGCTCGATCACCTGCGCCTTGTCGGCCTTCCGGTCGCCGCACACCAGCACGTCCTCGTCGAGCCGATGGTCGAGGTCGCTGAGCAGGGCGGCGCTGATCGTGTGAAACGCCGAGACCACGCGCACGCCGTCGGGCACCATCTCCTGGGCCTGCTGGGCGGCCGAGCCCTGCCATACGCCCAGGCTGCGCGTGGCCTTGCCGCTGACCGCGGCGGCCAGCGGCACCGTCGCATCGACGACCAACTGGTCCTCGGTCAGGGCATGCTTGATGTTGGTCAGCGTCTCTGACTGCGAGCGGAACGGCACGCTGAGGACGACCATGGGCGCGCCGACGACGGCCTCGGCGTTCTGGGCGCCCGTGAAGCTGCCCTCAGAGATCTCTGCGGTGGCATGGGCCGCGGCCTCCTCGGCCCGGTGGGCGTCACGGGACCCGATGACGACCGGTACGCCGGCGCGGCCAAGGCGCACGGCCAGCCCGAAGCCGAGCGCTCCGGTGCCGCCGACGATGCAGACGGGTGATGGCACGAGGCGGCAGTCTATGGGTATATCATTGCGGGCCGGGTGCGCGGGCGCTTGGGTCTGTGTGTGGTGTTGACGGCACTGGTCGTGCTGGTGTCGATGGTCGCTGTGCCGCTGGCCGGCGCGTCGCGGAGCTCGCTCGTGCCGGCGACGCCGCTGTCGATCCAGAGCGCATCCTTCGTCCAATCGGGGCGCGACCTGGTGTGGAGCGTGACGCTGGACTCGCCGTTCTCGCCGGCCCACCTGGCGCGCGGCGACCGGTCGCTGTGCCTGCTCCTGGGCTCACCGCCCTCGGGAGTGCTCTGTGTGACCGGGCCCCGGCGGGGCGGGCGCCTGCCGCGGCTCACCTACCGCCCGGCCAAGTCGCCGCCCGCACAGGCCACGCCGATCGCCGCCGCCGTCACCCGCGCCGGCTCGCGGGAGCTGACCGCGAGCTTCCTGCCATCCGAGATCGGGCTGCGATATCGCCAACTGCACTGGCAGGTGCAGAGCACGACCGCCCCGCCGGCCTGCCATCCCGTCAACGCCAGCGGGAGCCCGTGCGTGATCGTGTTCCCGGCCGCGCCGGCACGGACGCCGCTGCACACGCCGCGGCTGGTCGGGTGCACCGCGACCGGCTCCGACCTCGCGTACAGCGGGACGACGGCTGGGCGCGAGATCGCCCTGACCTTCGACGACGGCCCGTGGTACCAGACGCCTCAGTTCGTCAGCCTCCTGGCGCGATACGGGGTGGTCGGGACCTTCTTCCAGATCGGCCGCCAGATGACCCAGTACGGCGAGGACGGCGCGCTTGACCGCCGGATGCTCGCCGACGGGGACATGATCGGCGACCACACCTGGAGCCACCCCGACGTGGCCGGTGCCGGGGTGTTCGCCCGCGACCAGATCGAGGACGCGGCCGACGCGATCCGCCAGGCGACCGGCGGCTTCGAGCCCTGCCTGTTCCGCGCTCCCTACGGCGAGCTGAGCCCCGCGCTGCTGACCGAGGCCCGGTCGATGGGGTTCACCACGATCCAGTGGAACATCGATCCCCGCGACTGGTCGCTGCCCGGCGTGGGCGAGATCGAGGGCAACGTGCTCGACAACGCGCGCCCGGGCGCGATCGTCGAGATGCACGACGGGGGTGGCGACCGCTCCGAGACGCTGGCCGCGCTGCCGGACATCATCGACACCCTGCGCGCCCGCGGTTACCGGTTCGTCACGGTGACGCAGCTGCTGGGGCAGCAGCTGATCTACCGGTAGCGTCGCCGAGGTCGGCGTCGATGGCGTCGACCAGCGTCAGCGCGAACTCGAGCAGGGCGTCCGCGGCCGCCGGGTCGAGCGCCTCGGGGCTGTCGGTGCGCTGATGGGAGCGGGGGACCAGGCCGCGGTCATCCAGGCAACCGATCGCCAGCGCGGGAACGCCGGCCACGCGAGCGGGAAAGGCCGGGGTCACCCCGCGCCCGCGGTGGCCGGCGCCGACGGGGGCGGCGACCGCCTGGGCCAGGCGGCGCAGGCGCGCGGGGTAGCGCAGCGCCACCATCGAGCCGTCGGAGATCCACCACGCCGGGCGCCCGGCGCCGGCGGGGCCGATGCCCAGCACGATCGTGTCGCGGCGGGTGCGGTGGGTGCGCAGGTGACGGCGCAGGCCGACCATCGCCCCGTCGCCGGCCCCCTGGAGCACGAGCTGCACCCGCAGCCGCCGCGGCGGGGCAGCGTCGAGCGCGCGGACCAGCGCGAGGGCGACCGCGGTTCCGCTGCCGTTGTCCGCGGCCGCCGGCCCGACCGGGGCGCCGGCCAGCTCGAGCAGGCCGGCCAGCTCGATGACCAGGGCGGCGGTCGGGATGAGCTGGGCGGTACCGATCGGGGTCCCGGTGGCCCCGCCGTGGCGCAGCACCGCCAGCGCGATCAGCCAGACGAGCTCGATGACGACCCAGCCGAGCCATCCCGGGGTCAGGCGCCCTCCGGCGGCGACGCGTTTGAGTCGGGCTGCCGTCGCCCGCAGCTGATCGCGGTAGACCAGGCCGGTGCGGCCGGCGTCGTAGTTGGCGGTGACGATCAGGGTGACCCGGTCCTC
This sequence comes from Solirubrobacteraceae bacterium, assembly GCA_036267215.1. Classification (GTDB taxonomy): domain Bacteria; phylum Actinomycetota; class Thermoleophilia; order Solirubrobacterales; family Solirubrobacteraceae; genus Palsa-465. The sequence goes on along the minus strand of DATAWL010000038.1, from coordinate 1,353 downwards.
GCCGGCAGCGGGCGACGCGGGGGCTGGGGGAGGGCTGACGACGTTCTGGCTGGCCCGCTCACGGGTAAGCCGCCGACCCGGCGAGCGGCCGGTCAGCCAGTCGGCGAGGATGCACAGCAGCGCCGCCAGGACCAGCGCGCCGCCCACCACGGCGTGGGAGACCATGACCAGGCTGCCGGCGATGGCCAGCAGGACATGCCACGCGTGGGCCAGGGGCCAGTTGGGCCGGCACCAGAACGTCTCGATGCTCGCCTCCCGGCGGGCGCCGCGCAGCTCTCCGGCCAGCCACGCCGCGGCGCGGCGCTCGGCGTCGCTCCCGGCCCCGCGGCGTTCGAACGCGCTGAGCTGCGCGGCGGTCTCGACGGGTCGCATCCGGCCGTGATGATCGCGGATCTAGTACAACGGCTGGTCGATGGGTGCCTCCGAGGATGAGCTGCTGGCCGTCGCGCACGACGCTGCGCGCGCCTCCGCGGGCGAGCTGATGTCGCGCTTTGGCCAGCGCCAGCGCGACATCCGCGCCAAGAGTGGGCCCACCGATCTCGTCTCCGAGGCCGACGTGTCCGCCGAGGCCGCCATCCGCCGCGTGCTGGCCGAGCGCCGGCCCGACGACGCGATCCTGGGCGAGGAGGGCGGGGAGACCGGCGAGGGCGAGTTGCGCTGGGTCATCGATCCGCTCGACGGGACGATCAACTTCCTGTTCGGGATCCCCCTGTTCGCGGTCAGCGTGGCGTGTGAGGACCGCGAGGGGGCGGTCGTCGGCGTCGTGCTGGATCCGGTCCGCGACGAGACGTTCGCGGCCACGCGCTCGGGGGCGCCGGTTCTGAACGGCGCTGCGATCGAGAGCTCGGGGCGCGACGACCTGTCGCGGGCCCTGGTGGCGACCGGCTTCGCCTACGACGCCGCGGTCCGCGCCAAGCAGGCGGTGGCGGTCGGTCGCGTGCTGCCCCAGGTGCGCGACATCCGCCGCGGCGGCTCGGCGGCGCTTGACCTGGCCTGGTGCGCCTGCGGCCGCTACGACGCCTACTACGAGCGCGGCGTCAAGGCCTGGGACATCACCGCCGGCGCGTTGATCGCCCAGCGGGCAGGTCTGGTGTTGCGCGACCTCCCCGACGGCGATGACGGGCCCCACGGCGTGCTGGCCGCTTCGCCCGCGCTCGCCGACGAGCTGCTCAGGCTCGTGCTGGGCCCCTAGACTTGCCCCGCCTCCCCGCGGCGGTGGTGGAATGGTAGACACGGCGGCCTCAAAAGCCGCTGTCCTTCGGGACGTGTGGGTTCGAATCCCACCCGCCGTATTCGCGAACCGCCTGCAAATCACCAGGTTCTGCGAGCGCCGTCTACCAATCGTCTACCAAA
>DATAWL010000037.1:0-42035 GCA_036267215.1 Solirubrobacteraceae bacterium | reverse complement strand
TGGCAATCGCGACCTTGAAGGCGATCCTCAGCACGCCGCTGACCGATCTGCCGCTGCTCGGCCCGCTGCTGAGGGCTGCGGGCATGACCAACGCCCCCACGATTGGTGAGATGGTCACGCTGCTGGTGGCCTTCCCGACGGTGCTCGGCTACACGCTGGCCCACCTCGACGCCGACGCGGTGCCGTTCAAGAACGCCAAGGTCAATTTGGCCCTGCAGACGATGGACGCGGCCGACGATCTCAGCTATGTCGTCTTCGGGGCGACGTCGTTCTGGGCGCTGATGGACACGATCGCCGCGAGCATGGTCGCCAACGGCGAGGATCCGCCGGCGTTCATCACCTGGATCGACATCGCGGCCCCGGCCCTGATCAGCGCGCTGACGGTTCCTGCGCATGATGGCGGTCTGCCGTTCACCTCAGCGATCAAGCTCGACGACCCGGGCGATGTGTATGACGCGGTGTCCTGGGGTGTCGGCGCCCTCTCGGCGGTGTTCACGGGGGTGTCCTACTACGTTGGTGAGAAGTACTCCCAGGCGGATGCCGATGTCGCCAACCAGGGGATGCTGTTTTTGACGTCCCTGAGCGGCTTCACAGGGGCGGGCTTCGGCGTCATCGCCGCGGTCACCAGCAACTCCAACCTTGCCGACGCGCCGCTGCCGGCGGTGCTCGCCGTGCTGCGGAACACCGCGTCGATGCTCGCCTACGGCTTGGAGAAGGAGGTCGTGGCCGGCTCGGAGGGGATCTCGGCCGTACTGGCCGGCGTGATCGGCGGGGTCTGCACGTTCACGGCCTCGGTCATCTATGCCTTCGGGTACTGACTGAGCGACCCCACATCAAAAACCATGCTTCCAACAATCAATCCACCACAGAAAAGAGAGACCCCATGTTGTGGGGCTTCGAGAATCCCATCCACCTCCTGATCGTCGGCGTCGTCGTATTGCTGCTGTTTGGTGCCAAGCGCCTGCCCGAGATGGGACGCTCGCTGGGCAGCGGAATGCGCGAGTTCCGCGACGGCGTGATGGGCCGCGAGCCCAGCGCGCCTGACCACGGTGCCCTGGAGTCCGCGCCTGAGCCGGTCGCTGAGTCTCGGCCCGGTGAGCGCGTCGGCTGACCTCTGAGGAGGTCGGCGCCGCCGATCCGCCCGCCGGTCGCGGGCGCAGTTGCTCACCAGGTCGGGGGGGCACACCGGGTAGTCGACCCCCGTGGGCTGCGAGCGTAGTCAAACGCAGCGTGCGGCTTGAACATGCGAGCGTTTAGGGGAGAGGCGGCAGACCGCGCTCGCAGCGGATGCGGGCGTTCTCGGGGTCGACGAACGTCCTGAGCTCGTCGGGTGCTGCTGGCTGGTTCATGCCGACGAAAAACGGATCGGTCCTCCTCGGCCGGCGTCGTGGCGACGCGTATCCCGTGGCTCGACCAGCTGGCCGCGAGGGCGCAGATTGGGCCCTTCACTCATTTACGGCGTCGCCCGGTTGTCGCGGTCGCGTGGGCAGTGAGGTGGTGCCCAGCTCGAGCTGGTCCTCCTTGGTCCCGCGCGTCCCCAACTCACGAACAGGCGTGGTACGTCTCATCCGTCACATGGCTGACGCGGCCGGGCCGCGAGCTCAGTAAGCACCTTGATTCGGTTCGACATCGCGGTCCTCCCTCTGTCCTGTCGCGAGCAAACCGCCTTTACGCGAGACGGGCGCTGTCAGGCCGGGCGCGACTGGCTGCCCCTGCCAGACACGGGCAGCACGCGGTAGCCCGTCAGCGGCCCCATATCCGCGCCCACGAAGGCAGGCGCCCACAGGCATTGCGCACCTCGTCCAAGGCGTGTCTCCGTCGACGCTGCGGCCGGTCTGGGATGTGTTCGCTGTACCTTGAGCGTCTGCGACGCGAATGCGTTATCCGCGCGTTGCGGGGCTCGGATCCTGAGTCGTGGATCCTTGAAGGGCTGGCCGTTGAGCGGACGGGGTACGGCTGTGGGCGCCGGCTGATCGCTCGGGCGCGAGCCCCAGGCACACCACCGCAGATCATCGACAGCACGGCGAGCCACCCCGGCTCGCCGTCGAGGTCCCCGGGGCACTGAGACGATCGACGCCTTGAGTTGTGCGGCCAGTGAGCTGGGCGCGGTGGAGCTCGAGCCGGGCGACGTGCTCGAGCGCGACGATCGCCGCCGAAACGGCCTGATCCGGGCGAAATCGGGCTGCACCGGCACGTGGCATTGGCTCCGCAGAGCCACCCAAAGCGGCACGTCTGTGCCCGACAGCCACCAGCGGCGCAAGCGGGTCTGCCTCCCCGGCGGCCGTATTGGGCAACAACGGGTAACAAAGAGGCAGAAGTCGACTCTTACGGCCGAGCGAGATCTGGGTTCGGTCGGGAGAAAACCCTCGATTAGCGGGGGTTCATGAAGCGCGCCCGGCAGGATTTGAACCTGCGACCTTCCGCTCCGGAGGCGGACGCTCTATCCCCTGAGCTACGGGCGCTCTGTGATCGGGGAAGATCGGAGGCCAGCTTACCGTGGAGATCGCCATCATCTCGGACACCCACCTGCCGAAGGGCTCGCGGCGGCTGCCGGAGGCGTGTGTCGCGCGGCTCACCACAGCCGATCTGATCATCCACGGCGGGGACCTCGTGCAGCTGAGCGTCCTGCAGGAGCTGCAGGCGCTGGGCCCGCGGGTGGTCGCCGTCCACGGCAACGTCGACGACGCCGCCGTGCGCGCCGCGCTGCCGGAGACGGCGATCGTCGATGCCGGCGAGCACCGGATCGGCATCATCCACGACGCGGGCCCGGCGACCGGGCGCCTGCGCCGTCTCCACGCCCGGTTCCCGGACGCGCAGGCCGTGGTGTTCGGCCATTCCCACATCCCGCTGCACGAGCGGGCACCCAACGGCTTTCAGATCTTCAACCCCGGCAGCCCCACGGACCGCCGGCGGCAGCCGAGGTTCACGATGGGGGCGTGCCGCGGGCACGCGGGCGCGCGACTCGAGTTCGAGCTCGTCGAGCTGCCCTGACAGACTCAGTGCGGTCATGGACCTCTCGATCTTCTTCGTCGGCACCGGCGGCTCCATTCCGACGGCCCGCCGGGGCCTGCCGGCGATCCTCGTCCGGCGCGGTGGCGATCGGATTCTGTTCGACTGCGGGGAGGGCACCCAGCGTCAGCTGGTCAGCTCGGTCGGGCTGGCCGACCTGACGGACATCTTCCTCACCCACTTCCACGCCGACCATTGGCTGGGCCTGCCCGGCATGCTCAAGACCTTCGATCTGCGCGGGCGCGACCGGCCCCTCACCATCCACGGGCCCGCCGGGGCACGCGCCCTGCTCGCGCTGGTGCTGCGCATGGCCGGCAACACCGGCTTTGAGCTGGGCGCGGTGGAGCTCGAGCCGGGCGATGTGGTCGAGCGCGACGGCTACAAGATCGCGCCCGTCCCGGTGTCGCACCGCGGGCCGGCCCTGGCCTACGTGCTCTACGAGGACGAGCGCCGGGGCGTGTTCGACCCCGAGGCGGCCGAACGCCTCGGCCTGGTGCCCGGACCCGAATTCGGCCGGGTCATGCGCGGCGAGACCGTGCGGGGCGTCACCCCCGAGCAGGTCATGGGCCCGAACCGGCCCGGACGCAAGCTCCTGCTCTCCGGGGACACCCGCCCGTGCGAGGCGCTGCGCATCGCCGCCCACGGCGCGGACGTGCTCGTCCACGAGGCCACGTTCGCGGACGAGGAGCGCGAGCGGGCCGCCCAGAACGGCCACTCCACCGCCAAGCAGGCGGCGACGATCGCCCGCGAGGCCGAGGTGAGGCTGCTGGCGCTCAACCACACCTCCACCCGCCATCCGCTGGGCCAGCTGCGCGACGAGGCTCGGGCGGTGTTCCCCCACACGGTGCTGCCGCGCGACTTCGACACGATCGACATCCCGCTGCCCGAGCGCGGCGAGCCGGGGCTCATCCGTTGGGACGAGCGCCTGGCGGCGGAGCACGCGGAGGCCGAACCGGCATCGACCCCGTGAGGGCGCTGGCGCCGCGGACGCTCGACACCCCGCGGATGCGCGGCGAGCCGCTGGCGCCCGAGCACGAGGACGAGCTGGCCGATCTGACGCTGGACCCGCGCGTGTACCGGACACTGTGGCCGTGGTCGTACCCGCCGACCCGGGCCGACGTCCGCGCGGGCCTGCTCGACAAGCGCAAGCACTGGGAGCGCCACGGGTTCGGACTGTGGCTGCTGCGCGACCACGCCACCGGGGAGCTGGTCGGCCGCGGAGGCCTGCAGTACACGGACGCGATCGGCGGCTTCGCCGTCGAGATCGCCTACGCGATCGTTCCCGAGCGCTGGGGCCAGGGGCTGGGCACCGAACTGGCCCGGGCCTCGGTCGCGGTCGCGTTCGACACGCTTGGCCTGAACGAGCTGATCGCCATCACGCTGCCCGACAACGTCGCCTCCCGGCGGGTGATGGAGAAGGTCGGCTTTGACTACGACCGGGACATCGCCCACGCCGGGCAGACGCGTGTGCTCTACCGCCGAGGCCGCTGCTAGGCTGCGCAACGCAACAGCCTGCCCCTTTAACCCGGTCCCGTGAGACCAGGAAGGAGCCAGTTGGAACCCCTGACGGTCGTCCTCGACCGCGATGACATCCGCCGCACGCTGGTGCGGATCGCCCACGAGATCGTGGAGAAGAACCCCGATGGCGCGATCGCGCTGGTGGGGATCCATCGCCGGGGGGCACACCTCGCCAAGCGCCTGCACGCGCTCACCAGCGAACTGCTGGACTCGCCGGTGCCGCTCGGCAGCGTCGACATCGCCTTCTACCGCGACGACCTCACCGTCCGCGCGCCTGGGGGACCGGCCTCGCCCGTGGTCCACGCCACCGAGCTCGACTTCGCGGTCGACAACCGCACGATCGTGATCGTCGACGACGTGCTCTACACCGGCCGCACGGTGCGCGCCGCGATCGACGCCGTGTTCGACTTCGGGCGCCCCGCCCGCGTCCAGCTCGCCGTGCTCGTCGACCGCGGCCACCGCGAGCTCCCCATCCGCCCCGACTACGTCGGCAAGAACCTGCCGACCTCCCAGGACCAGCGCGTCAACGTCCACGTCGGCGAGGTCGACGGCGTCGACGAGGTCACCATCGGACCCGCCAACCAGGCCAGGATCAAAGCCGCATGACCAACCGAATGCCCCGCCATCTGATCTCGATCGACGATCTGGACCGCAGCGGGATCGAGCGCGTGCTCGATCGCGCCGAGTCCTTCGCCGAGGTCTCGGGCCGCGAGATCAAGAAGGTGCCCGCGCTGCGCGGACGCGCGATCGTCAACCTCTTCTACGAGGCCAGCACCCGCACCTCGAGCTCATTCGAGCTGGCCGCCAAGCGGCTGTCGGCCGACGTGGTCAACATCCGCTCGGCGGGCTCGAGCGTCGACAAGGGCGAGTCGCTCAAGGACACGGTGCAGACCCTCTCGGCCTACGACCCGGCGGCGATCGTGATCCGCTCGCCCTACGCCGGCGCCGCCCAGCTGGTGGCCGGCTGGACCGAGGCCGCCGTCATCAATGCCGGCGACGGCAAGCACGAGCACCCCACCCAGGCGCTGCTCGATGTCTTCACCCTGCGACGCCGGTTCGGATCCCTGGACCGGCTCAACATCTGGATCGTCGGCGACGTCAGCCACTCCCGGGTGGCCCGCTCCGACATCCTCGCCTTCACCCGCATGGGCGCCGACGTCACCGTCTGCGGCCCGCCGACCCTCATCCCGCGCGAGATCGAGGCGCTCGGCTGCCGCGCGACGCCAACGCTCGAGCGCATCGGCGAGGCCGACGTGATCTACGTCCTGCGCATGCAGCACGAGCGCATGCATCAGTCCTTCGTCCCGACGCTGCGCGAGTACGCCGCTCGCTACCAGATCAACCAGCAGCGACTGCGACCCGAGCAGCTGGTCATGCACCCAGGCCCGGTCAATCGCGGGGTCGAGCTGTCAGCGGCGACGATCGACTCGCCCCAGGCGCTGATCGGCGATCAGGTCAAGGCCGGGGTCGCGGTGCGGATGGCGGTCCTCTACGAGCTGCTCGTCGGCTCGCCGGTCCTGGCGGCGGTGGCGTGATGGATCAGACCACGCGACTGTTCCGCTGCGCCCGGCCCGGGGCCGACGTGCTCATCCGCGGCGCCCACGTCCTGGACCCGCGCGCCGATCTCGACGAGCCTCACGACGTCCTGGTCCGCGACGGCCACATCGCCGAGCTCGCCGGGGTGGGCGGGATCGATCTGCCGGCCGACGACCGGCTCGAGGTCGTCGACGCCGAGGGCAGGCACCTGTTCCCGGGCTTCGTGGACCCGCACGTCCACCTGCGGACCCCCGGGCAGGAGTACAAGGAGAGCATCGACACCGGGACGGCGGCCGCGGCGGCCGGCGGCTACTGCGCCGTGGTGGCGATGCCCAACACCGACCCGACCGTCGACTCCGGGGCCGTCCTGGGCTCGCTGATCGAGCTGGCCCGGCGCGAGGCGCGGGTGCCGGTCGGCTTCCTGGCCTCGGTCACCCGCGGACTGAGGGGCGACGAGCTGACCGAGATGGCCGAGCTGCGCGACCTGGGCGCGATCGGCTTCACGGACGACGGCAAGCCGGTCGTCTCGGCCGGGATGCTGCGCAAGGCGCTCCAGTACCAGCGGCTGTGCGGCGGCATCATCGCCCTGCACGAGGAGGATCCGGAGCTCTCCCACGACGGCGTCATGCACGAGGGCGCGGTCTCGGCTCGCCTCGGTCTGGCCGGGATCCCGTCGCTGTCGGAGTCGACCATGATCGCCCGCGACAGCGCCCTGGCGATCTACGAGGACGCCCGGGTGCACTTCCAGCACCTGTCGGCGGTCGAGTCGGTCGCGGCGCTGCAGGCGGCCAAGGAGGCCGGCGCGCGCGTCAGCGGCGAGGCCAGCCCCCACCACCTGACGCTGACCGACGACGTCGTCCGCACGCTCGACAGCCGCTTCAAGATGAACCCTCCGCTTCGGAGTGAACACGATCGCCGTGCTCTCGTCGACGGGCTCCGAAGCGGCACCATCGACTGCGTGGCCACCGACCACGCGCCCCACGCGGTGCACGAGAAGGAGGTCCCGTTCGAGCAGGCGCCGATGGGCGTGACCGGCCTGGAGACGGCGTTCCCGTCGCTCTACACCGAGCTGGTCATGTCCGGCGAGCTCGACCTGGCCACGATCATCGAGCGGATGAGCGCCGGTGCGGCGCTCTATGAGCTGCCGACGCCGCGGATCGCCGTCGGGGAGGCGGCCAACCTGTGCCTGATCGACCTCGAGGCGCGCTTCGAGGTGGGCGAGGACGGCTACGTCAGCCGCTCGGCCAACTGCGCCTTCCACGGGCGCACGCTCTACGGCCGGGTGCTGCTCACGCTGGCGGCCGGGGCGGTCGCCTACCGGCGGCCGGTCCTGATCGGAGGCGATGACCCCCGCGCTGAGGCGGGCGTCGGCGCCGACGCCGGCGAGGCGAGCTGATGGCGGACACCACCGCCTACGTCCTGCTCGAGGACGGCGCCCGCTTCGACGGGCTCGCCTGCGGCGCCGACGATCACGCGGTGGGGGAGATCGTGTTCACGACGTCCATGTCCGGCTATCAGGAGGCCGTCACCGACCCCAGCTACGCCGGCCAGCTGATCGCCTTCACCTTCCCCCAGATCGGCAACTACGGCGTCAGCGCCGAGGCGATGGAGTCCGACCGGATCCACGCCCGGGCCGTGATTATGCGCGCCGCCGCCGACCGCGACGACACGGGCGGGGGGGTCCACATCGAGGGCGGTTGGCTGAGCTGGCTGACCGACCAGGACATCCCCGCCATCACGGACGTCGACACGCGCGCGCTGGTCCGCCACATCCGCGATCGGGGCGCGATGCGCGGCGGGGTGTTCCCCGCGCGACTGGACGCCGGCGAGGCCCGCGCGCTGATCGACGCCGAGCCGGCGATGACCGGCCGCGACCTGGCGCGCGAGGTCACGCCCAGCGAGGCCGTCGTCCTCGACCCGATCGACGGCTCGCCGTCAGGCGAACTCCTGAGCGATTCGCGAGTGCGAATCGCCATGATCGACACCGGGGTCAAGCGCTCGATCGTGCGCAACCTGCGCAGTCGCGGGGCCACCGTCACGCTGCACCCTTGCCACGCGGGCCCCGACGCACTGCTGGCCTCCGAGCCCGACGCGGTGTTCCTGGCCAACGGCCCGGGCGACCCGGCCGCGCTGGACTACATCGTGGACACCGTCCGCGGGTTGGTGGGCAAGCTTCCGGTCTACGGCATCTGCCTGGGCCACCAGCTGCTGTGCCGCGCGGTCGGCCTGGAGACCTACAAGCTGCCGTTCGGCCATCACGGGGCCAACCATCCGGTCAAGGACCTGAGCACCGGCCGCACCGAGATCACCAGCCAGAACCATGGGTTCGCGGTGCTCGGACCCGGCGGCGCGCGGACGATCGACGACGACGAGCCGGTGCGCTGGGAGACGGACTTCGGCGCCGCCGAGCTGACCCACATCAACCTGTACGACCGCACCGTGGAGGGCCTGACATTGCGCGACGTGCCCGGCGCCACCGTCCAGTACCACCCCGAGGCCGGTCCCGGCCCGCACGACTCCCTGTACCTGTTCGACCGGTTCGTCGACGCGGTCCGATCGGCCAAGGCCGATCGGGTTGGAGGATCGGTCCGATCGGCCGGCGCCGAACGGATTGGGCGATTCTCCGACGGGGCCGAGAGCTGATGCCCCGCCGCGACGACCTCCACAAGATCCTGCTGCTGGGCTCCGGCCCGATCGTGATCGGCCAGGCGGCCGAGTTCGACTACTCGGGGACCCAGGCCTGCCGCGTGCTCGTGCAGGAGGGCTACGAGGTCGTGCTGGTCAACTCCAACCCGGCGACGATCATGACCGACCCCGAGGTCGCCACCGCGACCTACATCGAGCCGCTGCTGCCCGGCCCGGTCGCCCAGGTGATCGAGCGCGAGCGACCCGACGCGCTGCTGCCCACCCTCGGCGGACAGACGGCGCTCAACCTGGCCAAGGCGCTGCACGAGAACGGCACGCTCGAACGCTTCGGGGTCGAGCTGATCGGCGCCGACTACGACGCCATCGACCGGGCGGAGGACCGCGAGCGCTTCCGCGACACGATGACCGCCGCCGGGCTTCGGGTCCCGCGCAGCACCATCGCCCACACCACCGAGGACGCCCGCGCGGCGCTCGCGGAGCTGGGGCTGCCGTTCATCGTGCGCCCCGCCTTCACCCTCGGCGGCACCGGCGGCGGGGTGGTCCGGACCGAGGCCGACATCGAGCGGGTGGTCGGCGGCGGCCTGACCGCCTCGCCGATCGGCCAGGTGCTGCTGGAGGAGTCGGTGCTGGGCTGGGGCGAGTTCGAGCTGGAGGTGATGCGCGACCACACCGACAACGTCGTGATCGTGTGCTCGATCGAGAACCTCGATCCGATGGGCGTCCACACCGGCGACAGCGTCTGCGTCGCCCCGCAGCAGACGCTCACCGACAAGCAGTATCAGGCGCTGCGTGACCAGGCGATCGCGGTCATCCGGGCCGTCGGCGTCGAGACCGGCGGCTCCAACGTCCAGTTCGCGGTCAACCCGGCGACCGACGAGATCGTCGTCATCGAGATGAACCCGCGGGTGTCGCGCTCCAGCGCGCTGGCCAGCAAGGCGACCGGCTTCCCGATCGCCAAGATCGCCGCCCGGCTGGCGGTGGGCTACACGCTGCAGGAGATCCCCAACGACATCACCCGCGCGACGCCGGCCAGCTTCGAGCCGGCGATCGACTACTGCGTGGTCAAGTGGCCGCGGTTCGCGTTCGAGAAGTTCCCCGGCGCCGAGGCCGATCTGACCACTCACATGAAGTCGGTCGGCGAGGCGATGGCGCTGGGGCGCACCTTCAAGCAGGCGTTCGCCAAGGCCCTGCGCTCCCGCGAGCTCGACACCCGGGCGGTCTCCCCGGCCGACGACGAGGAGCTGCTGACGCTGCTCGAGATGCCGGGCGCCGAGCGCTATGACCACCTGCTCGAGGCGCTGCGCCGCGGCACGCCGATCGACGAGCTGCGCCGCCGCACCAGCATCGACCCATGGTTTCTGCGCGAGCTCGCGGAATTGGTCAAATCGGCTGGCGCCGATTCCGTTGCGAGTTTGACTGGCGGCGAATTCGCGGGCGGCCGGAGCGTGCGCACGTATAAGGCGGTCGACACCTGCGCCGCCGAGTTCGCCGCCCAGACGCCGTACTACTACTCGGGCTGGGAGCGGCCCGGCCCGGACGGCGAGCCCAGCCACGAGGTGCGCCGGGGCGAGCGTCCCAGCGTCGTCATCCTCGGCTCGGGCCCCAACCGCATCGGCCAGGGGATCGAGTTCGACTACTGCTGCGTGCACGCCGCCCAGACGGTCCGCGAGCAGGGCCGCGACGCGGTGATGGTCAACTGCAACCCGGAGACCGTCTCCACCGACTACGACACCTCGGACCGGCTCTACTTCGAGCCGCTGACGCTCGAGGACGTGCTCGCCGTGTGCGAGATCGAGCGGCCCGAAGGCGTGGTGGTCCAGTTCGGCGGCCAGACCCCGCTGAAGCTGGCCGCCGGCCTGCACGCCGCCGGGGTCACCATCCTGGGCACGAGCATCGACAACATCGACCTGGCCGAGGACCGCTCCCGCTTCGGGGCGCTGCTCGATCGCCTCGGCTACAGCGCGCCGCCGTATGCGACCGCTTCGGGACCGGAGGAGGCACTGGCCAAGGCGCCCGACGTCGGCTTCCCGCTGCTGGTGCGCCCCAGCTACGTCCTCGGCGGCCGGGCGATGGAGATCGTCTACAACGTCGCCGGGCTCGAGGACTACCTCGAGCGCGTGGGAACGCCCGACGGCTCCACCATCTACCTCGACCGGTTCCTGGAGGACTCGATCGAGGTCGACGTCGACGCGCTGTGCGACGGCGAGGACGTCTGGATCGCCGGGATCATGCAGCACGTCGAGGAGGCCGGCATCCACTCCGGCGACTCGGCCTGCGTCCTGCCGCCGCACACGCTGGGCGGTGAGATGCTCGACCGGATCCGCGAGGAGACGTGCGGCATCGCCAGGGCGCTGGGCGTGGTCGGGCTGCTCAACGTCCAGTTCGCGATCCGGGGCGACGACCGCCTCTACGTCATCGAGGCCAACCCGCGGGCGTCGCGGACGGTGCCGTTCGTCTCCAAGGCCATCGGCCAGCCGCTGGCCAAGCTGGCCTGCCGGATCCTGCTGGGCGAGCGGATTGCCGAGCTCAAGCTGCCGCCCTCGGACACCTGCGGCCACGTCTGCGTCAAGGAGGCGGTGCTCCCGTTCAGCCGCTTTGCCGGGGCGGACTCGCTGCTGGGCCCGGAGATGCGGTCCACCGGCGAGGTGATGGGCATCGCCGCCGACTTCCCCACCGCGTTTGCCAAGGCCCAGGCCGCGGCCGGCGCCCAGCTGCCCAACCAGGGCACCGTGTTCCTGACGGTGGCCGACAGCGACAAGCCGGCGGCGATCGGCATCGCCAGCCTCCTGCACGACCTCGGGTTCGAGATCATCGCCACCCGGGGCACCGCCCAGTCGTTGCGCCGGATGGGGATCCCGGCGACCGCCATCAACAAGCTCAACGAGGGCCCCAACAACGTCGTGGACTGGATCGAGCGCGGCGCGGTGGACCTGGTCATCAACACCCCCGTGGGCACCGGCGCCCGGACCGACGGCTACGAGATCCGCTCGGCGGCCATCGCCCGCGGCATCCCGTGCATCACCACGATGTCGGGGGGCCTGGCCGCGGCCCGGGCGATCATCGCCGCCCGCCGGGGCGAGCCAGACGTGGTCTCCCTCCAGGAGCTGCACCGCAGCCATTCGGCCGGCGCGGCCCGCCCGGCGTCCAGCGCCCGCCCGTGACCGACCCGTCCCCGCGTCCCCACGACCGACGCCGGCCCCGGGGCCCCGAGACCGCCGCGGCACCCCGGCCCGCGGTGATCGGGCCCGACCGGGTCCAGGCCCCATTCGGCGCCCGCGCGGCGACCATCGCCGCCGCCGAGCGCCACGGCGCCTACACCGTCCTGCGCGGCGACGATCCGGCCGGGCCCCGCCCCCAGGCCGGCCAGTTCTACATGCTCGCGGCGGCCCGGCGGTGGGGAGCGGGAGCCGATCAGCGCCCGTACCTGCCGCGCGCCTTCAGCGTCCTGCGCGCCCCCGCCGGCGGTCACGAGCTCCACTTCCTGATCGAGGACGTCGGGCCCGGGACCCGGCGCCTGTGTGAGCTGGAGGCCGGCGACGAGCTGTCGCTGATGGGCCCGCTCGGCATCGGCTTCGCCGCTCCGCGCGACGGGCGCCGGGCGATCCTGGCCGGGGGTGGGGTGGGGATCGCCCCGCTGGGCATCTGGCAGGACGTCCTATCGGCTGACGCCGATAGGAGTGGGGAAATCGCCCAGGGGGCGATTTCCCCGGCGTATCAGAACCACGGCGCCGATTCCACGCCCACCGTGCTGCTCGGCTTTCGTGACGCCCTCCATGCGCAGGGCGCCCGGCTCCTGCGCGACGCGCGCGTCGCCACCGACGACGGCAGCGCGGGCCACCACGGCCGCGTCACCGAGCTGCTGGCCACTGAGCTGGCCGGCGGGGATCACGCGGAGGTCTATGCCTGCGGGCCCCCGCCGATGCTCGAGGCGGTGCGGGCGCTGTGCGCCGAGCGCGACGTTCCCGCCCAGCTGGCGCTCGAGTCGGGTATGGCGTGTGGGTTCGGCGCCTGCTTCGGCTGCGTGGTCGCCACCAGGGACGGCTACATCCGCGTCTGCGTCGACGGCCCGGTGATCGAGGCGGCGCGGCTTCAGACGGCGCTGACCGCGGGGGTGCGACATTGAGCGCGGTGGAGTTCTGCGGCCTCGAGCTGGCGCACCCGATCATCAACGCGTCGGGAACGTTCGACGCGATCGCTGCCCGGCGCGCGTTCGGCGACGCCCTGGACGCGCACTTCCCGTTCAGCGCGTTCGTGTCCAAGACGGTCACGCTGCGCCCCCGGCAGGGCAATCCGCCGCCGCGCCTGTGGGAGGTCCCGGCCGGCATGATGAACTCGATCGGACTGCCCAACAAGGGGCTGGGCGGTTACCTGACCCACGACCTGCCGGAGCTGGCGCGGCTCCCGGTGCCGCTGATCGTCAACGTGATGGGGTTCAGCCGCGAGGAGGTGGCCGAGCTGGTGTCGGCGTTCGCCGGTCGCGACGACGTGGCGGCGCTCGAGCTCAACGTCTCGTGCCCCAACGTCAAGACGGGCATGGTGATGGGCGCCGACCCGGGCGAGGTGGGCGAGCTGATGAACGTTGTCCGCTCGCTGACCAGCAAGCCGCTCATCGTCAAGCTCACTCCCAATGCGACCGACGTGCCCGCCGTGGCCCGCGCCGCCGAGGCGGCCGGCGCGGACGCGGTTTCGCTGATCAACACCCTGCGGGGGATGGCGCTTGACCCCGGCACCGGCGAGCCCTGGCTGGGGGGAACGACCGGCGGGGTCTCAGGCCCGGCGATCCGGGCGATCGCACTGGCCCAGGTCCACGACGTGTGCGCCGCGGTCGACATTCCGGTGGTGGCGATGGGCGGTGTCAGCAGCGGCCGCGACGCGTGGGAGATGCGCCGCGCCGGGGCGACGCTGGTGGCGGTCGGGACCGAGAGCTTCCGCGATCCGGCCGCGGGCGCCCGGATCGCCGCTGAGCTCGACGCCATCGCCCCTAACAGCCACTATCCGGTGCAGGGTGCGACCGCGCGCTGACACTTGCCGAGCGCACGTGACATACGCATCAAAAAGGCCCTGCAAACGCTCACTATTGCCGCAACTAGGCTCGACAATGCTCAAGCTCAAGTTGAGGTTGACTCGAATTGGGCGTATTGGGCTTGATCGCCCGGCCGCAAGATGTATAGTCGCCGCCCATGCCGCCGGTCTCTGAATCGTTCTCCAAGCCTCTTGCCGCGCCCGAGCGGTCGCTCACCCAGCGCATGGAGGCGCTCCAGCGCGCAAACAATATCCGCAGCCGGCGCGCGCAGCTCAAACGCGACCTCAAGGCCGGGCGCCAGCCGATCCATGAGCTGCTGCTGGACCCGCCGGATTACCTGCAGACCGCGAAGGTCTTCGACCTGCTGCTGGCGGTCCCCAAGTACGGCCGCGTGAAGGTCAACAAGATCCTGTCCCAATGCCGGATCTCGCCGAGCAAGACCCTCGGCGGCCTCTCCGAGCGCCAGCGCGGCGAGCTGGTGGCGCTGCTGCGCCGGCGCTGAACCGACCCGTCCCGCCCTGCCCTTCTCGGCGATGGCCAAGGTCTTCGTCATCACCGGCCCGTCCGGGGTCGGCAAGGGCACGCTGATCCGCGGGCTGCTCGAACGGGTGCCGGAGCTGGGCCTGTCGGTGTCGGCGACCACGCGCCCGCCGCGGCCCGGCGAGACGCAGGGGGTCGACTATCACTTTCTCAGTGCCGACGAGTTCGATCGGCGCGCCGCCGACGGCGAGTTCGTCGAGCACGCAACCTACTCGGGCCGCCGCTACGGCACCCTGCGATCTGAGTTGGAGGACCGCCTGCGCCGGGGCGAGCCGGTGGTCCTGGAGATCGAGGTCCAGGGCGCCCGTCAGGTGCGCCAGGCGATGCCCGAGGCGCTCCAGGTGTTCATCGCCCCGCCGTCGCGCGACGCTCTGCGCGCGCGACTGGTCGGTCGCGGCACCGACGCGCCCGAGCAGATCGAGCAGCGGATGCGCACCGCCGAGGCCGAGCTCGAGGCCCAGCCCGAGTTCGCCCACGTGGTCGTCAACGACCGCCTGGAGCAGGCCACCGGCGACCTCGAATCGATCGTGAGAACGGCATTGCTCAACGAGGGCTGATCGCCCGCTAATCTTGAGAAACCCGACGAAAGACGATCACCGTGATCTCACCTCGAATCGACAAGCTGCTGGACCACGTGGACTCCGACTACGCGAGCGTGCTCGTGGCCGCCAAGCGCGCCCGGCAGATCAACTCCTACTACCACAACCTCGGCGAGGGGACGTTCGACGAGTTCCCGCCGCCGATGGTCGACACCCGCTCCAAGAACTACCTGACGATCGCCCTCGAGGAAGTCGCTCAGGGCAAGCTGAAGTACCACTACCGGTAGCGGCCGCAGCGGTGACACGCGGGCCCGGCAACCCGGCGAGCAGGCGGTAGCAGGAGTGCCGCGCTTGCTGTTCGGGGTCACGGGGGGGATCGCCGGGTACAAGATGCTCGAGACCGCGCGGCTGGCGATCACGGCCGGCCACTCGGTCCGGGTCATCCAGACGCCGGCCGCTCAGCGGTTCGTGGGCGCCGCCTCGTTCGCCGGCATCACCGGCGCGCCGGTGCTCTCCGACGAGTTCGAGGACGATCCGCTGCGCGGCGCCTACCCCGGCGAGCCGGCGACCGACCGCGCCCCCATCAGCCATCTGGCGCTCGTCGAGAATGCCGACGCCTACCTGATCGCCCCCGCCAGTGCCAACACGATCGCCAAGCTCGCCGGTGGCCACGCCGACAACCTGGTTACCACCGCCGCGCTGGCCGCCGGCGCTGCGGGCCGGGCGGGCGTGATTCCGGTCCTCGTCGCGCCGGCGATGAACAACCGCATGTACGAGCACCCCGCAGTCCAGGCCAACCTGCGGCTCCTGGCACAGCGCGGCGTCACCGTGATCCACCCCGGCGAGGGCCCGCTGGCCTCCCACGGCGAGCACGGCATCGGGCGCCTGGCCGAGCCCACCGAGCTGCTCGCGGCCATGGAGGCGCGGCTGGCCGCGTCAGACGGACCGCTGGGCGGGCGCGCTCCGTGGCGGGGCGTCCGCGTCCTGGTCACCGCCGGCGGAACCCGGGAGCCGATCGACAGCGTGCGCTATGTCGGCAACCGCTCGTCGGGCCGGATGGGCTACGCGCTGGCCCAGCGCGCCGCCCGCCGGGGCGCGACCGTGACCGTCGTGTCGGCCAACGTCGCCCTGACGCCGCCGCCCGGCATGGAGGTCGTGGCGGTGGAGACCGCAGCGCAGCTGGCCGCGGCCACCGCGGAGCGCTTCGACGACACCGACGTCGTTCTGATGGCCGCCGCCGTCGCTGACTTCCGGCCGCGCGATCCGGCGAGCCACAAGCTCAAGAAGGACGAGGGCCCGCCACGCGTCGAGCTCGAGCCGACCGAGGACGTGCTCAGCGGGCTGGCCTCCCGCCGGCGCCCCGGGCAGGTGCTGGTCGGGTTCGCCGCCGAGCATGGCGAGGGCGCAGTGGACTACGCCCGCGGCAAGCTGGAGCGCAAGCGGCTGGACGCGATCGTCGTCAACGACGTCTCCCAACCGGGGATCGGATTCGACTCGACCGAGAACGAGGTCACGATCCTGCTCGCCGCGGGGGGCGAGCGGCGACTGACGAGGTCGAGCAAGGAATCCATCGCGGATGGCGTCCTGGATGAGGTGGAGAAGGTGTCAGCAAGGTTCAAGGAGTCAGACGATCGAGCCATCAGAACAGACCCCGCTCGCCCCACACGAGTCTGAGGCGTTCGCCGCCGTCGGGCGAGCGCTGTCTGCCAACATCGAGAAGGCGGTGCAGGTGCGGGCCGAGACCCTGCGCCATCTGCTGGTCACCCTGCTGGCCGAGGGCCACACCCTGATCGAGGATTACCCCGGCGTCGGCAAGACCGCGCTGGCCCGCGCGCTGGCGCGCTCGATCGACTGCCAGTTCGCGCGGATCCAGTGCACCTCGGACCTGCTGCCCGCCGACGTCGTCGGCACCAACGTCTACGACCAGCGCGAGCAGCGCTTCGAGTTCCGCCCCGGGCCGGTGTTCGCCAACGTGGTGCTCGTCGACGAGATCAACCGCGCGTCGCCCAAGACCCAGTCGGGACTGCTGGAGTGCATGCAGGAGCGGCGGGTCACCGTCGACGTGCACACCCATGAGCTCGCCCGCCCGTTCCTGGTGCTGGCGACCCAGAACCCGATCGAGTACGAGGGCACCTATCCGCTGCCCGAGGCGCAGGTCGACCGGTTCATGGTCCGCCTGTCGCTGGGCTATCCGGACCGGGCGGCCGAGGCCGGCATGCTCGCCGCCCACGAGACCGGCGACCAGGTGATGACGCTGCGTCCGGTGGCCACCGCCGCCGAGGTGCTGGCCGCCCAGGACGCGGCCGCCCGGGTCCGGGCCACGGCGCCGCTGCGCGACTACATCGTCCGCCTGCTGTGGCGCACCCGCGAGGACCCGCGCGTCGATCTGGGCGCCAGCCCCCGCGCCGGCTTGATGTTGCTGCGCGCGGCCAAGGCCAACGCGATGATGGACGGCCGCGACCACGCCCTGCCCGATGACGTGCAGACGCTGGCGGTGCCGGTCCTGGCGCACCGGCTGGTGCTCGCGCCCGAGACGCCGCGGGCGGCCGCGCGCGACGTGATCCTCGACGCGATCGCCTCGACCCGGGCGCTGTAGGAGCAAGCCCCCCGGATGCGCGCCCCGCGGATGTTCGCTCGCCGAGCCGCCGCGGTGGCCGTCGCCGGTGCGCTGCTGGTGCTGGTCGCGCTGGTGTTCGACGCCTCGCCGCTGTTCGTGCCCGCCGTCGGGCTGCTCGTCCTGGGCCTGCTGACCCCGGCGTGGGTGTGGGCCACCGCGCACGGCGCCCGGGCCCAGCGCCACCTCGACGCCGAGCGGGTCGTCGAGGAGCAGCCGCTGGAGGCGACGATCGAGGTCCGCCGGGGATGGCTGGGGCTGCCCGGGGCCGAGGTGGTCGACCCGTTCACCGGCTCGCGCTTCGAGCTGGCCAGCGCGATGGCGGCGGTCCGCGGAGACCGCGAGGCCAGCGTCCGGGTCGTCAGCCACTTCGCCCGCCGCGGCCTGCACGAGCTCGCGCCTCCGACGCTGACCGTCTGTGACCCGCTGGAGCTGGCCCGCGCCCGCTCCGAGGGCGACGGCGCCAAGCAGACCGTCCTGGTCCTGCCCCGCACGGAGCCGGTGCGCTGGCTGCACCCCGGTCAGGGGCGCCGCCTCCAGCTGCCCGACGGCCGGGCGGGCTCGGAGGCGTTGGCCGCGGTCGACGTCGACGGCCTGCGCCCCTACCGGCCGGGCACCCCGGCGAGCCGGATTCACTGGCCGGCGGTCGCGCGCGGCGCCGGGCTGATCGAGCGCCGGCTCCAGGCCGACGGGGACGCTCGGCCGCTGGTCGTGCTCGATGCCCGCACGCCCGGGGCCGCCGCGGCGCTCGAGTCAGAGCTGGTTGACGCCGCCGTGCGCGCGGCGGCGTCGCTCGTGCTCGACCTGGCCCGCGCGGGCGGCTGCGGGTTGCTGTTGCCCGGGGAGCAGCGGCCCACTCCGATCGACCGGGAGCTGAGCGAATGGCCGGCCGCCTACGCCCGGCTGGCGCTGGTGTCGGGCGGGCAGCGCTCGCGGCCGCCGGCGCTGGGCGCGACGACCGGGCGCGGCGGAGCGATGATCTATGTCGCGGCCTCGCCGGTGCCGCGGCTGGGGGCGGTGCTCACCCCGCCCGGGGCGGGGCCGACCGTGCTGGTCGTCCCCGACGCCGTCGTCGTCGACGATCGCCCGCGAGGGGTCCGCGGGTCGCTGCGCTCGGCGCTGTCGGTGAGCGGGTGTCGTGGGTTCCAGCTCGGGTCCGGCCGTACCGTGCAGCGTCCTGACGACGAGCGGAGCGTCGCGTGAGCGCCGGCGCCCCCGTCGCCGACCCCGGCAAGCTCTGGGTATTCACGCGCTGGCGCGATGCCGCCCCAGTAGCCGAGCACGAGCGCCCGTGGCTGCGCACGGTGACGTTCGCCGCGTTGGCCGGTTATGGCGTGGAGCGCTGGTCGTCCCTGGTGCGGCCGGCGCCGACGTGGCGGTTGGTGGGGCTGCTGGCGCTGGCGGTCGCCATGGCCGGCCTGGTGCCGTGGCTGGCCCGCCGCAGCCGTCCGGTCGCCGGTGCCGTGACGTTCCTGCTGGTGCTGTTCGCCTTCCCGGTAGCGGGTCTGCGCTGGCACTGGTTCACCCACCTGCGGATCGCGGTCAGCGCCGACCGCATCGGCAACGGCCTGCAGGCGCTGCCCAACGCGCTGGTCCCGTATCTGGGAACGAGCCACGCCATCCGCCTGGTCATCGTGCTCGGCGCCGCCGTGCTGCTGCTCGACGCGGCGGCGGTGGTGGCGTTCGGGGGGCGGGCCGGGTCGGACTTCGGCGACGGGCGCCGGGCGGCGGCCGCCCTGCCGCTGATCGCGCTGGCGATCGTGCCCTCGACGCTGATCCGGCCCGAGTTCCCCTATCTGCAGGGGCTGATCCTGTTCGCCCTGCTGGCCGCGTTCATGTGGGGCGAGCGGGTGCGCCGGGGCGGGCTGGCCTCGGCGATCGCCATCGTCGCCGTGGCCGGAGTGGGGGGTGCCATCGCCGCGCCGCGGATCGACCAGGGGACGCCGTGGGTCGATTACCGCGCGTGGGCGGGGACGCTGACCCCGCAGCATGTCGACAGCTTCGACTGGAATCAGACCTACGGCCCGCTGCGCTGGCCCAAGGAGGGCCACGAGGTGCTCTCGGTGCAGGCCAGGACGCCCGAGTACTGGAAGGCGGAGGACCTCGACGACTTCAACGGCTACAGCTGGGTCGCCGGCGACAGCACGGTCTCGCCCGAGCTCGCGCAGCCCAGCGTCCGCTACACCAAGCCGTCGTGGTACGAGCGGATCCGGGTGACGATCCTGGGGATGCAGACCCGCGACGTGATCGCCGCCGGCTACTCGGGACAGCCGTCGCTGGTGAGCGGCGGGGTCGCGGAGGGCGAGGATCCGGGCACCTGGGTGGCCGCCCAGACGATGGGGCCGGGCACGGCCTACGACGTCGACACGTATTCGCCCAAGCCCACCCCGAGCCAGATGGCCCGCGCGACCCGCGGCTACCCGGCCGTGGCGCTGAGCAACTACCTGACGCTGTCGATTCCACAGGTCGGGGTCCCGGCCGGCGTCAGCAGCCCCTCGGTGCAGTTCGCGCTGTTCCACACCGCCGCGCCGCCGTCGCTGACCGTACCCGGCGCGGACGCCAACGCCACCACCATGGTTGAGAACTCTCCGTACGGACCGGCCTACCGCCTGGCCCGTGAGCTCGAGGCCACGGCGCGCACGCCCTACGCGTTCGTCGAGGCCGTGCAACGGTACCTGTCGGTGTCCAACGGCTTCGCCTATACGGAGAACCCGGCCGGCTCGCAGTACCCGCTGGAGAGCTTCCTGTTCGCCACCAAGGACGGCTACTGCCAGCAGTTCTCGGGCGCGATGGCGCTGCTGCTGCGGATGGGCGGCATCCCGGCTCGGGTCGCCTCCGGATTCACCGCGGGGACGCAGGACACCTCCACCGGTCACTGGGTGGTCTCCGACATCGACGCCCACGCCTGGGTCGAGGTCTGGTTCCCGCGCTACGGCTGGGTGCGGTTCGATCCCACTCCGACCGCGGCCCCCGCCCGCGGCGGGGCGGCCGCGCCGCCGATCGTCAAGGGCGGGGGCGCCCTGGCGCAGGCCAACGGCGCCGTCCAGCACCGCGACGTCGGCAACCCGACGGCGCCCGCCGGCGTCAGCCGGGCGACCGGCGGCGGCGGGCTCAGCTGGTGGCTGATCGCCCTGCTCGCGGTTGTCGTCGCGGTCGCCGTGACCCTGATCGTCCTCCGGGCCCGCCACCTGCGCCGCCGGCCCCACGATCTGCTCTCCGAGCTCGAACGCGCGCTGGCCCGCACCCGCCGGCCGATCGAGGACGGGGTGACCCTGGCCACGCTCGAGCGGCGCGTCAGCTCCTCGCCCCAGGCCTCGGCCTACGTCCGCACCCTGAGCATGGCCCGCTACGGCGGCACGCAGGGCCGGCCGACGGCGGCCGAGCGCCGCGCCCTGCGCGTGGAGCTCGCGCGCGGGCTGGGGCTCAGCGGGCGGCTCCGGGCGTTCTGGGCGCTGCCGCCGTGGGTGCGGCCGCACCGGGCCCAGCCGTAGCGTTGTTTTTGGTTCGTGCTCTCGTCGTCTGGTGGCGTCGGTGGGGCGGTGGGGCGGTGGGGCGGGGTATCGGCGGACGTCACCGGCGGCTATCGAGTGGTGGACGGGCGGTCGCTGTCGGCTGTGAGGCGTCGGGTGTTGCGCGATGGGCAACGAAACCGACGTCGGAGACCGGACCCCCTTCTTTTGGCGGGACGTGTGGTCTGTGCGTCTCGGATTCCGGGGTTTTGAGACCAGACGTCCCGGATTGGGTGGGGGTCTGGTCTGTGGTGTCGGTTTGCGTCTCCGGGTGTTGCGTGATGGGCAACAAAACCCGCGCTTTGGACCACGCATCGCCCTTACCGCCAGACGGTGGTTCAGAACGCGCGGAATCCGCGCACCCCAGACCACGCACCCCGAATCGACCCCCACCGTGGTCCGGAGTGCAGGTCGCGCCGGCACCACACTGCGCACCACTCGATAGCCCGCCGTTTTTCGCACCGCCGCCGCCGCCGCACGGCCACAGACCCGCCGCGCCAGCCGCCAACGCCCTCAGGAGCAACCAACACGGTCCTAGACTGAAGGACGTGGACGACGTGTATGACCTGTATCGCCGCGGCACCGAGCTGCTGGAGTCCGGCCACCACCACCAGGCGGCGGTCCCGCTCGCGCGCGCCCGCGCGCTCGCGCCCGACAAGACCTCGGTCCGCGAGGCGTACGGGCGGGCGCTGTTTCACACTCAGCACTACGAGCAGGCCGCGGAGGAGTTCCAGGCGGTGATCGACCGGGCGCCCACCAACGACTTCGCGCTGTTCTGCCTGGGGCGGTGCCTGCAGCTGATGGGACGCCACGCCGAGGCCCGCAAGCCGCTGGCGCTGGCGGCCACCCTGCAGCCCAGCCGCCGCGACTACCGGATCTACCGTGACCGCGCGCGCGAGCGGGCGGGCGAGCCACCGACCGGGTAGCCGCGCCGCACCAAGCGCCACACTGCACCGGCCGCCGCCCGCCGGCGCAACCCGCAAAGCGCCGCCCGCCACACGTCATCCGGAGGGCTTGTTCCTGGGGGAGCGGGCCCTCTCGCCGTCCGAGCAGGGACCGTCGCCCGCGGCACCCAGGCATTCACCAAGTACCCGCGGCGGTGCTACCCTGAACGGCACAGCTTTCCGGCCGGGCGGTCCCGGCGCAGTTTTGAAAGTGGGCGCTCGCCCGCTTTTTTTATGAGATTTATGGAGGAGACAGTGAGTGCCCTACAGACCGAGATCGAAGCCAGACTTGCCGGCGTCGAGCCTGAGGTCGAGGTGCTGCTGGCGGAGGTCGCAGGCCCAAGCCTGCGACTGTTCATCGACCATCCCAACGGCGTGAACCTGGCTCTGTGCGAGCGGGTCTCCGGCCATCTGAACGAGTACCGCGAGAGCTACTCGCTGGAGGTCTCGTCACCCGGCCAGGACCGTCCGCTGACCAAGCCCCAGCACTACACGCGTTTCCTCGGCCGCCGGGCGCGCGTCCGGCTGCGCGACGCCAGTGAGGGCCACAAGCAGCTGACCGGCGAGCTTGTCGGCGCGTCGGAAAGCGACATCACGATTGCCGCCGGTGACGGGATCCTGACCATCCCGTACGACCAGATCGTCCGCTCCAACCTCGTACCCGGAGACTGAGGCCATGTCCAAGGAAATTGTCGAGGCCGTACGGGGCCTCGCAGCGGAAAAGAACATCTCGTCCGACAAGCTGATGGAGGCGCTGGAAGACGCGCTGCTGTCGGCCTACAAGAAGACGCCCGGCTCGGCGCCCTACGCCAAGGTGGAGATGGACCGCGACAGCGGCGACTTCATCGTGTGGGAGCTCAAGATCCCGCCGGAGCTCGAGGAGCAGCTGCTGATCGAGGCCACGACCGACGCCCAGCCGACGGTCGACCCCGAGACCGGCGAGATGCGCGACGCGCCCGAGCCCGAGATCGACATGGAGAAGCTCAAGGAGTACGAGGACCAGATCGAGATCGAGGACGTCACCCCGCACGACTTCGGGCGGATCGCCGCGCAGACCGCCAAGCAGGTGATCCTGCAGCGCATCCGCGAGGCCGAGCGCGACATGATGTTCGAGGAGTACCGCGACCGCGTGGGCGAGCTGATCACCGGCATCGTGCAGCAGTCGGACTCCCGTTACACGCTGGTCCAGCTGCGTGAGCGCGTCGAGGCGCTGCTGCCGAAGTCCGAGCAGGTCGACGGCGAGCGCTACGACCACTCCCAGCGGATCAAAGCGGTCATCAAGGACGTCTCGAACTCGACCAAGGGGCCGAGCATCATCGTCTCCCGGCGCGATCCTGAGCTGATCAAGTCGCTGTTCGAGCTCGAGGTCCCCGAGATCGCCGACGGGCTGGTGGAGATCACCGGCGTTGCCCGCGAGCCCGGCTACCGCTCGAAGATCGCCGTCGTCTCGCACGTCGACGGGGTCGACCCGGTCGGCGCCTGCGTGGGCCCCCGCGGCTCCCGGGTGCGCATGGTCGTGTCCGAGCTGCGCGGCGAGAAGATCGACATCATCCCCTACAACGACGAGCCCGCCCGGTTCGTGGCCAAGGCGCTGTCGCCCGCTCGCGTGCGCGAGGTGCTGGTCGACGACGCCGGCAAGCAGGCGACCGTCATCGTGCCCGACGACCAGCTGTCGCTGGCGATCGGCCGTGAGGGGCAGAACGCCCGGCTGGCGGCGCGGCTGACCGGCTGGCGCATCGACATCCGCTCCGAGACCGAGTTCGCCGCCGAGGAGGCCGAGCACGGCTACGAGGAGGAGGAGCTGCAGGGTCGCTGTGCGGCGATCCTCACAAACGGCCGTCGCTGCCCGAACGCCGCGCTTCCCGGATCGCGCTACTGCGGCATCGAGGCCCATCAGGCCCTGGCCGGCACCGGCACCGATCAGGTGGGAGCCGATGCTCCGACAAATGGTGCGACAGGGAATCCGGCTCCGGATTCCGCCGCCCAGGAAGGCGCCTAGACTCCGATCGAGATGAACAAGCGTGTGCACGAGATCGCCAAGGAGCGGGGACTCCCCGCCAAGGATGTTCTGGCGCGGCTGAAGGCAGCCGGCGTCGACGTCAAGGCGTCGTCCTCATCGGTCGACGTCGAGGTCGCCGCGCGC
Source organism: Solirubrobacteraceae bacterium (assembly GCA_036267215.1). Classification (GTDB taxonomy): domain Bacteria; phylum Actinomycetota; class Thermoleophilia; order Solirubrobacterales; family Solirubrobacteraceae; genus Palsa-465. Next base: position 18,014 of record DATAWL010000037.1, on the reverse strand, counting down.
GTGCTGACCAACGGCGGTGACGCCGAGTCCGCGCCGGCCGCCAAGGCCAAGCCCGCGGCCAAGAGCGCCGGCGACGGCGCCCGCGGCGCCAACGCCACCGCGAAGGCCCCCGCGGCCGCACCGGCCCAGACCGGCGCCGGCGAGGACGCGGGGAATGCCATTGGGAATGCCAGTGCCGGCAACGTGCCCGCCGAGAACGCGGGCGGTTCCGGCGGCGGCCAGAACGCCGGCGATGCCGCCCACAAGCGCCCCACGCGCGACTCGCTGCAGGGCGAGCGCGCCCCCGGCAACGCCGGCGGGCGCCGTCGCGTGGTCATCGACTCCCAGGCTTCGCGCCGCGCCCAGGGCGGCGGACCCCCGCAGTCCAATCAGCCGCCCCGGCGCCAGCGCCGCGGCCGGCGCCGGCGTGGCGTCTATGACGAGGAAGCCGAATCGCGTCCGACGCGGACCGCGCTCGCCGACCCGTCAGCGATCCAGATCATCTCGGGCTCCACGGTCAAGGACGTCGCGGAGTACCTCGATGTCTCCACCTCGGAGATCATCAAGAAGCTGATGGCGCTCGGCGAGATGCGCACGCTGACGCAGACGCTGTCTGACGACACCATCACGGTGCTCGCCTCCGAGCTCAACAAGGAGGTCGAGATCGTCCACTCCGAGGACGAGGAGATCGCCGAGCCGGTGTTCGACGACGCCGCCGAGGACCTGGTCGAGCGCGCCCCGGTGGTCACGATCATGGGCCATGTCGACCACGGCAAGACGTCGCTGCTGGACGCCATCCGCCAGACCGAGGTGGCCGCCGGCGAGGCCGGCGGGATCACCCAGCACATCGGCGCCTACCAGGTCCGCCACGACGACCATGCCGTGACGTTCCTGGACACCCCCGGCCACGAGGCGTTCACCGCCATGCGCGCCCGCGGCGCCAAGGTGACTGACATCGCGGTCATCGTCGTCGCCGCCGACGACGGGGTCAAGCCCCAGACCCAGGAGGCGGTCGATCACGCCAAGGAGGCCGGCGTCCCCATGCTGGTCGCCGTCAACAAGATCGACAAGGAGGGCGCGCAGCCCGACCGCGTCCGCACCGAGATGACCCAGCTGGGCCTGCAGCCGGTCGAGTGGGGGGGCGACACCGAGTTCGTCAACGTCTCGGCCAAGACCCAGGAGGGTCTCGAGGATCTGCTCGACACGATCATCGTCATGGCCGAGGTCGAGGAGCTCAAGGCCAACCCCGAGGCGGCCGCGTCCGGCACCGTGATCGAGTCAAAGCTCGACCCCGGCCGCGGGCCGGTCGTCACCATCCTGGTCAGCCGTGGCACGCTCGAGGTCGGCGACGCCCTGGTGGCCGGTGCCCAGTGGGGCCGGGTCCGGGCGATGCACGACTACAACGGCAACCGGATCGGCCAGGCGCTGCCCGGCGAGCCCGTCGAGGTGCTCGGCTTCGACGGCGTCCCCGAGGCCGGCGAGCACGTCCGCGCCGTCGAGCACGAGCGCCGCGCCCGCCAGCTGGCGGGCGAGCGCGCCACGCGGCTCAAGGCCGAGTCGCTGGCCCGCCAGAGCGGGAAGCGGGTGTCGCTGGAGAACATCTTCGGGTCCGACCTGGCCGAGCTCAACCTGCTGCTCAAGGCCGACGTGGCCGGTTCGCTGGAGGCGATCGAGGACGAGATCGCCAAGCTCCCGCAGGACGAGGTGACCGTCAACGTCATCCGCCGCGCGGTCGGCGCAGTGACCGAATCCGACGTCATGCTGGCCGCGGCCTCCCAGGCCGTGATCCTGGCCTTCAACGTGCGCCCGGTCGGCGACGCCCGCTCGGTCGCCGAGCGCGAGGGCGTGGAGATCCGCCACTACGCGGTGATCTACCGCGCCATCGACGAGTTGCGCAGCGCCATGCAGGGCATGCTCGCCCCCGAAGAGGTCGAGGAGGCGCTCGGCAGCGCCGAGGTGCGCCAGATCTTCCGCGCCTCCCGCGTGGGCACGATCGCCGGCTCTCATGTCACCGAAGGCAGGATCACCCGCGGCTCCAAGGTTCGCCTCGTCCGCGACGGGACGGTCATCTGGGACGGCGAGATCGCCAGCCTGCGCCGCTTCAACGAGGACGCGCGCGAGGTGGCATCGGGCTTCGACTGCGGCATCGTGTTGCGCGACTACGCCGACGTCAAGGAAGGCGACGTCCTGGAGACCTACACGACCCGTCAGGTCGAGCGCGAGCTCGCCTGACGCGATGAGCGTGGCCGGCCGCCGCCGCGGCCGCAGCGAGGGCGATGTACGCCAGGTTCGATGACGATGTCCGCCGACGGGTTCGTGGCGGTGCTGGTGATCGAGCTGCACTTCCCCGACGCGGGCAGCCTCAAGGGCAAGCGCAAGGAGCTGTCATCGATCAAGGCCCAGCTGCACGGCCGGCTCGGCGTGGCCGTCGCCGAGACCGGGTATCAGGATCTCTGGCAGCGCGCAACGCTGACGGCAGCGCTCACCGGCGGCTCGCTTCAGAGGTTGTCCGCGGCGGCCGACGAGGTGGAGCGGTGGGTTCTGGCCCGCTGCCCCGAGGGAGCGCGCGTGGAGCGGCTTCTGGCGTCCGTGGAGGACTTGCGAGGATGAGGTCGCAGCGCGAACGACTGTGCGGAGGGTAGGATGCGCGGAGGCCGAATGCGGCGGGTCGACGAGGCGATGAGAGCCGTCTTGTCCGACGCGATCGCCAAAGATCTGAAGGATCCGCGAGTTGGTTTCGTGACCGTGACCGGTGTCAAGACAAGCCCCGATCTCCGACATGCTCGGGTGTACGTCAGCGTGCTCGGGGACGACGCCGAGCGCAGCGCCAGCATCGACGGACTGCGGTCGGCCCACGGCTTTCTCCAGCGCCGCGTGGCGGACGAGCTGACGCTCAAGCACACGCCGTCGCTGACGTTCGAGTACGACGAATCCGTTGACCGAGGCATGCGCATCTCGCGCCTGCTCGCCGAGAGCGCCAGAGTCAAGGAGTCGTCCGGTGACCACTAACGGCGATCGCTCCGACCGCGACCACGTCCTGTCGGAACTGCGCCAGGCCGAGAAGCTCGTCGTCGTCACCCACGAGAACCCCGACGGAGATGCCCTCGGGTCGCTGGTGGCGATGCAGGGCATCCTCTCGGCCATCGGCAAGGACTGCCTGATGTTCGTCGACGCCCGGGAGTTGCCGCTGCCCCAGGAGTACCGGTTCCTGCCGCTGGCGGGCCTGGTCTCCGATCCGCCGGCCGACGTCGAGAACCGGACGATCGTGTTCGTGGACTGCGGCAACATCGACCGCAACCCGGCCGAGGCGTTCCGCCGGGGTGGAAGGGGTCCGTTGCACATCCTCAACATCGACCACCACCACGACAACACCCACTTCGGGACCGTCAACCTGGTCGTCCCCGAGGCCTCGTGCACCGCCGAGATCGTCTGGGACCTGATGAAGGCGCTGGGCGTGACCCCGTCGCCCACCGTCGCCAACGCGCTCTACGTCGGCCTGATCACCGACACCGGCCGCTTCATGTACGAGAACACCGGCGTGCGCGCCCACCTGATGGCCGCCGACCTGATCGAGGCCGGAATCGACGTCCACGGCATCTACCGCCGCGTCTACGAGGGCGTGCCCTACGGCAAGCTGGCGCTGCTGGCGCGGGGGCTGGCCAACATCGAGCGCTACGACGACGGCCGCCTGACGATCACCGACCTGACCGCCGGGGACTTCAACGACTCCGAGGCCGAGGAGAGCTACTCCGAGGGCGTCGTCGACCACCTGCGCGCGGTCGAGGGCACAAGGCTGGCCGCGCTGGTGCGCGACCGCGTCGGCGGCCCCAACGCGGCGGGACCGCGCAAGGTGTCGCTGCGCGCCGGCGACGACGCCATCGACGTCTCGGCCATCGCCCGCGCCCAGGGCGGCGGGGGGCACAAGCAGGCCGCCGGGTTCAGCACCGAGCTCTCCCACGACGAGCTGGTGTCGTTCCTGCGCGAGCAGCTCGCCGCCCAGTCCTGACTGGACGGCCGCCGGTGGCCGTGATGGCGGACTACATCCTGCTGTGGGACAAGCCGGCGGGCGTGACCTCCCACGACGTGGTGGCGACGGTCCGCCGGACGCTGCCCCGCAAGACCAAGGTCGGGCACGCCGGGACGCTCGACCCGTTCGCCACCGGGCTGCTGCTGGTGCTCGTCGGACGGGCCACCCGGGCCCAGCGGTTCCTGATGGCCCTGCGCAAGCGCTATGAGGTCGTGGCCCGGTTCGGGGCCACGTCGACCACCGGGGACCCCGAGGGCGAGATCGTCGAGACCGGCCGGGTGCCGGAGGGCCCGCTGCAACTCCCGGTGGGGCGGCTGCTCCAGCGCCCGCCGGCCTACTCGGCGGTCAAGGTGGGGGGCAGGCGGGCCTACCAGCTCGCGCGCGAGGGCGCGTCCGTGGAGCTGGCCGAGCGCGAGATCGAGGTGTACGCGTTCGACGAGCTCTGGCGCGACGGTGATCGCCGGGCGTTCGCCATCGAGTGCTCGTCGGGCACGTACGTGCGCAGTCTCATCGCCGATCTCGGCGACGCCTACTGCGAGCAGCTGCGCCGGACGAGCATCGGCGACTTCGACGTGGGCGGCGCCTCGCCGGAGCGGCCGGTCGGGCTCGCCGACGCGCTGGACTTCCTGCCGGCCGTCCATCTGGCGGGGGAGGCCGCGCGGCGGGCCGCCCACGGCGCTCGCGTCGCGGTGGAGAACGCCCCCGCGGCGAGTGTCGCCGGCCCCGCGCCGGTGGTCCGCCTGCTTGACGACGAAGGGCTGATCGCGCTCGCGCAGCCGGCCGACGAGGGTTCCGCGCTGAAGCCGATCGTCGGGTTTCGCTAGTCCCGGCGGGGTCCGCGCGACCAGACCCGGGTCTCGGCCCTCGGCCAATTACGCTTCGCGCCATGCAGGTCACCATGCTCGGGGACGCTGAGCCGCGCCCGCGCCGCGTCGCGGTGGGCGAGTTCGACGGCGTGCACCTCGGCCACCGGGAGGTCATCCGGGGCAACGACACCGTGCTCACCTTCGAGCCCCACCCCCTGGCGGTGATCCGGCCCGAGGCGGCTCCGCGCCTGCTGACCAGCCTCGACGCCAAGATCGAGCTGATCGCCGGCCTGGGCGTCCAGGAGCTGGTGGTGATCGGCTTCGACGAGCGCTTCGCCGCCCAGACCCCGGACGCGTTCATCGACCAGGTGCTGGTCGGCCGGCTGTGCGCGACGCACGTCTCGGTGGGCGAGAACTTCCGCTTCGGCCACGGCGCCGCCGGCGACACGGAGATGCTGGGCGCCGACGGGCGGTTCGGCACCCGCGTCGTCGAGCTGGTCGAGGTCGACGGGGAGATCGTCTCCTCCAGCCACATCCGCGGCCTGGTCGCGGCCGGCGACGTGACCCACGCCGCTCGGTTTCTGGGGTCGCCGTTCCAGATGCGCGGAGAGGTGGTGACCGGCGATCGTCGCGGCCGCGAGCTCGGCTTTCCGACCGCCAACATCGTTCCCGACGAGGAGCTCGTCTGCCCTGGACACGGCGTCTACGCCGCCCGGGCCGACGGCGCCTGCGCTGCCGTGTCAGTCGGCGTGCGGCCGACGTTCGGGACCGGCCGGGCGGTGCTGGTCGAGGCCTACCTGCTCGACCGCGACGAGGACCTGTACGGCCGGATCCTGCGCGTCGACTTCATCGCCCGCCTCCGGGGCGAGCGCCGCTTCGAGACCATCGAGGCGCTGGTGGAGCAGATGGCGCTCGACGTGCAGGAGACCCGCCGGCTCTGTGGATAGCGACCTGCTACCGTCACCGGCCGCATGACTCTGACCCAGGAACGCAAGCAGGAGCTGGTCACGCAGTTCGGCGACAGTCCCACCGACACCGGCAAGACCGAGGTCCAGGTGGCGCTGCTGACGGAGCGCATCAACGACCTGACCGAGCACCTGCGCAGCCATCGCAAGGATCACCACTCGCGCCGCGGCCTGCTGATGCTGGTCGGGCGCCGGCGCCGGTTCCTGAATTATCTGCAGAGCAACGATCTCGAGCGCTACCGCTCGGTGATCCGCGAGCTCGGCCTGCGCCGGTGATCGAAGCCGGGACCCCGGTCCCTGCCTTCACGCTCAAGCGCGGCGACGGCAACGACTTCACGCCCGCCGACCTCGAGGGCCAGAAGAGCGTGCTCGTCTTCTACCCGTTCGCGTTCAGCCCGGTCTGCACCGACCAGCTCAACCTCTACGAGGAGATGCTCGACGAGTTCCGGGCCAAGGGGGCGACGCTGTACGGCGTCTCCTGCGATGCCACCTACGCGCAGGCGGCGTTCGCCGAGAAGCTGGGGGTCACGATCGAGCAGCTGTCTGACTTCGAGCCCAAGGGGGCGGTGTGCCAGGCGTTCGGCGTCTACCACGAGGGTGGGTTCCCGCAGCGGGCGCTGGTCATCGTCGGCCCCGACGGGGTCGTGCAATGGAGCTATCAGGCGGCCTCCCCGGGCGATCTGCCGGGCGCCAACCTGATCTTCGACGCCCTGGAGCGCTGAGCCCGGGGGTCACGCGCCCGCCGGCGCCGCAGCGCACCCCTCGTCGCCGGCGCTGATGGCCGAGCTCGGCTCCGCCCCCGTCCCCGCGCCCGGCGACGAGGACCACCGCCGCGGCCCGGCGCCCGGCCCGGACACGCCGCTGATCATCGTCTACGCGGACTTCGAGTGTCCGTACTGCGCCGCCACCGAGCTGCGCCTGCGCGAACTGCCGCTGCACGCCGTCTTTCGCCACTTTCCCGTCCGCTCCAGCCATCCCCGGGCGTGGCCGGCCGCCTGCGCCGCCGAGGCCGCCGCGAGCCAGGGGCGCTTCTGGGAGATGCACGACGCGCTGTTCGATGACCAGGCGCGGCTCGCGGATCCCCACCTGTGGGCCCGAGCGCACGAACTCGGCCTCGACCTCGAGCGCTTCGACGCCGAGCGCCGCGATCCGGCGACCGCCGAGCGCGTCAAACGCGACTTCCGCTCCGGCGTGCGCGCGGGCGTGGTGACGACCCCGACGCTGTTTGAATGGCGCGACGGCGCCGCCACGCGGGTCGACGCGGCCGAGCTCATGGCCCGGCTCGGCGGAACCTAGCCCGCGGCCGATCGCGCGGGCGGGGCGGACGCCGGACCCGCGACGCTGCGCTCCAGCTCGTCGATCGTCGGCATCGGGCCCCGCAGCGGCCGCAGGTCGCCGCGGGCGCTGATCGCGGCTCGGACGAGGTCGATCTGGCGCAGGGCGATGTCGGGGCTGACGTGCTGGAACGCCGACGCCGCCTCGCACACACCTTTGACCAGCATGAGGACGTCGACGGCCCCGATGTCGTCGCGGACCGCCCCGGCGGCCTGGGCCTTGTGGATCAGCGCCTCGATCACGCCCATCAGCTCGGCGTGGGCGGCACGGATCTCGCCGTTGGCCAGCCAGGTCTCGGCCAGCGCATCGAACAGCGCCCGGTCGGTCTGCGTCCGCCCGACCGACTGATCGATGAGGTCAAACAGCGCCTGGGCGGCATCGGGCGCCTCCAGGGCCTCGCGGCCCCGGGCGATCGACTCGGTCAGCCGCTCGACCAGGATCGCCGCGATCAGATGCTCCTTGGAGGGGAAGTTGCGAAACAGCGTGCCCCGGCCCACGCCGGCCTGCTGGGCGATCTCGCCGACGCCGACGTCGAGGCCCCGCTCGCAGAACATCCGGGTGGCGGCGTCGAGCAGCCGGCGCCGGTTGCGTTCGGCATCGGCCCGCATGATGCGGCGCGGCTCTTCTTCCATCTCGACGCCATTGTGATCGTTTTGCATGACAGTGTGTCGATTTGCGGGTCAGGCGGCCGGCACAGGGGCGGTGTTGCCGGCCGCGATCTCCCGCTCCACCGCGGCCATGTCGCGCTTGCGCAGCCCGAACATGAGCAGGCCCACGCCGGCGGCCAACATGATCGCCGCCCCGAGGAAGGCGACGTGGTAGCCGGAGACGCGCGCCGCGAACACCGCCGCCTGGCTGGTGCCGTGCAGGACGCGCGCGGTCTGGCTGGCCGCCAGCGTCGACAGGATCGCCAGGCCCAGCGAGCCGCCCACCTGCTGGGCGGTGTTGAACAGCCCGCTGGCCAGGCCGGCGTCCTCGGGCGGGACGCCGCTGGTGGCCAGCAGCGTGATCGGCACGAACGCCAGTCCCATGCCGATGCTCATCGGCAGCAACCCGGTCAGCAGGTTGCCCACGTAGCTGCCGTGCACCGGCAGCTCGGTCAGCACCAGCATCCCGAGCACGGCGAGGGCGACGCCGAACGTGCACACGTTGCGCACTCCGAAGCGCTTGATCGCCTGCTGAGCCAGGCCCGCGCCGATCATGATTCCGGCGGTCACCGGTAGGAAGGCCAGGCCGGCCCTGAGCGGGCTGTAGCCGAGGATCTCCTGCACGTAGAGCGAGGCGAAGAAGAACATCCCGAACAGGCCCGAGGCGACGAGCAGCAGCACCGTGTCGCCCACCGCCAGGGACCGGATGCGGAAGATGCTCAGTTTCATCAGCGGCGCGACGCTGCGCGACTCGATGTAGACGAACGCGGCCAGCAACGCGATGGCCAGCGCACCCAGGCCCAGCGTCCGCGCCGAGCCCCAGCCGAATGCCTGGGCCTTGACGATGGCGTAGACCAGGATGACCAGGCCGCCGGTGACGGTGACCGCGCCGAGCAGGTCGAACGAGCGGTGCCGGCTGTCGACGCGCGACTCGGCGACGTAGCGCAGCGCCATGATGATGGTGATGATCCCGACCGGGACGTTGACGAAGAACACCCACCGCCACGACGCGAGGTCCGTCAGCACGCCGCCGAGCAGCAGACCCACTGCCGACCCGCTGGCGGCGATGGCGCTCCAGGCCCCCAGCGCCTTGGTGCGCTGGTCGCCCTCGGTGAAGGTGGTGGTGACGATCGCCAGCGCGGCGGGGGAGACGAGCGCGCCGCCCAGCCCCTGCAGCCCGCGCCCGACGATCAGCATCCCCGAGGACTGGGCCAGGCCGTTGAACAGCGACGCGGCCGAGAACAGGATCACCCCGGCGACGAACAGCCGCTTGCGGCCGAGCAGGTCCGCGGCGCGGCCGCCGAGCAGCAGAAAGCCGCCGAAGATCAGGGTGTACCCATTGACGATCCATTGCAGGTTGGCGGCCGAGAAGTTCAGTCCCCGCTGGACCGAGGGCAGCGCGATGTTGACCACGGTGGCGTCGAGCACGACCATGAACTGGGCCATGCAGGCGATCACCAGGACCAGCCAGGGGTTGACGGCCCGGGATGGGCGTTGCACGATCGTGCTCTCGGTCATACGCGCTCCTGACAGCGGTCGGCTTCAGCGAAATGGACCATCCGGTCCGGTTACCGTAGCACTAGCGGACTCAACGGTCCGTTTAGCTGGCCCGCTACCATCCTGAAGATTCGGAACGAATTCGAGAGAAACGAAGAACTCCGCCGACCGAAGGGCGGAGCAGAAGGGAATTGAATATGTCTGACGCCGTTACGCGCGTCTCCGTCGAGATCGAGGGCAAGGAGATCTCGTTCGAGACCGGCAAGCTGGCCAAGCAGGCCTCCGGCGCCGTTGTCGTCCAGGCGGGCGACACCATGGTCCTGTGTACCGCCACCGCGGGCAACATCCGCGACGTGGACTTCCTCCCGCTCACCGTCGATGTCGAGGAGCGGATGTACGCCGCCGGGAAGATCCCCGGCTCATTCTTCAAGCGCGAAGGCCGCGCGGGGGAGAAGGCGACGCTCACCGCGCGCCTGATCGACCGGCCGATCCGGCCGCTGTTCCCCAAGGGCTGGCGTTATGAGACCCAGCTCGTGGCGCTCCCGATGTCGGTCGACCACGTCAACCCATACGACATGCTGGCAATGAACGGCGCGTCCGCGGCACTGATGGTGTCCAACGTCCCGTTCCCCTCGCCGGTCGGTGCGGTGCGCGTGGGCAAGATCGACGGGAACTTCGTCGTCAACCCGGACGAGGAGCTGCTCGTCGACGGGACCGATCTGGATCTGATCGTCGCCGGTACCGAGGACGCGATCCTGATGGTCGAGGCGGGCGCGAGCGAGATCCCCGAGGCCGAGATCCTCGACGCCCTGGACATCGCCCACGAGAACATCAAGAAGCTCTGCGCCGCCCAGCGGGAGCTGGCCGAGAAGGCCGGCAAGCCCAAGACCGAGGTCGAGATCCCGCAGGTGCATCCGGAGCTCTACGAGCAGATCAAGGCCTCGCACGGCACCGCGCTCGACGCCGCCACCCAGGTGGAGGACAAGCTGGCGCGCCAGGATGCGACCAAGGCGGTCGAGGAGCAGATCCTCGAGCACTACTCAGGCGATCCTGAGTCTGAGACCTACAAGGAGTACCGCTCCAACGCCCAGCGGGCGTTCGACAAGCTGGAGAAGACGCTCATCCGTGAGCGGATCGCCGTCCAGAAGAAGCGCCCCGACGGCCGCGGCACCGAGGAGATCCGACCGATCTCGATCGAGGTCGACGTCGCTCCTCGCACCCACGGCTCGGCGCTGTTCACCCGCGGCCAGACGCAGGCGCTCAGCGTCGTCGCGCTCGGCACCACGCGGGAGGAGATGCGGCTGGACACGCTCGGTCTGGAGACCACCAAGCGCTACTTCCACCACTACAACTTCCCGCCGTTCTCGGTCGGGGAGGCGGGCTTCATGCGCGGGCCCAAGCGCCGTGACATCGGCCACGGGGCGCTCGCGGAGCGCGCGCTGGTCCCGATGATCCCGAGCCAGGAGGACTTCCCGTACACGATTCGCGTCGTGTCGGACATCCTGGAGTCCAACGGATCCAGCTCGATGGCGAGCGTCTGCGGATCGACCCTGTCGCTGATGGACGCGGGCGTCCCGATCAAGGCTCCGGTCGCGGGCATCGCGATGGGCCTGATCAAGGAGGGCGACGACTACGTCATCCTCACCGACATCGCCGGCGTCGAGGACCACCTCGGCGACATGGACTTCAAGGTCGCGGGCACGCGGGACGGGATCACCGCCCTGCAGATGGACATCAAGATCACGGGCGTCACGTTCGAGATCATGCGCGACGCGCTGGCCCAGGCCAAGATCGCCCGGGAGTTCATCCTCGGCGAGATGGCCGCGGTCATCGACACGCCGCGCTCGGAGCTGTCCAAGTACGCGCCGGGGATCTCCTCGGTCCAGATCGACCCCGAGAAGATCGGGCTGCTGATCGGCAAGGGCGGCGAGACCATCCGCGCGCTGCAGGAGGAGTACGAGTCCCAGATCGACGTCAACGACGAGGGCATGGTCCTCGTCTACGCCGCCGACCGGGTCCGCGGCGACGCGCTGGTCGAGCGGATCCGCACGATGACCAAGGAGGTCGAGGTCGGCGACGAGTACACCGGCAAGGTCGTCAAGACGACCACGTTCGGCGCCTTCGTCGAGCTGGCCAAGGGCACCGACGGCCTGCTGCACATCTCAAACGTCGCCCCGGGCCGCCGGATCGCGACGGTCGAGGAGGTGCTCAACAAGGGCGACGAGGTCCACGTCAAGGTGGTCGAGGTCGACCGCGAGCGCGGCCGGATCGGACTGCGCCTGGCCGACGATCCCGAGATCCAGGGCAAGAACCCCGAGGAGCTCGTCGCCATCGCCGCCGCCGAGAACGGCGGCCAGCGTCGGGAGCGCTCCGGTGGTCGCGACCGTGACCGTGACCGTGACCGCGACCGCGGGCCACGTGACCGCGATCGTGACCGTGGGCCGCGTGACCGCGGACCGCGTGACGGCGACCGCGACCGTGATCGCGGCCGGGTGCGCGATCGCGACCCCGACCGCCCGCGTTCCTGAGCGCCACGTGGATCAGCAGCACCGCCTGACGACGCTCGAGTCGGGCGTCCGGATCGTGACGGAGGCGATGCCCTCCGTCCGATCCGTGTCGCTCGGCTTCTGGATCGGGACCGGTTCGCGCTACGAGTCCGAGGGCGAGGCGGGGCTGTCGCACCTGCTCGAGCACCTGCTGTTCAAGGGCACGGCTCGCTACGAGTCCCTGCAGATCGATCAGATCTTCGACGGGATGGGGGCCGAGCTCAACGCCGGCACCGGCAAGGAGACCACGTCGGTCTACGCGCGGGTGATCGACGAGCACCTCGCCGATGCCTTCGACGTGATGGCGGACATGGTCTTTCGCCCGACGCTGCGGGACATCGACTCCGAGCGCGAGGTGATCCTCGAGGAGATCGCCATGTACGAGGATGATCCCCAGGAGAAGGTGTTCGACATGCTGGGGGAGGCGGTGTTCGGCGACGATCCGCTGGGCCGGGCCATCATCGGCCGGGCCAGCGTCATCTCGGGCACCCCGCCGGCGGAGATCGCCCGCTTCCACGCCGCTCGATACCGGCCGGAGAACGTGGTGATCGCCGCCTCGGGCGCGATCGACCACGATGTGCTCGTGGGGCTGGCGCGCGAGCGCACCGCCCCGGCGTCGCCCAACGGCGTGCCGGCGCGGCCGGGGGCGACCGCCCCGGCCGGCCCTCCCGGGCGGCGCTTCGAGCGCAAGGACACCGAGCAGTACCACGTCTGCCTGGGCGCCACCGGCCTGTCGCGCCACGATGACCGGCGCTTTGCCCTGCGCGTGCTCGACACGATCTTCGGGGGGACGTCGTCGTCGCGGCTGTTCCAGGAGATCCGCGAGCGGCGGGGCCTGGCCTACTCGGTCTATTCGTTCACCAGCGCCTATGCCGACACCGGCCAGGTCGGCCTGTACGTCGGCACCCGGGCTGAGAACCTGGTCCAGGCTCTGTCGATCGTCGGCTCCGAGCTGGCCCGCCTGCGGTCGCAGCCGGCCACTGCGGAGGAGCTGTCGCGGGCCAAGGAGAACCTCAAGGGCCGCGTCGTGCTGGCGCTGGAGTCGACCGGGGCCCGGATGAACCGCCTGGGCTCGGAGATCCTGGCCGGCTCACCGCTGATGCCCCTCGACGAGGTGGTCGAGCGGATCGATGCGGTGTCGATGGATGACCTCGCCGCGCTGACCGACGAGCTGTGGGATCCGGAGCGCCTATCGGCGGCCGGCATCGGCCCGGAGGCAGAGCGCTTCGACGAGGCGCTGGCGGCGGTCGCGCCCCGCCTGGCCGAGACCGCGGTCGGCGGGGTCAGCGGGTCGAGGTAGGAGGGCCGGTGGCCGGCGCGCCGATCAAGGTGGCGGTGGCCGGCGCCGCCGGCCGGATGGGCGCCACCGTGTGCTCCGCGGTGCTCGGCGCCGCTGACATGGAGTTGGTGGCCCGGGCCGATCCGGCGCTGGACACGCCGGTCGCCGAGGCACTGCAGGCCGGGCCCGACGTGCTCGTCGACTTCACCGTCCCGACCACCGCGCTGGCCAACGCCCGCGAGGCAGTTGCCGCCGGGGTCCATGTCGTCATCGGCACCACCGGCTTCGATGTGGCCGAGCTCGAGTCGCTGCGCGGCGCGAACGTGTTCGTCGCCCCCAACTTCGCCATCGGGGCGGTGCTGATGATGCAGTTCGCCGCCCAGGCGGCCAGGCACATGGCCCGGGCCGAGATCATCGAGCTCCATCACGACCGCAAGGTCGACAAGCCCAGCGGGACCGCCGCGCGCACGGCCGCGCTGATGCGCGACGCGGCCGGCGGCGGCTACGAGGTCCCCATCCACTCGGTCCGCCTGCCCGGGCTGGTCGCCCACCAGGAGGTCATCCTGGGCGACGTGGGCCAGACGCTGACCATCCGCCACGACTCGATCGACCGTGAGTCGTTCATGCCCGGGGTGCTGCTGGCGGTGCGCCGGGTCGCGTCGCTGTCGCACTCGCCGGTCGTCGGACTCGAGCACCTGCTGTAGCGCTCCGTGGCCGTCTCGATCTGGGAGACCCGGCGGCCTGATCCCGGTCTGGGCGACCTGGCGGCCTCACCCCCGATTTTTGGGGATTGACGCCGGTCTCGGCGACGGCGACAATCGATTGCCTGAAGGATCGGCATCGAACCGGGGCCCCAGCGGATGGGGACGACGCCGCGGCGGCGGCGCGCGGACACGTGCCCCCGCTGGGGGTCGACACCGTGCGCCGCGACGACGAGGTGGTCGTGGTGCTGCGGGGCGAGTTCGACCTGTGCACGGCGCCGCTGCTGCAGGGGGTGCTCGCCGGCGACCAGGTCCAGGACGCGCGATCGGTGCTGGTCGACCTCGACAATGTCGCCTTCATGGACCTCAGCGGGCTGCGGCCCCTGGTGTCGCTCGCCCTGCCGGCGCGCGACGATTTCCGCGTCACGCTGACCGCCGGCTCGTCCCAGGTCCAGTGGCTGCTGGAGCTGACGGGGCTGCGCTACCTGCTCAACGTGGCTCCGCCCAGCGCCGACGCCTGACCGGCGCCGGCGGTCGCGGCTGACCGTCCCGGCTCGGTCCCGGCCGACCGTCCCGGCTCAGTCGCGACTGATGGCGGTGGTGATCGCCGCGCGAGTCAGGCCCACGTACCAGTCGATGATCTCGTCGCGGGGCACGTCGGGCTTGCGCAGCCACCAGTTGGCCAGCGCCTCGCCCGCCCCGACGATGGCCTCGGCCACGCCCTCTGACGCCGGGGGCGTCAGCCCGGACCAGACGCCGTCGGCCGCCGCGCCGCCCTCCAGCATCCGCCGCACCTCGCCGACGATCTGATCGCGCAGCTGGGCGACCTGCTCGGCCAGCGGCTGGCGGGAGTTGAGCTCGCGGAACAGGACGGTCCAGCCGTCCCGGTGCTCCTCGACGAAGGCCAGAAACTCCCCGATCACCGCCCGCAACCGACCCGATTGGGGCCGGTCGCCGTCCTCGCCCCGGTCGGCGCGGACCAGCCGCTGCACCAGTTCGCCCCCGGTCCGCTCGATGTAGGCGACGTACAGGCCCTCCTTGGAGCCGAAGTAGGCGTACAGCATCGGCTTGGACACGCCGGCGAGCTCGGCGATCCGGTCCATCGAGGCGCGCTCATAGCCACCCTCGGCGAACACCTGCCCGGCGACCTGGAGGATGAGCTGCTCGCGGACAGAGCGCGGCATGCCCTGGGTCCCCGCCCGGCGCTGGGGGCCGCGGGCACGGCCAGAAGCTGTGGCCTCCCGTTGCGACAAACCGCGTAGGAATCTACTGAAGTGGATATTACTTGTCAGTAGAGGCATGCCGGAGCGAGGAGCCAGACCCAACGTCCACCCGATCCAGCGCCGCGTGCTCGACGCGCTCGCGTCGCTGAGCTCGCCCCTGCTCATCGACGATTACCTCGAGCTGATCAACCCGTTGTGGTCCACCCGCGAGCTGCGCGGCCGGATCGAGGAGATCCACCACGAGACGCCCGACGCCGCCACCGTGCTGATCAAGCCCGGCTACCGGTGGGGCGGCCACCAGCCCGGCCAGTACCTGCGCATCGGCCTGGACATCGAGGGGGTCCGCCACTGGCGGGCCTACTCGCTCACCTCCGACCCCGACCGGCCCGACGGCCTGATCAGCATCACGGTCAAGAACGTCGACGCCGGCAAGGTCTCGCCCTACCTGGTGCGCCGCGGGCGGCCCGGCACGATCGTCTCGCTGGGCGGAGTGGAGGGGGAGTTCCTGCTGCCCGATCCCCGGCCCGACCGGCTGCTGTTCATCAGCGCCGGCAGCGGCATCACCCCGATCATGAGCATGCTGCGCCACCTCGACCAGAGCGGCGAGCTCGGCGACGTCGCGCTGCTGCACTCGGCGCGGCGGACCGAGGAGGTCATCTTCGGCGCCGCGCTGCGCGACATCGCCCGGCGGCGCGACCGTTTCGCGCTGCACGAGCAACTCACCGGCGAGCACGGGCGCATGGGGCCGCCCGACCTCGACCGGCTCTGTGCTGACTGGCGCGAGCGCGAGACTTTCATCTCCGGGCCCAACGACATGCTCGACGACTTCACCGCGCACTTCGAGCGGGCCGGCGTCGGCGAGCGCCTGCACATGGAGCGCTTCCAGCCCCGGCTCGGCCTCGGCGATGGCGGGGAGGGCGAAGGGGGCACGATCACCTTCCTGAAATCCGACTGCGAGGCCCGGTCGGACGGCAGCAGCCCGATCCTCGTCGCCGGCGAGGACGCCGGGCTGGATCTGCCCTTCGGCTGTCGGGAGGGCATCTGTCACACCTGCGTCGGCGAGTTGCGGGCCGGACGGGTACGCGACCTGCGCAACGGCAACGTCTATGGCGAGGAGGGCGAGGTCATCCGGACCTGCATCAGCGCTCCCGAGGGACCGATCGAGATCGAACTGTGAGACCCGACCACGAGGAGGACGCATGACGACCACCGTCCACAACGGAGCGGGCCCGGCCCCGGCCACCGCGTCGGTTCAATCGGCCGAGAACCCGCTGCACCGGCTCACCCCGGAGCAGCTCGAGCAGATCGGACGCGAGTTCGACGAGCTGCACGAGCAGGTCAGGGGCGACCTCGGCGACCGCGACGCCCGTTACATCCGCTCGATGATCGCGTTCCAGCGGCAGCTGGCCCTGATCGGACGGGTGGAGCTGATCGCCTCGCGCTGGCGGATCCCCTGGGTTGTCGGGGCGAGCACGCTGGGGATGGCCAAGATCCTCGAGAACATGGAGATCGGCCACAACGTCATGCACGGACAGTGGGACTGGATGAACGACCCGGTCATCAACTCCCGGGCTTGGGACTGGGATACGGCGTCGACGGCCGAGGCGTGGCGCCACTCCCACAACTTCATCCACCACACCTACACCAATATCGTCGGCAAGGACCGCGACCTCGGCTACGAGATCATGCGGATCGATCCCGGCCAGAACTGGCACCCGGTCTACCTGCTGCAGCCGTTTTACAACGTCCTGCTGGCGATGCTGTTCGAATGGGGGGTGGCGGTCCACGACCTCGACTTCGACGCCATCCGCAAGGGTGAGAAGGACATGAAGCAGGTGCGCAAGGAGCTCAAGGGCATCGCCGGCAAGGCGCGCGCCCAGATCACCAAGGACTACATCGCCTGGCCGCTGATCAGCGGGCTCGTGATGACGTCGATCGAGGCCGGTGTGTACGCCGCCAAGGCTCGCGCTGAGAATCGACACGGTCCCACCCGCCTCAGCCGCCGTGCGCGGCGGCTGGCCCGCCGGGCCGCCCGGCGCTCCGGCGAGCGCGATGGCCTCCTCTCCAAGCTGGTCGAGCGCCGTTCGTTCCGCGATCCGTTCATGCGGACGCTGACCGCCGACGTGGCGGCCAACCTCATCCGCAATGTCTGGTCCTACGCGATCATCTTCTGCGGCCACTTCCCGGATCAGACCTTCACGTTCACCCAGGAGGAGACCACCGACGAGACCCGGGGCGCCTGGTACGTGCGCCAGCTGCTCGGCGCCGCCAACATCGACGGCGGCTCGCTGTTCCACGTGATCAGCGGCAACCTCGGCTACCAGGTCGAGCACCATCTCTTCCCGGACATGCCGAGCACCCGCTACGGCGAGATCGCCCCGAAGGTCCGTGACCTCTGCGAGCGGTATGGCCTGCCGTACAACTCGGGGCCGTTCCACCAGCAGCTCGGGATGGTCCAGCGGACGATCCTGCGCCTCGCGCTGCCGGGCGGCCGGCAGCGGCCGAAGCCCGGTCCCTACCACGGCGCGAAGGTCCGCGGCAGCGGCGAGCGGGCGGACGCGGTCACCGGAGCCTGAGCCCGCCCGGCGACTCTGAGATAATCGCGCCGATGTCAGCGAATCTCGGCGCCATCCTGACCGCCATGGTCACGCCCTTCGACGCCTCCGGGGCGGTCGACCAGGAGGCGATGGTGCGGCTGATGCACCATCTCGTCGACCACGGGTCCGACGGGCTGGTGATCTGCGGCACCACGGGCGAGGCGTCGACGATGGACGATGAGGAGCACGTCGGCGCTATCCGGCTGGCGGTCGAGGAGATGCGCGGCCGATGCTCGATCGTCGCCGGCGTCGGCTCGAACGACACTCGGCACGCGGTCAGGCTGACCGAGCGGGCGACCGAGATCGGCCCGGACGCGCTGCTCTCGGTCAATCCGTATTACAACCGGCCGACGGAGCGCGGGCTGATCCGCCACTACGAGGAGATCGCCGGCGCGACCGACCTCCCGATCCT
>DATAWL010000036.1:0-160598 GCA_036267215.1 Solirubrobacteraceae bacterium | reverse complement strand
GGTCATGCAGGTGCTGGTCATCATCGTGCAGAACGCGGTCCCGCACAGCGAGCTGGGCGTGGCCACCTCGGGGGCGACGTTCTTCCGGTCGATCGGCGGGTCGTTCGGCACCGCCATCTTCGGGGCGATCTTCTCCAACGTCCTGGTCGGCAACCTGGCCACCCAGCTGCACGGGGCCAGGCTCCCGGCCGGGCTGTCGCCGGCCGCGCTGACGCCCGCCATCCTCAACCACCTGCCCGCGTTCGTGCACCACGCCATCGCGGAGGGCTACGCGCACTCGATCCAGACCGTGTTCATCGTGGCGGTCCCGATCGCGGCGCTGGCCTTCCTGGCCACGTGGCTCGTCCCGCAGGTCGAGCTCAAGAGCTGGTCGGCGCCCACGCCGGCCGAGGCCGTCGAGGAGTCGATCGGCGACGTCTGGCCGACCGAGGTCCTGGAGCCCGAGGTGCTCGACGCCGAGGTGCCGGAGCCCGGCGCCGGGGACGGCCGCCCGGAGCCACTCGAAGCCGAGCACGCTGATTCCTGACCCGGCTAGCTGATGTCACGAGCGCCTGGCGGCCCGGCCGCCAGGCGCTCGCGCATCTGCGCGACGTTGCCCGGACCCTCCCAGCGGTTCTCGATCCACCACGTGCAGCCCGCCGCGGCCCAGGCCGCGACGGTCTCGGCGGCGGCAGCCGGGTCGCCCGCCGGCGTCTGGCCCTCGGCCACGACGTCCAGGCCCGGCCGGGCGCCGTGCTCGTCCAGCCAGGCCCGGACCTGCCCGGCGTCAGCCGGGCCGGCCTCCCGGCCGCCGAGGTCGTACTGCGGGATGATCCCGTCGCAGCGCAGGATCCGGCGCATTGACTTGGGCCGCGGCCACACGCCGACCGCCCACAGCGGGATCGGGTCCTGAACGGGCCGGGCGCCGGCGCCCGGGTCGACCTCGCCGGCCTCGTAGCGGTAGTGCTGCCCGCGGTAGCTGCGCTGGCCCGCCCACAGCGCGCGGATCAGGTCGATGCCCTCGTCCAGCTGCTCGGCCCGCTCGCGGACGCCGGTGGCCTCGCCGGTGTCGGCCAGGCCGGTGGCGCCGATGCCCACGGCCAGGATGGCCCGGCCGCCGGACAGCTGGTCCAGCGTGACGACCTGGCTGGCCACCTTCCACGGCCGCCGCCACGGCAGCGGGGTGAGCAGGGTGCCGAGCCGGATCCGGGTCGTCCGGGCCGCGATCGCGGCCAGCAGGCTCCAGGCGTCGACGCCGTAGGCCAGCTCCGGCACGAACACGCCGTCCCAGCCGGCCTGCTCGGCGGCGATCGCCTGGTCGAGCTGCTCGGCGGGGCTGCCGCCGGGCAGCACGGCAGCGCAGCGCAGCGGTGATCTCGATGGTGGGGTCACGGGACTGTCTTACCAGCGGCGGCTGACATACCGGGGGCGCCAGCGTCAGCGGCCGGGCGCGAGGTTGGCCCAGACGAGCTTGGACACGCCCTGGGTGGTGGTGATCCCGTAGTCGAACCCGGTGGTGCCCGGTCCCGCG
Source organism: Solirubrobacteraceae bacterium (assembly GCA_036267215.1). Taxonomy (GTDB): domain Bacteria; phylum Actinomycetota; class Thermoleophilia; order Solirubrobacterales; family Solirubrobacteraceae; genus Palsa-465. Next base: position 159,088 of record DATAWL010000036.1, on the reverse strand, counting down.
GGATTGCCGGTGGTGAGCACGGCCAGCACATAGTCGCGGCCCTCGCCGCTGACCCAGCCGATGCTGTTGACCTGCCAGGGGCACGACTCGTCCTGGGCCGTGCAGGTGGGGACGAACTTCCAGCCGTTCTTCAGCGCGACGGTCACGCCGGGCACGGGGCGGGCGTAGTCCGGCCCGGCGCAGTCGGTGCCCCACGGCCCGCAGGTGACGCCCCAGCGCTGGGCCGGGATCACGCTCTCCATGAGCTGGAGTCCGTAGGCGCGGGCGGCCGGCGTCAGGACCCCGTTCGGGTAAGCCAGGACCCGGACGATGGCCGCCTGGTCAGCCGCGGTCGTGGTCGTGTTGCCCCAGCCGTAGTACGTCGGCGTCTGGCACCCGATCTCGGTGCGGCGGGTGGGAATGAGCGTATTGAAGCGGGTCAGCGCGGTGCAGCCGCCGCCGAAGAAGAACAGCCCGGTCGCCGCGGAGTTGTCGCTCATCGTGATCATGTTCTGCATCAGGTACCGGACCGAGTACGGGATGCTGGCCGGGATCGCGGCGGGCCGGGACTGGAAGCGGCGCAGCCAGCTGGCCAGGATGTCGGCCTTCACGATGCTCGCGGTGTACTGCGTGTCCCGGCCGTCTGACGCCAGGTAAGTCCGCCCGGTGGCCCGGTCGAACAGCGCGACCTGGGCCACGCCCGTCCTCGATCGCAGGTACGTCCGGACGCCGGCCAGGGGCCGCGTCCCGCCGGCCCGGGTGGCTGACCGCGCCGGGGCCGGCCCGCTGAGGGCCAGTGCCGTCCGGGGCGCCGGGCTCCGTGCGGTCAGGGCGTCCTGGCTGGAGCTCAGGGCGCCGCCGGGGCCGCCGCCGGCGGTTAACAGGCCGGCGACGCCGATGACGGCGGCGGCCGGGAGTCCGATCCGGGCGAGCCGGCTGACCATGGGTGCGCCGATCTTCCGCATCTGCTGCCCCTCCCGTGCCCCCCGGCGGCAAGCGCCACGTTCTGGAGAAGCTACCAGCGGCGCAGCGCAGATCCCGGTAACGGCGCACGTCAGCGCGTTGGGTGGCGCGGAGGCGGGGCGCCGCCGGGCGGCCGGCTGCGGGCGGTTAGCGGGAGAGGAACAGGCTGAGGTCGTCGGGCGTGTGCGCGACGGCCAGCTGGCGGCGGAACTCCCGGCGCGCGGCCCGGCCGGCCCGGCGGGCGCGCACCTCGGCCCGGATCTCGGCCCACAGCGGGGCCAGGGAGTAGGTCGTGTGCTTCATCGTGTCCTTCCGGGTCAGCCCGTTCGCGCAGTCAGGCCTGCCGTCTCCAGCCGGGCACGCTGGCACCTATGCGGTCAGTGGGTCGTTCGCGCCTGACCTATGCTCGGGTGGCATGGGTATGGACACGGACGCACTGCGCTGGTTCCAGCAGGTGGCTGATGGCACGACCGTCACCGAGGTTAGCGAGCTGGAGGCAGTGACCCAGCCAGGCGTCTCGCGCGCCCTGGCCCGGCTGGAGGCTCAGGTGGGGACGCCGCTGCTGCGCAAGTCGGGTCGCATCCTGCGGCTCACCCACGCCGGGATGACGTTCAAGCGACATGTCGACATAGCGCTCCATCACCTTGACGACGGGATCGCGGCGGTCACCGAGCTGCTCGAGCCCGACACCGGCGTGGTGGCCCTGGCCTTCCAGCAGTCCCTCGGCACCTGGCTGGTGCCCGACCTGGTCGGCACGTTCCGCGCCGCCCACCCGCGCGTGCGGTTCCACCTGACCCAGGTCCGGGACGAGGCCGTGTCCTCGGCGCTGGAGGACGCCGGGCCGGACCGCGGCCGGGAGGGGCCGGGCCGGGGCCGGGACGGGGACTGGGCCGACCTGGAGATCGGGACGCTGCGCCCGGCCGACCCGGCGGTCGAGTCCCGGCTCGTCGCCGTCGAGCCGCTGCGGGTGGCCCTGCCGCGCGGGCATGCGCTGGCCGGCCGGGCCGGCATCGAGCTCGCGGAGCTGGCCGAGGTGCCGTTCGTGGCCCTGCGGCCGGCCTCGGCGCTGCGCCAGCTGGGCGACGAGCTGTGCGCGGCGGCCGGGTTCGCGCCCGACGTGGTCTTCGAGGGCGACGACCTGTCGACCGTGCGCGGCTTCGTGGCCGCCGGGCTGGGCGCCGCCATCGTCCCGGCGCCGCGCGAGGGGTCGCCGGAGGCCGCGGCCGGGCCGGTCCGCTACCTGGAGATCCGCGGCGCATGGGCCGCGCGGGAGATCATCCTGAGCTGGTCGGGGGACCGGCGGCTGCTGCCGGCCGCGGAGCAGTTCCGGCGGCATGTGATTGCCCGGGCTGAGGCTGGCCTGGTCCCGGCGCTGACCGCGACCTGAGCGCCGGCCGCCGCGGGCGGCGGGCTCGATGGCCGGTCATGGACCAGGCGGCGATCGCGCCGGCGGCGAGGTAGAGCACGGCCTGGGCGTCGAGGATGCGCAGGAGGCCGAGCGGCGCGGCCAGCAGCCCGGCGGCGAGCATGCCGGCCGCCTGCCCGACGTTGCCGGTCAGCCCGAACGCGCCGAACACCCGGCCGCGGCTGTCGTCGCCGGTGCCGGTCTGCACGGCGCTGATCAGGCCGGTGCCGAGCACCACTCCGGGTGCGCCGGCCACGATGAACAGGGCCACGTAAAGCGGGATGCTCGTGCTGACCAGGGGCGCGTTCCAGAGCACCAGGGCCACGGCGCCGAAGGCGATCGCGGACCACGCGGTCAGCGTGCCGGGCGAGTAGCGGCGGGCGACGGCCACCAGGACGAGGCCGCCCGCGATGGCGCCGACGGCCTGGACGCCGCGCAGCAGGCCGATGTCGGCCGGGCTGCCGTGCAGGCGCCGCGCGACGAACAGGATGAACAGCACCACGAAGATGCCCTGGGCGACCTGGCTGATCAGCGTCACGAGCAGGGCGCCGCGCAGGGGGCGGCTGCGCAGCATCGGCCGGTACGCTCCCGCGGCCGGGCGGCCCGGCCCGGCCGGGGGCTGCGGCCCGGCCCAGGGCTGGGGTCCGGCCCAGGGCTGCGGCCCGGCCTGGGGCTGCGGCCCGGCCTGGGGCTGGGGTCCGGTCCGGGGCGCGGGCGGCCGGGCCGGCGCCGGGGTGACGGCGATGCGGCCGATGACGGCGGCGGCGATCAGGTAGCTGACCAGGTCCGCGGCCGCGACCAGGCGCAGCCCGCCGACGGCCAGCAGGACGCCGCCGAGCGGGCCGCCGGCCAGCCGGGCGAGGTTCTGGCCCAGGCCAGCCAGCGAGTTCGCCGACACGACCTCGGTGCCGGGCACCAGCGTGGGCAGCAGGGCGTTCTTCACCGGGTCGAACAGCGCGGTCAGGGCCGCCTCGGCCAGGATCACCGCGTAGACCACGGGCAGCTCCGCCCGGGAGCGCACCGCCAGCAGCGGCACCAGCGCCACCGCCTGCAGCCCGGACACCGCGATCAGCGCCCGCCGCCGGTCCCAGCGGTCAGCGCACCACCCGGCCAGCGGGCCGAGCAGGATTCCCGGCGCCAGCTCGACCAGCAGGGCCAGCGAGGTGCCCAGCGCGGAGCCGGTCAGCTGGTAGACCACGACCGGCAAGGCGATGAGCAGCAGCCAGTCGCCGGCCTCGGAGACCAGCCCGGCCAGCAGCAGCGACCGGAACGCGGGCCGCGCGCACGCGGCCGGCAGCCTCACGACCGGCCCAGCCGCGGGAAGGCCTGCACGCCGACGTGGACCAGCTCGGCATCCGCGGGCGGGTCATCGCGGGTGGCCGCGATCAGCGGCCGGATGAGGGCGTCGAGGCAGGCCACGAGCTCGGCCAGCTCCCGCGGAGTCGCGCGCAGGGTGTACGCCGCGTAGGCATCGGCAGCACGCCATTCCGGCGGCGCCTGGTCCCGGCCGGCCAGGTAGTCGCGGGCCAGCCGCTGGTCCAGCTGCAGCGATGCCGCCCGCAGCGCCGCGCCCGCCTGCTCGCCCGCGCCCGCCTCGCCGCCGGCCGCGGCCGGGTCGCCCGGGGGCGGGTCCCCGATGCTGAACCCCGTCACCGTGGCCCGCCACGGGCGCTCCCGCCCGTCGCCGGACTCGTCGGCCTCGACCAGCCCGAGGCGCGCGAGCACCCGCAGGTGATAGCTGCAGTTCGACGGGGTGTCGCCGACGGCGCGAGCACACACCGAGGCGGTCGCCGGGCCGGCTGACATCAGGTAGTTCAGCACGTCCAGCCGGACCGGGTGCGCCAGCGCGGCCAGCACGGCCGACTCGGTCAGCACCGGGCGACGCTGCTTCATCTCACGGACCGCCTGTTCTGAAAACGTCTTTCAGAACAGGTCTACCCCGGCGGCGGCAGATCTGCAACTGTCTTTCAGATCGGCGCCGCCGCGCGGCAGAGGACCGGGGACGGGGACGCCGCGGCCGCGAGGTACGACATGGCCGTGCGCTCGCTGGTGTCCAGGCAGCAGCGTCCGCAGGACCATCTCGCTCCGGGCGGGCTGCGCGGGCTGGGCGGCTCAGCGACGACCCGCGAGCGGGCACCGGGCGGGTGTGCTGCCGGAGGCGCTGGTACGCAGATTGGCAAGAAAATCGGGCTCGGGGCGGGGCGGCTGCTTGCCGCCTCTGCGCCCCGGTGCATGGCCCGTTGCCTTCAGTTTATGCGAGATTCGGCGCTCTCATGAGGCCGTTATTTGTGTGCCATACTCACCGGTCGCAGCCGGGAGCAACGGATTTGGGGCATCGAAAATGCGCTATGTGCTGGGTTTCGACGAGATCGACCGCACGCAGGTCGCGCTGGTCGGCGGCAAGGGAGCGAACCTGGGGGAGCTCTCGCGGATCGAGGGCATCGCGGTGCCGGACGGCTTCTGCGTGACGACTGGCGCCTTCCAGCGGATCATGGCCGGGGCGCCGTCGATCGATGACTATCTCGACCGGCTCTCGCGCCTGGAGCCGGACGACCGTTCGGCCATCAGCACCCTGAGCGCGGAGACCCGCCGGGTGCTGGAACGGGCCGCCATTCCTGACGACCTCGAGGCGGCGATCCGCGGGCCGCTGGCCCGGCTCGGTGAGCACGCCGCCTACGCGGTCCGGTCCAGCGCGACCGCGGAGGACCTGCCGACCGCGTCCTTCGCGGGCCAGCAGGACTCGTACCTGAACGTGATCGGCCCGGCGGTCCTCCAGCACGTCAGGCAGTGCTGGGCTTCGCTGTTCACCGAGCGGGCGGTGGCCTACCGCCTGCGGAACGGCTTCGACCACCGGAAGGTCGGCATGGCCGTGGTCGTGCAGCGGATGGTGTTCCCGCAGGCGGCCGGGATCCTGTTCACGGCCGACCCGGTGACCTCCAACCGGAAGATCAGCTTCGTGGAGGCCGGCTGGGGCCTCGGCGAGGCGCTGGTCTCCGGGCTGGTGAACCCGGACACCTACCAGGTGCGCGACGGCGGCATCATCGCCAGGGCGGTCGCCGCCAAGCAGCGGGCCATCCTCGCCTCGCCGGGAGGCGGAACGCGGGAGCAGGCGGTCGAGCCCGGGCGGCAGGAGCTGCCGGCGCTGACCGATGCGCAGGTGGTGCGGCTCGCAGAGCTCGGCCGGCGGATCGAGGCGCACTTCGGCCGCCCCCAGGACATCGAGTGGTGCCTGGCCGATGACGGCTTCCAGGTCGTCCAGAGCCGGCCGATCACCACCTTGTTCCCCGTCCCCGAGGCCGGCGATGACGAGAACCACGTCTACCTGTCCGTCGGGCACCAGCAGATGATGACCGACGCCATGCGGCCGCTGGGCCTCTCCTTCTGGCAGCTCACTACCCCCCGCCCGATGCGCGAGGCCGGCGGGAGGCTGTTCGTCGACGCCACCGCGATCCTGTCGTCGCCTGCGAGCCGGGCCGGCCTGCTGGATGTGGTGGGGAAGTCCGATCCGCTGACCGGCGACGCGCTGCACGTCATCCTCGAGCGCGACGGGTTCATCTCATCGCGCCCGGACGAGGGGCCGGTCGAGCAGGTGGCCGGCGTCGCGCCGGCCGCGATCGAGACTGATCCGGCCATCGTCACCGGGCTGATCGAGCACAGCCGGGCTTCCATCGCCGCCCTGGAAGACGACATCCAGGCCCGGTCCGGGCCGGCGCTGCTCGACTTCATCCTGGCCGACATCCAGGAGCTGCGACGGATCCTGTTCGATCCGCAGAGCCATCAGGCGATCATGGCCGGGATGCAGGCGACGTGGCGGCTCAACGAGCTGCTGCAGGACTGGCTCGGCGAGACGAACGCGGCCGACATGCTCACCCAGTCCGTCCCGCACAACGTCACCGCGGAGATGGGCCTGGAGCTCCTCGACGTCGCGGACGTGATCCGCCCGCATCCGGACGTCGTCGCGTTTCTGCGGGACGTCGGGGACGACGACGGCTTCCTGGACGAGCTGGCCGGGCTGGCGGGCGGGCCAGCGGCGCGCGACGCCATCGGGGCCTGGCTCGGCACGTACGGGATGCGCTGCGTCGGCGAGATCGACATCACCAACCCGCGCTGGAGTGAGCGCCCCAGCGCGATCGTGCCGATGATTCTCGGCAACATCAGGAACTTCGCGGCGGGCGCCGGCCAGCGGCGCTTCGACCAGGGCCGGGCCGAAGCCCGGAACAAGGAGCAGGAGCTGCTGCCGCGCCTGCGGGCCCTGCCGGACGGGGAGCGGAAGGCCGGCGAGGTGAAGCGGCTGATCGACCGGGTCCGCACCTTCGCCGGGTACCGGGAGTACCCGAAGTACGGCATGGTCAGCCGCTACTTCGTCTACAAGCAGGCCCTGATGAGGGAAGCCGGGCGCCTCATGCAGGCCGGCGTGATCGCCGAGCGGGAGGACATCTTCTACCTCACGTTCCAGGAGTTCCAGGACGCCACGCGCGCGAGCCGGGTGGATGAGCACCTCATCAGCCAGCGGAAGGAGGAGTTCCGGTCGTACCAGGCGCTCACGCCGCCGCGCGTGCTCACCTCGGACGGCGAGGCCGTCGCCGGCACCTACCGGCGCGACGACCTGCCGGCCGGCGCGCTGGTCGGCCTGGCCGTCTCGGCCGGGACCACCGAGGGCCGGGCGCGGGTCATCCTCGACATCGCGGAGGCCGATCTCGAGGCCGGCGACATCCTGGTCACCGCCTACACCGACCCCAGCTGGACGCCGCTGTTCGTCGCGATCAAGGGCCTCGTGACGGAGGTAGGAGGCCTGATGACCCATGGCGCGGTCATCGCGCGGGAGTACGGCTTGCCGGCCGTCGTCGGAGTGGAGCACGCCACCCACCTGATTCGGGACGGGCAGCAAATCCGAGTGAACGGAACAGACGGATACGTCGAGATCCTGTCCTAGCCTCGAACGGACGGGTCCTGTGGCGGTGCGTGTGAGCGCGACCGTACGAGGTCGGACCGATGAGGGCCCACGAACGCCCGCCGAGAGGAGGCGGGTTACCCGTTCTCACCGTCTCGGATCTGCTGGTTCGCGGCGGCTTCCTGGCTCCGGGACTTGCCGCTTCGCCGACGCCGGGTGAGGTTGTCGACGATCAGGCTGAGGGTGAAGTCGAATCGTTCGTGTCCTGTGCCGGAGGTCAACTCGGCCGCGTAGCGTCGGGTCTGAGGGAACTGGTCGGCGGGCAGTGCGGCGAACCGGCGGATCAACTCGTCGCGGCCGAAAACCCAGTCGTCATCGTGATGCGCCTGTCGGAGCGCGACCAGGGAGATCTCCAGTGCGTAGGCGCTGACGTAGAGCAGAAGGGCGTCGATCGCCCAGGCGGCCGTCTGGGGCTCGATGCCGCCGGCGAGAATGATGGCCAGCATTCTTTCGTTGACGCTCAGCACGTCGAGGTTGGTGGGAGCCATGGCCAGCGCGGCGCGGGAGATCCCCGGGTACCTCAGGTACTGGTCGCGGATCTGGGCGCAGACGTCGAGGATCTGCTCGCGCCAGGTTGCCGGATCGGGTTCGGGCAGTACCAGCTGGGCGCAGAGACGGCCGATGATCAGCTCGTCGATGTCGGCCTTGTTGACGACGTGCGCGTACAGCGAGGCGGGTCCCGTGTTCAGTACGCCGGCGACGCGGCGCATCGTCAGGGCGTCGTAGCCCTCGCTGGCAACGATCTCGAGCGCCGCATCGGTGATCCTGGCGACGGTGATCGGCGGCTTCCGGTGCGTCTGCTGCGCTGGAGAGGCAGGCGGCTGAGCGTGCCGGGCAGCGCGTCGTTGTCTCGGATCGACGGACATGCGGCTGAGTCTACCTTGATACGAACGGTGTTCGAACCTGCTAGAACTTAGTTCGTGTGCACCGAACTAAGTACGGCCTTCCGTTGCGGAAGCACGCGATCTCCGTTCAGGAGGAGCCCATGAACACCGCCACCAGCGCCCCCGCCTCGCCGGCGGGCGCCGGGGCCACGAGCACGCAGCCCTATCGCCTGCGCTGGGTCGTCGCGGCCGTCGTGCTGGCCGCCGCCGTCATGGACCTGCTCGATGCCACGATCGTCAACGTCGCCGGTCCCTCGCTCCATCGCGACCTCGGGGGCGGCGCCAGCACCCTGCAGTGGCTGAGCGCCGCGTACACCCTCGCGTTCGCCGTGCTGCTGATCGCCGGCGCGCGGCTCGGCGACATCTTCGGTCGCCGCCGGTTGTTTCTCATCGGCTCGGCAGGCTTCACGCTGTTCTCGGCCGCTTCGGCAGCCGCGCCGACCATCGGCGTGCTCATCACTTTCCGCGCCCTGCAGGGCTCCTTCGGGGCGCTGATGATCCCCCAGGGCTTTGGCTTGATGAAACAGGTCTTCGCCGACGAGGCGGAAATGGACAAGGCACTGGGTCTGTTCGGTCCGGCAACCGGTGTTCCGATGCTGGCCGCGCCGATCCTCGCCGGCGCGCTCATCGACGCCAACCTGTGGGGAATCGGGTGGCGCCTCGTATTCCTCATCAACGTTCCGATCGGCGCGCTGACGCTGCCTCTCGCGATCCGTTCGCTGCCCCGAGGTGCCGCCGCTCATCCCGACGTCAAGCTCGACATCGGTGGCGTGTGGCTCGTCGGCCTGGCGCTGGTCGCGATCATCTACCCGCTCATCCAGGGTCGGGCCGAAGGCTGGCCCGCCTGGTGCTTCGGCATGCTCGTGGCCGGCGCGGTCCTGATTTTCGTCTTCCTGCGCCACGAGCGACATCGCGAGGGCAGCCCGCTGATCGAACCCACATTGCTCACCAACCGCACGTATCTGAGCGGCATCGCGGTCGCACTGGCCCTGTTTGGCGCCTTCGGTGGGCTGCTGCTCTGCATTTCGCTCTACGGTCAGCTCGGCGAAGGCTGGTCACCGATCCACGCCGGTCTGACGTTGACCCCGATGGTGGTGGGAATGATTCTCGGCATGATCGGCTCCAACGCGGCCGTCAGCCGACTCGGACGTCACCTGCTCCACATCGGCATCCTGCTCATCGCCGCCGGCACGGCCGGGCTTGCCCTCATCCTCATCGGTGCGCGCACCGCCTCAACCTGGGACCTCGTCCCCGGCCTGTTCTTCATCGGCGCAGGTGTCGGTACCAGCATCGGGCAGCTTTTCCAATTCATCCTGACCAGCGTGAACATGGGCGAGGTCGGATCCGCCTCAGGTGTCTTTGAAGCCGTACAACAACTCTCGACCGCGCTCGGCGTCGCCGTCCTCGGCAGCATCTTCTTCTCCGCCCTCGACCACCACCTCCCACCCGAGGCACTGCAGATCACCGCGTGGGCCTGCCTGGCGCCACTGGCAGCCGCCTTCCTCCTCGTATTCCGGCTACCGATGCACGCGCGCGGAGCACAGGCTCACTAGAGCGCGGCGGGAGTCCGAGACAGCGACGGAGCCGTTGCACGACTGGCGCCGTGCAGGGCGGACGCCTACCCTCGCACCGTGTGAGGGTCCTCTTCGCCCGCATGGACCGGCGCATCGCCGATCTGATGCTCGCGCGCGCCCGCCGGCGGTGGCCGTTGCTCCGCCTCGTGCCACGCACGTGCGTCCGCCAGGTGATCCTGCCGGCCGCCACTGTCGCGCGTCAAGACGTGCTCCGCCTCGTGGTCCTCGCCGCCTTGGTCGCCGGCGCGCTGCTTGTGATGATCCCGGCGCTCTGACGCTCGTGCCGGGTCGACCCGACGGCTGCGGGGTCGAGACCCCGCAGCCGCGGTCGGAGCTATGCGGCGTTCAGGTGACGCTCCGTGGCGCGCAGCACGCCGGCCCGATCCTTGTGTGAGCGCTCGTAGTCACGCACCGCCTTGAGTCGGTCATCGTCGGCATCGGCCAGCCGCGCCTCCACGTCGGCCACGGTCTGCTCGTCGTAGCCGGGCCACGGCTCGTCGGCCCGCAGGCTCTGCACCCGGTCGAGGATCGTCGTACGGTTCTGCCCCTTGCGCTCGTAGGCGTCGATCGTGGCGAGGTCGACCTGCGAGAGGCCAGCCAGGCGGCCGGCGATCTGCTCTGCGGTGAGACCGTCATACCCGGAGACCGGGAGGCCCTCCTCGCCGGCGGTCGCTCTCCTGGCCGCGCCTCGCGCCTGAGCGGGCCCAGAAGCCCGGTGGGTCTCGGTCGCGTCGTCGGAGGGCTCGTCCTTGACCTCGGCTCCGATGACGGCATCAGCGAGGCGCGGGAGCTCGCGCATCACGCGGGCGAGCATGCGCTCCTCCTCCTCGCGGATCCGGGCGGCCAGCTCGGCCGTTTGCTGATCACCAACCTGGCGGGCCACCTGCTCGATCGCCGTGTAGGTCGCGATCTCCAGCGACTCGGTCGCGCAGGTGTCCTTCGCGTTCTTGAGCACCTTCTCCTCGCCACTGCTCCCACGCAGCACGTCCACGGGGGTCTTGCTCAAGGCGAGCGTCTGACCGATCACCTCATCCCAGAAGCTGATCACCGCCGTGCGCGGGTTGAACCCGGCGTCCAGCGTTTTCAGGCGGTCGCCGACGCCCGCGGCATGCCGGCGCGTCTCGTCCAGGTGCTTCTCCAGCGCCGACCGATAGGAACCGGCCGGGGTCATGGCGATCTGGGACTGAAGAATGCGCGTGAGCGCGTGCTCGGAGGCCCGAGCCTCGATCAGGTACTGCACCAGCTTCTGCTCACCTCTGGTCATATGAGATCCCAATCAGTTTGAGGAGCGCGTCCACGGCGCGGCAACGGCCCGGCTGGGAGCCGTCGACGCCATCACGTTCTCCTCTACCCACGATCCGACCCGCCGCACAAACATGCATGTGGCGCCTGGGACGGCGTCGCCACACTCGCCGGTCGGGAGTCTTCTGCAAAATGGCCAGATGAGCGATCCAGTCGGCAGATTGTCGGGACGCGTGTGCGTCATCACTGGCGCGGCCGGCGGTGTGGGCCAGGCAACCGCCCGGCGCCTGGCGGCGGAAGGCGCGACGGTCGTCGGGGTCGATCTGGCAGCGCACGCGGTCGGGGAGCTGTGTCTGCGAGCTGACGTGACTGACGAGGTGCAGGTGCGTGAGCTCTACTCGCGCGTGCGTGACCAGCTGGGCCGGATCGATGTCCTGTTCAACAACGCCGGTGTCAACGATCCCGACGACGGGTCGGCGCTGGGGCTGTCGCTTGAGACGTGGAATCGCGTGCACGCGGCCAACCTGACCAGCGTGTTCTTGTGTTGCAAGCACGGGATCCCCTACCTGCTGGCCAACGACCCCTCGGGTGGATCGGTGATCAACACGGCAACATTTCTGGCGGTCATGGGCGCGGCGACCGCACAGATGGCCTACAGCGCCTCGCGAGCCGGGGTCCTGGCGCTCTCGCGCGATCTGGGAGTCAATCTGGCCCAGCGAGGGGTGCGGGTCAATGCGCTGTGCATGGGTCCGGTCGACACGCCCGCCCTGCGAGAGCTGTTTGCCGATGACCCCGAGAAGGTGGCGCGACGCAACGTACACATGCCGATGGGGCGCTTCGGCCGCCCCGAAGAGGTCGCCGCGACCGTGGCTTACCTGGCCAGTGACGACGCGGGGTACGTGACCGCCTCGGCGTTTCCGCTGGACGGCGGCATCACCGCCGCGTACACCATCCCCGCCTGACCTGCCCGCGATCCTCGCCGGGTCATTCGATCACGTCGAGCAGGCCATCTGAGAGTTCCACGCGCAGGCCGCCTGCGGTCGCGATCTCCGCAACCTCCTCGGGGCGCTCGGCGCCCCCGGACTGAAGGACCAGACGGGCGACCTCACCGCGGACGCGCTTGGCCATGTGCGTGATCACGGTCCGCCGGCCGTCGGGCGCCTCCGTGAACCCGCGGACGGCGAGACGGGTCGCGCGCCGCGGCTGCCACGCCGCCGCGTAGGAGCCGGAGCGCAGGTCGAGCACCAAGCCGCGATCGGGCAATGCCGCCCGCAGCGGCTCACGCCAGTAGGCGGCCAGCCCGCCGATGCCCGGCGGCTTGGCGTTCATGTCGAGCCGGTAGGCGGGGATCCGGTCGACGGGCCGGATAACGCCCCACAGCGCGCTCGAGATCAGCACGCCGTCCCAGGGGATGTCCGCCAGGCCGAGAGCCGCGAACAGCACGCCGGTGTACAGCTCGGCGGCAGGGATCGCCGGCGCCGTCCGCAGACCCGGGTCGACGGCACCGATCAGCCGCTCGCGCCGCTCACGCAATCGTGGATAGACGAGCGCCGAGAGCCCGGCACGACGACCGTGATCGACCGACGCCTTGCCCTGGGAGGGTGGGAGCAGCACGAGCAGGAGCGAGACACTAGTGGCCCCAACCTCTACCCGGCCTCGACCTCCGGCCACCGTCGCCTGAGCCCCGGCGGCCCGAGGTTGGGTGCCTCTCCCGCCACTGATCGAGTGCGGAGCAATCTCCACTTGCATCGTTAGGATCAGTGTCGCGATGGTTGCCGAGGGGCTCATTGGGATCGACGGACGCGGGATCGACCCCGGCGTTCTGGACGGCAAGGCGGTCCTGGTCGTCAACGTCGCGTCGCGGTGCGGGTTGACGCCCCAGTACGAGGGCCTGGAGCGGCTGCAGGAGCGCTACGGCCCGGCGGGGTTCACGGTGCTCGGGGTTCCGTGCAACCAGTTCGCCGGGCAGGAGCCCGGCACGCCTGAAGAGATCCAGCAGTTCTGCTCCACGACGTACGGGGCCAGCTTCCCGCTGACTGAGAAGCTCGAGGTGAACGGCCGGCACCGCCACGCGCTGTATGAGCGGCTGACGGCCGTGCCCGATGCGGATGGCCAGGCCGGTGAGGTCGAGTGGAACTTCGAGAAGTTCTTGATCTCGCCGGCGGGCGAGGTCGTCGCGCGATTCCGTCCTGCGGTCGAGCCCGAGGACGCTGAGGTCATCGGCGCGATCGAGCGCGTGCTTCGGTGACGGTGGTGCCGGTGACGGTTAGCGCCACCGAGGTCCGGCTGGGCGACCGCCTCCGCGCCCGGTCAGGCGCGGAGCTGACGGTGACCCGGATCGACACGGAGTTCATGGGGCGCGCGGACATGCTCGCGTTCGTGGAGGACTCCGAGGAGCAGTGGTTCAAGATGCCCGCTCTGCGCGACGGCGACGTCGAGCTCATCGGTCGCGACGACGCGGTGGACTGAGTCGAATGCGCATCGGTGTCGTGTTTCCGCAGACCGAGCTCGGGGGTGACCCGGGGGCGGTTCGCGCGTTCGCGACGGCAGCGTCGGAGCTCGGCTACGCGCACCTCGCGGTGTTTGACCATGTGGTCGGCGCCGACCCCGCGGTCCACCGCGGTTGGAGCGGTCCCTACGACATCGACACCACCTTCCACGAGCCGTTCGTGATGTTCGGCTACCTCGCGGCGATCACGCCGTTGGAGCTGGTCACCTCGATCTTGATCCTCCCGCAGCGCCAGACCGTATTGGTCGCCAAGCAGGCGGCCGAGATCGACCTCCTGACGCAGGGCAGATTCCGTCTGGGCGTTGGGCTCGGTTGGAACCAGGTGGAGTACGAGGCGCTCGGGCAGAACTTTTCCGATCGCGGTGCCCGGCTGACAGAACAGGTCACGCTGCTGCGCCTGTTGTGGACTGAGACCAGCGTCACGGTCGCGGGCGAACATGAGCACGTCACCGGCGCGGGGATCGCGCCGCTCCCGGTCCAGCGCCCGATCCCGGTCTGGATCGGAGCCCGCGCGGACGTTGCGCTGCGGCGGGCCGGCAGGATCGCCGACGGCTGGTTTCCGATGGACCAGCCCGGGCCCGCGCTCGCCCGAGCCACCGCGATCGTGCACCGCGCCGCGGCCGAGGCCGGACGCGACCCCCTCACGCTGGGCATGGAGGGCCGGATCACCGTCGGATCTGGGAGCTCATCGTCAGTTGATCAGCAGATCACGGCCTGGCGCGAGGCCGGCGCCACACATCTGAGCATCAACACCATGGGCGCGGGTTTCTCGACCGTCGATGAGCACGTCGCCGCGCTGGCCTCCGCCAGCCAGGCCGCGTTCAGCTGACCGCCGGCCTACCTGCCGGTTGGGCGATGCGTCGCTCCGCGTGTGTAGCCAGAACGTCGTTGCCCGCCGCCTGTCGCGCCGCCGGGCGCGCCGTGGGACGGGGGCGGCGTCCGCCGAACGAGCAGGCGCAGCGCCCGGTCGTTCGGACCCTCCTCCGCGCGCTCCGTCAAGGTGCTCGGGTTGACCGTGCGAAACAGTGGCCCGCGGGTGGGGTCGACCACGGCGACGATCACCTTGGAGCTGCTCGGCGTATCGAAGACGATCCCGTCGAGCTCCGCGCCGCCGTCAGCGACCTTCACGAGTTCACCACCGTCCGGCAGGTTCATACGACGAGCTTAGGCGATGGGAAGATGAGACGAGGGCTCTTCTACCCCTGATATCCCACGGAATCCGCGAAGGCTCGATTGGCTCGCGGCCACATCAGGCGCGATGCGTCGCCGCCAGCGCCTCGCTGAGCAGTCGCACGCCGCGTTCGATCGCGGGCGGGGCCATGTAAGCGTGTCCGAGTACCAGGCCGGGCGGGCTGTCGCCCGCGTAGCTGTGCAGCGAGAGGCCCTCGATGCCGACGCGCTGGCGGGCCGCGGCCGCCAGCAGGGCCGGTTCGTCAACGTGGCTGGGGAGCAGGACGCTGACGTGTAGGCCGCCGCCACCGGGGGACGGCCGCCAGTCGGGGAGTTCGCGCGAGAGTGCGTCGAGCAGTGTTCGGCGGCGGTCGCGATAGCGCAGGCGCATGCGGCGAATGTGGCGCTCCAGCTCGCCGCGGGCAATGAAGTCCGCCAGCGCCAGTTGGCCGACGGTCTCCGAGCCTGCGTCCTCAATCGCTTTGGCGGAGATCAGCGCCCACGACAGCCACGAGGGGGGCAGCATCCAGCCGAGCCGCATCCCCGGGGCCAGTCGCTTGCTCGCCGATCCGATGTGCAGGACACGGTCGGGGGCGAGGCCCTGCAGCGCCCCGATTCGCTCTGGGCAGAGCTCGGCGTCGTAGTCGTCCTCGATGATCAGCCGGTCGCCGCGCTCGGCCCACTCGATCAGCGCCGCGCGACGGCGAGCGCTGAGCACGACGCCGGTCGGGAACTGGTGGGCCGGGGTCACGACGACGGCGTCGGCGCCGCTGCGGTCAAGCGCCGCGACGTCGATCCCGTCCGCGTCAACCGGGATCGGGGTGACCGTCAGCCCCGCCTCTTCGACGATCAGCCGCTGGGCGTGCCAACCCGGATCTTCCAACGCGACGTGCTCGATGCCGCTGCTGCGCAGCCACCGGCATGTCAGCGACAGCCCCTGGCGAAACCCGGTGCTGATCAGCAGGTGCTCGGGGTCGGCCACCGCGCCGCGGACGCGACCAAGGTAGGCGGCCAGAGCCTCGCGTAGCTCGGGAACCCCGCGCGGGTCCCCGTATCCGACCGCGTCCAACGAGCTCTCGCGCCAGGCGCCGCGCAGCGAGCGCAGCCATCGATCGCGCGGGAACCCCGCCAGATCGGGCAGGCCCGGACTGAAGTCGTAGGCGAACCGTGCCAGGAGCGACGGAGCGGGTGGTCGCGGAGGTTGGGCGCGCACCGCGCGTGCGACTCGCACCGGTGCGCCCTGCCTGGTCTCGAGGTATCCCTCGGCGACGAGTTGGTCGTAGGCCGAGGTCACGACACCGCGGGAGATGCCCAGCTCCCCGGCCAGGGCGCGACTCGAGGGCAGCCGCGCGCCGGCCGGCAGGCGGCCCTCGCGGATCGCCTCGCGCAGCGTCCGCTCGAGCTGCTCGTAGAGGGGCAGAGCACCGCCGCGATCCAGCTCCACCAGCGGGTCAACTGGCCCTTTGAGATGACCCATAAACTGGAACTGTACGCAAGGCCAGCAGAAGCGTAGCGTCGACGCCATGAACGAGATCACAGTCATTGGCGGTGGAGTCGCGGGCCTGACGGCGGCGATCACGTGCGCCGAGCGCGGCGCCGGCGTGCGGCTACTGGAGGCACACGAGACGGTCGGCGGTCGCGCACGGAGCGCTGACGGGCCATACAAGGCAAACCTCGGCCCGCACGCGATCTACGCGGGCGGCGTGCTCTGGGAGTGGCTGAACGCCCGCGGGCTGATGCCGCCTCTGGCCCGGCCGCTGCTGACCGGTGTTCGCTTCCACTATCAGGGAGCTGTACATCGCACCCCGCCGCTGAGCCTGATTCCGCCGGGCCTGCGACTTCGCGGACGGATCGCGTCCGTCGAGCAGGACTTTCGCTCCTGGGCCACCGATCACAGCGACGCCCACACCGCCGATCTGCTGTCCTCGCTGGCCGGTGTCTACACCTTCTACCACGACCCGGGCGAGCTCTCGGCCGCGTTCGTCTGGGAGCGCACGCAGCGGCTCCTGCTGACCGCTCGACCACCCGCACGGTTCGTCGTCGGCGGCTGGACGATGCTGGTCGCCGCTCTGGAAAGCCACGCCCGGTCGCTGGGCGTCAAGATCGTCACCGGCGAGCGCGTCGACACCCTTCCCGGTCCGCCCGTGGTCGTCGCGCTCGAACTGCCCGACGCACGCCGACTGCTCCAGGACGAGGAACTCGCCTGGCCAAGCGGCCGTACGCTCTGCCTGGACCTGGGACTGCGCGAACGCCGCGGGGATCCATGGGTCGTCTCCGACCTCGAGAGCTCCGGCTGGATCGAGCGCTATACCGCGCAGGACCCCTCGCTCGCCCCCGCCGGGGAGCAGCTCGTGCAGGCGCAGATGCCACTGCGCCCAGGCGAGAGCGTGGACCAGGCCGGGGCCCGGCTGGAACGGCTGCTCGATGCCTCCGTCGAGGACTGGCCCGACCGCACCACCTGGCGCCGTCGTCAGCTGATGGATGGGAGAACCGGCGCGCTGGACCGTCCCGGCACCACCTGGCGGGACCGCCCGGCAATCGATCGGGGCGAGGGCGTATTTCTATGCGGCGACCAGGTCGCTGCGCCCGGCTGCCTGGCCGAGGTGTCGTTCGCGAGCGCGATCGACGCGGGCACGCTCGCTCTCGAGCACCCGCGACACGGCGCCCTGCGCCGGGTCGCGTGACCCTGGCATCGCACCGGCATCAGGTGGTGTCGGGTGGCCGTGCCGATGACTTCGCGAGCGAGGTCCGGAAGCTGCTGACCTCTCGATCACCACCACGTGCGCTCCAGTGCCGCTTGGGTCCCTCCGGAGCGATCGAGGGCATCGAGCTCCTCCATCTCATGCGGGGCGAGCGCGAACGCGAAGACCTGCGCGTTCTCGGCGATGCGGTCGCGATGGGTCGACTTGGTGATCACCGGGGTGCCGCGTTGGACACACCAGCGCAGAAGGACCTGAGCCGGGGTTCGCCCGAGTCGGTCCGCGATCCCAACGACCACCGGGTCGCCCAACAGCGCGCCCGTGCCCAGTGGGCTGTAGGCCTCGAGCGCAACACCCTGTTCGACGCAGGCGTCGAGGAGCGCCTTGCGATAGGCCGACGGGTTGAACTGCACCTGGTCGACCACCGCCGGTACGGTCGCACCGGCGATGACCTGATCGAGCTCACCGGCGTCGAAGTTGGAGACGCCGATCGTCCGGGTGTAGCTGCGCGCGTGAGCGGCCTCCATCGCCGGCCAGGCCCAGGTGGCCCCACCTCCGGGCCAGTGGATGAGGTAGAGGTCGACGTAGTCGACCCCGAGGTCCTCGATGCTGTACGCCGCCTCTCTGAGGGGGTCGCGCCGGCCGGGGTGGAACTTCGTCGTGATGAACACCTCCTCGCGGGCGATGCCGCTCTCGCGCAGTGCCCGCCCGACGCTCGGTTCGTTTCCGTACGCCTGTGCGGTATCGATGTGGCGGTACCCGAGTTCCAGCGCCGCCCGAACGGTGTGCACGCAGGTGGGTCCGTCCGGCACCTGCCACAGCCCGAGCCCGAGGAGCGGCATCACCGTCCCGTCGGCGAGGATCCGGCTTCGCCCGTCCGGCGTCAACATCGCCGCTCGACCTGGCGACTCGTCGCCTAGTGGCCGGCCGAGAGGGCCGCGCGGGCCGCTGCGGCGACGTCCGCCCGTGTATTGGCGTGTCCAGCGATGCCCCACCCGCCCTCCGGCGACTCCGTGAGCAGCACCCACGTCCGCTGAACGAGGGTCGGGTCGTCCGCGGCCTGGGCGACGATCTCGGTCAGCTCCTTGACGACTCCGAGCTGTTTGTCGCGGTCAAGGACGCCCGCCGGCGTGAGGATCTGCACGCGTACATAGTCGCTGCGCCCGGACGCGGTTGAGATCGCGTCGGCCGCGAGGTCGTGGATGAAGGCGGCGGTGTTGTCGGAGAACAGCGGGATCTCGGGGACCGCCTCCCAGCGCATCACCGCGCGGGCGAGGTCGTGCGCCAGCCGGTGCTTGTCGACGAAGGTCCCGGTGGCGGAGTAGACATCGATCATTGGCATGCGTCGGATCGTGCCGTCTCGATCCTCGTCTGGCATCGCATGGTCATGGGATGTCTCCCGCGGCGCGTCCGCCGACCGCCGCGCTGTTCGTGCGTCGTCGCGATGCACCGAAGCGGCGCTCGATGAGCGCCCTAGACTCGCCGATCTGGGCCCGGCGACCTCCCCTACTCCCGTTGTCCGCGGTCGGGACGCTGAACTCGCGTCGATCGGCGTTCAGCTCGACCGCGTGCGCTCAGGCGCCGGCGCGGTGGTGCTCGTCGAGGGAGATCCGGGCATCGGCAAGACCCGCCTGCTGGACGAGGCGGCACGGGTCGCGCGGCGGCTCGCGTTCCGGGTCGGCGCCGGCGCGGCCGAACCGGGCGCCGGGGTCGTCGAGCTCGCCCCGCTGATGACAGCGCTCTTCGACGGCGCGCACCCGCTGCTGGAGCGATCGGAGTTACGGGAGCTTCGCTCGCTCCCCGAGGAGCGGTACTGGTTGCTGCAGGACCTGCAGGCGATGCTCGAGCGATCTGCGCTTGACGGGCCGCTGCTGATCTCGCTCGACGACCAGCAGTGGGCCGACAGCGGGACCGCGGCGGCGCTGCGCGCGCTGCCCGTCCGCCTCGCCGACCTGCCGGTCGCCTGGATCGTCGCCTTCCGCCCTGATCAGGGCTCCGCGCAGTTCCTCAGCGCGATCGCGCATCTTGACGACAGCGGCGCCGAGCGTGTGGTCCTCGGCCCACTCGACGACGCCGCCGTGGCCCAGGTGGCCGAGGACGTCATGGACGCCGAGCCCGACGACGCCCTCCTCGACCTCGCCAAGGATGCACGCGGCAGCCCGTTCGTGCTCACGGAGCTGCTGTCCGGCCTCCGGGATGAGGATCTGATCCGCGTCGTCGCCGGTCAGGCCGAACTGGTCGAGGCGCGCCTGCCCCGCCGCGTCGGCGTGACGATGCGCGAGCGCCTGCGCAGCGTCTCGGCGCCCGCTCGCGAGGCCGCCACGGTCGCCGCCTCGCTCGGCCGCCGGTTCTCCTTCACGGACCTGGCCAACATGCTCGACCGCCCCCCGGCGAGGCTGCTCGGGCCGGTGGAGGAGCTCATCGACTCCGGGATGCTGGTCGAGTCCGGCGACCGCCTCGCCTTCCGGCACGACGTCACCCGCGAGGCAGCCCGTGAGAGCGTCCCGGTGTCGGCGCGGCGGGCGCTCGACCGCCAGGCTGCCGACGTGCTCCTGGCGGCCGGCGCTGCACCGGTCGAGGTGGCCGCGCAGATCGCGGCAAGCGCGGAGCCCGGCGACGAGCAGGCGATCTCGATCCTCTTGCGCGCCGGCGAGGCACTGGCGACCACGGACCCCGGGGTCGGCGCCGACCTCAGCCGGCGTGCGCTGGAGCTGGCGCCGCGCGACCACGCCCTGCGCGGTCCGCTGCTCGCCCAGACCGCCGTCCTGCTTCATTCCGCGGGCCGCGTCGATGAGGCGCGCGAGTTCGCCGACACGCAACTGCGCGACGCGCTGCCGGCGGAGCAGGAGGCCGAGGTCCTGCTCGGCATCGCGGGCATGTTCCGCGTCCCGCCCGACGCGCGGGTCGCGGCGGGGCGGCAGGCGCTCGCGCTCCCCGAGCTGCCCGCACACCTGCGCGCCCACCATCTCGCGGCGCTCTTCCACAACCTGCTCGTCGGCGGCCGTACCAAGGAGGCAAAGGCGATCCACGCCGAGACGGCTGGGGCTGTGCAGGCGAGCGGAGACGCCAACTCGGCATTCGCGTTCGCTCTGGCCGACAGCGTTACCGCCTATGTGGACGGGCGCTATGACGAGGCGTTCGAGATGACCGAGCAGGCGGCGAGCGCCGGCGTCGGAACGACTGACTGGGCGCGCGAACGCCTGGCCCGGGAGTGGCGTTGCGAGACGCGCACCGTGCTCGACCACGTGGACGACTCGCTGCGCCTGGCCGCCGACGGCATTGCGGCGGC
The DNA here is from genome assembly GCA_036267215.1 of Solirubrobacteraceae bacterium. Taxonomy (GTDB): domain Bacteria; phylum Actinomycetota; class Thermoleophilia; order Solirubrobacterales; family Solirubrobacteraceae; genus Palsa-465. The sequence goes on along the minus strand of DATAWL010000036.1, from coordinate 138,423 downwards.
CCAGCGCGACCGAAACGGCTGGGCGATCCGCATCTTCGAGATCTGGCGCGGCCGGCAGCTGCATCAGCTGGGCCAGCTCGACGACGCCGGCGCGATCCTCGAAGGACAGTTCAGCCCCGAGGCCGGCGACCGCTTCTTCGGCGCGCTTGACGCCGCGGGCATCGTCGCCCTGGGGCGAGTCGCGCTGCATCAGGGCAACGGTCGTCTGTTGCAGCGAACGGCTCAACTCGCACGGGCTCTGCTCGAGGACGGCACGCCCAACTTCCGCCGCGAGGCAGCATGGCTCCTCGCCCTACAGGCGATGGGCGCCGGCGACTTCAAGGCCGCGCACACCTGGCTATGCGCCCTCGGCGAAGACCAGCGCACCGCGATCCTGCCGCTCTTCCCGATCGACGTGACCGACGAGACCCCGCTCGTCCGCATCGCGCTCGCCGCGGGCGACGACGCACTGGCTGCGGTCGCGGCGGCCCAGGCGAACCGACGCGCGCAGCGCAACCCGCGGGTCGCGACGATCGTCGCGACCGCGGCCCACGTTCGCGGACTGCTCACGTCGAACATCGAGGAGCTCGAACGTGCGGTCGAACTCTTCGCCACCGGGCCGCGACCGGTCGCGCGCGCCTACGCGCTCGAGGATCTCGGCGTCGCCCGCGCCCGCGCCGGCGCGGTCGAGGCCGCGATCGAGGCGCTCGACGGCGCGCTGGTCCTGTATGCGGAGGCCGGCGCCACCTGGGACACGGGCCGCGTGCGAGGCCGCCTGCGCGAACACGGGGTCCGCCGGCGCCTCGTCCCGCGCGAGCGCGCCGAGACCGGTTGGGCGGCGATGACCGACTCCGAGCTCGCGGTCGCGCGCCGCGTGGCCCAGGGTCTCACCAACCGCGAGGTCGCCGAGCAGCTGTTCGTGTCCCCGCACACCGTGTCGAGCCACCTGCGGAGCATCTTCGCCAAGCTCGACATCAACTCGCGTCTCGCGCTGGCCCGGATCGCCGCCGAGCACGACCCGACCGCCACGCCCTAAGAGCGATCGCGCGACCTGGGCGACGGCCTCGGACGCGGGAGATATCACACGATCACGTCATGTCGCGCGGGTCTTGGCGATGCAGATTGCCCGATTAGCGCAGCGTCCACAACGAATCGAGGGCCGGTCAAGCAAGTGAATCAGGCAACTCGCACCCCCATGACCCAGATGAACACCCGGCAGCGCACGGCCGATGGTCTGCTCATCAGGTACGCCGAGACCGACGGAGTCGGATCTGAGACGGTGCTGCTCCTCAATCCATGGCCGGAGAGTCTGTTTGCATGGGACACGATCTGGACGCGTCTCGCCCAAACCGCGCGACTTGTCGCGATCGACCTGCCGGGTTTCGGCCAGTCCGAAGGAAGGCGTGAGTTGCTCTCCCCCATGGCCATGGGCAGGTTCCTGTTGCGCCTCGTTGACGAGTGGGAGCTCGGCCGCCCTCATCTCGTGGGCCCCGATGTCGGAACCGGTGCCGCGCTGTTCGCGATCTCCGAGGACCTTGACCGGTTCCCCAGCGCCGTCGTCGGCAGCGGGGGCGCTTCGTTCCCGCTGGAGGTCGCGGGCGCCCTCAAAGAGCTCATCGAGGCTCCGGATCTGACCGGGCTTCAAGGCGTTGATGGGCGCGAGATCGTCGCCGGAGCCCTTGAGGGCATCGAACGTCACACCCTGCCCGATGCCGTCCGCGAGGATTATCTGACGTCGTACGCGGGCGATCGGTTCGTCGAGTCAGCGGCCTACGTCCGCAGCTATCCGTTCGACCTGCCCATCCTCGCCGAACGACTGGGCGACGTCAGGACTCCGGTGCAGATCATCGCCGGTCGCCACGATGCGCTGGTACCGCCGAGCAACGCCGAGTTCCTGCACGCGCGGCTCCCCGACAGCAAGCTCGACATCCTCGAGACCGGACATTTCACCTGGGAGGACGGAGCCGACGACTATCTGGCGCTGACCGGATCCTGGATCGATGCCCACCGCGCCGGCAGGTCCGGCGGGTGAGCCCCTCGAGCGAGACCAACGGTCGGCGCGGCAACTCGATCGACGCCGGGACGCACGTGATCGTCCTGCCCGGCGGGGGCTACAGCACGCACGTGCCACACGAGGGCGAACCGATCGCGGGCTGGCTGAACGAGCTGAGCGTCCGCGCCAGCGTATTTCGCTACCCGGTGCTGGCGCGCCACCCCGAACCGCTCAATGCACTCCAGGCTGAGATTCAGCGACTCAGACACGGCGGTGCCGAGCGGATCGGCCTGATCGGCTTCTCCGCGGGCGGGCATCTCGCCGGCCTCGCCGCTCTCGCGCCCGGCGCTGATCCGGACCAGGTCGCTGATTTCGCCGTCCTCGGCTACGCGATCACCTCGATGGAGACCGAGACCTATCGACCGGCACGCGTGATCCTGTTGGGCGATGACGCGACGCCGGAACTCCGTCGCGCGACCTCCCTCGACGCGCTCGTGACCGAGTCGTCGCCTCCCTTCTTTCTGTGGCACACGGCCGAGGACGCCTACGTTCCCCCCGAGCACACCTACCGCCTGGCCGCGTCGCTCGCCGTCCACCGGGTTCCGCACGCCGTCCATGTCTTCGCCCACGGCCCCCACAGCCTCGGCCTGGCACAGGGCGATGGCGACGCCGCGGCCTGGACGACGCTCGCGGCGTCCTGGATCACCGAACAAGGCCAGCCTCAATCGACCCTTATCCCGACCGACGACGCAGCATGGCCATCACGCTGAACGCTGTCCAGAGGACGATCGATCGTGTCCGCCCCCACGCCACCAGTGTCGGTCTGGCGACCCGACAAACACGAGAGGAGACCAGGTGTCCGGGACCACAGCCGTCGCGACCTACATCGACGCCAAAACTCAGGTGCTCAGCGCCCCCAACGGCGTTGACTACGCCTATCGCGTCACCGGCGCCTCTGATGCGAGTCCGCTCGTGGCGTTGCAGCATTTTCGTGGCAACCTCGACAACTGGGATCCCGCGCTCATCGATGCGCTCGCCCGCGGCCGTCGGGTGATCACCTTCGACAACCGGGGGGTCGCCGCTTCAAGCGGGACAACACCGAGCACGATCGCGCAGATGGCGCTCGACGCGATCGACTTCATCGATGCCCTGGGAGTCGGAGAGGTCGATCTCCTCGGGTTCTCGATCGGCAGCTTCGTCGCCCAGGAGATCGCGCTCGTTCGCCCGGCGATCGTGCGGAGGGTGGTGCTGGCCTCGTCGGCTCCGCAGGGAGCGAGCGGAATGCACGGCTGGGCCGCGGACGTCATCGGCGCCGTGGGCAACACCGAGACATCGGGTGAGGAGTACCTGAGCGTCTTCTTCACCGCTTCTGAGGCGAGCCACGCGGCGGGACAGCAGGTCGCCGGCCGCCTGTTCGGGGCGCGCACGGTCGACCGCGACGCACCGACCAACTGGCAGACCCGGCTGGCGCAGTACGACGCGGTATGCACCTGGGGACAGCCGAACCACTCCCTGCTCGAGCGGGTCTCGGCGATCGACAAGCCGGCGTTCGTCGCCAACGGCGACGGCGACCCGATGATCCTGCCGCGCTACTCCTGTCTGCTGGCCGGACTCATTCCCGGCGCGCGTCTCAAGCTCTACCCCGATGCGGCGCACGGCTTCCTCTTCCAACACCACGACGAGTTCGCGGCCGACGTCGACGCTTTCCTCGGCGGCCAGTGAGCGCGACGGCGGTACGCGTTCACCCGCTTCTCAGCTCCGGAGCGGGCTCGGACGTGCCCGCGGCCCCACGTCTGAGGGTGCCGGCCAGGTAGCCTCGAAGGCCGATGGCCGTCGAGTACAAGGACTATTACGACGTTCTCGGGGTTCCCCGGGACGCCGGCCAGGACGAGATCCGCCGGGCCTACCGAAAGCTGGCGCGCGAGTATCACCCCGACCTCAATGCAGATCCCGATGCGGAGGATCGGTTCAAGGAGCTGGGCGAGGCCTACGAGGTGCTCTCGGATCCGGACAAGCGCAGCCGTTACGACCGTCTCGGCGCGCAGTGGCGCGCACAGGAGGAGGCGCCCGGGAACGGCGACTTCGGGGACTTCTTCGCCGCAGAGGGCTTCGGCCGCGACACGAGCGCGGAGTTCCGCGACGGGGTCTTCTCCGACTTCTTCGAGCAGCTGTTCGGCGACGGCGCCGCTCCGCGGGCCTCCGGCCCCTTGCGCGGGCGCGACCGTGAGGCGGTGCTCGAGCTGTCGCTCGAGGACGCGCTCTCCGGTGCCAGACGGCGGCTGTCGCTCGGGGACGGGCACAGCGTCTCGGTCAACATTCCCGCGGGGGTCAGGGAGGGCCAGCAGATCCGCGTGGCGGGCCAGGGTGCCCCGGGCCGCGACGGTGGACCGGCCGGCGATCTCTACCTGCTGGTGCGGTTCAAGCCCCACCCTCGGTTTCGCCGCCAGGGCGACGACCTGCAGGTCGACCTGCGCGTCGCGCCATGGGAGGCGACGCTCGGGGCCACGGTCCCGGTCTCGACCCTCACCGGCACCGCCCAGGTGCGGGTCCCGGCCGGATCCTCGAGCGGCCGACGGCTGCGGTTGCGCGGGCGAGGGTTGCCGTCGCGGGACGGAGAGCACGGCGACCTCTACGCCACCGTGCAGATCGCCGTACCCAAGGACCCATCACAGGGGGAGCGCGAATTGTTCGAGCAGCTCGCCGCGGTGTCGGAGTTCAACCCGCGCGAGGCCAGCCGGTGAGCGCCCGCCGCGCTGGACCGCAATGGCGACCCGGCGCCGACGAAGCGATCGAGCTCGCCGGCGTCGCTCGCCGGGCCGGGCTGAGGGTGTCGGTGGTGCGCCGCTACCTGGCGCTCGGCCTGTTCGAGCCGTGCGCGGGGACGAGCCGCGCGCCCCGGTTTGACCCGAGCTCCGCCGCCCGGGTCGCGAAGGCGGATCGGCTGCGACGCGACCTCGGCCTGAACTCCGCGGGCGCCGTTCTCGCCTGCGAGCTGCTCGACCGCATCCGCGCGCTCGAGACCCGTAGATCGGTCTAGACGCTCGCAACCGGCCGCGGCCAGGATGGCCCGACCGGCTGCGGCCACAGCATCGACCGCTGCTCTTTTCCGGACCGCTTGCAAACAGACCGGTCTGTCTGGTACCGTGCGCCGCGCCCCGCGACAGCGCTGCCTGTCCCCCAGTCGCGCCAAATGAGCGAAGGAGCCCCCATGTCACGTGACATCAAGACCCCCGGTCCCGACCACCCGATCACGGTCACCCCGAGCGGCGACCATGTCGTCGTTCGCGGTGGCGAGACGACGATCGCCGACAGCCGCTCGACGCTGGTCCTGCGCGAGGCCAACTACCCCCCGGTGCGCTACGTCCCGCTCGGCGACGTCGACCGATCGCAGCTCGCGGCCAGCGAACTGACCACCTATTGCCCGTACAAGGGCGACGCGTCCTACTACTCGATCACGCCTGCCGTGGAGCGTGGGACCGACGCCGTCTGGTTCTACGATGACCCCTATCCGGCGGTGGCCGAGATCAAGGGCCACGTCGCGTTCTACGCGGACCGCGTTGACGTCTCGGTCGAGGCCGCAGATCGCGCAGAGGAGTGAGCGCAGATGCCCGCGCGAACCACCCACATGACCCCCTCCAAGGGGGGCAAGGCCTCGCCGCGGGAACGATTGCTCCAGGCGGCGGGCGAGCTGTTCTACGCCGAGGGCGTGCAATCCGTCGGCATCGACCGGGTGATCGAGCGCGCCGGTGTGGCCAAGGCCTCGCTGTACAGCACCTTCGGTAGCAAGGAGCAGCTCGTCTGCGCCTACCTCGACGCCCGGCATGCCCAGGTCTTGGGGCGGCTGCGGGCGGCGGTGGACGCCGTCGAGGATCCCGTCGAGCGGATCCTCGCCGTGTTCGACGCCCAGGCTCAGCTGTTCAGCGCGCCCGACTACCACGGCTGCGCCTTCACCGCCGCGGCCGCCGAGGCGCCGGCCGGCGGGCGCGTCGATGAGGCCGCCGAGGCCTACCGCCGTGAGATCCGCGCCCTGTTCACCGAGCTCGCCGCCGCCGCGGGCGCCCCGGACCCCATGCTGCTCGCCAGCCAGCTCCACCTGATCTACGACGGCGGAGGGTTTGCCGCCAAGATGGACCGGGACCCCGCGATCGCCGCCCCCGCGCGCGCGGCCGCCGGCGTCCTCGTCGCCGCCGCCATTCCGGCGCGCGCCACGGAGGATTCAGCTTCTCACTGAGGCGCAACCTGATCGACATCCCACGGCGGGTGAGTACGATATACGCAGGCCATTTTCACCGCTTGTGCGAAGCAACTTCGCGCAGAGCACCGTCGGCTGATCCGCCGCGCGGCGACCCTCACGGACAGTTTCGCCCCAGCGACGAGAAGACCCCTCCCACCCAGTCGATCAGGCGCCGAACCCGGCGATTCGTGGTCACGGGACCGCCGATTGAAAGGACGCCCTTATGCCTCTCCTCTTTTTCACCGTCGAGCAGCAGGAACGCGCGATTGTCGAGCGTTTCGGCAAGTTCGTGCGTGTGGCCGGCCCCGGACTCCAGCGCAAGTCGCCGTTCGTCGAGAAGGTCGCCGGGCGGATGAGCCTGCAGGTCGAGCAGCTCAACGCGGACATCGAGACCAAGACCCAGGACAACGTGTTCGTCGTGGTCAAGCTCGCGATCCAGTACATGGTCGGAGCCGACCCGGAGAAGGTCAAGGATGCCTTCTACAAGCTCGACGACCCCGAGGTCCAGATGAAGTCCTACGCCTTCGACGTCGTCCGCTCGCACATCCCGACGATGGACCTCGACGAGGCCTACGCCGACGCGGATACGATCGCCAAGCACATCCAGGACACCCTGCAGACGCAGATGGCCGACTACGGCTACGAGATCATCAAGGCGCTGATCACCAACATCGAGCCTGACCAGCGCGTCAAGGACGCGATGAACAACATCAACGCGGCCCGCCGAAACCAGGAGGCCGCGACCGCCCAGGGCGAGGGCGACAAGACCCTCCGGATCAAGAAGGCCGAGGCGGAGTCCGCGTCGATGCGGCTGCACGGAGAGGGCGTGGCAGCGGAGCGCAAGGCGATCACCGAGGGGCTCAAGGACTCGCTGGCGATTCTCGCCGACGATGTCGGCATCGACCCCAAGGAGGCGATGGGGCTGGTGGCACTGACGCAGTACATGGACACGCTCCGGTCCGTGGGGGAGAACGGCAACATGACCACGCTCCTGCTGCCCCATTCCCCGGCGGCGGTGGGATCGCTGATGGAGCAGATCCAGCAGGGCATGCTCACCGGCAACCTCGCCGCCGACGCCGCGCAGAACCCGGCCAACGGCACCCGTCGGGCATCGCTGGCCCGGCCGCCGGCGGCGAGCTGACCCGTCCGGGGCCGCTCGGAGGGTCCGTTGATGACCGACGAGAGCCAGGGCATGATCGCGTTCCTGGGAGTCGCGCCCGACCCCCGGCTGCTCGATGATGACCTGGAGAACCTCCCCGGCCCGGAGCAGCGCAGAGAGGCTCCGGTGTCCACCCAGCAACACGACCGGCTCGTCGCCGCCGGCTCGGTGCTGACCGGCGTGAGCCTGATCGGAGGCGTGGCGTTGCTGCTGTACGGCGCCTGGCGGCTCCTGTTCGAAGGCGGCGGCGCGCTCGACGCCGTCGTCGCCGCAGTCGGCCTCCTGCTCGCGGCCACGCATTGGGGGTGGGTGCACGTCGCTGAGTACGTCGGCCTCACCATCGACGGACGGCAAGCGCATGAGATCGAGACCCAGCGGGAGCAGTGGCTCGCCACGATCGAGCCGTACCCGCGCTTCAGCGTCGGCACCTCGGTCGGCGACGACGGCTCGACGCACGTCCGGCGCTTCCTCCACCGGCCGGTCCTGACCGACCGGAAGACGTTCACCTTCGTCCGCGAAAGCGGCGTGGAGCACATCCACGAGGCCGACGCGCCGGCCGAGGTGATCGCGGAGGACGTCGAGACGATGCGCCGGCAGGCCCGTCTGCAGACCGATCGCATGCACGAGCTGTGGGACGCCGCCTCCACCGCCTACGCCGCGGCCCTGCTCAGCGCTCACGACGATCAGGAGCGACTGGCGGCGCAGCGGGCCGCGGCCGTCGCGCTGTCCGAGCACATCAACGCCTCGTTGGAGGAAGCGCCGCTGGTGGAATAGCGCCCGCGGCGCCGGCAACGCGGACGCTCACCTCCACTCAGGTGGCGTTGGCCGGTCGGTCAAGCTCGTAGATCGCCGCAAGGTCTTGGTCGGCGAGGTCCCGGCTGGCGGTCGTGAAGCGCTCGAGCGTCACGTCCAGCAGCGGCATCGTGGCCTGGGAGCCCCGCTGAACTTCGCTGACGAGCTGCAGGTCCTTGAGGGCGAGCCGAACCGGAAAGCCTGCGGGGTACTGGTGGCGCCGCATTTCGTCCAGCTTCTGCAGGGCGTAGGCGGAGCCCAGCGGCCCGCCGTCGAGGAGCGCGACGAACTGCTGCTGCTCGAGGCCCATGAGCTCGCAGAGATTCATCGACTCGGCCAATGCGGCGACCATCGTGATCATCCAATGGTTGGCGGCCAACTTCAGCCGCGAGCCCATGCCGGCCGCCCCGACCCACAGCACCCGCGACGCCAGCGCGTCGAAGATCGGCTCGACCGCGGCGCGCGCGGAGTCGGGCCCGGACGCCAGGATGGTCAGCTGTCCCTCCTGCGCGGGATGGGTGCTGCCCGAGACGGGCGCGTCGACGAGGGTCACCGCGTGTGCCTCGGCCGCCTGCGTCAGCTGGTCTGCCTCGGCGGCCCCGACGCTGCTCATCTGCAACCAGATGGTGTCCTGCGGCCAATCATCGAGGAGCGGCTGCACCACGTCGAGGATGACCTCGGCGGTGGGCAGCATCGTGATCACGACCCCGGCGCCGCGGACGACGTCGCCGGGCGTTTGCGCCGGCTCGCCGCCGCGGCCGGCGAGATCGTGGACATGCTCGGCGTCGCGGTCCCACGCGATCACGGCGATGCCCTGGTCAAGCAACCGCTGGGCCATGGCGGAGCCCATCAGGCCGATGCCGAGCAGTCCGACGCGATTCTTCGTGTGTGACGTTTGCGGGCTCATCGTGTGCTCCCTTCGATTTGAGCGATGTCCTGGTCGGTGAGGTCGAGGTCCGCGGCGGCGAGGATCGGTGCGACCTGATCGGGGCGGCGGAAGCCGGCGATGGCGCCGTCGACGGCGGGATTGCGCAGCGTCCAGGCGAGCGCGATCGCGCCCGGCGTCGCGCCGTAGCGGTCGGCGACCGCCGTCAGGCGTGCCACGAGGTCGAGGTTGCGCGACAGCTGCGGCTCGTTGAACCGAGGGTCGTGCGTGCGCCAGTCGTCCTCGGGCAGGCGTTCTATGCGCTCGCGGGTCATGCCACCGGTGAGCATCCCAGAGCCCATCGGCGAATAGACGATCACCCCGAGGCGCTCGCGCTCCGCGAACGGCAGGATCTCCCGCTCGACGTCGCGCTCGATCAGCGAGTACTGGGGCTGCACCGTCTCGACGGGCGCGATCTGCTGGATGCGGCGCAGCTGCTCGACATCGAAGTTGGAGACGCCGATGTGGCGCACCAGGCCCTGGCCCTTGAGCTCGGCGAGCGCCGCCCACCCTTCGGCGATGTCCTCCGCCGGGATCGGCCAGTGAATCTGATAGACGTCAATCGCCTGGACTCCGAGTCGCGTGAGGCTGGCTTCGGCCTCACGCAGAATCGAGTCGCGCTTGAGGCTATGCGTGACCGTGCGGTCGGGGCCCTCCGGCAGCGAGCACTTGGTGAACACGTACGGTCGCTCGGCAAGTCCGGCCAGAGCGCGGCCGACGATCTGCTCGGAGCGGCCGAAGCCGTAGGCGGCGGCGGTGTCGATCCAGTTGATCCCCTGCGCGAGGGCGTGGTGGATCGCGGCGATCGATTCGTCATCGTCCTGCGGGCCCCAGCCGAACTCCCAGTTCCCGCCGCCGATCGCCCATGCGCCGAACCCGAGGCGGGTGATCTGGAGGCCGGTCTGGCCGAGCTCCGTTGTCTTCATTGTCGTCTGATACATGCTTGGTTCTCTCAGGTCGAGGGGGTTGTGGCTCGTCTCTCAGGTCGAGGGGGTTGTGGTTGCGACGGATGGGTGGCTGCCGCGGCGGCCGAGCAGCGCCGGGGCGGCGGCCAGGATCCCGAGTGCGAGCAGCGCCGCGAACACGAGCAGGCTGACGCGCGTGGACGCGATCTGGGTCAGCACGCCGAGGCCGATCACGGGGACCGCGAGGCCGAGGTAGGAGGCGAGGTACAGGCCGGCGAGCGCCTCGGCGCGATGCTCCACGGCGGAGATCTCGGTGACCGTCGCGATCGCCCCCTTGAACATCAGGCCGCAGCCGATGCCGACGACGACGTCGCCGGCCGCGAACACGCCAAAGCTGGGGGAAGGCAGCCACAGCGCGATCGTCAACAGGCCAAGCCCCGTCAACAGCGCCGGGATCGCGGCGGACAACAACTGCGGCGTCGTGCGAGAGGCGGTGAGCATCTGCGCGAGTGCCGCCGTGGCGAACGCGGCAAAGGGGACCGCGCCGGCCAGCAGGTGCGAGGGCTGATGGAGGATCCCGGCCAGGAAGCTCGGCGCCAGTGAGGTCAATAGACCGAACACGGCGAACACGATCGCGGCATCCAGCGTGGCGGCGAAGAAGCGACCGCGTGAACGCGCCGGCACCGATACCCGTTGCGGCCGATAGCGGGGCCGCGGCGACGGACGGTCCCGGGTCTCCGGCGCGACGAGCAGTGCCGCCCACGCGAGCAGCATCGCCACAGTCATGACGGCGTAGGGCACGACCAATGCGGGGCTCGTCCATTGCGCCAGCGCACCGGAGATCAGGCCACCGATCCCGAGCCCGCCGAGGTTCGCGGCCGTCGCAACGATCTGCGCGCGCCGGCGGCCCGCTCCCAGCTCTGAGATCCAGGCCATCGCCGTCGCGGTCACCGCGCCGATGCCGAGCCCGCTCAGCACCCGAGCGGCCAACAGCGCCGGCAACGACGACCAGGCCACGAACACCAGGCCGGCGAGGATCTCCAGCGCGAGCGCCGGCATCAGCACGCGCCGCCGGCCGAACGAGTCAGACAGGTGGCCGACCAGAAACAGGCTGAGTGCGACCGCCAGCGCGTAGACGGCAAACGCGATCGTGACCGTCAGCGACGAGAAGCGGTCCCGCTGCGCATACAACGACCACAGCGGGGTGGGCACGGTCGTGAACGCCATCACCGTCGTGAACGCGAACGCCACGGCCCAGAACCCGAGGCCGGGGCTGCGACGCAACTTCAGTGGCGAGATGATCGAGGATGTCATTGGGTGTCCCTGGAGTCGAAGGTGGAAGATCGGAGCGATTGCGCACCCCAGGATCACCCACGGTGAGATCGCGATCAACGCAAAACGGCGCTGACGGTTATCGCCGGTGGCGATAGATTCCGGCCGTGGAGCTACGACAGCTCGCCACATTCGTCGCGGTCGCCGAGGAGGGCAGCTTCACCCGCGCGTCTGACCGGCTCCACGTCGTCCAGTCAGCCGTCTCGGCCGGGGTGCGCAACCTCGAGAAGGAGCTCGGGGTGATGTTGTTCGACCGCTCCACCCACCGCGTCAACCTGACCGACGCCGGACACGCGCTGCTGCCCGAAGCGCGCGCCACCCTGGCGGCGGCGCAGGCGGCGAGAGACGCGGTGGACGAGGCGCGGGGAGGGCTGCGCGGAAAGGTCGTGCTCGGCACGATGCAGGCCCAGGGAATGCGTGCGGTCGACCTCGCGGGGATACTGGCCACGTTCCGAGCCGAGCATCCGGCCGTCGAGGTGGAGCTCCGCCATGGCGGCTCCACGGAGATGGCCCACGAGGTCCGGGAGGGACGGCTGGACCTCGCGTTCGTCGCGCTGCCCGGCGACGGCCCGTCCGGTCTGGAGCTCTTCCCCCTGGCGCGCGAGCCGATCATGCTCGCCGTCACGGCCGGGCATCCCCTCGCCGGCAGGGCGGACATCGAGCTCGCGGCGCTCCGCGGGGAAACGCTGATCGACGTGCCGAAAGGATGGGGCATCCGGATGGCCGTCGACCGCTCGTTCGCCGCCGCCGGCGTGACCCGCACCATCAGCTATGAGGTGAACGAGACCGCCACGATGATCGACCTCATCCGCAACGGGGTCGCCATCGGCCTGCTGCCGCGATCGCTCGTGGAGGTCACCGCGAACATCGCATTCGTGCCGATTCGCGATCACGCCCCGCAGTTTCAGACGGCAATCGCCATCCCGGCGAACCGGCTTCTCACCGCCGCTCCCCGAGCGATGCTCGAGACGATCAAGCGCCACAACGGCTCTTGACAGCGCCGACGACACCGGGCACCCGTCAGCCGCACGATCGGCGTTATCGTCTGGGGCGTGATGAGGCCCCTCGCGCTGATCGAGTTCCCCGCCGACGATCCGGACCGCGCGCTGAGCTTCTGGTCAGGTCTGCTCGGGGTCGAGTTGCGCGCGCGCACCGACGCCGAGGGCCGCGGCTGGCAAGCAGGCGCCGGCGATGCCGCTCTCGGCGTCCACGAGCGGGGCACGGGCCCCGGCGACACGGTCTCCCTCCCCTATTTCGCCACTGCCGACATGGACGCCTCGCTGCAGCAGGTCACCGCACTGGGCGGAAGCGTCATTCATCCCGGCTCGCAGTGGTCGATCTGCCGGGACTCCGAGGGAAGCCCGTTCGGACTCGCTCTCGACGCTCGGCCCTCGTAGGTCCATGCGACGCGTGGGCGGTTCCAGAACCCTGCTGAGCCTGGTGTTGGCCGTCGGACTGCTCGTAAGCGCATTCACCATCGGGGCGGCGCCGGCCGCAGCAGCGGCGCCGAACTTCGGCAACCCCACGGGGCACTTCCAGGTGCCGCCCGCCGGCCGCGCGGTCAACGCCCGGCACCCCAACCACGTGATCGGGAGCGGCACGCCGGGCAGTTGCACCTCGGCCGCGGTGGTGCGCGACGTTGCCATGGGCGGCATCATCACCTTCCACTGCGGGCCCAAGCCGGTCACCATCGTGATGACCACGACCGCGAGCGTGATCAAGACCCGGCGCCGGGTGGTGCTCGACGGTGGCGGCCTGGTCACCCTCAGCGGAGGCGGCAAGCGCCGAATCCTGTACTCGGACACCTGCGCGGGAACCTGGTCGACCGACGACTGCGTCAACCAGCCCTATCCGCAGATCGCCGTGCAGAACATCACCCTCGAGGACGGCTACGACGGCGCGCATCAGGCCACCTGCACCGCCAACGTCCCGACGTGCTGGTACGGCGGGGTCGACGGCGGCGGAGCCATCTACGTCGAGGGCGGTCAGTTCAGGGCGGTCAACTCGCGGTTCGTGGACAACCGGTGCTACGCCTACGGCCCCGATCTGGGCGGGGGAGCGATCCGCGCCCTGGCCCAGTACGAGAACCGCCCCGTCTACATCACCGGCGACAGGTTCCGCGGCGGCCGCTGCTCCAACGGCGGAGCCCTGAGCAGCATCAGCGTCCAGTGGGACGTCCTCAACAGCGCGTTCACGAACAACCGGGCCATCGGCTGGGGCGCCAACCCGGCCTCACATGGCACACCCGGTGGAGGCAGCGGCGGCACCATCTACCTCGACGGCCGCGACGACAACGTGCTGATCGCCGGCACGGTGATGGACGACAACAGCGCCAGAGAGGGCGGCGGCGCCGTGTTCGACGTCGTCGACACCGGCTGGGGGGCGCTGACGTTCAACGAGTCGCATCTGGACCACGACACCAGCGGAGCGTTCCAGACCTTCCCCGGCGTCTACTACGACATCGACGGACACGACACCGTCCCGGCGATGATCAAGTCCACTGACGGCTGACCCGTACCGCGCCCGGCGCTTCGCCGCCTCCAGGGCGCATGTGACTGCGGGCGCGATCTCCTTTGCCATCCAAAGTCAAGAGCGGTGGCCAAGCCCGTTTCCGAACGCGCGGCTCGTCGCGGCCCGGTCTGGGCGCGTGGGTCAGCTGACCGCGAGGGCGGCGCTAGCCGACCGCCGGCTGATCCACGCGCAGGTGCTCGCGAACCAGTCGGACCGCGTCGGGTGAGCGGTGGGCGATCGCGGTCAGAATGCGTCCGTGGACCTCGGTCGAGGCCTGATCGAGAGCGACCATTCGCGAAGTGATCGCCATCTGGGACTCGGCCGCCAGCGGCTCGAAGACCCGGGAGAGACGCGGGCTGCGGGCCAGACCGACGATCGCGACGTGAAACGCGAGGTTGGCCGTCACCAGCTCCGCGAGTGGCGTCCGCTCCCGGCCCGACCAGGCGATCCGCATCCGATCGTGGGCGGCGCACAGGGCGGACACGTCCACGCAGCTCCCGGCCCCCACGGCTCGCGCGACCGCCGCGGTCTCGATCGCCTCACGAGCGGCGTAGATATCGACCACGTCATCGATCGAGATCTCCCGCACGCGCGCGCCGCGGTTGGGCCGCATCACCACCAGGCCCTCCTGGACCAACTGGCGCAGAGCCTCCCGAATGGCGCTGCGACCGGTCCCGAAGATCTCGGCCAGCACGACCTCGCGCAGCCGCTCGCCCGGCGGCAGTCGCCCCTCCAGCATCGCCGCCCGCAGCTGAATGCACACCCGGTCCGTCGTGGACTGACGATCCACGGAAGCCAACCGCCAATCGAAACCGCCGGTCATCGCTTCAATCCTACGCGGGCCCTTCGCCCGGCCTCAGCGGGTGGTTCCCGTCGGGAGCCTGACGCTCACGGCGGTGCCGGCGCCCGGGGGACTCTCGATCCGGATCGTGCCGCCGATCGCCTCCACCCGGTCGACCAGTCCGGTCAGGCCCGAGCCGCTCGCTGGGTCAGCGCCGCCCCGTCCGTCGTCGGTGACGATCACCTCGAGCGAGCCGTCGCGCTGCCGGACCGTGAGGTCGACGCGTGATGCGCGAGCGTGTTTGGCGGCGTTCGTCAGCGCCTCCGACGTCACGTAGTAAGCGGTCACCTCGACCGGCTCCTCGAGGCGTTCGCCGGAGAGGTCGAGTTGCACGTTGGCTGGAACGAGCGACCGTCGGGCCAGCGAGCTGAGCGCCGGCGCCAGTCCACCCTCGGACAGCACCGCCGGATGAATGCCGCGCGAGAGCTCCCGCAGGTCATCGAGCATCTCGCTGAGCCCCGCCCCGAGGCGTGCGAGGACAGCCCGGACCTCGGCCCCATCAGGCGGGACGGTCGCCTCGGCCGCGCGCAACGCGAGCCCCCACGACACCAGTCGCTGCTGCGCGCCGTCATGCAGGTCGCGCTCGAAGCGCCGGCGAGCCTCATCCCCCGCCCGCACGATCCGCGCCCGCGACTGCGCGAGCTCCGAGCGGCTCTTCGCGTTGGCCACCGCCATGGCGGCGTGCCGGCTGAACTCCGCAAGCCGCACCTCGGTGTCGGGCGGGAGCGGCTCCGGCCTGCCGGACAGGACGGCGATCACCCCCCAGGTCGCGTCATCGACGATGATCGGGGTCGCGACCGCGGAACGGAGTCCGAGCTCGCGCACGGTGGCGGCGATCACTCCCGGCGCATCGCTGTAGTCCTCCTTGCGCCGGGACGCTCCGCTGCGACGCACCTCGCCGGCGAGGTTCTCCCCCGCGAGCGAGAGCCGCACGCCGAGCGGGAGGGTGATCCCCCCGTCGCTCCATCCCGCGACGACCGTCGCGCTCGTGTCAGCCTCGTAGCGCAGGATCGCCGAGGCGCCGACGCCCAGCAGGACCCCAAGCTCCTGCGCCAGCGTCGCGAAGAGGTCCTCGGGAGAGTGCTCACGCGCGACCAACGTCGCCACCCGCCGCAGCGCGGACTGCTCGGCGGCAAGGCGCTCCACGGCCGCGCGTGACTCGATGTTCGAGATCGCCGTCGAGACGAGCTCCGCGAATTGCGCGACCCGGTCCTCGCTTCCGGGCGGCAAGGCCCGCTGAGCGGCCACCACCATCGCGCCCCAGACGCGCCCGTCGACGACGATGGGCCCAGCGGCCGCCGAGCGAATGCCCGCGGCGCGCAGTTCGTGGCTGAGCGGCCCGCTGACCTGCGCATAGTCGTCGACCCGACCCGGACGGGCGGTGCGAAACACCTGGTCGAGCACACCTCCTCCGGGTCGAGCCGTGTTGGTTGCACGAGGCAGCAGACCCGCGGGCCCGCCATGCGCGGCCAGGATCGTGGCGGCACCGTCGGGCTCGAACCGGACCGTCCGCACCATCAGGCCGGTGCCCTCGATGTGGCTGAGCTCCTCCGTGACGAGGGCGAACACCTGCTCGGGCGGCGCGTGCCGGGCGACCAGCTCGGCCACCCGACGAAGCGCCCCCTGCTCAGCCGCGAGCCGTTCGAGCTCGCTGATTTCGCCGTCGCGATGCGCCGAGGCCGACACCCGCATGCCGATGTCGCCCCATTGCAATGTCGCCTCGACGAACTCGAGCAGCACGGCGTCGGTCACCTGGCGCCGCGTGGCGACCTGATGCGCCTGCTCGCGGACGACCTCCAGGCCGATCCGCCACGCCTGGAGCATCTCGTCCGCCGAGATCCCCTGGCCGAGCCGGCGTTCGCCGGAGTGCCGGAAATGCCGCTCGGCACGCACCGGGTCCGCGCGCGGATCACGGACCGCCTCGAGCAGATTGCGCGTATTGGCCAACGTGATCGGAACGAGCGCCTCGGCGGGCACCTTGGCATACGACGGCAACACCTCCCGCATGCGTGCCACCGAGCGCCCCGCGATGCGCTCGACGTCGTCGAGCAGCTCGGCGGCCAGTCGTTGCACGGCGTCGCGCACCGCGACCCCGGGCATCACGCGCGACTCCGTCACCGGGAACAGGCTACGCCGACCGCGCGCAGATTTGGACCGGTGTCGGCGCGCGCGGTCTCGTCGCCTGCCGTGGGCCGCGAGGAACGTGCGGCGCTTGTGGACGGACCTGCCCTCGCCCTACCGTCTGGTGGCGTGAGTCCGAAATTCGCGAGGCTGCCATCGAATTTGCGACCCAGGACACTGGTTCTTGACCACGGGCCCCGAAGAGGAGCGATCTCGATGTCGGATGTACGGGTTTTGATCGACGGTCTGGTGTTCGGCGAGCAGCCGAGATGGCACGAGGGTCGCCTGTGGTTCTCGGACTGGGGCACGCAGGAGGTGATCGCCGTCGATATGGACGGCGGCAGCGAGGTCATGGCCAAAGGCCGCGGGTTCCCGCTGTGCGTCGATTGGCTCCCGGACGGCCGGCTGCTGCTCGTCTCGGCCGGCGAGGGCCTCCTGCTGCGCCAGGCGCCAGACGGCTCGTGGCAAACCCACGGCGACCTGCGCAGCGCGTCCGATCCGCCGGCGGGCAACGAGCTGGTCGTCGACGGCCGCGGCAACGCGTATGTCAACGGCGGCGGCTTCGACCTGATGGCCGGCGAGGACTTCGCCCCCGGAGTCGTCGCTCTCGTCGCCCCCGATGGCTCGGCCCGCCAGGTCGCGGACGGCCTCGCCTTCCCCAACGGCATGCTGATCATGCCCGACGACCGCACGCTGATCGTCGGCGAGTCCTACGCCAGGCGACTCACCGCGTTCGACATCGCAACCGACGGCGGCCTGGAGAACCGGAGGGTCTGGGCCGAGCTCGGCGACGGAGTGCCGGACGGCATCTGCGCCGACGCGGAGAACGCCGTCTGGTACGCGGACGTGCCGAACCAGCGGTGTGTGCGCGTTCGCGAGGGCGGCGAGGTCCTCGACACGATCGAGCTCGACCGCGCCTGCTTCGCCTGTGCCCTGGGTGGCCCGGACAGAGCGACCCTGTTCATGATCGCCAACCTCTGGCAGGGGCCCGAGAACATGCTCCAGGGGCATAACACCCAGGTACTGACCGCGCGAGCGCCCGCGCCCGGCGGCGGGCGGCCGTAGGTCGCCGGAGGCGGACGACCGAACCGATCAGGGCGGCGAGATTACGTATCGCGGACCAGCCGGGTCAGTAGTGGCGCCGCGAAGTGCAGTATCTCGATACGGACGGCAGGGCGAGGCGGCGGTGAGACCGTGGGGACCACACCGAAACGCGCCCCCAGGGCGCCCAGCTCTGAAACGAACGGAGATCCCCATGTTCCCCAAGTCCCGCTCACGTATCTCGCCGCTCAAGCTCGCCGGCATCGGCGCCATCGCCGCCACCGCCATGGCGGCCGCGCCGACCGCGTTCGCCGCGACCTCCGGGGGTGCTCCGGTGACGCCGGCCGTCGTGCAGGCCGCCAAGAGCGCGCCGTTCACCATCGGTCTCAGCTCGACGACGGTGCAGCCGGGCGCGAAGCTGACCATCTCCGGGCTGGCCTACGCCAGGGCCGGGGAGAACGTCACCATCACGTCTGATGCGATCGCGTCCGGGCGGACCGTCAGCGGCATGCCGGCGGTCCAGACGCCGGCGCTCGTCGAGGGCATCTACCACACCTCGGTCCGGGTCCCGCCCGCGACCGAGGCCGGCGTCTACGCGGTGCGACTGAGCTTCGGCAACCGCCAGGTCGCCTCGACCAGCGTCCGCGTCGTTGCGCCCGGCACGCGGACCAACGGGACCAACAAGCTGAACGCGTGCGCCGGCATCGGCTTCACCGTCCTGCACAACGACCGCGCGGGCAGCGCGTATCTGCCGGCCGGTGGCTACACGGTCGCCAGCCGCAACATGGACTGTGGCACCGCCTCGGCCGACTTCACCAGCTTCCTGGCGGGCGCGGGCAGGCCGATCGCCGGTTGGACCTCGACGCCCGCGGGCGCCGGCCGGGCCACCTTCACCCAGCGCAACAGCGGGCTCAGCTTCACCGTCGCCAAGACGCGCTGACCCCTCCCCTCTCCGGATCCCGGCCTCGCCTTCGCGCGAGGCCGGGTGCCGTTGTCAGCTGCTCTCGGTCGCGACCGTGGACGGTCGAGGACCCGGCGGGAGCGTCCGGATGTCGCGGACAAGGAGCAGCGACGCCATCAGGGCGAAGTCCAGGCCGCCGCAGAGATACAGGGCCGCGGACACGCCGATCGCCCCCGCCAGCGGACCCATCAGCGCGTAGCCGACGGGGGCCAGCGCGATCGACACGAGCCAGTCATAGGCGCTGACCCGGGAGCGGGCCTGGGCGGGGATGTGCTGCTGCAGGGTCGTCTCCCACAGCGTGTTGAACACCATCGGGCCGACCCCGGAGACGAACGCGGCGACCACGATGACCGCGAGCGGTGCGGGTACGGCCAGCAGGATGGTCGGGAGCGCGGTGATCATCCCGGCCAGCGTGGTCACGAGCAACGGTCGCCGGGGCCTGAGCCGCAGCAGCGTCGTTCCGCCCACCAGCGCCCCGACGGCCCTGCCGACCAAGATGGCCGCCCAGGCTCCGGCCCCGCCGAAGTGTTGCTTGGCGGTCAGCGCGCCGAGCACCGGAAACGCCGCCCCAACCGCGTTGATGAACGCGAACGCGGCGAGCGTTGTCCACACCCAGGTCCGGGAGCGAACCTCGTGAAAGCCGGCGCGCAGATCGGCCAGGAAGTTGCGCCGACCCGGCGCGGGCCGAGCGCGGTCGCGCGGGACGCGGACGAGCAGCACGGCGCTGGCGCCATAGCTGGCCGCATCGATCAGCAGCGCCCACCCCGGGCCGGCCACCACGACCAGCACGCCGGCGATCGCGGGACCGGCGATGTTGCCGGCCGCCAGCGCCATCCCCCGCAGCGCGTTGGCCTCCTGCAGCCGGTCGCCCGCGACCGCCGGGATCAGACCGCTGGATGCGGGGTTGAAGAAGCCCGACGCCGCGCCCAGCAGCGCCTGGGACACCGCGATCTCGGCGACGGTCGCGTGCCCGCCCACGAGCAGGACCGCGATCGCCGCCTGGGTCCCGAGCCGCACCAGGTCGGCGCAGACCATCACCACCCGGCGCCCGACGCGATCGGCCAGCACCCCGCCGGCCAGCAGCGACGCGGCCAGCGCGATCGTCCGCGCCGCCAGCACGATGCCCAGGTCGGTCGCCGAGCCGGTCAGATCCAGCACGGCGAACGCCAGCGCGACGGGCACCACCCCATCGCCCAGCAGCGAGACCAGCGAGGCGCCGAACACGAGCCTGAAGTCCCGGATGCGCAGAACCTCGAGACCGGACGGCAACCGCACCCGGCCATAATTGCGCAAGCAGGACCAGGACGACATGGCGAAGCTGATCGATTTCCCGGTCGCGTCGCGTCATCCACGCGCAGTACCGCATCAGCCCCTGACCGGGCGCTACGCGAACAGCCCGCGCGCGTACCAGTCGCCGCTGTCGCGGACGCCCGGGACCGCGAAGAAATAGCCGCCGCCGACCGGCGAGATGTAGTCGACCATCGCTTCGCCGATCAGGCGTGTCTGATTGGCGATGAACTGGCGGGTCAGGTTCTGCTGGAAGCAGTTGAAGATCAGGCCCAGGTCGAGGTTGCCGGCCAGGTCGACGCCGTTGTCGTAGTTGTAACCGCGGCGGAAGATCCGGCTGTCCTCGGTGGCCTTGGTGCGCGGGTTGGCCAGCCGGATGTGGGCGCTCAAGGGGATCGTCGCACCCTTGGGATCGGCGGTGAAATCCGGCACCGCGGTCACGCTGTTGGTGCCGAGCACGTTCCCGCTGGCCCGGTAGCGGCCGATCATCGTCTGCTGCTCGTTGAGCGACACCCTGTCCCAGAACTCGATCAACATCCGGATGATCCGGCATACGTGGTAGGTCCCGCCGACCGCCCAGTCGGGCTCGCCGATGCCCGGTACCACCCACAGCAGCCGGTTCCCGACCGCGGGAACGGTGACGCTCGGATTGGCGATCCCGTCCATGAAGCCGAAGTGGTTGCGCGGTACGGCGGTGGGCCGGGCCGGCGACACGAATCCGTCCAGCCGCCACAGGATCTGCATCCCGCCGCGGGTGTGCTTGGCGATGTCGCGCAACGCATGGATCGCCGTGTCCGGCGCGCCGGCGCAGATCTGCAGCAGCAGGTCGCCGCCGCACAGGTTGGGGTCGAGGTTGTCGTTGGGGAACGACGTCATCTGCGTCAGGTGGGCCGGCCTGCGGTCGGCGATCCCGAACCGATGATCGAACAGCGTCTCGCCGACGCCGACCGTGACCGTCAGCCCGTCCGCGGGGACCTCGGGGCCGAGCGTGCCGCTGTCGGCCGGCGGGTGGACGGGCCCGAGGTTCTCCGGGACCCCGCCCTGGGTCAAGGCCCGAGCGCGCGCGGTCAGCGTCTGGAGCAGGTCGACGAGCTCACCGCGGCTGGTCGCGGTCACGTTGAACGATACGAAGGACGCCGCGGGCGGCGGCGGGTTGACGATCCCGGCCTGCCACGGCCCATGGAACGGGACCGCCGGCAGGCGGGCCGCGGGATCGGCGGCGACCGCGTACTGGAGCGGGCCGTCGGCCTGCAGCGGGTCCTGGGCGCTCTGCCGTCCCTCCGCGGCGTCGCCGGCGGAGGACTCGGCGCCGCCGAGCGCGCCCGCCGCGATGGCGGCGGCGCCGGAGCGAGCGAGGAACTGGCGACGATCGAGCATCACGGAGCAGGCTGGAACGTGGGCGCGGTGCGCGCCCGGCCGACGATTCTGGCAGGACGGTGGGGCCGGCGATCCAGGCCGGGTGCGAGCGTAGCCACCCGCGCCGGGTTCGCCGGGCTGCTGCGAGACTTGGCGGCCGTGCCAGGGAGCCGGCGTCTCACTTCGAAAGCCGCGGTCGGCGTCGCCGCCGTCTGCCTGACGGCCGCCGGTGGGTTGGTCGTGCTCGCCGTCCTGGGGGCATTCTCGAGCTCGGGGACGATCCGGCCGTGCTCGTCGTACCCCACCCCGGGGTCGCCCGCGGCCGCCGGAGCCAAGCTGCCCTCGGCGCTGGCGGCGCGCTACGCGCTGTGGAGCAGCCCGCAGCGAGCGGTGGACAGGCTCAGGCCCGAGCAGGTCGCGTCCCTGAACGCGTCCGGGCTGATCATGTCCCAGACCCGGTTTCTGGGCGACGCGGCCGCGGGCGGGCGCATCTTCGTGATCCCGGCCGAGCACCTCCTCGCGCTGCCGTTGGCGCCGGCGCGATGCCTGTCAGCGGTCCAGCGGGTGATCGAGCGCGAGTCGCGGCCCCAACTGCGCGCCGAGTATCGCCAGGCCGGGCTGTGCCTGCTGGTGCTCGACGCCCACGGTACCGCGCCGGAGCTCAAGGACTGCGCGCCCGCGACGGGCACCCCCTACACCCTGCTGTCCGCGGACGGCACCCCCGGGTTCGGGCTGGTGCCCAACGGCGTCAACGCGGTCACGGTGAGCTACTGGGCCGCGCCGCCGCGCACCGTGACCGTGCACGACAACGCGTTCGTCATCGTCGCCCCCGCCCAGAACGCGCTGCCATGCGGCGTCCAGTGGCTGGACCCCACCGGAAACGTCAGGAAGATCGCCCTCGGCTGCTCATACCTCACGATCGAGCGCCCGGCGTTCGCCGCCTACCGTGCCTACGTCGCCGGCAAGCTGTCGACCGTGCGGGCGCAGGTCGCCGCTCTTGCGGCGGCGATCGGATCGGGCAACCTGGCGCGCTCCCGCTCCGCGTGGCTGACTGCCCACCTGACGTGGCTCGAGATCGGTCAGGACGACGGTGCGTACGGCTGCTTCGGCGCGCTCGGCGCAGAGATCGACGGCCTGGCCGCGGGGCATCGGCTGGGGACGGCCGATCCCAGGTTCACCGGTTTTCACCGGATCGAGTTCGACCTGTGGACCAGACGGGATCCGGTGGCCGCGGCGCACAACACCGCCATCCTGGCGCAGCTGCTCGCGCGGCTGATGCGCGCGCCGCTGTCGACCTACCTGCCGTCCACCCCCACCGGCATCGGCAACTGGCTGCTGCGGCCCCACGAGGTGCTCGAGGACGCGCTGCGCGACTCGCTCACCGCCGATGACGACTACGGCAGCGGCACCGACCTCGCCGCGCTCACCGCGGATGTCGCCGCCGTCCGGCGGCTGCTCAGCGAGCTCCGGCCCGCCGTCGACCCGGTGGCGCCGCATCTCGTCGGCGATGCGCGCACCGAGCTCGACGCCCTGACCCGGGCGATCGACGCGCCCCACGCCGGCGGCGCCGGGACGCCCATCGCCGACCTGGCGGTCAGGCGACGCCAGCAGGTCGACGCCGACGTCGGCGCCGCGCTCGAGACGCTCGCCCCGCTCCCGGACCTCCTGACCAGCACCGGCTCCAACGCGCCCAGCGCCTGACCTCACGCCGGCGGCCAGGCGCCGAGAGGCCTCCCGATCTCCCACTCGTGACCGAACGGGTCGACGATCCGCCCCAGGCGCCAGCCATGTTCGTCGGCCACTGCCGAGGCCTCGGTGGCCCCCGCCGCCACGGCCTGTGCCACCACCCGCTCGGGCTCGGCGACGACGAGCAGCGTCCGGCCCGTCGTGCCCCCGATCTCGTCGGGGCTGAACCGCCCCATCGACGAGCTCGCCGCCGCGACCCAGAACGTGGCATCGCCGACGCGCAGCTGGGCGACGATGTCGTCGCCCTCGCCCACGCGGTGCATGACGGTGGCGCCGAACGCCGCCTGATAGAAGGCGACCGCGGCAGCGGCGCGCCGCACCCACAGCTCAGGCTGGATGCTCGTCATCGAGTTGCTTCTCATAGACCACCCAGCCGAGCACCGGCTCCATCCCGGCGCGCGCGTACAGGGCCAGCGCGCCGGTCGCGTTCGCGGTGTCGACGCCGAGCCCGACGGTGCGCTCGCCGTGCGCCCAGAGGCGAGCGAACGCATCCTGCAGGAGCGCCGCGCCGACGCCCCGCTTGCGCCACGGGCGCCGCGTGAACAGCGCGTGGATCCAGCCACCACCGTACGTGGCGCCGGCGCAGACGGTGCCGGCCGCGATCTCGTCCCCGGCCCGAACAACGGACCACAGCGCCGGATCGAAGCGCTCGCTCTCGAGATAGCCGCGTGACCATGAGGCGAGGTCACGCGGCACGTGGTCCCAATGATCGGCGAACGCCTCCTGGTGGGCGGCGTGAAACGCGGCCGCGTCGCGCTCAGGGTCAAACGCGGCGACCCGCAGCCCCGCGGGCCACGTGGGCGCGCGCGGGGTGCCGTCGAGCTCGATGCGCATCTCGCGAAAGACGCGCACCGCGCGGTAGCCGAGGGAGCCCAGCAGCCGGCCGGCGGGGCGGTCGGCTTCCAGGACGGCATTGTGGAGCGCACGGGCCCCGCCTCGCGCCGCGTCGCGTTCAAGCCCCGACGCGATCAGGGTGCCGATCCCGCGCCCGGCCACGTCGGGATGGACGTACCCCTCGGCGCGCCAGATCTCGTCCCGGCGGCGGAGCAGGGCGTAGCCGACGATGCGGTCGCCGTCGCGGACGAGACGGACGTCGCGCGCGACGTCCAGCTCGGACCACTCGTCCTCGAGGTCGGCCTGCGAGATCGTCGCCCGGCCGTACAGCGTCGACTCGAGCGCCGCCACCACCTCGGTCACCGCCGCCGCGTCGGCGGGTCGAGCCGGGGTGACCACAGTGCGCTCCACGCTGGCCGACACCTTAGGTCATCACCGGTGCTCGCTTCGGCACGCACCCACGTCTTGCAGGAGTTTTCGCAAGTTCTGCGGCCGGCCGTCGTTCTCAGCGATGACGTGGTAACAGGCTCACGGAGGTAGGACGTGATGGAAGCAACGGTCACAGGCCCCGACGGCGGTCGGGCGCCCGACATCTGTAGCCCGTTGTTCGAGATCAGGCAGCGCCGGGATGCCGACGGGGCGCTCCGGCTCACTCTGATCGGCGAACTCGACATCGCGGTCGCCGACGGTCTCCGCGACGAGCTGGACCGCCTACGGCGTTCGCACCGGCGGGTCCGGCTCGATCTGTCAGAGCTGGCGTTCATCGACTGCTATGGCGTCGGCGGGATCGTCCGCGCGCTCCGGGAGGCCCGCCGCGACGACTGGGACCTCGAGGTCGACGCAAAGGTCAGCCCGAGCGTGGGACGGGTCGCCGCCCACGATGAGATCGCCTCGGCGCTGTGGCCCGGCGTCGGCGGTCATCCGCCTCACGATGAGGCCCCCCGCGGCTTTGTTGTGAGCGCTGTGTGAGCGGTTTGTAGACCGAGTGGACGCGGCGGCCGAGCCCACCTAGGATGCCGGGAGGCGCGCGAGCCGGGAGGCCGCGGGCCGTCGAGAACAGGGCGGCGCAGGGGCGCTGCCCGTGTATGAGGCGGTGAGGCGGATGCGTGAGATCAATCGGCGCAGGTTCCTTCAGCTTGCGGGCGGCAGTGTCGCGGCGACGATGCTGTCGGACAGCATCGCTCGGGCGCTGACGATCCCGGCGAACCACGCGACCCGCAGCATCGACGACATCGAGCACGTCGTGGTGCTCATGCAGGAGAACCGATCGTTCGACCACTACTTCGGCGTCATGCGCGGCGTGCGCGGATTCGGCGATCCCCACCCGATCACGCTTCCCAGCGGCAAACCGGTCTGGTACCAGGCTGACGGAACGACCGTCGTCCCCCCCTTCCGGCCCGACGTCGGCAACCTGGCGCTCACCTTCATCGAGGATCTCGACCACACCTGGGATGGAACACATCAGATGTTCAACGGCGGCAACTGGGATCAGTGGCTGCCGGCCAAGACGACGACCTGCATGGCGCATATGAAGCGCGAGGATCTCCCATTCCACTACGCCCTGGCCGATGCCTTCACCGTCTGTGACGGCTACCACTGCTCGATGCTGGGTCCGACCGACACCAATCGGTACTACATGTGGACCGGCTGGGACGGCAACGACGGCCAGGGCGGCGGCCCGGTGATCGCCAACGACGAGCTCGGATACGGCTGGCAGACCTACCCGGAACGCCTGCAGCAGGCCGGGGTCAGCTGGAAGATCTACCAGGACAGCGGGGACGGCCTGGACAAGGCCGGGGCCTGGGGCTGGACCTCGGATCCCTACATCGGCAACTACGGCGACAACTCGCTGCTCTACTTCTTCAACTACCAGAACGCGACCCCGGGCAGCCCGCTCTACCAGGCCGCCCGGACCGGCACCGACGTCAACGTGAGCGGAGGGTTCTTCGACATCCTGGCCGCCGACGTGAAGAACGGCCAGCTGCCGAGCGTGTCCTGGGTCGTCGCCCCGGAGGCCTACACCGAGCATCCGGCGTGGCCGGCGGGCTACGGCGCCTGGTACACGGCGGGGGTACTCGACGCGCTGACCAGCGACCCCGAGGTGTGGTCCAAGACGGCCCTGCTGATCACCTTCGACGAGAACGACGGCTTCTTCGACCACGCCATCGGGGCCTACCCCAACGTCGGCGGGCTCGCCGGCCAGTCGACGGTGCCGCTCGACAACGAGCTGTTCAACGGCACGGCCGGTACCCCGGGGGGTACCGACGGCGTCGTCGGGCCCTACGGCCTCGGTGTGCGCGTCCCGCTGCTCGTCGTCTCGCCGTGGAGCACCGGAGGCTGGGTCTGCTCGGAGACGTTCGACCACACCTCGCTGATCCGCTTCATCGAGCAGCGCTTCTCCGTCGACGAGCCCAACATCACGCCCTGGCGGCGCGCGGTCTGCGGCGATCTGACCTCCGCGTTCGATTTCGAGAGCGCGTCCGATCGCGTTCCGTCGCTGCCGAGCGTCGCGGAGTACAAGCCCAACGAGAGCACGACTCCTCCCAGCTACCACCCGCTGCCGCCGGCCGTCGGCTCGGTGCCGGTGCAGGAACCCGGCGTCAAGCCATCGCGCCGGCTCGCCTACCGCTTCGACGTCCAGTTCAATCCCGATCCTCAGACCCTCAGCCTCTCGATCCGCAACCGCGGCCAGCTCGGCGTGGGCGTCCAGGCGCGATCGCTGACGGTCGCCGGGGCGCCGTACACCTACACCGTCGGTGCCGGCGACGACCTGTCCACGGGGCTGACCAACCCGGGCACCTACGACCTCAGCCTCCACGGTCCCAACGGCTTCTTCCGCCACTTCGCCGGCTCCCCGTCGACGCAGCTGCGCGTCGAGGTCCACGCCGACCACGAGCTCGGACGGCTGCGGATCCGGGTCCTCGACGGCGATGGGCCCCGGGCGCGCCGCCCCGGCCGCCCGATCGTGCTCGCCGTCGCCGACGCCTACGGGCCCGACCGGCGCCTCGAGCTGGTCGGCGCCGACGAGATCCTGGTCGACACCGGCCACGCCGGCGGCTGGTACGACATCGCGCTCTCGACGCCCAGCGACGCCGGCTTCAGCTACCAGCTGGCCGGCCGTCTCGAGTCGGCGGCGCGGTTGACCAGCGATCCCCAGCTCGGCCGCTCATGATCGGGCGGGGGCGGCGTTGAACCGGGGCGAGACCGGCCTCGGCCTCCGCGCTAGAGCGGCGGGACCTGGTTGTTGACCTGCGGCCCGTGGTACAGGTGGTCGTGGCCCCTGCAGGCCGCGGGGAAGAAGAACTGGACGCTGTCGCTGCGCACGCCGTTGTAGCTGGCAAACAGGGTGACGTGCCCGACCGTGCCCGTCGCGCAGCGGGCGTCGGTGCTGCTGGTCACCCGCACGACGATCTTCATGATGTTGCCCGGCACGCCCCACATCACCGCGTGGTGGGAGTGATAGACGAGGTGATGCTCGACCGTCATGAGGATCAGGCGGTCGGGCTGGTGGCGGACCCGGTCGACCTGGCAGAGGACCCCGGAGACCGTGTTGGCGTCCAGGTTGATGTTGCCGTGCCCGCGGGCGTAGCTCCCCGCCGCCCCCGTGATCGGCGAGCCGGTGTGAAAGCCCCACGGCGGAATCCCGCCGACGATCGGCACCTGGGAGCAGTACTGGACCGGGTAGGCGGCCGCGGAGCCGGTCATGCCGACCAGCGCCAGCAACGGCGCCAGCAGCAGCACGGCGACGCCCATGCGCAGCGTGACCTGGATCTCCCGCATCCCGGGCCACTATAGCCGCGGCGCCGTCGCCGGGCGGCCCGCCGCCGCCCGGTGTTACTATTGCGATGATATCATCGCACGAACACGGTGGGAGGATCCATGGACGCCTCGGATTCGAGTCCGGATTGGTTTGCCGGCAAGCTCGCGGTGGTCACGGGTGGCGGCTCGGGCATGGGCCGCGAGCTCGTCCGTCAGCTGGCGGCGCGGGGATGCTCGGTCGCCGCCTGTGATTGGCACGCCGACGCCGTGGCGGACACCGTGGCCGTGGCCCAGGCCGAGGCGCCGGCCGGGGTCGTCGTCAGCGCGCACACCTGCGATGTGTCCGACGAGGAGCAGGTCCAGCGCTTCCGCGACGAGACGCTGAGCCGGCACGCGACCGGTCACGTCGATCTGGTGTTCGGCAACGCCGGCGTCGGGGGCGGGAGCAGCTTCGTCGACGGCCCGCGGGAGGAGTGGGAGCGCACGTTCTCGATCAACTGGTGGGGCGTGTACCACTGCGCCCGCGCGTTCCTGCCGCTGCTGATCGCCAGCGGTGACGGCGTCCTGGTCAACACCAGCAGCGTCAACGGCTTCTGGGCGGCGCTGGGGCCCGGCATGCCCAACACCGCCTACGCCACCGCGAAGTTCGCCATCAGGGGCTTCACCGAGGGTCTGATCGAGGACCTCCGCACCCACGCGCCGCAGGTCCGTGCCGTCGTGGTGATGCCCGGGCACGTGGGGACCGACATCATCGCCAACTCGCGCCGGGCCCACGGCGCGCCAGAGCCGCTGGACATGAGCGACGCCGAGATCGAGGAGCTCATCCCCGCCGACGCGCGCGCCGGCCTGGCCGAGGCCGGCCTCCTGGCAGAGCATGCGTCGGCCGGTGACCTGCGCCGCCTGGTCGCGCGCATGGAGGGCGATTTCCGGGACAAGGCGCCACTCACGGCGGCCGACGCGGCAACCCTCATCCTCGACGGAGTCCGGTCGGGCGCCTGGCGGATCCTGGTCGGCGAGGATGCCGCCAAGCTCGACACGGCGCTCCGATTCGACCCCGAGGCGGCCTACGACTACGAACGGCTGGCCAGGATCATCGCCCCGGAGGCCGCCGGACCGGACGACCCCGAGTCATGAGGTAGGTGTCGAGCGCCGCGGTGCGCTGGGTGTCCTCGTAGATCTCGTAGTCGGTGCAGTGGCGCCAAGCGACCCGAGCCCACAGAACGAACCGGTTGGCGTACGCGATGTCGCCGGCGGGCGTGGCGAGGTCGGCGGCGCCCCGGATCACGATCGTCCGTCGCCACGGGAACCCGCTCGACACCGCTTCGTCAACGGCGATGCGCAGCCCGATGCCGACGTAGCTCTGCAGCCACCGCTCCAGCTCTGACCGTCCTTCGAGGTCGACCGACCAGGCGTGGTCGCCGGGGCACCGCAACCGCACCTCATCGGCGCTCGTGTGCAGCAGCGGGTGGTAATCGGCGATGGTGAGGCGCTCGAGGCTCCGCGATAGGCGGGCTCGCACCGACCGACCCCAGCGCCGCCGGCCGGCCGGCTGATCCGCGATGTGATGGCGGGACATCTCGCTCGCGAGGATGCCGTCAGGCGACGTCGCTCGCACCGGCGATCTCGCCGGTCCGGGTGCCGGCGAGGCCGTCAGGACGCCATGGACTCGTCGAAGTCGAGCCTGGCCAGCTCCGCGCGAGAGCTGATCCCGAGCTTGGCGAACACCTTGCGCAGGTGGTAATCGATCGTCCGCGGGCTGAGGAACAGTTGCGCGCCGATCTCGGGATTCGTCAGGCCGGTCGCGGCGAGACCGGCGATGTGCAGCTCTTGTGGAGTGAGCTGGTCCCGCGTCGACGGATCGCGCTTGCGGGCCGTCTCACCGGTCGCCCGCAGCTCCGCCCGTGCGCGTTCGGCCCAGGGCGCCACCCCCAGCTCCTCAAACCCATCCAAGGCCGTCCTGAGTTGGACGCGCGCGTCAACGCGCCGGCGCTCCCGGCGCAGCCACTCGCCGTACAGCAGCTGGGCCCGCGCGCGGTCAAACGGGCCGACCGCGTCCGCGAGGCCGATCGCCTCGGCATGGTGGCGCTCCCCGCCGGACTCGTCGACCAATGCTCGGCACCTGGCCAGGAGCGCCATGCGGGGGCGATTGGGAAACCGCGTGGCCCGCTGCTCGAAGCGCTGGAAATGGCCCCGGACCTCGTCGAGCCGTTGGGCGCGGAAGGCGGCCTCGACCGCGTCCGCCACCGCGGCGACTGCGACGGGGTTGGATTGCGGGCGAAGCACGCTCAACGGGACCAGCAGGCGTTCGAGCGCCGCGGACGGGCGGCCGAGGCCCAGATCGAGCAGACCGTGCACATAGGCCACGTTCGGCGCGACTCGCGACGGGCCGCTGGAGGCGACCAGCGCCTGCTGCTCGGCGACTCGGCGGCCCACCGACTCCTCGTCGCCGCGGAGAGCGTCGATGAACGACAGGTAGGCGACGTTCAGACTGGCGACCCACGGCTGCCCGATGTCCAGAGCCAACTGGCGCCCCTCCTCGGCCGACGAGTAGCACTGACTGAAGCGACTGCGGCCGAGAAGATGCGACGCCTGTGCCTGGAGTGCGTAGGGAAGCGTCGAGACGAGAGCGCGCTCGCGGGCCATGCGCACCGCCCGCATGGCATAGGGAAGGCCGTCGCCCTGGATTCCGATCCGACCGGCGAGCGTCGCCGCCCAGCTGAGGCAGCGAACATCATCGATGCGCTCGGCCCGGCCGATCGCATCGGTCGCCAGCTCCTGGGCGCGGCGGAAATCCCCGGCCAGCTCGGCCGCCCCGGCACCCAGCAATTCGATGATGAAGCGGTCCATCTCGGTGGCGGGCGAGAATGACGCGGCGTGGCCGCAGAGGCCCGCCAGCTGGTCCGGATCGCCGAGATAGGTGGCCATCAGCGACGCCTCCAGCAGCATTCCCAAGCTGGCTGAGGGCTCGTCGCTGAGCGCGATTCCCTCCACCAGCGAGCTGATGCCGTCCGGAAGCAGTCCGCCGTAGCCCTCGATCACGCCACGCAGACCGAGCAACCGGGCCCGATCGGCGGCCCGATCGGCGCTCGGCAGCTCGCGGTTGACCAGGTCGGTGGCGCGCTCCGTCTGTCCGGCGACGTAGGCCGCCCTGGCCGCGGCCGCCAGCCGCCGGCCGCCGGCCGCCGGCCGGCTCGGTTTCGCTGAGCATCGCCGCTCGTTCGAACCCGGTCGAGGCCGAGGCATGGCCCCCGCGCAGTTGCGAGCCCCGGGCCGACTGCTCCAGCGCCGCGGCGAGGGCTTCGTCGGCTCCGAGCGTGGCCAGCGCGCGGTGCCACAACTTGCGATCCTCGTGCCGCCCTCCGGTGCACGCATTGGCCAGCGCCAGGTGCGCCCGCCGGCGCTCATCGAACGGCGCGGACTCATAGACGGCCGAGCGCACCAGCGGATGGCGGAAGATGAGTCGCCGCCGGTCGATCTCGACGAGACCCGCGTGCTCGGCGGGATTCAGGGCATCCCCGGGCAGGCCGAGCTCGGCCGTGGCGGCGAGGATCAGCGAGAGCTCGCTGCCCTCGTCGGCGGCCGCCACCAGCAACGCCGCACGGGTCGGTTCCGGGAGCTGCTCGACGTGGCGGCGGAACACGCCCTGCAGGCGCATGCTCAATGGGATGGCGTCCGGGAGCGGCACCCGGCCGGCCAGCTGCGCGTCCGAGAGGCCGGCAGGCAGTTCGAGCAGGGCCAGGGGGTTGCCGGCCGCCTCGGTGATCAGGCGCTCGCGTACCGACGCGGCCAGCTCGCGGCGGCTGTGCTCCAGCAGCTCCATGGCAGCGCCGTCGTCGAGCCCACCGAGGACCAGCTCCGGGAGTCCGGGTGCGTGCAACTGCCGGCGCTCACCCTCCCGGGCGGCGAACAGCACGACGATCCCCTCCGCGGCCAGGCGCCGGGCGGCGAACATCAGCGCATCGGCCGATGGCACATCGAGCCACTGGGCGTCGTCGATCACGCACAGCACCGGCCCGTCGTCCGCGGCGGCAGCCAGGAGCGACAGGACACCGGCCGAGACCAGGAAGCGGTCGGTCTCCGCGGCCGGCGCCAGCCCCAGCGCGGCCGCCACCGCGGCGCGCTGAGGCTCCGGCAGACGCGAGAGCCGATCGACGAACGGCCGGACGAGGCTGTGCAGCCCGGCGAAGTCAAGGTCCGCTTCCACCTCCACGCCGGTGACCGACAGCAACGCCATCCCGTCGGGGCGATCGGTGGCATACCGCAGCAGGGCCGTCTTGCCCATCCCCGCCTCGGCGCGAATGACGAGCACGCCGCTCTGCCCATGCGATGCCCGCTCGAGCAGGTCGTCGATCAGCTCGCACTCGGCTCCCCGCCCGACGAGCCCTGCAACCCGCGCGCCCGTCTGAAAACTGGCCTCCACGCGATGGCGAAGCCTACGACACGGCGTACAGCTGCCACCGCCCGGGCAGCCCTTTCAGCTCATGGAGACCTCGGTCGCCGAATTCGATCCCGGATCCGGCCACCAGGTCGCGTACGGTGCTCGAGACCAGCACCTCGTCGGGGTCGGCCTGGGCGACGATCCGCGCGCCGGTGTGGACGGCGATCCCCGCGAGATTGCCCCCGCGCAGCTCGCACTCGCCGGCGTGCAGGCCCGCCCGGATCGACAGCCCGAGATCCGTCGCCCCATCGACGATCGCCTGCGCGCACCGGATGGCCCGCGCCGGTCCGTCGAACGCCGCGAGGAACCCATCGCCGGTGTGGGCCACCTCCCGACCCCGGTGGCGCAGCAGCTCGCGGCGGACGATCGTGTCATGGCGCTCCAGCAGGTCGCGCCACCGCCGGTCGCCGAGCTCGATTGCCCGCACGGTGGAATCCACGATGTCCGTGAACAGGACGGTCGCGAGCATCCGATCGGGCTCGGCACTCCCCCACGCGCCGCTCTCGCGCACGTCGTCGAGGAACCGCTCGATCTCCCTGGCGATGCTGTCGCCCTCCGGCCCGAGCGACAGGTGCCCGACGCCCGGCAGGACGACGAAGCGGCCCGATCGGACGCGCTCGGCGACGTAGGCCCCGACCTCCACCGGGACGATCTGATCCGCAGCGCCGTGCAGGACCAGGGTCGGCACGCGGACCAGCGGCAGGACGTCGCGAATGTCGATCGCCTTATTCATCTCATACAGCGCGGTCATCATCCCCGGGCTCACCGCCCAGCGGACCATGTCGATGTAGGCCTCCACCTGCGGGTCGCCGCTGACGCCCATGCGGCGCACCGCCTCGCGCGCCTGCGGCCGGGACGTGTAGATGCACATCGCCTGCTCGACCTCGCGATCGTAGGCGCCCTCGCTGCGGCCCCATGGGAAGTCGGGCGCCCACAGCGTCCGGGGCGAGCAGCTGCGTACGATCAGAGCGGCCGTCCGCTCCGGGTAGGTGGCGGCGAACAGGACGCTCAACGCCGCCCCCTCGGACAGGCCGAAGAACGCCGCGCGCTCCGATCCGACCGCATCCATCACCGCGCGAACGTCATCCATCCGCGTCTCCAGGTTCGGAGCGCCGCTGACCGGATCGGACATTCCCGTGCCCCGCTTGTCGAAGCGAATCAGGCGCGCGAACCGGCCCAGCTCGTTGAGGAACTCGTCAAATCCCGGCAGGCCCCATTGCAGCTCCATGTGGGTGACGAACCCGGGCACGAAGACCAGGTCGAACGGCCCATCCCCCACCACCTGATAGGCGATGTGGATGTCGCCGCTCAGCGCGTACCGCGTCTCCGGCCCCATCGGCGGCATTCTCACCCACCGAGGGCGCAGATGCCACTCCGGCGCCGACTCAGCCGGCGCCGCCGTCTGGCTGGGGCGCGCCGGCTCGTTCGTCGAAGCGGGACCAGATGTCACCGAGGGCGATCTGGTCGGTGATCGTGAGGCGGTCGAGGAAGAAGGCCCGGATGCCGGCGTGATGGGTGACCCGCGCGGCGGTGACCTTGACCAGCCCGGCGTCGGTCAGCTCGGCGTAGAGCCCGCGGCCGTCGGTGTCGGCCGCGCAGCGGGTGACGTAACCGAGCTTGACCAGGCGGTCCACCAACCGGGTGCAGCCGCTGCGGCTGAGCAGGACCCGGTTGGCGATGTCGGACATCCGCATCCGGTGGTCGGGCGCGTCGGCGAGGAA
The DNA here is from genome assembly GCA_036267215.1 of Solirubrobacteraceae bacterium. GTDB lineage: Bacteria > Actinomycetota > Thermoleophilia > Solirubrobacterales > Solirubrobacteraceae > Palsa-465. The sequence continues at coordinate 104,488 of DATAWL010000036.1, read as the reverse complement.
CATCAGGACCTCGTAGGCCGAGATCGAGAGCCCGTGTTCGGCATGCATCTGGACGTCGAGCTGCTGGGTGACGCGGGCGTGGACCGCGAGCGTCCCGCGCCAGGCGGCCAGCTCGGTTGCAGACAGCGGGACCGGGGTGGACGATGGCGTGGGCGACATGTGCGGTTCAGATTAGCACGCTATTTGTGGATACAACTAGTTTGGCCACGACCGCCCCCGCGATGACCTGCGGCGTATGTGTTTGCCACCGCAAGCATCTCGTGATATAGTTGCCCCAACAACTTCTTTCACCCGTTGCCGCGTTCCGCACCCGAGGAGAACACGATGAAGCTCGATGGCATGCACCACCTCACGATGATCACCGGCGACGCCGAGACGAACGTCGCGTTCTACGCCGATGTCCTCGGCCTGCGCCTGGTCAAGCAGACGGTCAACTTCGACGCGCCCGAGGCGTACCACCTGTACTTCGGCGATGAGCAGGGCTCGCCGGGGTCGATCCTGACCTGGTTCGAGTTCGCCGGCGCCCAGCCCGGGCGCGCCGGGGCGGGGATGATCCACACCATCCAGCTGGGGGTGGCCTCCGAGGCGTCCCTTGACTTCTGGGCCCAGCGACTTGCTGACCGGGGGCACGACAGCACTCGCGGCGAGCGGTCCTTGGCCTTCGAGGACTACGACGGGCTGTGGTTCGAGCTGGTGCTCGCTGACGACGGCAACCCACCGCTGCGGGCCGACCATCCGGAGATCCCGGCCGAGCACGCCATCCTCGGCGTCGAAGGCGCCCGCGCTTACATCGCCCGCGGCACCGACGCCGATCGCGCGCTCCTGACCGAGACGCTCGGGTTCACGGAGCTCGGCCCCGGCGAGTACCGGCTCGACGGCCCGGACCGCCATTTCCACTGGGTCTATGACCAGGCGACCGAGCCAGGGGTCCCGGGCGCGGGGACGGTCCACCACATCGCCTGGCACTCCCGCGATGAGGACCACGTGAGCTGGCAGCAGCGGGTCGCGCAGGCGGGCATGTCCGTCACCCCGGTGATCGACCGCGACTACTTCCTGTCGGTCTACTTCCGCCAGCCCCAGGGGATCCTGTTCGAGATCGCCACCACCTCCCCCGGTTTCGCCGGCGACGAGGACCCCGCGCACCTGGGCGAGCAGCTGCGCCTCCCCAAGCAGCACGAGCACCTGCGCCCGCAGCTGGAGCGCATCCTGACCCCGCTCACCAACCCGCGCGCGACCGCGCGCCAGGAGGCCTAGAACGATGAGCCTGATCTATCGCGAGCGGCCGGCCGCGGGCGACGCCGCCGGCCTGCTCGTCCTTCACCACGGCCGCGGCGCCGACGAGCACGACCTCCTCGGCCTGGCCGACGTGCTGGACCCGCAGCTCCGGCTGCATGTGGTCACGCCCCGCGCTCCGTTGACGGTGCCCGGCTGGCCCGGCTACCACTGGTACGCCGTGCCGCGCGTCGGCTACCCCGATCCCGACACGTTCCACCGGGCCCACGACGCGCTCGCCGTGTTCCACGACGAGCTGTGGCAGCGCACCGGGATCGCGCCCGACCGGACCGTGCTCGGTGGCTTCTCGATGGGCTCGGTGATGAGCTACGCGCTCGGCCTCGACGGCGAGCGCCCGGCGCCGGCCGGCCTGCTCATCTTCTCCGGCTTCGTTCCGACCCTCGAGGGTTGGCAGCCCGAGCTCGCCTCCCGCTCGGACCTGCCGGTGTTCATCGCCCACGGTCGCCAGGATCCGATCATGGACGTGGCCTTCGCCCGTCAAGCCCACGAGCGGCTCGACGCCGCCGGGTTGCCGGTGCAATACCACGAGTCAGACGCCGGCCACCAGATCGATCCCGCTCACATTCCCGCGGCGACCCGGTGGCTGGCCGCCGCCACCGCCGTGAGCCCCGTCGTGACGACCACGACCTCCGACCCGAAGGGACGCTGAGCCCCATGCGCAAGCTCCAGAGCCAGGGCGTACACCACATCACGCTGGTCGGCGCCGGCCGCCAGACCTCGATCGACTTCTGGGAGGGCGTGCTCGGGATGCCGTTCGTGTTCGAGCAGCCCAACCTCGACAACCCGTCCGAGAGCCATCTGTACTTCGACCCGGGCGACGGCCGCCTGATCACCGTGTTCACCAACGAGGAGCGCGGCGGCGATCCCGCCCGGACGCCGACCGAGCCGGGCTGCGTCCACCACCTGGCCTTCGCCCTGTCGCAGGCGACGTTCGCCCAGGCCGTCGAGCGACTGAACGAGCGCGGAATCCGCCACAGCGGCGTCAAGGACCGCGGCTTCATGGACTCGATCTACTTCACCGACCCGCTCGGTCTGCTGATCGAGCTCGCGTCCTACCGGTTCGAGCCGCCGGCCGGCCACACTCACGCCGACGTGCTGCTCGCCGCCCACCGCATCCGCGTGGCCCGCGACGAGTACAACATCGCCCCGATCCACCTAGCCGACGCGATCGAGCAGCTGACGACCACCTCACGCGAATCGCTGTCGGACGACCGCTCGCCCAAGGATCCCTACCGCCACCCCGCCGTGGACGTCGGATCGTCGCCGGAGTGACTCTGCGGAGTGACTCCGGTGGAGTGACTGCGATGGACGTCAGCCGCGGGCGCGCAGGACGGCCGTCGCGAGCGCGGTGAAGTCACCGACGAGCGCCGCCTCCACATGCCAGCCCAGCGGACGCCCGGTCGCCGGCCACGGCTCGTCGACCAGGCGCTGGGCGTGCCTGATCAGGTCCGCCAGCTCGGGTGACGAGCCCTCGCCGCCCGCCGACGCACCACGATCTCCCGGACACGACCCCATGTCGGACACGGCACACCTCGGAGGTGGGTAACGGTCAAGGGGATCATCCCACCGCGACGACCTGGGCACAACCGGCGGACGTGACCGCCGCCGGGGTGTCAGACCACGGGGTCGAGGAGCTCGGCGTGCTCGTCCTCGGGCGGATAGCCGTAGGCATAGACCACGAGGTCCTCAGAGCCATGGTTGACCGTCTGCAGCGGCGTCCGCGGATCGATGTGGATCAGCGCACCGCGGGGAACCTCGACCCGCTCGGGCGGCTCGCCGAGGTACATCGTCAGCGTGCCCTCGATGACCACGAACGTCTCCTCCTGAATGGGATGGCGATGCCGCCGGCCGCTCGCGCCCGGCTCGTAGCGCCAGACGTTCGCCCGGGTGTGCTCGAAGCCGGCAACCTCGCTGAGCTCGGCGACGTGGCGGGCGGGCTCACCCTCGGCGTGCGGGCGGGTGATCCACTCGAGGTCGCGCGGGTTGATCGCTCGAAACGACACCGGGCCCAGAGTATCGAGCCGACCCCGACGGGGCCGAGACGTCGTTCGGTGGCGACTACACCCGCCCGGTGTCGCGGCGATAGGCCAGCGCAGCGAGGACCCCGAGCAGCGCGGTCCACCCCAGCACGACCACCCAGGCCAATGCCCCCCAGGCCTGGCCGTGCAGGGACACGCGTCCCGCCTGCACCAGCCAGTAGGACGGGAGCACCTGTCCGATGTCGTGCAGCAATCCGTGGGTGACCGGGAACCAGGTGCCGCTGACCAGGGCCAGCAGCGAAACGGTGCCGCCCATCGCCGGCCCGATCGCATCGACGGTGAGCAGGTGGCCGAGCGTGATCCCGAGAGCCGCGAAGGGGAGCAGTCCGATGACGATCAGACCCGTCATCTCCAGCCACACCGACGCCGGAAGGCCCACCCCGACGATCACTCCCGACACGTAGAGAGTGGCCAGGCTCAACGCCGCCGTCGCGTAGGCCGCCAGCACCTTGGCTCCGACGTACGCCCGCGGCGTCAGCGGCGTGATCCGCAGCTGACGGGTCCACCCGCTCTGGCGCTCACCGGCGATCCGCGTCCCGGTTGACACCATCGAGGTCATCGTCCCGAACGAGGCCAGCCCCACCATGTAGTACAGAGGAGCCGAGATCCCGGATCCGGAGAAGTCGTGGGCAGCGCGGTTGGGCAGCGCGATGATGTAATAGAGGATCAGGGGAAACGCGAGCGAGAACAGGAAGAACCGCCGGTTGCGAAACGTCCTGACCAGTTCGTAACGGGTGTAGATGACACCGTTCACAGCTTCACCTCCACGGGCTCGGTGGCCGCGATGGGGGCGGCCGGCGAGCCCGCCTCCTCATCGCCTGTCAGTCGCCGGAACGCGTCCTCCAGGCCGGCGCCGGAGACCTCGATGTCCCGCGCCGCCGGGTGGCGCCGGAGCAGCTCGCGCAACGCGGCGTCGGAATCGATGCAGACGAGGATCACCGCCTCCCCGTGGCGGTCGGCCGAGATCACCCCCGGGAGCGATGCCAGTCCGGTCAACCCGACACTGGGGAGCGTCGCGCGGATCGTGTGAGTCCCGACGCGTGCCTTGATCTCCGTGGTGGCGCCATCGGCGACGATCCGGCCGTGGGCCATGAGCACGACCCGGTCGGCGTTGGCGTCGGCCTCCTCCAGATAGTGCGTGGCGAACAGCACCGTCCGCCCCCGGGCGACGAACCGCCGCATCGCGCTCCAGAAGCCGCGGCGGGCCTCGACGTCCATGGCGACCGTCGGCTCATCGAGGATCAGCAGTTCCGGGTCACTGGCCAGTGCGAGCGCGAACCGGGCCCGCTGCGCCTGGCCGCCCGAGAGCTTCTGCGTCCGCTGCTCGGCGGCATCCTGCAGGCCGGCCAGGTCGATCACCTGCTCGACGTCCATCGGCCGGGGATAGATCGAAGCGATCATCGCGATCAGCTCGCGCACGGACAGATCGCGGATGACCTCGCCGCGCTGGAGCATCGCGCCGACCAGCCCGTCAGCGACGGCCGCGCGCGGGGTGCGGCCGAGGATCGAGACCGACCCGCCGTCCGGCGCCGCGAGCCCGAGCACCATGTCGATCGTGGTCGACTTGCCGGCGCCGTTGGGGCCGAGCAGCGCCACCACCTGTCCACTCGCGATCGACGGATCGATGCCACCGACCGCCTTCACTCGGCCGGCGGCCGACGGCCACGACTTGACCAGCCCCTCGACGCCGAGGATCGGCGCGTCGACGTCAGCTGATCCCGCGCGACTCATCGCGGCACCGCCCATGCCATCGGAACGGCTGGCAGAACGCTTCGTCAATGTCATCGTTCGTCCCTTTCAGCGGCTGCCCGCGCCGCCGGCGGCGGTTTTTGAACTGGCCGCGACGATCCCATCGGTCGGGGGTGGTCGCACCGGCGAAGTCGCCGGTCTGCCCCGCCGGTCAGCCGGCGACTGGCGAACTCACCGATGCCGGCGCGTGCGCGAACGCCGGAGCCACGGTCGCGATAGCGTTGGCAGCCGTCGACCGATGGCCGTTACCGAGACACTGACTCCGACCCGGACCGTCGGCACTCCCGTTCCGGAGCCGATGCAGATGGGTCTGGTGGCGCGCATCGCCGATGACGTCCGTCGCGAGCGTCGGGTTCGCCGGCGCGCGACGCTGCCGCCGGGCAGCACGGCGCCGAGTTGGGCGCACACGCGGCGGGTTATCTCCGATCCGCTGGGCCTGCTGCTCGAACACGAGCAGCGGTTCGGGCCGGTGTTCACGATCCGGCTGCTGCACGAGCCGGTCGTGTGGGCCGTCGGCGCCGAGGTCAACCACCAGATCCTGGTGTCCGACTTCGACGCCTTCCAGTGGCGCGAGGGCCGCTTCGCCGACCTGTGGCCGCTGCTGGGCGATGGGCTGCTCAACACCGACGGCCCCTACCACCGCGACTTCCGGATGCTGCTGCTGCCCGCGTTCCATCGCGACTACGTGGCCGCCGTGGCGGAGACGATGGTCGAGGAGGCGCGGGCGGCCGCCGAGGCGCTGCGTGAAGGCGAGGTCGTCGAGATCTACCGCTGGACCCGCGCGCTGGCGATGCGGATCGCGTTGCGCGCGCTGCTGGGCCTGGAGACCACCGAGGGGCGTGAGCGGGCGCTGGCGGCGGCGTTCGAGGCCTCGCTCGCGATCCATGGCGAGCCGGTGCTCAAGCAGCTGGTGCCGGGCCCGGGGACGGCGCTGGCGCGGACGATCGCCGCCCGCAAGACCCTCGATGTCGCCGTGCGCGCGGAGATCGACGAGCGCCGGCGCCGGGGCGACCCGGGCCGCGGCGTCCTGGGACTGCTGCTCAGCGCCACCGACGACGCCGGGCGGCCGCTCAGCGCCGGCGCGGTCCGCGACCAGACCGTGACGCTGCTGTTCGCCGGCCACGATACGACCACCACCACGTTCACCTTCCTCGTCCATCAGCTGGGACGCAACCCGAACGCCCGCGCGGCGCTCGAGGCGGAGCTCGACGCCGCGCTCGGCGGGCGCACGCCGACCCCCGCCGACCTCGACGGGCGGCGCCTGCCGGTGCTCGAGCGCTCGCTGAAGGAGACGCTGCGGCGCTATCCGGCCGCCTGGGTCGGCCCGCGCCGGACCACGCGCGACGTGACGCTCGGTGGCGTACCGGTTCCGGCCGAGATCGGCGTCCACTACTCGTCCTGGGCCACCCATCACCTCCCGCAGCTGTATCCGGACCCGTTCCGCTTCGATCCCGACCGCTTCCTGCCCGAGCGCGAGGCGTCCCTGCCCCGCGGTGCCTACGTCCCGTTCGGCGGGGGCTCGCGGATGTGCCTGGGCAAGCGCTTCGGCGAGTACGAGCTGCGCGCGCTGGCCGCCGTGCTGTGCGGCCGCGTGCGGCTCGAGCCGTTGTCAGCCGCAGATCCGCAGGTGGTGACCACGCCGACCCTCGGTCCCAAGGGCGGCCTGCGCTTCACCGTTCGCGCCCGCTGACGCCCGACCGTCTATGCGGCGACGCCCTCCAGCTCGGTCAGCGCGTCGTCGGGCAGGGTGAGCCCCGCCCCGGCCACGTTCTCCCGTAGATGGGCGACCGACGAGGTCCCGGGGATGAGCAGCACGTTGGGCGAGCGTTGCAGCAGCCAGGCCAGCGCGACCGCCATCGGCGTGGCGCCGAGCCGGGCGGCGACCGCGTCAAGCTCGCCCGACTGGAGCGGAGAGAAGCCGCCGAGCGGGAAGTACGGGACGTAGGCGATGCCCTGGGCGGCGAGCGAGTCGATCAGGTCGTCGTCGTCGCGGTTGGCCACGTTGTAGAAGTTCTGGACGCACACCACGGGAGCAATCGACTGCGCCTCGGCGACCTGCTCGGCGGAGACGGTGCTGACGCCGAGGTGTCGGATCAGCCCCTCCTGCTGCAGCTCGGCCAGCACGCTGAACGGCTCGGCCAGCGAGCCCGGCTCGGGACGGTCGAGCCCCCCGACGCGCAGGTTGACGCCGTCGAGGACGTCGAGCCCCAGGTTCGTCAGGTTGTCGTGGACCGCCTGACGCAGCTCGTCGCGACTCAGCGCCTGGGGCCAGCCGCCATCGGCGTCGCGGCGCGCGCCGACCTTGGTCACGATCCGCAGCCCGTCAGGGTAGGGATGCAGCGCCTCCCGAATGATCTGATTGGTGACATGGGGGCCGTAGTAGTCGCTGGTGTCGATGTGGGTGATGCCCAGCTCCACCGCCTCGCGCAGCACGGCGATGGCGCCGTCACGGTCGGCCGGCGGACCGAACACGTGCGGGCCGGCCAGCTGCATCGCGCCGTAGCCGATCCGGGTGACCGTCAGATCCTCGGCCAGGGCGAACGTTCCGCCGGGGGGTGTTGTCGTTGTCATCGTCGTTCCTCGCATCGTCGATGGCCGCGCCGGCAAAGGGGCCGGTCGGCCGTTTCAGGTAGATGAGGACAGGATGCCCCGACGGGCCGCGGTTACCAGAGGCCGGTGTATCGGGGGACACGATGTCCCTGGATACGACGCGCGGCCGCTCGCATAATGGGTGTATGGATCGAGACGGCCTGGCCGACTTCCTGCGCCGCCGGCGCGACGCGCTGGAGCCCGTCGACGTGGGCCTGACCGCTGGGCCGCGCCGGCGCACGCGCGGCCTGCGCCGCGAGGAGGTCGCCCAGTTGGCGCACATGTCGACGGACTTCTACACCCGCCTGGAGCAGCGGCGCGGCTCGCGCCCCTCGCAGCAGACGACGGCCGCGCTGGCCCGGGCGCTGCGGCTGACGCCGGACGAGCGCGACCACCTGTTCGAACTCGCCGGGCACACCGCGCCACCGCGGGCGTTTCGCTCAGACCACGCCAGCCCGGGACTGCTCCGGGTCCTGGCCAGCCTTGACACCCCCGCCCAGATCGTGTCTGACCTGGGGGTCACGCTGGCCCAGAATGCCGGGGCCGAGGCGCTGGCCGGCGTGCAGACGGGCTTCACCGGGCCGCGCCGGAGCATGATCTACCGGTGGTTCACCGATCAGGACACGCGTCGCGTCCACCCGGAGGCCGATCACCCCGAGCACTCGCGCATCCACGTCGCGTCGCTGCGTGCGGTCCACGGCCGGCCGGGCGACGACCCGGAGGCGCGCGAACTGGTGGAGCGCCTGCTGCGCGACAGCGACGAGTTCGCCGCGCTGTGGGAGCGCCACGAGGTGGCCAGCCGCGCCGGCACGCTCAAGCGCTTCCTCAATCCGCTGGTCGGGCCCCTCACGCTCGACTGCCAGGTCCTCACCTCCCAGAACATCACCGAGCGTCTCGTGGTGTTCACCGCCGCGGCGGGCTCCCCGGACGCCGACCGGCTCGCGCTGCTGTCCGTGGTCGCCGCGCAGGGCTTCCCCTCAGAGACCGAGCTGGGCGCGACCTGACGGCCCGCGGCCGGCGCTGCCCACTCAGGGCAGGTCGCCGCGGACCCCAGGTAGGGTTCCGGCGATCCGCTCCCGCGCCCGCCGCCCACCCCTTCGTCGCGCCGGATGAGACCGGTCGTCGTCGTGCACGCCGGCGCGGGCTCGCTCGGCGAGGACCTCGCCCAGCACGAGCAGCGCAGCCACGCGTGTCTGCTGGAGGCGATGGACGCGGCACGGTCGCTGCTCGCGGATGGGCGCGCCGCGGTGGTGGCGGCGCAGGCCGCCGTCGAGATCCTCGAGTCGTTCGAGCTGTTCAACGCCGGCCACGGGTCGACGCTGTGCGCCGACGGATCGGTCCAGATGAGCGCCGCGCTGATGCGCGGCTCAGACCGGGCCGCGGGCGCGGTGGCGGGGGTCCGCCACACGCGCCACCCGATCGCCGGCGCCCGGGTCGTGCTCGACGGCGACCAGGTGCTGATGATCGGCGAGGCGGCTGACGCGCTGGCCGACGCCGCCGGCCTCGAGCGGTGGGCCAACGACCGGTTCATCACCGCCCGCCAGCGGGGCCGACTGCTCGCGCGGCGGACCGCCGACGATCGCGGCACGGTTGGCGCGGTCTGCCTCGACGGCGACGGCGACCTGGCCGCGGCGACGTCGACCGGCGGCGTCGGCGGGCAGCCGCCTGGCCGCGTCGGCGACTCTCCGCTGATCGGCGCCGGGACGTGGGCCGACCCGCGGGTGGCCGTCTCGTGCACCGGCGCGGGCGAGTCGTTCATCCGCGCCGGCACCGCCCGGCGCATCGCGACGCTGCTGGAATGCGACGTCGGCCTGACCGTCGCCGCGGCCCGGGCTCTGGCCGATGTCGCCGAGCTCGACGGTCACGGCGGCCTGATCGCCGTCGACGCCGGCGGACAGGTGGTCATGCCGTTCACCACCGAGGCGATGCCCCGCGGGATGTGGCGGGACGGCGAGCCGGCCCGCGCCTGGGTCACCGAGCCCGGCGCGTCCGAGCCGCTCTAGATCGACCGCGAGCGCAGGAAGTCCAGGAGCGGCCCGTTGACCTGATCGGGATGGGTCAGGTTGGAGGCATGGGCCGCGTCCTGCACCCGGACGACGCCGGTGCACCCGGACAGGCCGCGGCAGAGCTGCTCGCCGAGCTCGATCTCGATCGACTGATCGGCCGTGCCGTGAAACACGATCGCCGGGCAGCCGATCTCGCCCAGCCGCGACGTGATGTCGTCCCGATCGAGCAGGCAATCGCCGGCGGCCTGCATGGGCTCGCGCGGCATCACCCGCCATTTGGCGATCCACGGCGCGGACGCCTCCGGATCGCCGATGATCAGAGCGGCGATCGCCTCGGTCAGCTGGTCGACCGGCCCGACCTCGAGCCACGTCTGCTGCATCTGGCGGTACAGCGGCAGGCGCACTGGGTCCTCGACTCCGGATTGCGTGTCGATCAGGACCAGCGCGCGGACCCGCTCGGGCGCCAGCAGGGCCGCCCGCAGCGACAGGAAGCCGCCCTGCGACACGCCACCCAGCACGGCGCGGTCGACGTCGAGGTGGTCGAGCAGCCCCAGGCAGTCGCGGGCCGAGTCCCAATAGGTGAACGGCTGCCCGTCGAATTCCGTCTCGCCGAACCCGCGCTGGTCCCAGGTGATGACCCGGAACTCGGGGCCCAGCGCTGGCACCTGAGGGGCGAACATCTCCCGGTCCATGAGAAAGCCGTGCGAGAGGACGACGGCCGGGCCGTCTCCCCCACTGTCCTCGAAGCGGACCCGCTGGCCGTTGACGTCCGCGAATGGCATCGGCACCCCCTGGGTGGTGGTCGGGCTCGGCGCGGCGCGAATCTACCAGCGCGACGCGACGCGGGCCCGCCGCCCGGACCGCCGTCGTCATCCGGCGCACACGGAGAGATCGGCCGGCACGGCCGCCGTCATCCGGCGCAGACGGAGAGATCGGCCTGCACGGGCGCCGGCAGCCCCGCGACCGGGCACGCGTAGCCGAGCGCCTCGAGCACCGGCCGCCAGTCGCCGCCGACCCGGTGGAAGATCGCGGTGACGTACCCGTCGAAGCGGCCGCATTCGGTGTGGTTGAAGTCGGCGCGGGCGTATGCCGGGTGGCCGGGCGGGATCGTGATCGTCAGACAGCGCAGTGGGAAGCCGTAGGCGGCGGCGACGCCCGCCGAACCCGGCTTGCGCGCCGCCGGGTTCGCGTGGCGCCGCATCGCCGACGGCCCGCGCGCATGGGATGGGTGGGCCCCGGGGCCGGGCGCGCGGACGGCTACGGCCACCGCCGCGGCCACCAGGGCCGAGACACCGATCGCCCTGACCGCCGACCGCCGCGCCATCTCACCCAGTATCCGCCGCTGCCATCTCACCCAGTATCCGCCGGTGAGGTCCGCGCGTCGACCACTTGCCACACGCCGTGCCAGCGGCGAGGATGCGCACGTGATCGAACTGCCATCCGAGGCCGAGATCCGCTGCTCGGCCGAGCGGATCTTCGACCTGATCGTCGACTTCGACGGCCAGAGCCGGTGGCTGGCGCGGTCATCCGCGTTCCATGGCACCGCCGACATCTCCGCTGACCAGGTGACCCTGGGGACGACGTATCGCGAGCCGAGCCCGTTGGGCGTACGCCACGGCACGGTCACCGAGTTCGACCGGCCCACCCGGGTGACGTTCCACCAGCCGATGACCCTGCGCCTGCACACCGGCACCATCGAGGTGACCCTGCGCTACGTCCTCACGCCCCACGGTGACTTCACCCACGTGCGCCGCGCGGTGACGATCGGCATCCCGTGGTCGCTGAAGCTTCTTCAGCCGATGATCGTCCAGTCGTTCAGGGCCGAGAGCGCCCGCACGCTGGAGGCCCTCAAGGCCTACGCGGACACCGTCAGCTAGATGGTTGGGGGCGGTGGCCGGCCGCGCCGGCGGCGGTCACCGGAAACACCGGCGCGGGCACGACGGGCACGACGGGCACCGGTGACGCGACCGCTGTCTCGGTGACCGGCGCATCCGTCGCCGGGCCGACGGCGGGCGACGGATCGGTCCACTCGCCCCAGACGACCTTCGGCAGCTTGACCTGGTAGCGATACACCGAGCCCTCGTCGTTGACCATGTATGTATCGGTCAGCTCGTCGTGGCTGTGGAGAATCAGCTGCCCGCTGACCTCGGCGAGGCGAACCAGTGCCTTCATGCTGGTCACGTCGATGGCGGGCCAACCGAGGTCGGCTCCGGCGTTGATCGGGACGATCAGGTGCCCGTGCTGAGCCTGGATCCGAGTGGCCTCTCCGAACGCGCGGGCGCGCAGGACGAGGATCGTCAGCAGGACCGTGCAGGCCAGCCCGATCAGCAGCCCGACCGGCGCCAGCAGGCGCAGCGTGCTGACGCCCATCCGGACCCCCAGGAAGTCGACCGCGTTGGGCGCGGTCGAGTCGATGGTGACCCCGCCGGGGGTGACCGCCTGGAACAAGGTGGAAGGCTCGCCGCTCCCGCTTCCATTTCCGCTTCCGCTTCCGCTCTCGGCGCCGCTTCCGCTGCCGGCGCCGCTCGCGCCCCCGGTGCCGCTCGCGCCCCCGGTGCTCGAGGATGCCCCGGTCGCGGTCAGCTCCAGCGCCCCCAGTTGGAGGGCGAGCGCCGGTGTGGCGCTGGACGTCATCGGCCGCCCACCGATGGTGCCGTGGACATGCAAGTCGTCCACCACGGCGATGATGTAGCTGTCCGACGGCACGCCCGTCTGGCGCTGGATGGTGTTGAACATGGCCTGCAGCGACGCCAGATCGAGCGTTCCGCCGGCGCGGACGCTGGTTCCGCTGAACCGCTTGACCGAGGTGAGCGGCAGGGTGCGGGTCCAGCCGGCGGGGCCCGAGAGCTGCAGCTTGAGCTGCTGGGTGCCGCGCACGACCGCCGTGTTCGTCGAGGTCAGCGTGTAGTCGGCGCTGATCGCCAGACGATGGACGAGCTGCAGGAACACCGGGTCGCCGGTGGCGACGACGCCGGTCGGATACACCGGCCCCGGGGCGGCGCTGGCCTGATAGCCGAAGTCCACTCGCTGGCTGAAGGTCAGCTTCCGGAGGGCCGGACGCTCGCTGGACGCGCCGAAGCCGGCCACGGAGAGGACCAGGAACAGGAGGGTGGCGATGCCAGAGGTGATCAATGCCGCACGGAGGTTCGCCGAGCCGGCCACGGCTTGTTCCCTACCGGCCATGGTCGAGCCTCCCGGTGCAGCGGGCCGCTGGGCAGCGGGCCGGCGACGCCGCCGCTGGCCGCGCCGCGCGACCTCGCCGGTGCCCGACAGCAGGGCCAGACCCAGTAGCCCGAGGATCGCGGCCACGACGACCGGTTGATGCATGTAGGAGAGGAGCGCTCCCCCGTGCGGGATGTGGATCCACAGGACGCCGATCAGGTCCGCCTGAGTCGGGTGCACCGGATCCAGGAAGTGGTTGTTGTCCCCCTTGAAGGTGTAGCGGCCGTTGCGGATCGCGACGATCCGGTGCAGCACCACCTCGTGCAGCAGCGTGCTGTGGTAGGCGACGATCTCTCCCACCCGGTACTGGCCGGCCGGCCGCACGATCGCCAGGTCGCCGCTGTGGAAGTCCGGCTCCATGCTGACGCCGTGGGTCGCCACATACACGGTCGACCCGCCGATGCCCGGTGGGGCGAAAAACGACCAGGCCGTTCCCACCACTGCGATTAGGACAGTGGTGAGAACGGCCGCGCGGAGTCGATGTCGTTTCACGATGTCGCGTCATCCGCGATCCAGACCATCGGCACGGGAGGGTCCGGCCGGGGTGGCCGCACCCTCCCGGGCGTTAGTCAGACGGTCAGACGTTGCTCACCAGCACGCCGAGGTCGGTGGCGGTGCCCGTCGTCACGCTGAGTCCGGTGCAGTCGACGACGGTGTTCGTGGTTCCGTCATAGTCGACGGAAGGAATGACACCAGCAGTCATGCCGGTACTCACGCAGTCCGCGATAACCGGGCTGGTCGAGGTGCCGAGGCCGAACTGGAGCTGCTTGCCGCTCTCGTCGCCCGTGAACGTGAAGGTCACGCCGGTGATCGTGTCACCGGAGCTGTTGAACGAGTAGACCGCGTCGGCGAGCGTCGCGCCGGTGACCGACACGTCGGCGTAGCCGGCGGCGTTGTTGCCTGCGGTCGTCCCGGAGCCCGTGATGCTGTTCGTGTATGCGGCTCCACCGGCAACGAGCGCACCGATGACCACGAGGGCCAGCAGTGACTTCCTTCTAATGCGATGCATGGAGTTACCTCCCTGGTTATCCCGTATGCACCGGCTCTCCGTGGATCACGTCCTGTGCGGTGAAGCCTCGCAATTAGCGGGTTTTGCTAGATGGTCCGACCTAATCGTCCGGCGGCTCCGGAAGTTCATCCGTAGTTACTGCTGATGTGGCCGCCGCCTTGACGGTTTCGCTCGTTTTCCGGGAGCATTGGGCCCTTGCCCGAACACGAATTGCACAGCCGCGACGGACGGACGTTGAAGGTGTTGGAACGGGGCGATCCAGCCGGCCACCCCGTCCTGGTCCACCATGGGATGCCCAACTCACGCATCCTGTCCGAGGACGACGTGGCCGGTGCGCAGGCCCGCGGCATCCGTCTGATCTCCTACGACCGCCCCGGCTACGGCGGGTCGACCCCGCATCCCGGGCGCTCGATCGCCGACTGCGCCGACGATGTCCGCGACATCGCCGCGGCGCTGGAGATCGACCGGCTCGCCACCTGGGGCGTCTCCGCCGGCGGGCCGCATGCGCTGGCCTGCGCCGCGCTGCTGCCGGACCTGGTTCCGGCCGTCGCGGTCCTGGCCTGCGGCGCGCCCTGGGGCGCCGAGGGCCTCGACTACTTCGCCGGCATGGGCGAGCTCAACGTCCAGGACACGATGCGCGTCCTCGAGGATCCTGTCGCCGCCCGAGCCAAATGCGAATCGGATCGCCTCGAGATGCTGGCGCTGAGCCTCGAGGAGGTGATGGAGTTCATGCGGACCCTGCTCGCTCCCGTCGACGCCGCCGTCTTCACCGGCGAGATCGGCCAGTACCTCCTCGACTCCCTGCGCACCGGACTCGAGCCCGGACCGGAGGGCTGGTGGGAGGACGAGGTATCCGAGTTGGCTCCCTGGGGCTTCGACCTGAGCGCGATCCGCACCCCGGTGCTCCTCCTCCACGGCCGCCACGACCGGTTCGTTCCCTTCGGCCATGGCCAGTGGCTGGCCCGGCACATCCCGGGCGTGGAGGCGATCCTGTCCGACGACGACGGTCATCTCACGCTGACGGCCAATCATCTGGATGGGGTCCACGACTGGCTCGTGGCCCGTCTGGGTTAGCCGGCGCTCAGGCGGCGTGGCGCAGCGGCGGCTGCACGGCCTGCCCGCACAGATCGGCCAGCGCGAGCACCTGGGCGATCCGGGCGCGGCGCGCGGCCCCATCTCGCTCGAGTTCGGCCAGCCGCCGCTTGTTGTGGGCGCGCTGGGCCTCGCCGTCAGGCATGTCGTCGTAGATGTCTCGGGGTCGCATCTGCGTTGTGATCGGTGTGGGCGGGCTGCCGTCGATACCTCGGGTTATCGGCGTGGGCGCCCGCCGACTCGATCCGTAGTTGCCCCGAAATCCGCCGCGGCGACGCAGCGCGACCGGGAAGGCCCGGCCATTACCATCAGGCGCTATGCGTCGGTTCGTGCTCCCCGGGGTGATCGCCGCCGCCGCCCTGGCGGTGCTTGCCCTGCTCACCTTCGGGGTCTCCAACCAGACCGACACCTCCTCGATCGACGCCCTGGTGGCCAAGGGCCACTACCCGGTCGCCCCCAACGCCCACGTCGCCCTGCCGCTGCTCGGTCAGGGGGGCAGCCGGACCCTGGCTGACTTCCGCGGAAAGGTCGTCATCCTCAACGTGTTCGCCTCCTGGTGTGAGCCCTGCATGTCCGAGGCGCCGGTGTTGTCGGCCGAGCAGCACGCGCTGGCCAAGAGCGGCGCCACGATGCTCGGCATCACCTATCTGGACAACCCGGTCGCCTCCGAGCAGTTCGCCCAGCGCTACCACATCACCTATCCGGTGCTGCGCGACATCAACGGCAACTTCGTCCGGGCCTTCGGGACCACCGGCGTCCCCGAGACCTTCGTCATCAACCGGCAGGGCCGGATCCAGGCGCTCCAGCGCTATCCGGTCACCAGTCAGTGGTTTCAGAAGACGCTGCCGCCCATCCTGGCCGAGCGGTCATGAGTGCCCGCCGGATCCCCGCCCGCCGGATCCCCGCCCGCCGGATCCCCGCCCGGCTGCGCCGCTCGGCGCTGCCGGCGATGCTCCTCGTCGCGGCCATGGCCGCGCTCATCGCCGCGCCGGCGCCACCCGCCGTGGCGGCGCCTCCGCGGGCCTCGTTCACCCAGATCGAGAGCGATCTGATGTGCGTCGCCTGTCATGAATCGCTCGCCGTCGCGCAGTCGCCCGAGGCCATGTCCGAGCGCCAGTACGTGCGCACGCTCATCGCCCAGGGCCTCGACCGCCACCAGATCGAGAACGAGATGGTGCAGTCCTACGGACCGGCGGTCCTCGCGCTGCCCCCGGCCCACGGCTTCAACGTCCTGGTCTACATCATCCCACCGCTGGTCCTGGCGTTCGGGATCGCCACGGTGGTGTTCACCCTCCCCCGCTGGCGACGCCGCAGCCGGGCCGCGGCCGCCGAGCCGGCCCACTCGCCGGCGCCGCTGGATCCGGCCGACGCCCAGCGGCTCGACGAGGACCTCGGCCGCTTCGCCTGACGACGGCTACATCGAGTCGGGGGCGCCGACTCCCAGCAGGCCGAGGGCCAGCTTGATCGTCTGGCGCGCCGACTGCGACAGCGCGATCCGCAAGGACTCGACGGTGGGCGGCTGCGCCCCCACGACCTTGCAGTCGCGGTAGAAGGCGGTGAACTCCTGCGCGAGCTCCAGGGCGTAGGCGGTGATCCGGTGGGGGCCACGACGCTCGGCGGCCTCGGCGATCTCGTCCGGGAAGGCCACCAGCGCCTTGATCAGGTTGCGCTCGGCGTCCTCCAGCGCGACGTCGCCCCAGTCGGCGTCGTCGTCGAGCGCCGTCTCCACGCGCTCGGCGCTCAGCCGGCCGATCATGGACACGATCCTCGCGTGCGCGTACTGCACGTAGTAGACCGGGTTCTCGGGCGACTCCTTGCGGGCCAGCTCCAGATCGAGGTCGACGGTGCGGTCGTGCGAGCGCTGGAGCATGAAGAATCGCGTCGCGTCGACGCCGACCTCGTCGAGCAGATCGTCGAGGGTGATGAAGTCGCCGCGCCGCTTGGACATGCTGGCGCGCTCGTCGCCCTCGACGAGGTGCACGAACTGGATGATCGGCATCTCCAGGGCGTCGGCATCGCCGCCCAGTGCGGCGAAGGCCGCCTTCATCCGCGCCATGTAGCCGTGGTGGTCGGCGCCGAGCGGCAGCAGCTGCAGGTCCAGCCCACGCTCCATCTTCTCCAGCAGGTAGGCGAGGTCCGCGGCGAGGTAGGTGGGCGCGCCGTCCGACCGGCGCAGCACCCGGTCCTTGTCGTCGCCGAAGCTCGTCGCGCGGAGCCACAGCGCCCCGTCGGCCTCGTAGCTGTCGCCCCCCTCGGCAACCAGGGCCAGCGCCTGCTCGACGTAGCTCGGCGAGCCCTCGTGCAGCGTGCGCTCGCTGAAGAACTGGTCGTAGTGCACGCCGTAGCGCTCGAGCGTGGCCTTGATCTCGGCCAGCAGCAGGGCCACCGCGCGGGCCGACACCTCCTCCACGCTCAGCGAGCTGACGCCCTCGATCGTCGTCGCCAGCTCGCGCACGTAGTCGCCCTGGTAGCCACCCTCGGGAACCTCCTCGCCGCGGGCTCGCGCCTGGACTGACTCGCCGAGCAGCCGGATCTGTGAACCGGCGTCGTTGAAGTAGTACTCGCGGGCGACGTCGTGGCCGTGGTGCTGGAGGATCCGCGACAGCGCGTCGCCATAGGCGGCGTGGCGGCCGCTTGCGGCGACGAGCGGCCCGGTCGGGTTGGCGGAGACGAACTCCACCAGGATCCGCAGCGACGGGTCCGCCCCGCCGGCCCCGAACCGCTCGCCGGCGTCGAGCACGGTCCGCAGCGCCCGGCGATGCCACCCGTCGGACACGAACAGGTTGAGGAACCCGGGTCCGGCGATCTCGAACCGCTCCAGCTCGTCTCCCAGCAGCTCGGCCAGCGCGTCCCCCAGCCGCCGCGCGATCTCGCGGGGCGCGGCCTTGAGCACGGGCGCCAGCAGCATGGCCATGTTGGTCGAGTAATCGCCCTGCCCGGCGCGCTTGGGACGCTCGACCCGGACGGTGGCCGGCAGCTCGCCCGCCTCGCCCACGGTGATCGCCGCGGCGCGCATGACCGCGGCGCGCAGCTCGTCGAGCGAGGCGCTCACGCGCTGTGCACCGTGAGCGGCTGAAACAGGACCTCGAGCCGCTCGAGCGCGGTCGCCCGGCCGATGGCGACGAGCATGTCGCCGGCTTCGATCACCGATGCGGGAGGTGGCTGAGGCTCGAGCCGGCCGTCGTTGTGGCGCACCGCGACGATGACGGTGTCGCCACGCACCGCCTCGATCGTCTGCCCGACCCCGTCGCAGGCGGGCGAGACCTCGATCTCCTCCATGCGGTAGTCGGCCACCTGGACCGCGCCGCCGACCTGCGGGTGCAGGGCCAGGCGGGCCATCTCCGAGCCGGAGGTCTTGTAGGGCGAGATGACCCGGTCCGCGCCCGCCCGCAGCAGCTTGCGCTCCGAGTCCTCGGCCGAGGCCCGGGCGATGATCAGGATGTCC
This sequence comes from Solirubrobacteraceae bacterium, assembly GCA_036267215.1. Classification (GTDB taxonomy): domain Bacteria; phylum Actinomycetota; class Thermoleophilia; order Solirubrobacterales; family Solirubrobacteraceae; genus Palsa-465. Next base: position 86,044 of record DATAWL010000036.1, on the reverse strand, counting down.
GGGCGCAGCCCGCGGGCGGTGAGGACGATGAAGATGTTGTCGGCGTCGGAGTCCACGCAGGCGATGATCGCTCGCGCCCGCTCGATGCCGGCCTCGGCCAGGACCTCGTCGTCGGCGGCGTTGCTCTCCAGGTAGCGCAGCCCCAGCGCCTGGGCCCGGTCGCGGTGCGCCGGGTTGGCGTCGATGACCACGTGCGCGACCCCCGCCAGCCCCAGGTCGCGGGCGACCTGGCGCCCGACCCGGCCGAAGCCGCAGATGATGAAATGGTCTGAGTAGGAGTCGATCATGCGCTGGTTGCGCCGCTCTTCGAGCAGGCCGCTGAGCTGGCCGGAAACGAAGAACTCCGCCACCGTGGCCAGGCCGTAGAAGAGCGTACCTATGCCGAACACCTCGAGGGCGATGACGACGATGCGCCCGGGGGTGTCATGCGGGTCGGGCATCGCGCCCAACGTGGTGACCGTGTCCAGCGTCCACGCGAACGCGTAGGCCACCGACGTGCCCTCGGTGATCGACAGCGCGATCGTCCCCAGAGCGATGACCGCGACCAGCGCCACCAGCAGGATCCCCAGCCGCCGGGTGAACATCCCCAGCTCGAGCCGGGCGCGCCGGCGCTGCTCCGGATCGTGGCTGAGGCGGCCGCTGCGGTCGGTCGTCGAGGGCAAGCCCGAAGCCTAAATCACCTGGTGTGCGCTGGGATGGCCATGGGCGTGTCTGATCGTCCGTGGAGCCATGGGCGTGTCTGATCGTCCGTGGAGCCATGAGAGGGGTATGGGCGAACGTCAACGGCGGCTATCGAGTGGTGGATCGGGCGGCCGCTGCCGGCTGTGGGGCGTCGGGTGTTGCGCGATGGGCAACAAAACCGACGTCAGAGACCAGACCCCCTCTGATTGCGGTACGTGTGGTCTCTGAGTCTCGGATTCCGAGGTTTCGCGACCAGACCCCCCAGATCGGCCGGGGGTGTGGTCTCTGGTGTCGGTTCCCGTCGCCGTGCGTTGCGCCATGGGCAACAAAACCCGCACTCTGGACCACGCATCGCGCCAACCGGGGAACAGTGGTCTCAAACGCGCGGTTTCCTCCCACCTCAGACCACGCACCCCGAATCGACCCCCACCGTGGTCCAGAGTGCAGGTCGCGCCGGCACCACACTGCCCTCCCCATCGTTGCCCGCCGTTTTTCGACCCTGAGCAGCCTTGGCACGGCCGCAAACCCGCCGCGCCAGCCGGCAACCCCCCAACCAACCCCAACCAACCCCAACCAACCCCAGCCAACCCCCAACTCCGACGGCTAGTAGTGATATGGCTCCCGCGCCAGGATCTTGTGCCCCCGGTAGAGCTGCTCGAGCAGCACCACCCGGGCCAGCTGATGGGGCAGCGTGATCGCGCCCAGCGAGAGGCGATGATCGACGTGGTCCAGATCGAGGCCGAACGGCCCGCCGATCACGAAGCACAGGTCGCGCCCGCTCCGGCGGCGCTCCTCGAGAAACCGGGCGAACTGGACGGAATCGGGGCGTTCCCCGTCGCGATGCAGCAGCGACACGAACGCGCGCTCGGGCAGCCGGCGCAGGACCTGATCGTCCTCGCGCACCTCCACCATCTCCAGCCGAGTGTGCCCCGCCAGCAGCTTCTGATAGTGCTGAACGTCATCTGCGAACGGCGGGCGCAGCCTTCCCACGGCGACGACGACGATCCGCACAATGAGATACTACGTGGATATGGCTGATCCCAACACACCCGAACGTCACATCAACATCCACTTCTCGCCGGAGATCATGGCGGGCGTGTATTCGAACTTCGCGAACGTGAGTCACTCGGACTACGAGTTCACGATCACGTTCGCGCGCGTCGATCACGAGGTCGAGGAGGAGGAGATCCCCGGCGTCGTGGTCTCCCGTATCAATCTGTCGCCCAAGTTCATGCGGGAGCTGATCGACGCCATGCAGGACAACTACTCCAAGTGGCAGACCAGGGAAGGGATCAAGAACCTGCCGGAGTTCGGGGGCGGCACCGAGAGCGGTGCCGAATACGGTTCCGACGACGAGGCGTAGCCCGCTGCCCCGCCACGGCAGCGCGCCGACATCTCACATGCGATCAGCCGCGGGCCCCGGGCCCGACAACGGAGCGTTGCCGGGCGACGCCGCGAGGGCGCCGCGGGTGGGCGTGCTGCTGCCCAGCTTCGACGCGCTGCGGACCGGCGAGCCGCCCCCGGTCGTCGCGGCCGCGCAACTGGCCGAGGAGCTCGAGTTCGACGCCGGCTGGGTCGGCGACCACCTCTCCTGCCCGGCCCCGGGCCTCGACGCCCCCGCCTGCCTGGCCGCCGCGGCCGCGGTCACCCGCCGAATCGGCCTCGGCTTCAGCGTCATGCTCCTGGGCCTGCGCCCGCCGGCGTGGGCGGCCAAGCAGCTGATGGCCATCGACATGCTGTCCGGCGGTCGGCTGCTGCTCGGCGTCGGCGTCGGCGGGGAGTTCCCGGAGGAGTTCGCCGCCGCCGGCGTCCCGGTCCGCCAGCGCGGCGCGCGGCTCGACGACGCGCTGCATGTGATCCGCGACCTCGTGACCGGCCAGGCCGTCGACTACGAGGGTCGCGTTCAGAGCGTCCACTCGCCGGCCCTGGAGCCGGCGATGGCCGCTCCGCCGCCCATCTACGTCGGCGGGCGAGGCGAGGCGGCGCTGCAGCGCGCGGCGCGCCACGGCGACATGTGGCTGCCGATGTGGCTGTCCCCGGACCGGATCGCCGAGCGCTCGACCCAGCTGGCCGAGTTCGCGGAGCAGGAGGGCCGTCCCACGCCGGGCACGGCGCTGCTGATCGGCGTCAACATCGACGACGATCGCGGTCGCGCGACCGCCCAGGCCGAGGCCCACATCCGCGGCCAGTACCGGATGGGGATCTCCAAGATCGAGCACTGGACGCTGCTGGACAGCATCGACGGCGCCGTGGAGCAGCTCGACGCCTACAGACAGGTGGGCGTGCAGGAGTTCCTGCTGATGGCGCTGGGGAGTGAGCCGCTGATCCAGTACGAGCGTCTGGCCGAGGTCCGCTCGCGCCTGCGCGCCGGCCTGGCGACGCCGGGCGCCGCGGCGGAGGCGCGCGGTTGAGCGACGGAGCGCCGTACCGTTACGACCCGTCGGCGTTCCGGCAGGTGTTCGAGCACCACTTCACCTACCTGGCCGGCGTGTATCGCAACAGCCACCGCTACGCCCGCCGCCACGCCCTGCACGACCCGGGAACTGCCCGTCGCTGGACCTATGCGGAGCTGTGGGCCGACGCCGGCCGGCTGGCCGCCGGGCTCGCCGACGCCGGCGTGAGCGCCGGCGACGTCATCGTCTTCTCCCTGTTCAACGGCGGCGACTTCGTGCTGGTGTGGCTGGCCGCACAGCGGCTGGGCGCGATCGCGGCGCCGATCAACTTCCGCCTGTCATCGGGCGAGGTCGCCCACGTGCTCGACGACAGCCGCCCGGCGGCGTTCGTCTATGACGGCGCGCTGGCCGCCACCGCCGCCGATGCGCTGGACCGGGCGAGCCACGCACCGCCGCTGGTGGCGGTCGCCGGCGACGGCGGCGGGGCCCACCGGCCTCTCGCCGAGCTGCTTCAGGCATCGCCCAACGCCGCCGCCGCGATCCCCGACCTGCCCGCCGGCGCGTCCACGTACGACGAGACGACGCGCCTGTACACCTCGGGCACCACCGGCATGCCCAAGGGGGTGTCGCTGAGCGCGGTCGTCGACGTGCTCTCCGCCCACGACGTGATCATGCACTTCCCCCTCTCGCCCGAGGACCGCACGCTCAACATGACCCCGTGGTTTCATCGCGGCGGCCTTTACTCCGGCGGCCCCAACCCGGTGCTGTACTGCGGAGCGGAGGCCGTCGCGCTGCGCGCGTTCGACGCGGCCACGGTGCTCGACTGGGTCCAGGAGCACGGCCTGACCTTCCTGATCGGGGCGCCGACGAACCTGGCGATGCTGACCGCCGAGCAGACCGCCCGCCCGCGCGACCTCGGCACCCTGCGCGGGATCGTGACCATGGGGGCACCTCTGGACCGCGAGGCGTGCCTGCGCTACCAGCAGGTCCTCACGCCGCACATCTTCAACGGCTACGGGACGACCGAGGCGTTCTGGAACACGTTCCTGCGCCCCGGCGACCTGCCCGAGCACGCCGGCTCGGCCGGCCGCGCCTGCACCGACGACGACGTCGCGGTGGTCCGCATCTACGAGGGCCGCCACGCGGATCCGGCCGATCATGCCGCCAAGGACGGGACCGAGGTGGGCGAGGTCGTGGTCCGCTCGGTCAAGGCCGGCTATGCCTACGTCAACCAGCCCGAGGAGCAGGCCGCCCGGTTCCGCGACGGCTGGCTGTACATCGGCGACCTGGCGACCTGGGACGAGGACGAGTACGTGACGATCGTCGGCCGCAAGGACGACATGATCATCTCCGGCGGCGAGAACGTGCACCCGACGCAGGTCGAGGCGGTGCTGGCCGAGCACCCCCAGATCGCCGACGCGGCCGTCGTCGGGCTGCCCGACGACCGCTGGGGCGAGGTGGTGGTCGCCTACGTCGTGGCCGCGGATCCCGCCCTCGATGCCGCCGCCTGCGAGGCCCATTGCCACGGCCATCCGATGCTGGCCGGCTTCAAGCGCCCCCGCGCCTACCGGTTCGTGCCCGAGCTGCCGATGACCGCCACCGGCAAGAAGGTGCATTACCAGCTGCGCGAGCAGGCCCACCGCGACGCCGCCGACGGTCTCCTTCAGCGCCCGTGAGCGACGACCCGCAGCGCAGCGACCCGGTCGTGACCGGGATCGGCGCCATCACTCCGCTGGGACTGACCGCGCCCGAGACGTGGGACGGGCTGGTCAACGGCCGCTCCGGCGTCCGCCTGATCGAGAGCTTCGACGCATCGGATCTGCCGGTGCGCATCGCCGGCGAGGTCCGCGGGTTCGACGGCGAGGCCCTGCTGGGCTCCAAGCGCTTCCGGCGCTCGGCGCGGTTCAGCCAGCTGGCGATCGCCGCGGCGCGGGAAGCCGTCGCCGATGCCGGGCTCGATCCCTCCGCCGAGGCCGACCGCACCGGGGTGGTCGTCAACGCGGCCGTGGCCGGAAGCCCGGAGACCGAGCGCAACGTGCGCGCGCTCGTCGAGCGCGGCCCGCGGGAGCTCAGTCCCTATTTCGTCCCCTCGACGATTCTCAACATGGCCGCCTGCGAGGTGGCCATCGACCACGGCGTGCACGGCCCGGTCAACGCCTCGGCGCTGGCCTGCGCCAGCGGCACTGCCGCGCTGCTCGAGGCCCGCCGTCTCATCCTCGGCGGCGAGGCCGATGTCGTGCTGGCCGGCGGCACCGACGCCGGGATCGCCAAGGCGATGTTCGCCGGGCTGGCGCTGATGGGGCCGCTGTCCGAGCGCAACGACGCGCCCGAGGAGGCCAGCCGTCCGTTCGACGCCGATCGCGACGGTTTCGTGTTCGGCGAGGGCGCGGTCGTGCTCGTGGTCGAGTCGGCCGAGCACGCCCGGGCGCGGGGCGCCACCGCCTACGGGGCGGTCGCCGGCGGGGCGCTGACCTCCGACGCGTTTCACATCAGCGCCCCCGAGCCGTCGGGCGTCCATGCCGCGCGGGCGATCGAGCTGGCCCTGCGCAACGCGGGCGTCGCCCCGTCCGAGCTGGACTACATGTGCGCCCACGGGACCGGCACCAAGGCCAACGACGCGTCTGAGACCCGCGCGATCCGCATGGCGCTCGGCGACGCCGCGGACGCGGTGCCGGTCAGCTCGCCCAAGTCGATGGTCGGCCACCTGATCGGCGCCGCCGGCGCGCTGTCGGCGATGGTCTGCCTGCTGGCCATCCGCGACGGCGTCCTGCCGCCGACCACCAATCTCCACACGCCCGACCCGGGGTGCGACCTCGATTACGTCCCGCTCCAGGCCCGTCAGGCCACGGTGCGCACGACGGCGGCCAACGCGTTCGGCTTCGGCGGCCAGAACTGCGTGATCGTGCTGCGCGCGGCCGACTAGTGGCCCCGAACCACTAGGTCGCCTGGGCGAAGGCCACCGCGGCGCCGATCCGCTCGGCGGTCGGCGGGTGGCTGGCCATCAGCCGGGTGACCCAGCGCGGCGGGTCGATGTCAGCGACGTTCTGCAGCGCGATCGTGCGCTCGAAGGAGACGAACGCGTCGGGCGCGCCGGCCAGCTCCAGCGAGAAATGATCGGCGCGACGCTCGATCGCGCGCGACAGGCGGTTGCCGATCGCCCCGATCGGGGCGGTGATCAGCGTCGCCGCCAGCGCCAGCGCGGGCAGCGTTCCCGGGGTCCCGCGCTCCGGGGACAGCTCCCAGCTCAGCCGCTGGACGGCCAGGGCGGCGGCGGGCGCGACGATCCCGGCGTAGAGGACGCCGCGCATGACGTCGCGATGGCGCACGTGGCCCAACTCGTGAGCGACGACCAGGCGGATCTCGTCGCGGTCGTAGCGGTCGAGCAGCGTGTCGAACAGGACGACCCGCTTGCTCGGGCCCAGCCCGGTGACGTAGGCGTTGGCCGCGGTCGTCCGGCGGCTGGCGTCGACCGAGTACACCTCGCCGACGGTCACCCCGGCATCGCGCGCCAGGTCGAGCACGTCGGTGCGGGTCTGGCCCTCCGGCAGGGGCGTGAAGTCATTGAAGATCGGATCGAGCACGACCGGCGCGAGCGCCGCCAGAGCCGCGCCGAAGCCGACCGATCCGGCCGCCACCGGCGCCCACCAGATCCGGGGGAAGCGCTGCGTCGCCGCCACCACCGCCGCGCCGGCGCCGGCCGTGAACGCCGTCTGGATGACGCTGGCCTTGGCCACGTCCCCGGCCCACCCGCCCCAGGACTGGGTGTCCAGGCCGACTCCGATCGCCCGCCGGCGGGCGATCGCCCGCAGCGGCAGCCCGGGCGCCGCCACCGCCAGCGACAGGCCGGCCGCGGTCACCGCGCCGCCGGCCGCCGGTCGCGACCACGACCGCCGCAGGGCCCGCGGCGGATGGCGGACCACCAGGCCCAGGGCCGTCAGATCGACGGTGTGGCGCAGCAATGCGAGGGCCAGTTGCGGCCGGGCGTAGCGCCGCCCGCGGTCGATCTCCTCGGGGCTGAAATACGTTCCCAGGTCGACCCGCACCGGTTCCACGGGCGGAATCCGGGGCGCCAGCGCCCGCCGTCCGCCCTCGGCGGCGACCGCCGCCAGCGCCGCCGGCCAGAGGGCCCTAACGCGTGACATCGCGCTCACCAGCGAGACTGTAGTGATGCGAGTCGCGATCGTCTCCGACATCCACGGCAACCGCCAGGCGTTCGACGCGGTGCTCGATGCGATCGGCGAGACCGAGTGCCAGGAGCTGTGGTGTCTGGGCGATCTCGTCGGCTACGGAGCCGACCCCGACGCCTGCGTCGCCCTCGCCCGCGAGCACGCCGCGATCTGCCTGGCCGGCAACCACGACCTGGGCGTGACCGGGACGATCCCGCTCGAGCAGTTCTCCCGGGGAGCCGCGCTGGCGGCGACGTGGACCCGGGAATCGATCGCCGACGACACCCGCGAATTCCTCGAGACCCTGGAGCCGCTCAACCTGGATGAGGCGGTCGGCCTCTATCACGCCAGCCCCCGCGACCCGGTGTGGGAGTACGTGCTCTCGCCGCTGCAGGCCGAGCTGTGCCTCGATGTCCAGCAGCAGCGCATCGCCCTGATCGGCCACTCGCACGTGGCCCTGTCGTTCTCGCGGATCCCGGCGTCCCCGGCGACCGGACAGACGCGCGGCGACGACGAGGAGGTCGACCTCTCGGAGGGGGAATGGCTGATCAATCCCGGCAGTGTGGGCCAGCCCCGCGACGGGGACCCGCGCGCCGCCTGGATGGAGCTCGATCTCGACGGCTGGCGGGCGGTCTACCGCCGCACGGACTACGACATCGCGGGCGCGGCGGCGGCCATCCGGGCCGCGCGGCTCCCCGACTCGCTCGCGGAGCGCCTGCAGTACGGCCAATAGCCCGCCGCCGGCGCGCCCGGGCTACGTAACGTCAAGCAAACCGGGGCAGCCTCTAAAGTCAAACGCCGGATGGGCATCGGCTCTCGAGCATTCCTGGCCGGCGGGCTTGGGTTCGCGGCGGCGTTTGCTGTCGCGTGCGGCAGCACCAACGGGCTGCTCTCATCCGATCAGTCCTCGAGCCTCTCGGGCCAGCTGAACACGATCTCCTCGGCGCTGGCGTCCCACCAGTGCGACGAGGCGTCGAGCGCCGCCACCGCGCTCAACAACGCCGTCGCCAACCTGCCCTCCTCGGTCAGCCGCACGCTGCTGTCCAACCTGGGCCAGGGGGCGTCGACCATCAGTCAGCTGGTGTCGCAGTGCACGCCCACGACCGCGACGACCAGCGCGAGCACCAGCTCCTCGACGACCTCGAGCACCTCGACGACCACCTCGTCGCCCACCACCACCTCGACCACGAGCTCGCCGACGACCAGCACCTCGACGAGCAGCTCGACGTCGCCGAGCGCAACGAATCCGGGCGCCACGGGTACTTCTACTACTTCCAACGGCGGCGCCGGGCTCGGCGGCACCGGTACCTCGGGCAGCGGCCAGGGCAATGGCGGCGGGGGCGTCGGCGGCGGTAACGGACAATGACAGGCACGACCACCATCGCCGGCAGATACAGGATCGAGGGCCGACTCGGGGTGGGCGGCATGTCGACCGTGCACCTCGCGTTCGACAACCGCCTCGAGCGCTACGTGGCGCTCAAGCTGCTCGCCGAGCATCTCGCTGACGACGCGACGTTCGTCTCGCGCTTCCGTCGCGAGGCGCTGGCCGCCGCTCGCCTGGTGCACCCCAACATCGTCCAGGTGTTCGACTTCGGCTTCGATTCCGGCCACCACCAGCACTTCATCGTGATGGAGCACGTGTCGGGCAACTCGTGCGCCGAGCTGCTGCGCGACCTGGGCCATCTCGATGTCCCCCAGGCGATCGACATCGTCAGCCAGGCCTGCCGCGGCCTCGACTACGCCCACCGCAACGGGGTCGTGCACCGCGACGTCAAGCCCGGCAACCTGCTCGTCTCCGACTCCGACGTGGTCAAGCTCGCTGACTTCGGCATCGCCCGGGCGACCGACCAGTCGAGCATCACCCAGGTCGGCTCGGTGCTGGGCACCGCCGCGTACCTGTCGCCCGAGCAGGCGCGGGGCGACGAGGCCGGGCCCCAGGCGGACCTCTATTCACTGGGGGTGGTGACCTACCAGCTGATCTCCGGCCGGCTCCCCTACGAGGCCAGCTCGCTCTCGGAGCTGGCTCTCAAGCAGCAGCGTGAGTCCCCCATCCCGCTGGACGAGCTCAATACCGACGCGCCGCCGGCGCTGTCCCAGGCGGTGGCCGCAGCGCTGGCGATCGACCAGCGCGACCGGCCCCCGGACGCGATGGCGCTCGCTGAGCTGCTGCGCGACGGCCTGCGCGGCGTCGGGCCGTCCCGGCCCACGGCGGCGTACGCCACCGACGCCACCCGCATCGTGCCCGACGACCCGACCGCGGCCACCCGCGTCTCTCGCCCGCCAACCACCGGAGCGATGCCCCGCGCCCCGCGCCAGGTCCAGGGGCGCCGACAGGTCCGCCCCGAGGTCGCCGCCTACCAGCGCCAGGCACCGCCGGACGCTCCGCGGGCGCGCGGCGGTCACGGATTCCGTCGCTTCATGGCCCTCCTGGCCCTGCTCGGCGTCGTCGCGCTGATCGTCATCGCCGCGGTCGTCATCTCCGACAGCACCTCGAACACCGTGGTGCACTACCGCAAGGTCGTCGCCCACGACGCCCAGTCGGCGATCAACCAGCTTCAGGGCCTGGTCAACCAGTACACGAAGTAGGCCCCGCGCCGGCCAGCACGGCGTCGCCCACCTCGTCCAGACGCCCCGCCGCGATCGCCTCGCGCAGATCCGCCATCACCCGGGCCACGAAGCTGAGGTTGTGCAGGGTGACCAGCCGCAGCCCCGTCAGCTCGCGCGCCCGCAGCAGGTAGTGCAGGTAGGCGCGCGAGAAGCCCGCCGAGCACGCCGGGCACGGGCAGCCGTCGAGGATCGGCTCCGGTGAGCGCCGCCAGCGGCTCTTCATCAGGTCGACCCGCCACCGCCCGGCCGGATCGGGCACGAGCGCCATCCCGTGGCGGCCCAGCCGGGTGGGCATGGCGCAATCGAATGTGTCGATCCCAGAGCGCACCCCCGCCACCATGTCGTCGATCTCCCCGATCCCCAGCAGGTGGCGCGGGCGCTCCGGGGCGATGCGCTCGAGCTCGGCCGTCGACCAGTCGACCACCTCGTGCATCTGGGCCTTGTCCTGGCCCAGCGAACCGCCCACAGCGATCCCCTCGCAGCGGCTGGCCGCCACCTCGCCGGCCGAGGTCATCCGCAGGTCGTGCTCGACGCCGCCCTGCACGATCCCGTAGACCGCCTGCCCGGCCGGCCCCTCGCGGTCGTGCCACGTCAGGCAGCGCTCCAGCCAGCGGTGCGTGCGCTCCATCGAGCGCGCGGTGTAGTCGCGGGTGACGTGAAACGGCGTGCACTCGTCGAACACCAGCGCGATGTCCGAGCCCAGCGCCGCCTGCACCGCCATCGAGGTCTCGGGGCCCATGAACCGCTCGCCGCCGTCGATGTAGGACCGAAACCGCACGCCCTGCTCCTCGATGGCCAGGATCGTGCCGTTGGAATCGCGTGCCGGCCCGGCCGCGGCCCCGCCCCCTCCGCCGGCGTGTCGGCGGCCCTTGATCTCGTCCGCGACGCCGCCGTGGCCCATCGAGAACACCTGAAAGCCGCCCGAGTCGGTGATGATCGGACCGTCCCAGCGCATGAACTCATTCAGGCCGCCCAGCTCGGCCACCAGCTCCGGCCCGGGAGCCAGGAACAGGTGGAACGTGTTCCCCAGCACCATCTCGTAGCCCAGCGCGGCGACGTCGCGCGGCTCGAGCGTCTTGACCGCGCCCCGGGTGGCCAGCGGCACGAACGCGGGGGTGTGGACCTCGCCACGGGCCAGATGCAGGGTGCCGGTCCGGGCGCGGGAGGCGGGGTCACGGGCGGTGACGGTGAACATCGCCCGTGACCCTATCCAGCCCCCGGCGTCGTAGGCTGGCGCGGTGTCGCCGCGCGCCCTCATCATCACGGTCGCCGTCGCTGCCAGCGGGTTGGCGGGCGCCGCCTGCGGCGGGCAGGCGAGCCCCCATGGCACCGGCCGCGCGCTGTTCGCGCAGGCATGCGGGACGTGCCACTCGCTGAGCGGCGTCACCGACCCGCGGCTGCAGGGCGGTGACCTCCTGCGGTTCCATGCGCCGGAGTCGGAGATGACCCAGCTCGCCGGCGAGATGCCGGTGCGCCGGCGGCTGTCGGAGGCCGAGTTGGAGGCGGTGGTCCGCTACGTGATGGCCACGGAGAGTCACGGCCGGTAGCGGGCAGGCGGCAGCGCGGCGGCCGCGAGCTACGAGGCGGCGACGGGCACGAGCTCCCCCACCCCGGCCAGCGTGCTGGTCGGCGACTGGCCGCCGGCGACGACGATGCGCGCTCCGATCGTCGCCACGGCCGCGTCGGAGGTCGGCTGGGGCAGCCGCCCTGCGCCCCGGACGCGGCCGGTGACCGGGTTGATCGCCCATACGTCGCTCGTCTGTGCGTTGAGCAGGTCGCCCCGACCCCCGACCAGGTAGACGCTCGACCCCAGCACGGCGGCATCGCCGTGGGTGATCGGGTGCGGCAGGGTCCCGATTCGGCGCACCTGATGGGTGGTCAGGTCGAAGCGATAGATGGCGTCGCTGGCCGCCGCGGGCGTGGAGCCGCCGATGACGACCAGCCCGCCGTCGGCGACAGCCACCGCGGCGTAACGCAGGCCCACGGGGAGATGGGCCTCGACCCGGGGCGCCGACCCTGGCCGCCACGCCACGACCGTGTCCAGGTAGTTGCTGCCGTCAAAGCCACCGACGACGTAGGCGGTGCCGTCCGACGCGGCCACCGCGACGTCCGACTGGGGCGCCAGCAGGGCGCCGACCTGCGACACGCCGCCTGACGTCGGGTCGTAGCGCAGGATGTGATCAAGCTCGGTGGCGTCCCCGCCGCCGAACACGTACACCCGGCCGTCGAGCGCGGCAGCTTGGGCGTCGTGCTGGGGCCCGGGCAGCGCCGACGTATCCCGCACCCCATGTAGGTCGGCGACCTCGACGCCGGCGCTGGAAACGTCGGCGGCATCGAGCCCGCCGAGCATCACGAACCGTCCGCCCGCCAGCGCGGCGAATGCCGGGTCGCGCAGCGGCGCCGGCAGCGCGTACAGCGGCCGGTAGGTCACCCTCACGCTGGCCGGCCGCGGGCGCGGTCGGGTGGCAACGGCTCCGTGGGCGGCGGCGACTCCGTGGGTGGCGGCGCGGGTCGCCGCCGACGTCGCAGTGTGGCCGCTGCCGCCGCACGCGGAGCACAGCAGCGCAGTGGCGGCGGCGCACAGCAGGAAGCCGCGGACGGGGAGGATCGCCCGGCGGGAAGGCATGGCGGCCGAGGCTAGACCAGGCACGCCGTGTCTCAGCCATGCGTGTGAACATTCTCACCGCGCGCAGGGTCGAGATTGATCCGCGCGGGGCAAAGTGCCCCCGTGCCCCGCCGCGCGCGACTCGCCTGTCTGCCCGTGTTGGCGGTGACGCTGGCCGTCGCACTGGCCGCCTGTGGCGGTGGCGCGGTCCGGGCCCCGACGACCGCGTCGAGCACGCGATCGACGCCGCTCCCGAAACCGGCGGGCGACGGCCCTCGAGCCACCGTCGACGTCTACCTCGCCGACGGCGCCCGGGATCTGAGCCCCGTCGTCCGGGGCGACCCGGCGCTCGTCTACGTCCCCAACAGCCTGAGCAACACCGTCGACGTCATCAGCCAGCGGACGCTGAAGGTCGTCGGCCAGTTCCCGACCGGAGCGTTGCCCCAACACGTCACCCCGGCCTGGAATCTCCGGACGCTCTATGTCGACAACGACCTCGGCAACAGCCTCACCCCGATCAACCCCCGGACGGCCCGGCCGGGCCGTCCGATCCCGGTGGAGGATCCCTACAACCTCTATTTCACCCCGGACGGCCGCTTCGCCGTCGTGGTCGCCGAGCGGCTGCAGCGGCTGGACTTCCGCAACCCGGCCACGATGGCGCTCGAGCGCTCGCTGGCGGTTCCGGTCTGCCGCGGCGTCGACCATGCCGATTTCTCCGCCGACGGTCGCGAGATGTTCGCCAGCTGCGAGTTCAGCGGGCGCATGATCGAGATCGAACTCCGCACCCAACGCGTCGTTCGGACCCTCGTGCTGAACGGCGGCGACGCCAGCCCCCAGGACGTCAAGCTCTCGTCCGACGGCCGCACCCTCTACACCGCTGACCAACTGGCCGGCGGCCTCTGGGAGATCAACCCCCGGACGTTCCGGGTGATCGGCTTCCTGCATACCGGCGCCGGCGCCCACGGTCTCTACCCCAGCCGCAACGGGCGCCTCATGTACGTCTCCAACCGCGAGGCGGGCACGATCAGCGTCGTGAGCTTCCGCACCCGCCGCGTCGTCGCCACGTGGCAGCTGCCCATGCCGGCCAGCCCCGACATGGGCGGCGTGTCCGCCGACGGCCGCACCCTGTGGCTCAGCGGCCGCTACAACGCCGTGGTGTACGCCATCGACACCCGCACCGGGCATCTCAGGGCCGCCATCCCGGTGGGCGACGGCCCCCACGGTCTGTGCGTGTGGCCCCAGCCGGGCCGGTACTCGCTGGGGCACACCGGGATCATGCGCTGACCGGAGTGCTCCCAGAACGGAGGCCTTGGCGACTAACTCATACATGGACGAAGAAAGTCGACAAGGCCGGCCCCGGAACGGCAAACGGGCCCGGACCACGAAGGTCCGGACCCGCTGAGAACGCGTCTTTGTGAAGCTGGCGGGCTACGCCGCGGCGGGTGCCTCAGTGCTCTCGGAGCCCTCGGAGCCCTCGGAGCCCTCGATCGCCTGCGGCTGCTCGGCCGCGTCGCTGCCGACCGTGATCTGGACCTTGCGCGGAGCGTGGTGCTCGGGCTTGGGGACCGTGATCTCCAGCACGCCCTTGTCAAAGGTCGCGCGGATCGACTCGGCGTCGACGCCCTCGGGGAGCGTCAGGGTGCGGCGGAACGAGCCCGAGCTGCGCTCGACGCGGTGATAGCCGGCCTTGCGCTCCTCGTGCTCGGACTTGCGCTCACCGGAGATCGTCAGCACGTTCTCGTCGAACTCGATGTTGACGTCGGACTCCGAGAGGCCGGGGAGGTCGGCCCGCAGGACGTACTCGCCCTCGCTCTCGACCAGGTCCATCGCCGGAACCCAGCGCCGCAGAGCCGCGCCGTTGGTCACGGTCGGGGTGTCGAAAAAGGAATTGAACAGCCGGTTCATCTCGCTCTGGATCGTGCCCAGCTCACGGACCGGCTCCCAACGAATTAGCGCCATCAGAAACCTCGCTTGTGAAGATTGGCAGGAACTACTTGCAATGCCATTATGAAATCTAAGTCTAGCACTATCAAGTTTTTATATCGGCCATCGCTGAGAAAGTTGTCGCCGTCAGCCCGGGCGCAACGGCGCCTCGCGCGAGGCGATCGAGCAACGCGGGAGAGCGGCCGCCGACGGCGTCAGCCGTCGATCAGCGAGGTGCCGGTCATGGCGGCCGGCTGCTCGATCCCCATCATCTGAAGCAGCGTCGGCGCGACGTCGGCAAGCACCCCGCCATCCCGGAGCCTCAGGGGGTGGGCGGGGTCCGATACGGTGACGATCACCGGCACCGGGTTGAGCGAGTGCGCGGTGTTCGGCGACCCGTCGGGCTCGAGCATGTGATCGGCGTTGCCGTGGTCGGCGGTGATCAGGCAGGCCCCGCCGGACTCGAGGACCGCCTGGACGACGTCGCCCAGGCAGCGGTCGACGGTCTCGACCGCCGTGACCGCCGCCGGGATGACCCCGGTGTGCCCGACCATGTCCGCGTTGGCGAAGTTGATGATGCCGAACCGCGGCGGATCCGCTCGCCACGCCTGCACGAACGCGTCCGCCGCCTCGGGGGCGCTCATCTGCGGCTTGTGGTCGTAGGTGGGCACGTCGCGCGGGGACGGAACCAGCTCGCGCTCCTCGCCGTCATACGCCGTCTCCTCGCCGCCGTTGAAGAAGTAGGTGACGTGGGGATACTTCTCGGTCTCGGCGACGTGCAGCTGGCGCTCGCCCCGGGCGGCGATCACCGCCGCGATCGTCGTCTGCGGCCGCTCGGGCGGGAAGGCCACCGGATACGGCCATCCCTCCTCGTACTCGGTCATCGCCGTGTAGCGCGCCACCGGCTGCGCGCCCTCGCGGTCGAACTCGGCGAAGCCGGGCTCGGCCAGCGCTCGGGTGATCTCGCGCATCCGGTCGGGCCGGAAGTTGAGCCCGACCACGGAGTCGCCGGGGCGGATCCGGGCCTCCTCGCCGACGAGGGTGGGCGTGATGAACTCGTCGGTCTCGTCGCGCGCGTAGGCCTCCCGGGCGGCGTCGGCGGCCCGCTCCACGTGATGCTCGGCGCGGCCGTGGACGAGCATGTCGTAGGCCAGCTTGACCCGGTCCCAGCGCTGGTCGCGGTCCATCGCGAAGTAGCGGCCGACGACCGAGCCGATCCGTCCGCGGCCGGCCTCCGCCATCCAATCGGACACCTGCTCCAGGAAGCCGGCGCCGGCCTTGGGCAGCGTGTCGCGGCCGTCGGTGAAGGCGTGGACCACCAGATCCTCCACCCCTAGATCGTCCGCGAGGTCGATCAGGGCGTGCAGGTGGTCAAGGCTCGAATGGACCCCGCCGTCGGACACCAGCCCGATGACGTGGACGCGCGGCGCGCCGGTGAGCGCCTCGCGCAGGACGGCGTTCTCGGCAAACGCGCCGCTCTCGGCGGCGGCATCGATCCGGGTCAGGTCCTGCATCACGACGCTGCCGGCGCCGAGGTTGAGGTGCCCCACCTCGGAGTTGCCCATCTGGCCCTCGGGCAGGCCGACGGCACGGCCGCTGGCGGTCAGCGTCGTCGTCGGGAACCGGCGCCACAGCTCGTCGAACACCGGGGTGTCGGCCTGGGAGACCGCGTTGCCGGGCCCGGGGTCGGCCAGCCCCCAACCGTCGAGCACGATCAGCGCCGCCCGCGGGACCGGCAGCGACTGGGGTCCGTCGGGCGCCATCACGCGGTGGTGGCGGCGGCGATGGCGGCAAAGTCCCCCGGGTCGAGGCTCGCGCCGCCGACGAGGGCACCGTCGACGTCGGGCAAGGCCAGCAGCTCGGCGGCGTTGTCGGGCTTGACGCTGCCGCCGTAGAGGATCCGGGTCCGCGCCGCCTGCTCGCGCGAGCGGTCGGCGACGAGCGCGCGGACGAACGCGATCGCCTCCTGAGCCTGCTCGGGCGTGGCCACCTGGCCGGTGCCGATCGCCCAGATCGGCTCATAGGCGATGACGACGTCGCCCAGGCGCTCGGTCTCGACCCGGGCCAGATCCTCCTGGACCTGGTGGCGGAGCTTGCGCTCGGTGTCTCCGTTCTCGCGCTCGTCCTCGGTCTCGCCGACGCACAGCACCGGCAGCAGCCCGGCGGCCATCGCCGCCGGCACCTTCTGGGCCAGCGCCCGGTCGGTCTCGCCGAAGTACTCGCGCCGCTCGGAGTGGCCCAGAATCACGCCCGCGACATCGATCTCGGTCAGCATCGCCGCCGACACCTCGCCGGTGAACGCGCCGTGGTCGGCGTAGTGCATGTTCTGGGCGTAGACCGCCACCCGCGAGCCGCGGGCCGAGTCGACCATCGCCTGCAGCGCGGTGAATGTCGGGCAGATCGCCACGTCGACGCCGTCGAGTGACGAGACGCGCGGAAGCAGCCCCTGGATGAACTGCTCCGCCTCCGCGATGGTCTTGTGCAGTTTCCAGTTGCCGGCGATCAGCGGCGTTCGGTCGGCGGCCGTCGGATCGCTCATCGCAGCGCCTCCACGCCAGGCAGCGTCCGGCCCTCGAGCAGCTCCAGCGAGGCGCCGCCGCCGGTCGACAGGTGCGTGACCTTGTCCTCCAGGCCGAAGCGCACCAGCGCCGCGGCCGAATCGCCGCCGCCGACCACGGTCACGGCGGGGCTGGCGGCCACTGCCTCGGCCACCGTCCGCGTCCCCGCGGCGAACGGCTCGAGCTCGAACGCGCCCATCGGCCCATTCCAGAACACGGTGCCCGCGGTGGCGACGATCGTCGCGTACGCCCCGGCGCTGCGCGGGCCGATGTCGAGCCCCATCTTGCCGGCGGGTACATCGACGCCGTCGAGCACCTCGGCGGTCGCGTCCGCGGAGAAACGATCGGCGATGACGAGGTCCGACGGCAGCTGGATCGCGGCCTTGCCCTCACCGGAGCCGGACTCCATCGTCGCCCGGGCCAGCTCGACGTCCTCGTCGGCGCACAGTGAGTCCCCGATCGCGTGTCCCTGCGCCTTGAAGAACGGAAAGCACATCGCGCCGCCGATCAGGATCGTGTCGGCCACCGTCTGGAACGCGTCGATGACGCCGATCTTGTCCGAGACCTTGGCGCCGCCCAGGACGGCGACCAGCGGCCGGGTCGGGTTCTTCAGCAGGCTCGACAGGGCGGTCACCTCCTGCTCGAGCAGCAGGCCGGCGGCGCGGTCATCGACCAGGCGGGCCGCTCCCTCAGTGGAGGCGTGGGCCCGGTGGGCGGTGCCGAACGCGTCGTTGACGTAGGCGTCGCCCAGCCCGGCCAGGTCGGCGGCCAGCTCGGGATCGTTCTTGGTCTCGCCGGGCTCGTAGCGGATGTTCTCCAGCAGCATCACGTCGCCGGGCGCCAGCTGCCGAGCCAGCTCGTCGACCTCAGGGCCGCGGGCGCCCGGGGCCAGCGTGACCGGGGCGTCCAGGAGCTGCGACAGGCGCTCGGCCACCGGGCGCATCGACAGCTCGGGCTCGCGGTCCTGGGGGCGGCCCAGATGCGACACGAGCACGAGCGCGGCGCCGCGGTCGCGCAGCGCCTGGATCGTCGGCAGCGCCGCGCGGATGCGCGTGTCGTCGGCGACCGCGCCGCCGTCGAGGGGGACGTTGAAGTCGACCCGGACGAGAACCCGCTTGTCCCGTAGCTCGCCCAGGTCTGAGAGCTGTCTCACAGCACGCGTTGCACGAGATCGGAGACGCGGTTGGAGTAGCCCCACTCGTTGTCGTACCAGGCGACGACCTTGACCATGGTCCCATCCATCACGACGGTCAGCTGCGAGTCGACGATCGAGGAGGCCGGATTCTTGACGATGTCCGACGAGACGATCGGATCCTCGGTGTAGATCATCAGGCCCTTGAGCGGGCCGTCGTCGGCGGCCGCCTTCAGCGCCGCGTTGATCTCGTCGACGCTTGTCGCGCGCGAGGCCTCGACGGTGAGGTCGACGACGCTGCCGGTCGGCACCGGGGCGCGGACGGCGAACCCGTTAAGCTTGCCGTTGAGCTCGGGGATGACCAGCCCGATCGCCTTGGCCGCGCCGGTCGAGGCGGGGATCAGGTTGATCGCCGCCGCCCGGGCGCGACGGAGGTCGCGGTGGGGCATGTCCTGCAGGCGCTGGTCGGCGGTGTAGGCGTGAATCGTGGTCATCAGCCCGTGGGTGATCCCGACGGTGTCGTGCAGGACCTTGGCCACCGGGGCCAGGCAGTTGGTGGTGCACGAGGCGTTGGAGATGACCTGGTGGTTGTCGCGGTCGTAGACCTCGTCGAAGTTGACGCCGAGTACCACGGTGGTGTCCGGATTGGTCGCCGGCGCGGAGATGACGACCTTCTTGGCGCCGGCATCGATGTGCTTGGACGCGTTCTCGCGGTCGGTGAACAGCCCGGTCGACTCGATCACGACGTCGGCGCCGAGCTCAGCCCACGGTAGGTCGGCCGGGTCGCGCTCGGCCAGCACGCGGATCTCTCGGCCGTCGACGCTGAAGCCGGCATCGGTGGCCTCGACGACGCCCGGGAATGGGCCGTAGGTCGAGTCGTACTTGAGCAGATGGGCGATGGTCTTGGGGTCGACGAGATCGTTGACCGCCAGCCATTCGATGTCCGCACCGCGCTCGTAGGCGGCCCGGAACACGTTGCGGCCGATCCTGCCGAACCCGTTGATTGCGACGCGTACAGCCATGCGAACTGCCTCCGTTTCCCGTCTCAGGTCGATCTGGGCAAATGAGGGACGCTGAGACGCATCCCGGCACCGCGACAGGCTACCCAATCGTCGCCGAAGCCCTCGCCGGGGCCACCTTGACGGGCGCTATCGGCGGGACACGACCTCCACCCGCAGACCGTCCGGATCGTGCAGGTAGGCGGCGTAATACCGGCGCCCGTATTGGGGTCGCTGGCCGGGCGCGCCGTTGTCGCTTCCGCCGTTGGCCAGCCCGGCGACATACGCTCCGTCGACCGCCGCCTTGCCGCTGGCCTGCAGAGCGAGATGCCCGTATCCCGGCGCCGGGGGCCGGCCCCGGACGACGATCCAGACCATCGGCGCGTTGATCCCATATGCCAGCGCGTGCTCGGAGTCGATCAGTCGGCGCGAGCCCAGGGCGAAGAACACCGCGTCGTAGAACCGCCCGGACCTCGCCAGGTCCGCGACCTCGAAGCCGACGTGGTCGATCACGCCGGCTCGGCCACGTCGCGATGGGTGACATCGACGAGATAGCCGTTCTTGTCGCCGTAGCGCTGGGCCAGGTGCTCGGCGATGGCGACCGAGCGGTGGCGCCCGCCGGTGCAGCCCACGGCCACGACCAGGTGGGCCTTGCCCTCGGCCAGGTACTGCGGCAGCAGGTAGTCCAGCAGCGGATGGAGATGGTCGTAGAACGTGTCCAGCGCGCCGTCGCGATTGATGAAGCGCACGATCTGCGGATCGGCGCCGGTGAACGGCCGCAGCTCGGGCTCGTAGTGCGGGTTGGGCAGGAAGCGGACGTCGAACAGCAGGTCGGCATCGCGGCTGGTCCCGTACTTGAAGCCGAAGCTCTGGAAGGTCACCGCCAGGCGGCCCGGCGACCTGGTCGGGAGCAGCTCGTCGGTGAGCTTGCGCCGCAGCATCGCGGCGGTCAGCGCACTGGTGTTGATGACCACGTCGGCGCGCTCGCGCAGCGGCGCCAGCAGCTCGCGCTCGCGCGCGATCCCCTCGGTGACGCTGCCCCTGGGGGCGAGTGGATGGCGGCGGCGGGTCTCCTTGTAACGGGTGAGCAGCGTCTCCTCGTCGGCCTCCAGAAACAGGATCCGGTGGCGGAGGTCGCTGGCGCGCAGGCCGTCGAGCATCGACACCAGGCCCTCGAAGTAGCTGCCGCCGCGCGCGTCGGAAACCACTGCAGCGCGGGCGACCTTTGACCCGGCGTGCATGAACAGATCCACCAGCGAGCGGATCATCTCCGATGGCAGGTTGTCGACGCAGAAGTAGCCCTCATCCTCGAAGGCGGCCATCGCCGTCGACTTTCCGGCACCCGAAAAGCCGGTGATGACGACCAGATCCGTAAGTGCCGACGACGCCTCCATCGCTCTCTACAGCTTGACGATACGCGCGGACGCGGGGTTGGCGGCCTGTGACCCGGGCGCGCGGCGCGGGCGCGGCGGCGCGGCGCGGGTGACGGGCCACCACCGCCGCCGGTGTGCCAGTATGGCCCGGTGCTTCGCCGCCGCGCGTGCATAGCCGTCGTGGCGGCGCTCGGACTGGCCGTGTCCGGGACGGTCGTCGCCCAGGCGGACGTCATCTCGGCGTCCGTGTCGACCACCCCGACGGGCCAGACCATGGCGCCCGGCTTCGTCGGCGTCTCGTTCGAGTACCGGGCGCTGCACGTCTACACCGGACGCGACCCGCTCGCCGTCGATCCCGCGCTCCTGGGCCTGCTTGGCGGCCTGGCGCCCGGCCAGTCCCCGATCATCCGCATCGGCGGCGACAGCACCGACGGCAGCTGGTGGCCGATCCGCGGGATGGTCCCCCAGGGCGGGATCTACTACCCGATCACCAAGGGGTGGCTGCGCACCACCCAGGCACTGGCCAAGGACCTGAACGCCAAGCTGATCCTGGGCATCAACCTGGCCGCCGGGCGCCCGGCGATCGCCGCCGCCGAGGGCCGAGCGTTCCTCGACGGCATCGGCCGCCGGTACATCGACGCGCTGGAGATCGGCAACGAGCCGGACCTGTACGGCGTGTTCGCGTGGTATCGGGACCGGCGCGGCCACACCTACCGGGCTCGCGGGCGGGGCTACAACCTCAGCGCCTACACCAAGCAGTTCACCCAGTGGAGCCACGTGCTCCCCAACCTACCGCTGGCCGGCCCGGCCACGTCGGGGCCCGCCTGGATGGGCGGGCTGGGCAAGCTCATCGCCGCCGAGCCGCGGCTCAAGCTCGTGACCTACCACCGCTATCCGCTGCGGGCGTGCATCACCAACCCGTCGGATCCCGCCTACCCCACGATCCCAAGCCTGCTCGCCGACAGTTCGTCGGCCGGGCTGGCGGCGCCACTGGCGGCCTACGCCAAACTGGCCCACCAGCACCACCTGCCCTTCCGGGTGGCCGAGATGAACTCGGCATCGTGCGAGGGGGCCAAGGGCGTCAGCGACACGTTCGCATCCGCCCTCTGGGCGCTGGACACGATGTTCAACTTCGCCGCCGTCGGGGTCGACGGGGTCAACGTCCACATGCTCCCCGGCTCCAACTACGAGCTGTTCACGCCATCGCAGACGAGCACGGGCACCTGGCAGGCCTTCGTCCACCCGGAGTACTACGGCCTGCTCATGTTCGCCCAGGCGTTCCCGCCGGGCGCCCAGCTGCTGCCGGTCAGCGCGCCGGCCGGCCCGACCAAGGTCTGGGCCACGGCCGGATCCGACGGGACCGTCCGGGTGACGGTGATCAACCAGGACACGCTCAACGAGCACGACGTCGCGGTGCAGATCCCCAACGCGGTCACCCCCGGGACGGTCGAGTCGCTCCAGGCGCCCGGGATCACCGCCACCTCCGGGGTGACGCTCGGCGGTCAGACGTTCGGCGCCGAGACGACGACCGGGACCCTGCCGCCGGCCGCGACGACGCCGGTCGTCCCCGCCGCGGGCGTCTACACCGTCCCGGTGCCGCCCGGCAGCGCCGCGTTGCTGACGATCCCGGGCAACGGCCAGGGCGGGATCCCGCTCGTCCGCCGGCGCTGAGCGCGCGCGGCGGTCCTCAGACGCCGGTCTTGTGCAGCTCGCGGTACATGTCGCGGGCCAGCTTGCCCGGCAGCCCGGGCACGGACTCGAGCTCCTCCCGGCTGGCGGCCAGGATCGCGTCGGGCGAGCCGAAGTGGGCCAGCAGCGCCCGCTTGCGCGCCGGCCCCACCCCCGGCAGGTCGTCGAGCACCGAGGCGGTCATCGCCCGGTCGCGGCGGATGCGGTGGTGGGTGATGGCGAACCGGTGGGCCTCGTCGCGAACGCGCTGCAGCAACTGGAGCTCGGGCGTGTCGTGGGCCAGGACCAGCGGCGCGGCGCGCCCCGGGATGAACACCTCCTCGATCCGCTTGGCCAGGGAGATGACCACCACCCCACGGTCGCGGAAGCCCTGGAGCGCCCGCAGGCCCGCCGCGAGCTGGCCCTTGCCGCCGTCGATGACGATGACGTTGGGCAGGGCGGCGAAGCTCGGGTCATAGTCCTTGTCGTGGGGCGAGACGTCGCGCTGCTGCTCCCAGCGGGCGTAGCGCCGGCCCAGCACCTCCTCCATCGCCGCGAAGTCGTCGGGCCCGTATGCGCCCTCGTGGTCGGAGGCGTCGCCGACGGTGAACACCCTGAAGCGCCGGTAGTCGGATTTCTTGGGCGCCCCGCCCTCGAACACCACCATCGAGGCGACGGTGTTGGTGCCCATCAGGGTCGAGATGTCGAAGCACTCGATCCGCAGGGGCACCGTGTCCAGCCCCAGCGCCTGCTGGAGGCCGTCGAGGGCCTCGACGCGCTGTTGACGCCGGCGCTCGGAGCGCAGCTTCTCCTGGTCGATGGCCAGGATCGCGTTGCGCTCGGCCAACTCGAGGATGCGGCGCTTGTCGCCGCGCTCGGCGGCGCGGATCTCGACGTGTCCGCCGCGGCGCGCCGAGAGGGCCTCGGCCAGCGGGATCAGATCCCGGCCCGCCCCGACCTCGCGCTGGACCACGACCAGCGGGGGGACCGACATCGCCGAGGCGTAGTACTGCAGGATGAACGCCTCGGCGACCTCGGCCACCTCGGCGCCGGCCGCGTTGTCGAGATAGAAGCTCTGGCGGTCGGACAGGACGCCGTCGCGGATCTGGAACACCTGCGCGTTGGCCTCGCCCTCGGCCACGGCGACCGCGATCGCGTCCAGCGAGCCGTCCTCGTGGGCCACCCGCTGGCGCTCGAGCAGCGAGCGCACGGCGCGCAGCCGGTTGCGTTCGCGGGCGGCGTCCTCGAAGCGCTGCTCATCGGCCGCCAGCTTCATCTCCTGCTCCAGCGCCCACTCGATCTCCTTGTAGCGCCCGGACAGGAACGCGATGACCCCGTCGATCGCCTTGCGGTATCCCTCCTTGTCGACATAGCCGACGCAGGGGGCCTCACAGCGCTTGATGTAGTAGTCCAGGCAGGGCGAGCCGCTGCGCCGCCCGGGCTCCGGGCCGTCGCACGAGCGGAACATGAACACCTTCCCCAGCACCTCCAGCGTCGACCGCACCCGCTTGGCGTTGCTGTAGGGGCCGAAGTAGGCCCGGTCGCGCCGATGGCGCTCGCGGGTGAAGTAGACCCGGGGGAAGTCCTCGTCGAGCGAGATCGCGATGTAGGGATAGGACTTGTCGTCGCGCAGCCGGATGTTGAACCGCGGCTGGTACTGCTTGATGAAGTTCTGCTCGACCAGCAACGCCTCGGACTCGGTGTGGACCACCAGCGCCTCGATCTGGTCGATCATCGGCAGCAGGTCGCGCCCGGCGCGCGTGCTCGGATTGGAGAAGTGCGAGGCGACCCGCTTCTTGATCGAGATCGCCTTGCCGACGTAGATCACCTTGCCGCGCTGGTCGCGGAACAGGTACACGCCGGGCTGGTCGGGCAGGTCGCGACGCCGGTCGATGGAGAAGACAGCCATCGATTGCCAGGATAGGACCGGGCCCCCGTGGTCCCCGCGCTTGGGGCCCTCAGAGCTCGACGGTGAACGACAGCGCAACGCCGGCGGCGCCGAGGATCAGCGCGATCAGCGCGATCGTCTCCCCTGCCCCCGATGTGGCCCCGTTGGGCACATACCCCGGCGGGCTCGACGACGAGTCAAACACGACGGCGCCGTTGGTCGGCGCGACGCTCGCGGCGTGCACGGCGAAGGCCAGCGCCACCGCCAGGAGCAGCGTCACGACCAGCCGCCGCGCCCGCCCGCCCCACAGCGCCAGGGCCAGCAGCGCCAATGCCACCACGGCCAGGAAGACGTCCGCGATCGAGTAGACCTGCCACGCGGTCGGATCGCGGGGCACGCCCTGCAGCGCCGGCCGGTAGCGCGCCGCGAACGCCGCCGAGAACTGATGGCTCCAGCTGAGAAACAGCGAGAGCAGCAGCACCGGGGCGGCGAGCGCCATCAGCCAATCGGCGATCGTCTCTCGCAGGCCCTTGCTCACGGCGGCGGCAGTGTACGCCGACCGCGCCACCGGCTGCCGCAGCCCGTCAGCGCGCCGGCCGCGCTCAGTAGCGCCGGGCGGCCCAGACGACGGAGAACCCGACGTACACGGCCAGGCCCAGCAGCACCAGCCAGGCAACCTCGCCCAGGCTGGTCTCCCACAGGCGGTTGGTGGCCGTCAGCGTGACCACCAGCACCGCCACCGCCCCGTAGAGCAGCGCCCGGCGCCGGTCGCCCAGCAGGTACAGCGCCCCGCGGTGCTCGCGGTAGAGCATCGAGGCCACCCAGGCGACCGAGGCCAGGAAGGCCACTGACAGGCTGACCAGGATGACGTTGGTGGCCGTCGTTCCCCCGGGCAGGAAGGCGAACGGCACGGCGATCACCAGGATGATCGCGATGTTGCGAGCGGCTTTCACACTGACAGCGTACGCCGTGCCGGCGAGACCCGCGACGATGCCGGGGCGGGCGTGGCCGGGACCGGTCCCGGCGCCGGGGGCGGCGAGCCGTCGGCGAGCTCGGCCGCGAACCGGTAGCCGACGCCGAAGTGGGTGTGGACGTAGCGCCAGCCGGGCGAGACCGCCTCGAGCTTCTGGCGCAGCTTGCGGACGAACACGTCGACCGAGCGGTCGCCACGGGCCATGGTGTAACCCCACACGCGCTGGTAGATGTCCTCGCGCTCGAGCACGCGGCCGCCGGCCCCCGCCAGCTGGGACAGCAGCTCGAACTCCTTGCGCGACAGACCGGCCGGTATGCCGTTGGCGTAGGCGTCGAAGCGATCGGGCCGGATGGCCAGCTCGCCGGCGACGAGCGCCTCGTCCTGCGCCGGCAGCTCCCCGGCGCGGCGGCGGCGCAGCACCGCCTCGATGCGCGCCACCAGCTCGTCGGGATGGCAGGGCTTGGCGATCCAGTCGTCGGCGCCCGCGCGCAGCGCGCGAACCCGGTCGGCGACCGGCGCCGCACGGCTGCACACCAGCAGCGCCAGCCCCGGGATCCGCTCGGACACCCACTCGATGTAGCCCAGGCCGGTGATCGCCGGGTTGACGATCAGCGCGTGGATCTTCAGCGCCGTCAGCTGCTCGGGATCGGCGGCATAGCCGATCACCTCGCTGTCCCACCGCATCGCCGCGAATCGCCGATCCAATACCGTGATCAACCCGCTGTCGTCGTCGATCAGCGCGATCCGCAGAGCCGAAGCCTGGATGGGCTGGGGCATTGGTTTTCAGTGTACTGGCGAGCCGCGACGGCCCCGTGAAACCCCTGGTAACAGAGCCAAAGCCGCGCGTTCCGCTCTGGAAACCGGCCGATCAGCCGGCCACGGCCTCCCAGCGCTCGTACAGGCCCGCGACGGCCTGCTTGGCCGCCTCGTGCCGGGCCGTCGACCGGGCCGTGGCCTCCGGGGTCGCCCACGCCGCCGGGGCCGAGAGCTCGTCCTCGATCACCCGCAGCGCCGCCTCGGCCGCCTCGATCTCCGCCTCCAGGCGCTGCTGGCCGTTGCCCCCACCCTTGGACCTGGCCGGGGGCGGAGTGCGCTTGCGGCCCGCCTCGCGCCTCGCGTGGCTGCCCCCGGCGCCGCTGGCGGTTTCGGCGCCGGTGGCGCGCTTGGCTCCGATCCGGGTCGCGGCCGCCGGCGCGCCCGGCGTCTTGGCGCGCTCGGCTCTCACCCGCAGGTACTCGGGCCATCCGCCGACATAGCTGTGCAGATCCTGGTCCTCCAGCGCGATCGTGCGGGTGCCGATCGCGTCCAGCAGCGCCCGGTCGTGGGAGACGAGCAGCAGCGACCCGGGGAACGCCCCCAGCGCCGCCTCCAGCGCCTCGCGGCTCTCCAGGTCGAGATGGTTGGTCGGCTCGTCGAGGATGAGCACGTTGGCGCCGGAGTTGACCAGGATCGCCAGCGACAGCCGGCGGCGCTCCCCGCCGGAGAGGCCGTCGAGCGGCTTCTCCGCGTCCTCGCCGCTGAACAGGAACCGGCCCAGCAGCGCCCGGGCCTTGCCGGGGGTCAGCCCGGTGGCGTGCTGGGCGGCCTCGACGACGGTGCGGGCGGTGCTGGTCGTCAGCTCCTCGGCGTGCTGGGAGAGGAAGGCGACCTTGACGTTGTGGCCGGTCCGCAGCTTGCCCGCCTCGAGCTCCCGCATCCCCGCCAGCGTCTCGATCAGCGTCGTCTTGCCGGCGCCGTTGGCGCCCACCAGCGACACGTGCTCGCCGCGCTCCAGCCACATCTCGGCGTCGTGGAGCAGCTCCTTGCCACCGGCCGAGAGCTCGGCGTGCTCGAGTTCGAAGATGACCCGGCCGCTGCGCTCGGGCGGCTTGAACGCGAACTCGAGCGTCGCGCCGTCGATCGGGTCGGCGGACAGGCGCTCCATCCGGTTGAGCTTCTTGACCCGCGACTGGGCCTGGCGGGCGCGGGTGCCCGCGCGGAACCGGGTCACGAACCGCTCCAGGCGGTCGATCTCCGCCTGCTGGCGCTCGATGGCGCGGCCCAGGGCCAACTCGCGGGCGGCCTTCTCCCGGCGCCACTCGTGCCAGGTGCCGGCGAAGAACTTGCTCCGCCCGCCCTCCAGCTCGAGCACCGAGGTCCCGACGGACTCCAGGAACCAGCGGTCGTGCGCGACGAGCACGATGGCCGCGTCGAGGCTGACCAGGTGGGTCTCCAGCCACTCCAGCGAGGCGATGTCGAGGTGATTGGTGGGCTCGTCGAGCAGCAGCAGGTCGGGGTCGCCGGCCAGCGCGCGGCCCAGCGAGGCGCGGGTCAGCTCGCCGCCGGAGAACGTGCTCAGCGGGCGGTCCAGCTCGGCGTCGTCGCGAAAGCCCAGCCCGTGCAGGGTGGCCAGAGCCCGATCGCGCCAGCCGTAGCCGCCGGCGTGCTCGAGCCGGGCCTGCGCCCTGGCATAGCGGTCGAGCGTCGCCGCGTCGTGGGCGCCCTCGGCCATGGCCTGCTCCAGCGCGGTCAGCTCCTGCTCGATCGCGACCAGCTCGGGCGCCCCGGACAGGATGTACTCGCGCAACGAGAGGCCGCGCTCGCGCGGCGGGCGCTGATCGTGCAGCGACACCTTCGCGCCCTTGGCCAGGACGAGCTCCCCGAAATCGACCGACGCCTCGCCGGACAGCATCCGCAGCAGCGTCGTCTTGCCGACGCCGTTGCGACCCGAGAGCGTCATCCGGTCGCGGCGCTCGAGCTTGAACGAGACGCCCCGCAGCAGGGGCTCTCCTGCTATGTCCTTGCCGAGATCCGACGCGATGACGACCGCCATGACAGTGATGGTAGGAGCGACGGCCGCGGGTGGCCTGGCTGCGCTCGGCGGCATCGCCGCCCGTGAGGCGGCATCGCCGCCCGTGAGGCGGCGCCGGCGCCCGAGGGCG
Organism: Solirubrobacteraceae bacterium; assembly: GCA_036267215.1. Taxonomy (GTDB): domain Bacteria; phylum Actinomycetota; class Thermoleophilia; order Solirubrobacterales; family Solirubrobacteraceae; genus Palsa-465. The sequence continues at coordinate 58,158 of DATAWL010000036.1, read as the reverse complement.
GCCCCGGGCGCCCCTCGATGAGTTACATTTCAGGCGTGACGCGGCGCGCCCGGTTCATGATCACGCTGACGATGTTCGTCGGCACCCTGATGGTGTTCGCCCCGATGGCGATGGCGCGCGACGACGGCGGCGAAGGCTGGTGGGGCGAGAGCACGGACGCTCAGGTCACGAGCGCGATGTTCATCGTGATCGCGTTCTTCCCCACGCTGATTCTCGTCCTGACGCTCATCCAGTGGCGCCTGGACAAGCGCAAGCACGCCCGTGAGGACGCCGCCAAGGCCCGCGAGAAGAGCGCGGACTGGCGCGGCGGCTGGTAACCGGCACGGTCAGCCTCCGCTCGGGCCCGGCTCAGCTTCGCTCGAACCCTCAGGCAGGTCCGCCTCCCAGCGCGCCGTCACCTTCGGCCGCAGCAACGGGATGATGACCGCCGGGACCAGCAGGGGCAGCAGCAGTAGGTGCAACCAGTCCCACACCGTGTTGCCGGTGAAGCCGGTCCAGGGCCAGGGCGCCAGGTAGCCGGCGAGGACGATGGCGACGAACACCGCGACTCCGGCGCCGAGCGCGACCCGGTGGCGCCGCCGCCATGCGGGACGCAGCTCGACGAAGACCGGAATGGCGGCCACGGCCAGTGGCAGTGCGGCGAGGTTCAGCCAGTCCCACAGCGTGTTGCCGACGAAGCCGGTCCACGCCCACGGGACGACATACCCGGCGACCACCACGATGACGAACCCGGCGAGCCCGCCGCCGACGGCCACCCCGGCGCCCCGGCCGACCTCGGGACGGTGGCGCAGCCACAGCGCGAGCACGAGCGCCGCGACCGGCAGCAGCACGAGGTGGAGCCAGTCCCACAATGTCGCGGTCTCACCGTTGATGCCGATCCACGACCAGTGTCGTCCGTAGCCCCCGTAAACGACGATGACCAGCGCCACGAGCCCCGCGACCACCGCGACCGTGACCCATCCCCGCTTTGGCGGGTCCGCGCCGCCCGAGCTGTCGCCCTCCGCCGCCACTAGATCTTGAAGACGTTCAACAGGCGCTGCTCGTGCTCGGCGTCGATCCGGGCAATCACCTCGATGTGCTCCTCCAGCCCCGACCCGCGCAGCTTCTCCGCGAGCAGCTCGTCGACCTGAAAGATCCCGGCGCTGTTGGACATCTGGATCTCGACCCGCACCGCCCGGTCGCGCCCGGGGGAGATCTTGACCTCCTCGATCGCGTAGGCCGACAGCGAGTGGATGTTCTGGTGCCCGGACTCGAACGGGACCCGGGAGCGTCCACGGGCCATGTCCAGCGCGTCGGCCACCCGCACGATCCCGGCCTCGATGGTGAACGGCGCACCGTCGCTGCGATGGCCGATGATCGCGTGCAGCGTCTCGGCGACGATGATCGAGCGCTCGGGCTCCTCGTAGACCCCGGCCAGCAGCGAGGGAAGCTTGTCCGCGGCCAGAAACAGGCTGTAGCGCTCGTGGTCGGCGCGGTGGATCGACATGCCGACGCAGTGCAGGAGGCATCCCGCGGCGACGACCACCTCGGCGTCGCGTTCGGTCATGCCGAAGTCCGTCACCACACTCGGCGCGACGCCGCGGCGAAACAGCAGCCGCGCCAGCCGCAGCCCGATGTTGAGCACGACCTGGATGTGGACCCAAGAGTGGTCGCTCATGCCGAGCCGGCGGGTGGCGTTGACCGCGGAGACGTGCCACCAGGCCTTGACCTGGTCGTCGGCGTTGACCGCCTCGAGGAGGCGCTCGAGCCGGCGATTGCCCCGGGTCGGCGCTCGCACCCGCACCTCGGCGATCGCCTCGCGCGGCGGGATGGCGGGCTCGGTGCTCACGGGCGCGCGGCTTGGGCGATCACGGTGTCAGAGCTTCTATCAGCACGCCCTCCCGGATGCCACCCCGGCCGACGGTCAGCTCCGCGCCCAGCAGCTGCGCCATCGCCTGGAGGATGAGCAGTCCCGCCGGCAGCAGCCGGGCCCGCTGGGAGTCGATCAAAAAGCGCCCGGCCACGACGGCGGCGGGCTCGGCAGCCAACACCCCCAGCAGGCGCTCGAGCGCACCGGCGTCGAGCACGGGGCCGGCCAACCGGGCCAGCGACGTGGCGCTGCCGCCGACGGCGACGGCGAGCGCCGGGCACGGCGGCGCTAGCCCGGTCAGCGTGGCGGCGATCTCGCCCCGGGCGGCGTCGAGCTGCGCGGGCAGCGGTGGATCCGAGGCGAGCCAGCGCTCGGTCAGCGCCCCCGAGCCGAGCTCCACCGACGACCACCATCTGACCCGATCCGGCACGGTCCCCACCACCAGCTCCGACGAGCCCCCGCCGACGTCGATCACCCCCAGCGGACCCTCGGGCACGCGCTCGAGGGTGGCGGCGGCGCCCAGGAACGCCAGTCGCGCCTCCTCCTCGCCGGACAGGATCTCGACCGTGAGGCCGGTGTCGCGCGCGATCGCCTCGATCAGCGCGGCGCCGTTGGCGGCGGTGCGGATCGCGGCGGTGGCCACCCCGCGCACGTGCTCGACCCCCTGGTCTCGGGCGACGGCGACCTGCGCCAGCACGACCGCCACGACCTCGCGGATCTTGGCCTCGCTGATCTGCCCCGCCGGGCCCAGCCCGTGCCCGATCCGGGTGAACGCCCGTTCCTGATGAACCTCGACCAGGCCCCGCTCATCGCGGTCGGCCACGAGCAGCCGGGTGGTGTTGGAGCCGATATCGATGCAGGCGGCGCGCACGCTGGCCGGCCCGCGGTGGATCAAACCAGTGACTGGGGCCGGCGCCAGGTCGCCTCTTCGTCGGGCTCTTCGTCAGCGGGGACGGGAGCGTCGAGCGCCGGCAGGGTCACGTGGCGGAAGACGATCGGCACGGCGATGGCGAACGCCAGCGACCCGGCGGCGGCCACGCCGATCGCGACCCGGGCCGTCGCCACGGCGGTGATGACGCCGCCGAGGACGATCCCGATTCCCGGCGCCAGCTGGGACATCGACTCGGTCAGCCCCATCATCATCGCCATCAGGTTGGCCGGCGTTCGTTCCTGGACCGTGGTCTTCACGGACACCCACTCGACGCTGTTGCCGGCTCCCGCCAGCGCGGCGCCGACGAGGGCCACGGCCAGCGTGGGCGCGATCGCCATGATCGTGAAGCCGGCGGTCAGGGCGACCGCACTGCCCCCGATGAGCAGCACCGCCGGCCGCCGGCGCCAGCGGGCGTAGATGGCGCTGCCGGCCACCGCTCCGGCGCCCCACAGGCCCATCAGGACGCCGTAGCCGCCCGCCCCCGCGTGCAGGGTGTGCTGTGTGTACACCACCTCGACCGGGATGGTGATGGTGAAGAACACCAGGCCGACGAACTGCAGGACGAGCAGACGGCTGAGGACGCCGTCGGATCGGGTCTGGGCCAGCCCGCGGCGCAGCCGCTGCCACACCGAGCCCGGCTCGGCGGTGAAGTCGGGCAGGTGGGTCACCGCCAGCAGCAACGCCATGATGGCGAAGAAGCCGCAGTTGACCAGCAGCGCCGCGATCGTCCCGCCGGCCACGACGACGGTCCCGCCGATCACCGGACCCGCCATGAACGCCGCGGAGAAGCAGATGTTGGCCACCGCGTTGCCCTCGTGCAGCAGATCGACGGGCTTGAGGATCTCGGCCCGGGCCGCCGAGGCCAGCGAACGCGCGGTGGTGGCCACGGCCCCGTCGGCCAGCGACAGCGCCAGCACGGGGACCAGGACAAAGTGGTGCGTGGTCCAGGCCAACACCCCGAACAGGACGGCCTCCAGCCCGTACAACGCCGGCAGCACCCGGCGGGGCGACAGCCGATCCAGCCGGGCGACCATCGCCGGAGCCACCAGGGCGGGCAGCACCTGGGAGCAGATGAAGAAGCCCGCCGACCCGATGGCGCTCCCGGTCCGGCGGTATACGAGGACCGACAGCGCGAGGGTCCCGACCGACCAGGCGAGCTCGTTGAAGGCGTACGCCGCGAGCAGGCGCCGGTACGCGGGCATGCTCAGGCATTGCCTCACGCCACGGACCCCCTGCATATCAGGCGTTTTTGCAACAGACCTCGACTCTCCTCGTCGCCGCGGCGCACAGGATCTCTGACCATCCCCGCAATGGTCCAGGCTTGATGCTATTCCACCGGCGGCCGGCGACCGCCCCAAGCCGACGATCCGGGGCTGTCATGCTCCGGCTCTGACGATGTCGATGCGTGCGCGTTCGTGGCAGCGCAGCCACACCTATCACCACGTCCAGTTCCCCGCGGAGCGACTCGCGGCTGAGCGGCGCGCCAGCGTTTCCGTCTGCCTGCCCGCGCGCGACGAGGAGGCCACGATCGGCCCGATCATCGACTCACTGCTCCCGCTGCGCGAGCGGGGCGCGATCGACCAGATCGTCGTCGTCGACGCCTCCACCGACGCCACCGGTCGGATCGCCCGCGAACGCGGCGCCGAGGTGCACAACCAGCACGATCTGCTGCCCGAGCTCGGGCCGGTGCTCGGCAAGGGCGACGCCATGTGGCGCTCGCTCGGCGTGCTGACCGGCGACGTCGTCTGCTTCCTGGACGCGGACTCCGAGCATTTCGGAGCACATTTCGCCTGCGGACTCATTGGTCCTCTCGTGTGCGACACGGGCATCTCGTTCGTCAAGGGCCTGTATCGCCGGCCGTTCCGGGTGGGCGAGACGACGCTTCCAGATGGAGGAGGACGGGTGACTGAGCTGACCGCGAGGCCGCTGCTGAACCTCTTCTACCCCGATCTGGCCGGCGTGCAGCAGCCCCTCGCCGGCGAGGTCGCCGCCCGCCGCGAGCTGCTCGAGCAGCTGCCGTTCGTCACCGGCTACGGCGTCGACATCGCGCTGTTGCTCGACGCCTACGGCGCGGTGGGCCTGGAGGGGATCGCCCAGGTCGACCTCGATGTCCGCCAGAACGCCCACCAGCCGCTGCGCGACCTCGGCCCGATGGCCTTCGCCGTCCTGCGCGCCGTCGCCGCCCGGCTCGAGCGCGAGGGGCGCCTGGCCGGGCCGCTGCCGACCACGTTCCTGACGCCGGGCGACGCTGAGCTGCCCGCGCGTGGGGCCGAGCCGGTCGAGCGCCCGCCGTTGGCCACCCTGCGCGCCGCCGCCTGACGCGGCCGAGACTCAGCTGAACGCGGCCGCCGCCGCTCGGGCCCCCGGCACGACACGCTCGGCGAACGCATAGGTTCCCTGGTCGCGCAGCTCGGTGGCCGCGGCCACGACCGCGTCGATCGCCACGAACGCGAACGCCCCGCCCACGGAGATCCGGGCCACGCCGAGTTGCGCCATCTCGGCCACCGTCGGCCCCCCGCCGCGGGCGAGGACGTTGACCGGCCGGTCGACCGAGGACACGAGGGTACGGATGATGTAGGGATCAGTGGGCCCCGGCGCGTACAGCACGTCGGCGCCGGCCTCCTGGTAGGCCTGGAGACGGGCGATCGTGTCGTCGAGGTCGGGGTTGCCGCGCAGGTAGTTCTCCGCCCGGGCGGTCACGACCAGGTGCGCGGGGGCCGCGTGGGCCACCTCGACGACGGCGCGGACCCGCTCGGCGGCGAGGTCGCGGTCGTAGACCCGCTCGCTCGCGCCGCTGTAATCCTCGATCGAGAATCCGGCCAGCCCGGCGGCGACCGCGCCGCGGGCGGTCTCGGCGACGCCCTCGGTGTCCTCGGCGAAGCAGTTCTCCAGGTCGGCGGACACGGGCAGCGGCGTCGCGGCGACGATGATCGCCGCGTGGTCGAGGGCCTCGTCGCGCGTGACCGAGCCGTCCATTCGGCCCAGGGTCGCGGCAAAGCCGCTGCTGGTGGTGGCCAGTGCCTGGAAGCCCAGCGACGCCAGCAGCCGGGCCGAGCCGGCGTCCCACGGGTTGGGGATGAGCAGCGGGTCGCCAGGGCGGTGCAGCTCGAGGAAGTGGGCGGCCAACGCCGCCTGGTCGGTCATCGCGCCGGCCTCTGGCGCAGGAGGGCGTGGGCGCCCGCGAGCGACATCTCGGCGGGTCCGCGATCGGGTGAGAGCAGCACGGTGAGGATCTCCTCCAGACGTCGACGGAAGAAGTGATGGCCCTCGTCTGGATCGACGAAGATCCGGCACGCCGGCAGCGAGACGGCCAGCTGCAGCGCGTGCTCGACGGGAACGAGGGGGTCGCAGGCCCCATGCCACACGTGTACCTCGGGTTCGACCTGCTCGGGCCGGAACCCCCATCCACGCGAATAGGTCAGGTAGTCCTCGACCATCCCGCTGACACCATATGACGTCGCATCCAGAAAGCTCGTCGCGGCGGCCAGTCGCTCGGCCGGCTCGGCGAGCCGGGCCCGCTCGCCGGGGGCGGCGTGGGCGGCGATCACCCGGTGCAGCAGCTCGGGGTGGCGACGCAGAACCGGCAGGACGGCGTCGCCCAGCACGCGGCAGGTGCCCGGCGCCGCCGCCAGCCCGGTGAGCGCGAGCCGGATGCGGCGGGTCATCCCCGGCGTCCGATGCGGCGCGCACAGCGGCGACAGCGAGCTGCACACCGCCGCGCCGGCGACACGATCGCCGAGCTCCCTGGCCACGGCCAGCGCGTACGGGCCGCCGGCGGAGACCCCGACGACACTGAACCGCTCCAGCGCGAGCGCGTCGGCTAACGCGCGCACGTCGGCGGCGAAGGCGACCACGGTGCGGCGCCGATGCGGGTCAGAGCCGGCGAACCCGGGGCGGTTGACCGCGATGTGGCGGATCCCCAGCCGGGCGACGATGGCCTGCAAGTTGACGGAGTCGCGCAGCGGCGTCCCGATCGCTCCGTGGCAGTAGAGCACCGGTAGCCCATCGCGGGGACCGGTGTCCACGAATGTCATCCGACGCCCATCGGGAAGGCGCAGGGTGCCCTGGCGGTGGGAGCGGCCGTCGTTCATTGCGGGGGCTCAGCGCAACCTACGGGCTCCCCGGCCCGAACGTGTTGCGAGTTTGTCAAGGCGACTCAGCAGCCGACGCAGCGCCGCGGAGAATTGATCCGGTTTTTCGATCATCGGAACGTGTCCGGCGTGCGCGATCACCTCCAGTTGGGCGTCGGGCCGGCGGCGCCGGATCTCCCCGGCCAGCCGGCGGGGCACCGCGCGGTCCTCCGCCCCCCACATCAGTCCCAGCGGCGCCCGGCTGCGCTGCAGCAGCGGGCGCAGGTCGGCCGCAGCGATCGTCGTCAGCGCGGGCGCGATTCGCTGGGCCCCGGCCGACGCCTCCACCATCATGCGGGCCTGGGCGGGGGTGAGCGTGGCCCCGTCGTCGGCGGCGAAGGCCAGCAGCAGCCGGCGGCCCCAGGCGAGGTCGGTGAGCGGCGCCAGCGCGCGCCGGACGGCGAACAGGCCCTCGGCGCCGGCGCCCAGCACGGAGGGCGGCACGCGCGTCGGCGCCTGGAGCCCGGCGGGGGCGACGAGGACCAGGCGCCGGACCAGGCGCGGCCGCCGCACGGCCAGCGTCAGCGCCACCGCGCCGCCGAGCGAGTGGCCGACGAGGTCGAACGGCGCCCGGACTCCGCGAGCCGCCAGCGCCCGAGCGACCCGCTCGACGACGTCGGGCAGCTCGAACCCGTCGCCGGCGGGCGCCGAGTCGCCGAACCCCGGCAGGTCGAGCGTGATCACGCGGCGGTCGGCGGCGAGCGCGCGGACGACCAGGCTCCAGATCCGCTGCGTGGTCCCCAGGCCGTGCACCAGCACCAGCGGCGGGCCGTCGCCGAGTTCCTGCACCGACACCAGGGGCCGGCGCCCGGAGTGTCCTACGCTGGACCGATGAGCACTCAAGCACGCGCATTCTCCCTCGGGCGCGAGGGCGGCGAGGACGGGTCGTTCCAGCGCCAGGACTCCACCTTCCGCGACCTCGTCACCACCGACGGCTCGAGCGAGTTCCCGCTCGCCGCGGGGCGCTACCACCTGTACGTCGCCCGCGCCTGCCCGTGGGCGCACCGGACGCTGATCGGCCGGCGGCTGATGGGCCTCGAGGACGCGATCAGCGTCTCCTACGTCAATCCCCTGCGCGACGAGCGCGGCTGGGAGTTCACCGGCGACGGGTACGAGGACCCGATCAACGGCTACCGCTATCTGTCACAGGCCTACATGGCCGCCGATCCCGGCTACGGCGCCCGGGTCAGCGTCCCGGTCCTGTGGGACAGGCGGCGCGAGACGATCGTCAACAACGAGTCCGAGGACATCCTGCGCATGCTCTCGACGGTGTTCGCCCCGCTGGCCGAGCATCCGGTGCAGCTCTACCCCGAGGACCAACGCGCCGAGATCGACGCGCTCAACCGCCAGATCTACGACACGGTCAACAACGCCGTCTACAAGGCGGGGTTCGCTCGCCGCCAGGACGTCTACGAGCGCGAGGTCCGCGCGCTGTTCGCCACGCTCGACGAGCTCGACGCCCGCCTGGCCGACCGCCGCTTCCTGTTCGGCGACGCGCCCCTGGAGACCGACTGGCGGCTGTTCACCACCCTCGTGCGCTTCGACGCCGTCTACCAGATCCACTTCAAGTGCTCGATCCGCAAGCTGACCGAGTACCGCCACCTCTGGCCCTACGCCCGCGCCCTCTACCAGTGGCCCGGCGTCGCGGACACGGTCTCGTTCGACGAGATCCGCACCCACTACTACCGGACCCACCCGATGATCAACCCATCCGGGCTGGTGGCCGTCGCGCCCGCCGACGACTGGGAGGCCTCGCCGGGCCGAGGGTAGCGAGTTCGTGGCCGCAGATGGGCGAAAACGGCGGGCTTGGGAAGGCGGCTGACGCAGCTCCGACACACTCGGCGGTGCGCGCGCCGAAGACCGGTCGCTCGCGCTCCTCCCGCCTGGGACCTCGCTTCGCTCGGTGGGGCTCACGCGGCCGCCCTGGGGTTTCGTTGCCCATCACGCAACGCCTGAGGCCAGAGCCGACATCACGGACCACACCCCCTGCCGATCATGGACGTCTGGTCTGAGATCCTCGGATTCCGAGCCTTACTGACCAGACGTCCTCGCCGGGCGAGGGGGTCTGGTCTCTACGGTCTGTTTCGTTGCCCATCACGCAACACCTGGCGCACTTCGATAGCCGCAGTTGACGTTCGCCGATACCCCTCTCACGGCCTCACGGGAGACCGCACACGACCGCTACGACCGCGACGACCGCCGGCGCAGCAGCCGCAGCGCCAGCAGGAAGCCGAGCACCGCGGCCACGAACGGCGCCGGGTTCTCCTTGACCCGCGCCCACGCCGCGCCGCCGACCACCGCGCCGGCATCGAACGGCTCCGTCGCGGGCACGGGCGAGGTCGCGGCCGGCTCGGCCACGGGCTCCGGCTCCGGCTCCACCACCGGCTCCGGCTCCACCACCGGCTCTGCCTCCACCACCGGCTCTGCCTCCACCACCGGCTCCGGCTCCACCACCGGCTCCACCACCGGCTCTGCCTCCACCGCGGGCTCCGGCTCGACGACCGCCTCGGGCTCCGGCTCCGCCACATGCTCGGGGTCAGCGTCGGTGCCGGCCTCGGGCACGATCGCGGCCAGCTCAGCCGACGCGGCCGCCTCGGAGATCGGCTCCGGCTCGGGCTCCGGCGCGCGCTCGGCCGCCTTCGCCGCCTTCGCCGCCGCCACAGCGGCATCCGCAGCCTCCGTGGCCTCCACTCGGACAGCGGCCGCCGCCGCCGCGGCAGCCGCGGCGGCCTCCACCCGGGCCGCAGCCGCCGCCGCCGGTCCCGGCTCGCGCGTCCGTGCCGGCGCCGCCTCCGACGGCGCAGCCTCCGACGGCGCGGCCGCCTCTCCCTCGCCGCCCAGCATCGCCTGCATCGCCGTCGCGAACTCGGTCAGCAGCCGGTTCGCGATGTCCTCGATCATCCCGCCCCGCCCGAAGCGGGCCAGCCGACCGGTGATGTGATAGTCGGTGACGACGTCGACCCGGGTGGTGGCGTCGTCGACGGCGACGAGGGTGGACACGATCGTGGCCCGGGCCCCGCCCTGCCCGCGCCGGTCGGTGCCCTGCGCGTCCATCGTCGCGGTGTGGGCGTCGGCGTCGACGTTCTCCATCGCCAGCTTGCCGGTGTAGGCGGCGGCGGTCGGTCCGATCTTGACCCGGAAGGTCCCGTCGTAGGTGCCGTCGTCGTTGCGGCCGGTGACCTCGGCGCCCGGCAGGCAGGGGGCCACCCGTTCGACGTCGATCAGCGCCTCCCAGACCTGGTCCAGGGGCGCCGTGACCTCAAAAGACTGCTCTAGCTTCACCGCGGACCTCCTCCAGGTCGCCAGGGGTATCGACGTCGCGCCCGGAGCATAGGTGGCCCACCTCCAGCACCGGGCCGCCGCGGAGCAGGCCCCGAGCGCCGCGGTCGCCCTCCAGCGCCGTCAGGGCCGCGATCTCCGCCGGGCCGAGCACCACCGGATGGCCGGGGCGCCCGCCGTAGACCGCCCGGGTCCGCGGCTGCGCATCGACGAACATCGCGATCACGTCGGGCGTGACCAGGGGCGCGTCGCCCAGGGTGATGATCACCTTCCCGGCGTCGGCCACCGCCGCCAGTCCCCGGCGCAGCGACGCCGCCTGGCCGGACTCCCAGTCGTCGCACACGACCGTCTCGGCGCGGCCGAACTCGACCCCCGCCAGCACGTCGGAAGCGCGGGCGCCCAGCACGACCACGACCCGCTCCAGCGCCGGCACGGCACACTGCGCACGGACCGCCCACTCCAGCAACGGGCGCCCATGGAAGTCGGCCAGCTGCTTGGGCGCGGCGCCGAAGCGCGTCCCGCCGCCCGCGGCCAGGACCAGGCCCGCGGCGCCGGCCACTACGCCTGCGCCTCCCGGATGGATCCCTCGCCGATCTTCAGCCGGCCGCCGTCGCGCCCGTGGGCCACGGCGACGATCTCGCCCAGGATCGACAGCGCCGTCTCCATCGCGGTGCGGGCGCCGAGGTCGAGCCCGATCGGCCCCGATAACCGGCCCAGCTCCTCGCCGCTCAATCCCCGATCGGCGAGCCGCTCGCGCCGCGTGGCCTGGGTCCGGCGCGATCCCATCGCGCCCACGAACATGGCCGGGGAACGCAGCGCGATCTCGAGCGCGGGATCGTCGAGCGCCGGATCGTGCGTCAGCACGGCCACGGCGGTCGCCTCGTCGATCCCGCCCAACCGCTCGAACGCCTGCTCGGGCCACGCGACCACCACCTCCGCCGCCCCGGGAAACAGCTCGCGCCGCGCGTATCGTTCGCGCGGATCCACGACGTAGGCGGACCAGCCGATCGCGTCGGCCAGCTCGCTGAGCGCCGCCGCCAGCTCCACCGCGCCAAACAGGATCAGCCGCCCGGCGGGCTCGGGGGCGGGCAGGAACGCCGGGCCGTGCAGCTCCGAGCGCGCCGCCCACTCGTCGCGCTCGGCCTCCGCGCTCACATCTCCTCCAGGAGGGTGGCGAGCTGCTCCAGCGACGCCAGCGAGTTGCCGGCCAGCAGCTGGTCGGTGTGGGGCACCGCGGCCTGCATGCCGCGGGCCAGCGGCTGGTAGTCGGGGTGGGCGGCCAGCGGGTTGAGCCACACCAGGCGGTAGGCGGCCCGCCGCAGCCGGGCCATCTCGGCGTCCAGCTGCTCGGGCTCGCCCCGATCCCAGCCGTCGGAGAGCACGACCACGACGCTCCCCCGCCCCAGGCGCCGTCCGTGCACGCGGTTGAGCTCGGCGATGGCGGCGCCGATCCGGGTCCCGCCGGAGAAGTCGGTCACCGCCGCCGCGGCCCGGTCCAGCGCATGGTCGTGGTCGCGGCCGGCCAGCTCCTGGGTGATCCGGGTCAGCCGCGTCCCGAACGCGAACGCCTCGACCCGCCGGCGAGCGGCGACGCAGGCGTGCATGTACTGGAGCAGCATCCGGGCGTAGGGAGCCATCGACCCCGAGACGTCGCAGACCAGGACCAGCTTGCGGGGGCGCTGGGTCGGCGCGCGCCAGCGGCGGTGCACCGGTTCGCCGGCGGTGCGCAGCGACGCGTAGACGGTCTGGCGCAGGTCGGGGACGTGACCGCGCCGGCGCGAGGGGCGCGTCCGGCGCGACAGCCGCGTCGGGTGGCGCCGGGCCAGCCGGACGATGAGCTCGCGGGCCAGGGCCATCTCCGCATCCGTATAGCGCGCAAAGTCCTTCTCGTGCAGCAGCTCGATGTCGCTCCAGGCCGCGGGCACCATCTCGGCGTCGGGGTCGGCCCGGCGGCCGCCCGGGTCGGCCAGCCCCATCGCCGGGGCCGGGCGCTCGATGTGGCCGAGCGCGCCCAGCGGCGGCTCCTCGAGCGGGACCCGCCCGTTGCCGTAGACCGCGGTGAAGGCCAGGTCGAAGCGCTCCAGATCGACCCGCTGGGAGCACAGCACGGTGCGCAGGGCCAGCCGGACCTCCTCGCGATCGGCGGTATCGACCTCCTCCAGCGACCGCACCGCGTTGAGCAGCTCGCCCACGCCGACGCGCATCCCCTGGGCGCGCAGCACGCTGGTCAGGTCGCCCAGCCGCTGCACCATCCCGTCGACCAGCGGCTCGAGCGTCGCGGCACCGGCCGGGCCGGCCTCAGACACCTTCCAGCACCCCGCGCTCGCGTACGCGCAGCACGTCCTCGTGGACCTTGAGCGCCACCCCGAGGGTGTCGTCGAGCGAGGCCTCGTCGCCCAGCGCCAGCAGCGCCTGGGCCCAGACGATCGTCTCCCCCACGCCGGGCAGCTTGTACAGGTCGCCCTGGTCGCGCAGCTTGGCCACGGCGGCGACGACCCGCGCGGCGATCGCCTCCGGGACGTCGGGCAGCCGGGCGTGCACGATCTCGCGCTCACGCTCTGGCGTCGGATAGTCGATCCAGTGGTACAGGCACCGGCGCTTGAGGGCATCGTGCAGCTCGCGCGTCCGGTTGGAGGTGAGGATCACGACCGGCCGCCGCCGGGCGGTGATCGTGCCGAGCTCCGGGATGGTGACGGCGAAGTCGGAGAGGAACTCGAGCAGAAACGCCTCGAACTCGTCGTCGGCGCGGTCGATCTCGTCGATGAGCAGGACGACCGGCTGCGCCGGGTCGGACTCCAGCGCCTCCAGCAGGGGCCGCCGCAGCAGAAAGCGCCGGGCGAACAGCTCGCCCTCGTCGACGCCGCCCTCGGCTGCGCGCAGGGCCAGCAGCTGGCGCGCATAGTCCCAGTCGTAGACGGCGTGATGCAGGTCGATGCCCTCGTGGCACTGCAGGCGGATCAGCTTGGCGCCGACGGCGGCCGAGAGCGCGCGGGCGACCTCGGTCTTGCCCACGCCCGCCTCGCCCTCGAGCAGCAGCGGCTGCTCGAGCACGGTCGCGAGATGAACCGCCATCGCCAGTTGGCGATCCGCGAGATAACCCTGTCCCGCGAGTGCGTCGCTCGCGGCTCCGACCGACTGAAGCGCCGCGAGCGTCACGTTGGGATCGAGTCTATCCAGCGCCGACGGCGTCCTGGATGGCCCGCTTGGTCAGCACCCGCGCCAGATGGCGCTTGTACTCGGTGGTGGCGTTGAGGTCCGCCGGCGGGTTGGTCCCCTCCGCCGCGCTCTCGGCGGCCCTGGCGATGTTCTCGGCGCTCAGTTCCCGGCCGCGCAGCGCCTCCTCGACGGCGGTCGCCCGCAGCGGCACCGAGCCCATGTTGGTCAGCCCGACCCGAACGTCCTCGCACGTCCCGCCGTTGGCCTTGACCACGGCGGCGACGCCGACCATGGCCCAGTCCTCGCTGCGGCGGTTGAACTTCTGGTGGCCGTAGCCCCAGCCGTCCATCGCGGAGACGCGGATCTCGGTCAGCACCTCGTCCTCCCCGACATCGGTCGTCAGGTAGTCCTTGAACAGGTCGCCGGCGCCGACTGTGCGCTGGCCGTTGGGACCCTGGAGCGTGACCTCGCCCTCGGTGAGCAGCATCACCGCCGGGAGATCGGACGCGGCGTCGCCATGGGCCAATGAGCCGCCGATCGTGCCGCGATGGCGGACCTGAGGATCGGCGATCGTGGCGGCGACCGCCGCGACGATCCCCAGATCGGGCGAGTGCTCGAGTGCGGAATGGGTGGTCAGCGCGCCGATCCGCCAATGCCCGTTCTGGCGCTCCACGCCGTGCAGGCCGGGGACCTTGCGCAGGTCCACCAGCAGCGACGGCGCGGCCAGCCGGAGCTTCATCAGCGGGATCAGCGAGTGACCGCCGGCGAGCAGCTTGGCATCCTCGCCGCCGTCGACCAGCGCGCTGATCGCATCCTGCAGCGACTCCGGAGCCGTGTAATCGAACTCGGCGGGGATCATGACTGCGCGCCTCCTTCGGCGTTCGTGCCCTGGCTGGACGAGATGGCGTCCCAGATCCGCATGGGGCTGAGGGGCATGTTGATGTAGTCGACCCCGAGCGGCCTCAGGGCGTCGATCACGGCGTTGGTCACCGCCGCCGAGGCGGCGATCGTCCCCGCCTCGCCGACGCCCTTGGCGCCGAGCGAGTTGACCGGGGACGGGGTCTCGGTCCGGTCGGTCTCGAAGCTGGGCATCTCCGCCGCGGTCGGGATGGCGTAGTTGACGAACGTGCCGGTGATCAGCTGGCCGCTGTCGTCGTAGTAGACCCGCTCATACAGCGCCTGGCCGATGCCGAACGCGACCCCGCCGTGGATCTGACCCTCGATCAGCATCGGATTGACGGCGCGGCCGCAGTCGTCGACGGCCACGTAGCGCTGAACGACGACCTTGCCGGTCTCGGCGTCGACATCGACGATGCAGGCGTGGGCCCCGAACGGGAACACGAAGTTCTCGGGGTCATAGAAGGTGGTCTCCTCCAGGCCCGGCTCCATGCCCTCGGGCACCGCCCCGACATAGGCGATTCCGGCCACGTCGGCCAGCGCCAGCCCCTTGTCCGGGGAGCCCCGCACGGCGAACCTGTCAGCGGTGACCTCGATGTCCTCGGGCGCCGCCTCCAGCTCGGCGGCCACGATCGCCTTGACCTTGTCGACGATCTTGTCGGTGGCCTTGGCCACCGCCTCGCCACCGGTCGCCAGCGACCGCGAGCCGTAGGTGTTGCGGCCCTCGGGGCCCATCGACGTGTCGCCGTGGATGATCTCGACCACGGACGGGTCGACCCCGAGCTTGTCGGCGACGATCTGGGCCATCGCCGTCTCCAGCCCCTGGCCGTGGGGCGAGGTGCCGGTGTACACCGTCACCGCGCCGGTGTTGTGCACCCGGATCATCGCCGACTCCCAGAGGCCGGCCTGGACCCCGACCCCGGCGGGCCCAGTGATCCGGCTGGGCGCCAGTCCGCAGATCTCGGTCCAGGTGCAGAAGCCGATGCCGCGGTACACGCCCTCTGAGCGCAGCTGCGCCTGCTCGCGCCGGAACGCGGCGACGTCGACGTGCTCGAGCAGGCGGTCCAGCGTCCGGTGATAGTCGCCGGAGTCATAGACCACGCCGGTGGCGGTCTCGGCCGGGAAGTCCTCCTTGGGAATGAAGTTCCGGCGGCGGATCTCGACCGGATCCATCCCCAGCTCGTGGGCCAGCTGGTCGAGCGTGACCTCGATCATCTGGGTCGCCTCGGGGCGGCCGGCGCCCCGGATCGCGTCCGTCGGGCACTTGTTGGTAAAGACCCCGGTGATGTCGGTCTGGACGTTGGGGATCTTGTAACAGCCGCCCATCACGAACGCGCCCAGCGACGGGATGAGCGGGGTCAGGATCATGTTGTAGGCCCCGAAGTCGGCCAGGATCTTGACGTGGAACGCCGTGATCGTGCCGTCGCGCTTGGCCCCCATCTTGACCGCAGAGATCTGGTCGCGGCCCTGGTGGGCGACGGACATGTTCTCCGAGCGGGTCTCGATCCACTTGATCGGCCGGTCCAGCTTGCGCGAGGCCCAGCAGGCGAACAGCTCCTCGCCGTAGACCTGGAGCTTTTGGCCGAAGCCGCCGCCCACCTCGGGCGCGATCACCCGGACGTGGTCCTCGCCCAGGCCGAGCAGCAGCGCCATGAACAGGCGGACGAAGTGCGGAACCTGGGTCGCGGTCCACAGCGTCAGCGAGCCGGCCCGGTAGTCGGCGAGCACGCCGCGACACTCGATCGGCGCCCCGGCGATCCGGTGGTTGATCACCCGGCGCTCGACCACGACGTCGGCCTCGGCGAACCCGGCCTCGACGTCGCCGCCCGCCAGCGACCACTCGTGCACCCGATTGGTGCCGAACTGCTCGTGGACGTACGGCGGACCGGCGATCGCGGCCTCGGGATCGATGATCGCGGGCAGCTCGTCGTATTCGACGATCACGTCCTCGGCCGCATCCTGCACGGCGTAGCGGTCCTCGCCCACGACGACCGCGACCGGGTCGCCGACGTGCTTGACGGCCCCCCTCGCGAGCGGCCAGTGCTCGGGGTTGTTGACCTCGACCCCGGGCGGAACCCAGGCCATCGGCAGCGGGCCGCCCAGATCGGACATGTCCTCGCCGGTGAAGACCGCGTGAATGCCGTCGCGCGCAGCGGCGGCCGAGGTGTCGATCGAGACGATCGTGGCGTGCGCCTCGGAGGAGCGCACGAACGACGCCCACAGCATCCCCGGCAGCGAGATGTCGTCGACGTATCGAGCCCGCCCGGTGATCAGCCGCGGGTCCTCCTTGCGGCGCAGCTCGCGCCCGACATGGCCGGCGGGCGCCTCATCGGTGACGCTCATGCCGATACCCCCGAGGACTTGCTGGCGGCATCGAGCACCGATTTGACGATGTTGTGGTAGCCGGTGCAGCGGCAGAGATTGCCCTCGAGCGCGTGGCGCACCTCGGCCTCGGTGGGATCCGGATTCTCGGCCAGCAGGGCCGCCGCGGACATGATCATGCCCGGGGTGCAGTAGCCGCACTGAAGGCCATGGTTGTTCCAGAACGCCTCCTGCATCGGATGCAGGTTGTCCTCGGTCCCCATGCCCTCGATCGTCGTCACCTCGGCGCCGTCGGCCTGAACGGCGAGCACCGTGCACGACTTGACGGGCTCGCCGTCGAGATGGACGGTGCACGCCCCGCAGTTGGACGTGTCGCAACCGACGTGAGTCCCGGTCAGTCCCAGGTTGTCGCGGAGGGCGTGGACGAGCAGCACGCGGGGCTCGACCTCGAGGGTGCGCTCCACCCCGTTGACGCTCAGGCGCACGTTGACGGTGCTGCTCATTGCACTCCTCCTGTTCGATCGGCAGCTGCAGATGGTCGTTGCCCCTTCACGACATGACCCCGACCACTCAACGCGGACGATACTCCTACACGGCCTGAGGCCGGCGGGTGATTTTCTGCCGGTGGCGGTGGTTGCGTACGCAACGATCTGGTACGGTGGGACCCATGAAAATTGGACGCCTCATCCTCCGTATTGCCGTCGGCGGGTTCTTCTTCGGCCACGGCACCCAGAAGTTGTTCGGTTGGTTCGGCGGCCACGGCCCCGACGCGACCGCCCAGATGTTCGAGAGCATCGGCCTGCGCCCCGGCAAGCGCCACGCGCTGGCCGCCGGCGCCGCCGAAGCGGGTGGCGGGGCCGCCATCGTGCTGGGCGCGGCCACCCCGGTGGCCGCCTCGGTCCTCACCGCCACCATGCTGACCGCGATCAGCCGGGTCCACTTCAAGAACGGCCCCTGGGCCACCGACGGCGGCTACGAGTACAACGCGGTCCTGATCGCCGCCGTGCTCGCGCTGGCCGAGACCGGGCCCGGCAGCCCGTCGGTCGATGCCGCGCTGGGCGCCGAGCGGGAGGGCCCCAAGTGGGCGCTGCTGGCCCTGCTGGGCGGCATCATCGGCGCCGTCGGCGCCCACGTGATCGCCGAGAGCACGGCCGCACCCGAGCCGACCGCGGCCGAGCCGGCCGCGACGGAGGCCGACGCCGAGTCCGCGCCACAGCCGGACGCGGCCCCGTCCGCCTGAGCGCCCGTCTGAGAAAAACCGGCTCTGAAAACGCCGCGTCTCAGTCGCCGGCCGCCGCCGGCGACTGGACGACGGCACCGTAGAGCTCCGGCCGGCGGTCGCCGAACACGTCCGCGAGGCGAGTCAGGCTCTTGTCGTGCGAGCGCGAGAGGTCGACCAGCGCCTTCGCCGGGCCCGTCCCCGCCTGAGAACCGCGGACGAAGCCGTTCTCGTCGACGATCGCGGTGCCGCCGGTCCATTCCTGGCCCCGCTCGGTGCCGGTCCGGTCACAGCAGGCGACGAACACGCGGTTGACCCGCGCCGCGGCTTGGGCGATGGTCACCTCGGGGGGCCGCTCGCCCTCGGGCCGGTCGCTCAGCGGCCAATTGGTCGGGACGGCGATCAGCTCTGCGCCGGCCAGGGCCAGCGTGCGCGTCATCTCCGGGAACTCGATGTCGTAGCAGACGAGTACGCCGATCCGTCCGTGCGGGGTGTCGAACACGCCCGGCGCCTCGCCCCCGGGCTTGAAGTGCAGCTTCTCACGGTCCCACAGGTGGGTCTTGCGGTAGACCCCGATCACCCCGCGGCCCTCGACCACGATGGCGCTGTTGTAGATCTGGCCGTCGTCGCCGCGCTCGCAGAAGCCGCCGATGACCACCGCGTCACCGCGCGATGCCTCCGCGGCCCACTCCTTGAACAGGCTGTCGTCGCGGGTGATGGCCAGCGAGGCCGCCTCCTGGGGCGACTGGAACATGTAGCCCGAGTTGGACAGCTCGGGCAGCACGACGATGTCGGCGCGATGCTCGCCCACCGCGGAGGCGACCGCGTTGACGGTCAGGCGGCGGTTGGTCTCGACCTCCCCTACCCGAGGGCCGAACTGCTGACATACGATCCGCGTCATGGTGCGGATCGTAACTTCTACGGCGGTCGCTCCCGGGGCGCTAGGTCGGCTTGCTTGCCAAAACCTGGTAAACCGACGCCCAGCCGGTGGTGAAGCCGGCCCGCGCGGCCCGTAGATACAGCCGCCAGACGCGCGCTCGCTCCTCCCCCGCCAGGCGCACCGCCTCGTCGTAGCGCTCCTCGTAGCTGGCGATCCAGTAGCCGAGCGTCCGGGCGTAGTCCTCGGGCAGTCCCTCTACGTGGCGCACGACCAATGCGGTGCGCTCCATGGCCTGGGCGATGCGCGAGAGCGGCAGCGGCACGCCGTCGGGGAACACGAAGCGTTCCGAGAACGCGCCCTCGTCCTTGGTGTCGAGGTCCATCAGCTTGGCGATCCCGTGGTTGAGCAGCCGGCCTCCGGGACGCAGCAGGTCGCTGAGGGTCCGCATGTACAGGTCGATCCGCTCCTCGCCGACGTGCTCGACCATCCCGATGCTAGAGATGGCGTCGAACGAGTCGCCCCCCAGCTCGCGGTAGTCGGCCACCCGCAGCGTCACCTGGTCCTCGAGCCCGGCCTCCCGCACCCGCTCGCGCCCGAGCTTGACCTGCTGCTCGGACAGCGTGACGCCGAGGACCTCGACGCCGAAGTGCGTGGCGGCGTGGATCGCGAAGCTGCCCCAGCCGCAGCCGACGTCGAGGACCCGCTCGCCCTGCTTGAGGTCGAGCTTGGTGCAGACCAGGCGCAGCTTGGCCTCCTGGGCCTCGGCCAGGTCCTGCGCCCCACCCTTGAAGTAGGCGCAGCTGTAGGTCATCGACGGATCGAGGAACAGCGCGAAGAAGGCGTTGCCGGCGTCGTAGTGGTAGCGGACGGCGTTGCGGTCACGGCCGACGGTGTGACGCTCGCCCTTGAGCCGGAGCTCGGAGGCGGGCACCCGGGGCGGCTTGACCAGGCCGCAGGCCCGGACCAGGGCGGCGCCCAGCCTGGCCATCTGGGCCGGCGACAGCCGGGGCGGCTCGAACGTGTCCACGACGCTCAGCGACTTCTGGATGTCGTCGGTCTCGACCAGCCCCAGCACGTAGGCCCGGCCGAGGCCCAGCTCGCCCGGCGCCCGGATGACGTGGGCCAGCGCCTCCGGCGAGCGGAAGTCGAACGTTGGCGCGTCGGGTTCGGTGGCCTCGACGACCGTCCCGTCCCAGAAGCGCACGGCGAACGGGCGCTCGGGGAGCGCCGCCGTCAGCTCGCGCCGCAGGGGTCCGGTGTTGGAGAAGGCCAAAACGGCCGGGGAGCTTACCCGAGCCCGCCGCTGCGCCGCGCCCGCCTACGCCGGCTGCGAGGCGAGCCGGCGATCGCGTCGCGACGGATCGACCCGCACGACGTCCCAGGCCAGCCCGGTCATCTCCAGCAGGCGGATGATCCCCGCCGAGGGGTCGAGCTGCCAGCGGCGCAGCCCGTGGCGATACGAGGTCGGGAACGCGTGGTGGTTGTTGTGCCAGGCCTCACCCCAGGTGGGGATGGCCAGCCAGAACACGTTGCGCGACTCGTCGCCGGTGTTGTAGTCGGCCTTGCCGAAGTAGTGGCACACCGAGTTGATGCTGAACGTCGCGTGGTGCATGAAGAAGATCCGGGCCGCGCCGCCCCACAGCATCGCGGTCAGCCCCCCGGTGACGCTGCCGGTCAGCGCCACGCCGAGCCCGAACGCGGCGGCCAGGCCCACCGCCACCCACAGCACGAAGGTGCGGTCGACGAAGCGGATCCACGGATCGGCCAGCAGGTCCTTGGCGTACCGGCTCTCGTCGGCCACCTCCATGTCGGAGAACACCCAGCCGATGTGAGCGTGGAACAGCCCCCAGATCTGACCGCGCCATCCGTCGCCATGATCGAGGTGCGGGCTGTGCGGATCGCCCGACTCGTCCGAGAACTGGTGGTGCTTGCGGTGGGTCGCCACCCAGTCGATCACCGGGCCCTCGGCGGCCGCCGAGCCCAGGGCGGCGAAGATGGCACGGGTCAGGCGATGGCACTTGAAGCTGCGGTGGGTGAGCAGCCGGTGGAAGCCCACGGTGATCCCGGTGCCGATCACCATGTAGAAGATCGCCAGCACCAGCAGGTCCTGCCAGACGAGGAGCCCCTGGCTCCAGCCCAGCCACATGCCCAACAGCACCAGGATCGGCGGCGCCGCGGTGACGACCGCGCTGGCGATGCGATCGACCAGCGGCATCTTGACCGCGCGCACGTCGTCCACGCACGCGGCGGCCGGGGGTGTCGTGGTCATCGCTTCGACGGTTGGTGAGGAAACGCGGCGAGCGTCGGGCGTCGAGGGGGCGACAACCGTAGGTGTGTCGGAGCCCATGGCGTCGGCGGCGACTCTACAGGCTCCGGCTGACGGCGACGTAAGAATGCGCTTTAGGTTTCTGCCTAATGCCTGAACGCGTGCCCCGGTCCCCCGGGGACTAACCCCCGAGCGCGGCGCCTCAACCGAGCGCCACCGCGTCGTCGTGGTAGGGCACATACCCGCGGCATGCCTCGCCGCGCAATCCCGGGCACGGCGGCAACCCGGTGGGGACGGCGACGCCCGGCACCACGGGCAGGACCAGCCGCGACGGGTACCGGGACGAGTGGGCGATCGTCACGTGGGCGGTGCCGCGTGGGCTCGGCTGGGCGAACGCCCACACCGGCTGGTCGCCGCCGGGCGCAGCGACCGTGACGCGGATTCGCGAGCCGGCGCGGTAGGCGTGGCCCTCGTAGTACAGCGGCACCGTCACCAGCGCGTAGCGTCCGGACGGCAGCGGCGCCGCGGCGGCGCGGCGCAGACTGAGCACCGGCTCGAGCAGGGTGCTGCCGGCAGCGAGACTGCGCTCGCCGGCCCGGACCCAGCCGTCCTGGACGAACGTCTCCTTGCCGTCGGGGCGCACCTCGGAGACGGTCGCCTGGAGATCGACGCTCGGCGCGCTGGCCTTGATCCACAGCTGGACGGACCCGCCTCCGATCACCACGGTGTTGGCCGCCAGCGGCGCGGTGACGTAGGAGGCGGCGGTGCCGGCCGGGTTGTCGTCCCAGTGGTAGGTCGGCGTCGTCGTCCACAGGCCGCCGGGACTGCCGTCGTCGGGTCCGGTGAAGCTCGTCGCCGGGCGGGCGCGCGGGTTCCATGCAAACCGGTCGGCGCCGGCCGCCGCCGGGCGGCTCGTCGTCAGCGCCCCGCCGGCCCCCAGGTACCAGGACTCCGCACGGGTGCCGGGGATGGGGAATCGGGCGAACGATTGCTCGAAGGCCGGATACGGCGCGCCCGGGGTCGCCGAGCCGGCCCCGTTGTCGAACAGGACGCGGACCGGCGCCAGCCGTTGGAACGCGGCCAGCGCCGCGGCGTAGCTCGGCTGCGACTGGATCGGATCGGGCGGCAGCGTCACGCCGGGAACGCCGATGGCCGCCTGGAACAGCGTCGGCGCCTCCGCCTGGACCGTCGAGGACAGGTGGGGCGCGCGGTGGGCCACGTACAGCTCGAGGAAGTCGTACCAGCGGTCGAACGTCGCCGGGTCCAGCGAGTCGACGTGGTCGCCGTTGGTGAACGTGAACCACTTGCGGCGGGTGCCGGTGAAATCCTGGGCCAGATCAGCGCAGTGCGCGCCGGTCTGCTCGTCAGTCCACTGGCAGGCGAGGTAGACCGGGACGTGGATCCGGTGCACGAACGTGACCGGATCCAGCGGGTTGGCGACCGATGGGACGAAGTAGGCGTTGGCCCGGATCTGGCCCAGCACGTTGGGGGCCTCGCCGTGGAGCACCTGGTTGGCCCGGCAGGCGCGGTCGCCGGCTCGAATCCGCTGGTAGGCCCATGCCTGACCCCCGGTGGGCGAGGCGGGCAGCGCATCGTGCTGGCGCCCCTGCGCCCAGGCGACGGCGAACCCGGTGTTGAGGATGCCGCCCGGGTACAGCGTCGTCGCCGTGCTGTCGAACACTGAGAGCGGCGCGATCGCGGCGAGATGCGGTGGATCGGTGGCCCCCACGAACAGCTGGCTGATCCCGCCGTAGGAGATGCCGAGCATCCCGACGCGGTGGCCGAGCACCCACGGCTGGCGGGCGACGGTCTCGATCACGTCGTAGCCGTCGAGGCTCTGCAGCGGCTCGAAGAAGTCGAACGAGCCGCCCGAGCAGCCGGTGCCGCGCATGTTGACGTCGACGACGGCGAAGCCGAGCAGGGTGGCGATCGGGCTGATTCCGCTCTGGGCGCCCGCCGGGTCGGCGTAGCCGTAGCCCGCGTACTCGACCAGCGTCGGATACGGGCCGTCGGCGGCCGGACCGGGCAACCGCACGTCGATGGCCAGGCTCGTCCCATCGCGGGTCGTCAGGTAGCCGTAGCCGCCGGCGGGCAGCCGCTGATCGTAGATCCGGGTGCTCGGCGGGACCGACCGGTCCGGCAGCACGGTCAGCGGCCCGGACCTCGCGCCGCCGGCGCGCAGCCGGTATCCCCGCCCGGGCACCACGTTGCGGAACACGATCCCACCGAGCGAGTCGGCGCGCTGGGTGGCGACCGTGGTGCCCCGCCGGCTCAGCAGCACCACCCGCTCGCGGGCGCCGAGGCCGACGGCGTAGACCTGCTGCACGCTGCCGTGTGCGCGAAACGCGGCCCGGCCGCGCGCCTGTGCGGCCGCGGTCGCGGTCATCAGCGCTGCGAGCGCCATGAGCGCGGCGGCGAGCGCCCAGGTCCCTCTCCTCATCGGCGGGAACCTACTACGGCCGGAGCGACCGGCGCGCCGTCAGCGACCGACGGTGCGGACCAGCCCGCGTGCCCGGCCGGGCACGGTGGACAGCGTTTCGCGAACCGTGGAGAGCCCGGCCCGCAGCTCGGTGTCGCCGACCTCGACCGGCAGCATCGAGTCCTGCAGCTCGGCGATCGACTGGTCCGCGTCGTACGCGGCGTCGGCGGCCCGTTCGATCAGGTCCTGTACCGACTGGGACTGCACGCCCGGCGAGTGCGCGTCGAACGTGCGCGCCCGCAGCTGGGACCGTGAGGCGAACTCGCTGTAGGTCCGCTTGGCCCGGCCGTAGGCCGACTGCACCGGCCGGAACAGCTGCTCCTCGAGCGCGTCGGCGTGCTGCTCGTCGAGCTGTTCGTAGGCCTCGCCCAGGCACGCCATGGCATCGGCGATCTGCTCGATGGCGACCGCCAGGTCGCTCAATACCTGCTCTCGGCCTTCAGCGGTCGTATATGCCATGTCCTTCAGACTAGTTCGCCAGGATGTCGAAAGCGCAAGCGGTCGATCGACGTCGTGTTAATCGTGCCCTCGCGCACGACCCAAAACGACCGGGAGGTCCCACCCGTATGCGCTTCATGATGATGATGATCCCAAACATCTCCGACGAGGAGTGGGCCCCCAGCCCCGAGGCGATCGCGGAGATGTCGAAGTTCAACGACGAGCTGACCCGGGCCGGCGTGCTGCTCGGGCTCGACGGTCTGCGGCCTCCCAGCGACGGCGCTCGGGTCGCCTTCGCGGGCGGCAAGCCGACGGTCACCGATGGGCCGTTCGCCGAGGCCAAGGAGGTCATCGGCGGCTACTGGCTCATCCAGGCCCGCTCCAGGGACGAGGCCGTCGCCTGGGCCAGCCGCTGCCCGGCCAAGGACGGCGACGTGATCGAGGTCCGTCCGATCTACGAGCTCTCGGACTTCGACGCCGCCTGAGCGCGTGAGCTCGTCGCCCGCACCCGCGCCGACGCACGACCCCCGCCCGGCCATCGAGGCGGTCTGGCGCATCGAGTCGGCGCGGGTGATCGGTGCGGTGGCTCGCCTCGTCCACGACATCGGCTGGGCGGAGGACCTCGCCCAGGACGCGCTGGTGGCGGCGCTCGAGCAGTGGCCCACCCAGGGAATCCCCGACAACCCCGGCGCCTGGTTGACCGCGACCGCCAAGCACCGAGCCATCGACCAGCTGCGCCACCGCCAGATGGCGCAGCGCCGCCACGAGCAGCTGGGACGCCAAATGGAGCGCGAGCAGATGACCGATGGACCCGATCTCGACCCCGGGCTCGACGACGAGATCGGCGACGACCTGCTCAGCCTGCTGTTCGCCGCCTGCCACCCGGTGCTCTCCGCGGCGGCCCGTGCGGCGCTGACCCTGCGGCTGTTCGGCGGCCTGACCACGCCCGAGATCGCGCGGGCCTTCCTCATCGGCGAGGCGACGGTCGCGCAGCGGATCGTCCGGGCCAAGCGCACGCTGGCCGAGGCCCGGGTCCCACTCGATGTGCCGACCGGCGACCAGCTGGCCCCGCGGCTGGCCTCGGTGCTCGAGGTCATCTATCTGATCTTCAACGAGGGCTACTCGGCGACCGCCGGGGAGGACTGGATGCGCCCGGCGCTGTGCGAGGACGCCCTGCGAGTCGGCCGCATCCTCGCCGAGCTGCTCCCGGCGGAGTCCGAGGTCCATGGCCTGGTGGCCCTGATGGAGATCCAGGCGTCGCGAACCCGAGCGCGGACAGGTCCCGACGGCGCGCCGGTGCTGCTGCTCGAGCAGGACCGCTCCCGCTGGGACCGGCTGCTGATCACCCGCGGCCTGGCGGCGCTGTCCCGGGCGGAGCGGCTCGGCGGCCTGCTCGGTCCCTACGCGCTGCAGGCCGCGATCGCCGCCTGCCACGCCCGCGCCGTCACCGCCGAGCAGACCGACTGGCCGCGGATCGTCGCCCTCTACGACGCGCTGGCCCAGACGTCCCCCTCGCCCGTGATCGAGCTCAACCGCGCGGTCGCGGTGGCGATGGCCTACGGCCCCCAGGCCGGCCTGGACCTCGTCGACGCCCTCGGCGATGAGCCGGCCCTGGCCGGCTATCACCTGCTGCCCAGCGTACGCGCCGAGCTGCTGTCGCGGCTGGGCCGCCATGACGAGGCCCGCGCCGAGCTCGCCCGCGCCGCCGCGCTGACCCAGAACGCCGGCGAGCAGCGCCTGCTCGCCGACCGCGCCGCCAAGCTCGGCTAGCGCGAGACCGGCACCGGCGCCGGCACCGGCACCGGCACCGGCCACGGCACGGGCACCGGCGCCGCGAACGCCGCCAACCACGCGTCGGCGAGGGCGCGGTCGCCGGTCAGCGCGAGCGTCCCGTCGTCGATCGCGGCCTGCAGCGGGTGCCCGTGCCAGACGACCGCCGCCAGCGTCGCGGTCTCGGTGTCGATCCGGGCCGGCGCACCGCCCTGCGCGCCCCGCGTCACCACCAGCCCGCCCGCGGCATCGACCGTCAGGGTGAACACCTGATCGCCGAGGCCGACCGCCAGCGGTCCGGGCGGGTCCTGGCGGTCCGCCGGCGCAAACGTCGTCTCCAGCGCCATGATCGCCGCATCGATGCCCAGCGGCGGGGCGGCGGGCGGCAGGGGAGCCCGGCTCCCCCAGCGGCCGAGCGCGAGGAGTGCCGGCGCCAGCTCGGCCCCCCACTCGGTCAGCTCGTAGACCCGGGACGCCGCGGGCGCCGGCAGGGTCCGCCGCCGCACCACTCCCGCCGCCTCCAGCTCCCGCAGCCGGGCGGCGAGCATGTCCGGCCCGGCCCTGGGCAGCCCGGCGCGCAGATCGGTGAAGCGCTTGGGCCCCAACACCAGCTCGCGGACGACCAGCAGCGCCCACCGCTCCCCGACGATGTCGAGCGCGCGGGCGATTCCACACGAGTCTGCGTATGTGCGTCGTGAGTTCATGAGTCGATTGTAATTGGTTTTTCCAACTATATGGTACGGTACTCCGACCTGCAACAGCGCCTCAGCGCGACCGACCAGAGGAGCTGACCGATGACCAGGCTGCAGCATTACCCCGCCGGAGTCCCGTGCTTCGTCGACACCCTGACCGCCGACGTCGACGCCGCGATGCGGTTCTACGGCGGCGTCTTCGGCTGGGAGTTCGCGGGCCCCGGAGCGATGCCCGGCGATCCCCCCGGCCGCTACTTCGTGGCGCGGGTCGAGGGCGACGACGTCGCCGGCGTCGGCTCCGCGCCCGCCGGCGAGACTTCGCCGGCCGCCTGGAACACCCACATCGCCGTCGACAGCGTTGACGGCGCCGTCGCGCGGGCACCGGCGGCCGGCGGGAGCCTCGTCTTGGGTCCCGTCGACGCGCCGCCGGCGGGTCGGCTGGCGGTCCTGGCCGATCCGGCCGGGGCGGCCTTCTGCCTCTGGGAAGCCGGTGAGCGTCGCGGCGCCACGCGGGTCAACGAACCGTCGGCGTGGGCGATGAGCGCGCTGAGCACGCCGGATCCCGACGCGGCACAGGCGTTCTACGGCGAGCTGTTCGGCTGGCGCGCCGAGCCGTTCGGGGACGGGATGTGGGTCTGGCGCCGCCCCGGCTACGTCGGCGGAGTGCCCGGGCAGCCGGTGCCGGCCGACGTGGTCGCCGCCCTGATGCGCGGCGGCGAGCACGAGCCCGCCGTGTGGAGCGTCGACTTCTGGTCTTCCGATGCCGACGCGGCGGCGAACGCCGCGGCGCGGCTGGGCGGCTCGGTCGTCGTGGCCCCGTTCGAGGCCGGGGGATTCCGGAGCACGACCCTGACCGACCCCGATGGCGCGGCGTTCTCGGTCAGCCAGCTGCTGGTCGCCCACTGAGCCGGCGCGAGTCCGACAGTCGCCAGCACAGCGCGGCGGTCGCCGCGGCGACGACGAGCACCGACGGCCACGCGCCGATCACCAGCCCCAGCAGGTGCGAGACGATGAACGCCAGCAGACCGGCGGCGGTCAGCTGAATCGTCGTCCGGCGGCCGTCGCGGCGCAGCCACACCGCGATGCAGGTCAACCCGCACGCCGCCAGCACGACCCCGCCCAGCGGCCGCGAGCCGGTGGCGACCGCGACGCCGAAACCCGCCACCAGGCCCGCGGCGGCGATGGGCGCCGTCAGCACACGGGTGGCCGGATCGGACGAGATGGGCTCATCGGCGAGCATTGCGCGATGATCCCATAGGCCGCCGGCCCGGCGTTGCGCGCCGGACGGTGGGTAGGAGTTGACTGACCGCCACGCTCAATCAGGAGACGAGATGGGTTTCGATCAGTACCACGAGCCCCCCGAGGAGCTGCCTCCCGCGACTCGAACGTTCGCGCGGCTGTGCGCGTCGCTCACCGAGGAGGCCGAGGCCATCGGTTGGTATGAGCAGCGCCTCGCCGTCGAGACCGACCCCGAGGCGGCGGCGGTCATGCGCGACGCGATCGGCGAGGAGTACAAGCACTTCAGCATGGACCTGGAGTTCCTGCTGCGCCGCTCGCCCACCTGGCGCGAGATCGCGCAGGGCGTGCTGTTCAAGACCGGCGACATCGTCGAGCACGGCGAGGAGGCGGAGGCCGAGGCCGGCGGCGAGAACGGAGGCGACTATTCCGAGGACGGCTCGGGGTCGCTGGGAATCGGAAGCCTGAGAGGAGCGACACGATGAGCAACCACCTCCTGCGTTCCCACGCACCGATCAGCGATCACAACTGGCAGACGCTCGACGACGAGGCGCGAGACCGGCTGGGCGTGGCGCTGGCGGCGCGCAAGATGGTCGACTTCTCCGGCCCGCACGGCTGGAGCCATTCGGCGACGAACCTCGGCCGGATCGACGCGGTCGGCTCGGCGCCGTGCAAGGGCGTGACCGCCCTGCAGCGACGCGTCCTCGCCCTGGTCGAGGTCCGGGCCGACTTCGCGATCTCCCGCAGCGAGCTGCGCGACGACGACCGCGGCGCCGCGGACACGGACCTCGAGTCGCTCGACACCGCCGCCCACCAGATCGCGGTGGCCGAGAACCGGGCGGTGTTCCATGGCTGGCCGGAGGCGTCGGTCACCGGCATCGCCGAGGCGTCGCCCCACCAGGGCCTGCAGCTGGGCAACGAGCCCGGCGGCTACCCGCGGCCGGTGGCCAGCGCGGTCGAGCTCCTGCTGCGCAGCGGCGTCGCCGGGCCCTACGCCCTGGCGCTCGGCAACGAGCAGTACAAGCGCGTCGTCGAGACGGCCGAGAACGGCGGCTACCCGCTGCTCGAGCACCTGCGCAAGATCGTCCAGGGCGACCTCATCTGGGCCCCGGGCGTCGACGGCGCAGTGGTGGTGAGCATGCGCGGCGGCGACTTCCTGTTCGAGTCAGGACAGGACCTGTCGATCGGCTACCTCGATCACGACGCCGACGTGGTGCGCTTCTACCTCGAGCAGAGCTTCAGCTTCCACGTCGCGACGCCGGAGGCCGCGGTCCCGCTCAAGGCATAAGCGGCTGCTGCGGTCCGGCGATCACAACTCGCGCCAGGTGAACTCCGGGTCGTAGCCGAGGACCTCACGGGCCCGGGTGATGTCGAGCAGCGTGTCGTTGCCCGATACGCCGTCGGCGAGCGGGACGTCGGGATACACCTCGGCCATCAGCTCCCGGCTGGGCCTGCGCATGACCGTGTCGGCGGCGGCGATGATGAAGTTCTCCGCCCCGCCGATATCGGCCTCCAGGGCCAGGCGCACGCTCTGCGCGACGTGGCTCTCGTCGACGTAGCCCCACAGGTTCCACTTGCGCAGGTGCGGATCCTCCTGCCAGGCGGCGAACCGGTTGTAATCCTCGCGGACCATGACGTTGGAGAAGCGCAGCCCGATGATCGGGATCGCGCTCCAGCGATGGAACTGGTGCGCCAGCTCCTCTCCGACCACCTTGGACAGCGCGTAGCTCGTCTCGGGATAGACGTGCTTCTCGTCGACCGGGGCGTAGTCCGGCGGCCGGTCGAACGGCAGGCCGAGCGTCGTCTCGCTGGAGGCCCACACCACCCGTCGCAGTCCGAGCCGCCGCGCCGCGGCAAACACCGCGTGGGTGCTGGTCACGTTGGTGCGGAACACCGTGTCGGCGGTGGCGTGCGCCGGCGACGGGATCGCCGCCAGGTGGACGACGGCCTCGATCCCCGGCAGCGTGTCGCCGCCGCCGAGTGACTCCAGCGCCTGGCCGAAGTCGGTGACGTCGGCGCGCAGGAACGGGACCGGATCCTCGGGATGGTTGGACTCGGGCGAGGGCACCTGGTCGATGTTGAGCACCTGGTGGCCGTGTTCGAACAGGTCGCGGACGATGGCCCGGCCGGCCTTGCCGCTTCCGCCGGTGACAGCGATCTTGGTCATGCCGGGTAGCTGTAGCAGACGGCAGTCGTGAGCGGACGGCGCATGGCCCGGCGCAGGCGTAGGCTGCCGCGTCATCGACCAGCCAAACTCGCGAACGATCGTCTTCTTCCCCGAGGGCGCGTTCGGGCCCACCAACAACTGCGTCGGCATCGGCGATGTGCTGCGACGGCGCGGCCATCGGGTCGTATTCGTCATCGAGGAGTCGTTCGCCGGCACGCTCTCCGCCACGGGCTTCGAGGAGCGGCTGATGCGCCTGGCCCCCGCGCCCGAGGTACCCGAGGCTCCGGGCCAGTTCTGGAAGGATTTCATCCGGGACACCGCGCCGGTGTTCCGCGAGCCGACACGGCGCCAGCTGGAGACCTTCATCCTCCCCACCTGGCAGGCCCTGGTCGACGGCGCCCGCTACGTCGACGACCGCCTGGCCGAGATCTTCGCCGAGGTCGAGCCCGACGCCATCGTGCAGGACAACGTCTGCGCGTTCCCGGCGATCCCGGCCAGCGGACGCCCCTGGATCCGGATCATGTCCTGTAACCCGCTGGAGCTGCCCGATCCGTCGCTGCCCCCCACCTTCTCCGGGTTGCCCACCGGCGACCGGACCGATTGGGAGCCGTTTCGCCTCGAGTACGCCCGGCAGGTGGGTGAGCTCCAGCACGCGTTCTCGGAGTTCTGCGCGCGGCGGGGCGCGCCGGCGCTGCCCGGCCTGGACATGATCCACGAGTCGCCGTGGCTCAACCTCGCCCTCTACCCGGACGAGCTCGACTACCCCCGCGGCGTCGCGCTGGGCCGAACCTGGCACAACCTCCAGACCAGCGTGCGCGCCACCGACGGCCCGTGGGAGCCGCCCAGCGGCGCCGGCCGCCTGGTGTATCTCAGCCTGGGCTCGCTCGGCGCGGCGGACGTCGACCTGATGCGCGAGCTCGTGACCGCCCTCGCCGGCACCCCGCACCGCTACGTCGTCAGCCGGGGCCCCCGCCACGACGAGTACGAGCTGGGTCCCAACATGATCGGCGCCGAGTTCCTGCCCCAGGCCTCCGTCCTGCCCCACGTCGACGCGGTCATCACCCACGGCGGCAACAACACCGTCACCGAGTGCATGTGGTTCGGCAAAGCGATGGTGGTGCTGCCGATCTTCTGGGACCAGCACGACAACGCCCAGCGCGTGCACGAGACCGGCTACGGCCTGCGGTTGCCGACCTACGATCTGGCGCCCGGCGAGCTCGCCGACGCGGTGGAGACCGCGCTCACCGACGACGAGCTGCGCGGGCGGGTGGCCTCCGCCGGCGAGCGCCTGCGGGCCATGCCCGGGACCGTGACCGCGGCCGACCTGATCGAGCGGGTGGCCGCGACCGGCGAGCCGGTCCTGCGCTAGCTCTGGTCGCGGCGCACCGCGAACAACATCGCCTCGACCCCGAGGCTGGTGTGGTACTCGCCGGCGGCGCTCTCCCCGATCAGCCGCAGCCGCGGGTCGCGGCGCAGCCAGTGCCGCCAGCTCCGCGAGGTGCGGTGGATCAGGTTCATCCACTCGGGGCTCTTCTGGACCGTGGTCGGGGTGACGAGCATGACGCGCTGACCCGCCGTCAGGGAGTCGACCATCGGCGCCAGCACGGTGCGAATCGAGGAGTGCTCGAACCTGGTCAGAGCGTTGCGCCAGTCCATCACCCGCGGATCGGGGACACGACCCAGCGGGCTGCCGAACTGACCGATTCGCGGCATGTAGTACGCCAGCGCCGGCACCTGCTCGGGCTGGGTCGAGAGCACCAGGGTCCCCGGACCGGTGTCGCCGTTCATCGCGTGGGCGACCGCGGCCACGTTGCTCTTGGATACGCGCGATGACGGCCGCGGATCGAGCACCCAGAAGCAGCAGACGAGGACGAGCGCGAAGATGCCGAGCCCCCGGGCCCGGGCCAGTCCCAGCGCGAACAGCACGGTCAGCGGACCGACGAGGACCCCGAAGTAGCGGCCCGACCACGCCGGGGCGTGCTTGGCGTAGGCCCAGGCGATGAGCAGCGTCCCGAGCCCGAGGATCGCCAGCGCGACCGCGGCGATCTGGGTCCGGCGCTCGCGCACGCCGCCGGCGCGCAGCGCCAGGAATCCCATCCCGCCGGCCAGCAGGAGCGCGACCGCCGCGGCCCGGCTGCCGGTGAGGAAGTAGAACGCCTGGGTCAGCGACCACACCACCGGCGACAGCGCCCACGGGGCGCCGGTGTGCTTGGCCTGGTAGGCCAGCGTCGGCAACCAGGGCAGGTACATGACCGCGACCGCGCCGAAGCCGATCGCGCCGTCGCGCCACAGCCGCCGGCGCTCGAGCGGCTCCGCCCAGACGCAGAACAGGAACGCGATGAAGGTCGCCAGGCCGAGGAACAGCGCCCAGTTGTGGGTGTACAGAGCCGCCGCCAGCGACAGCGCGAACGCCGGCAGGTACCGGCGGCGGTGGTAGACGAACACGTGGACGAACGAGGCCGCGACAATCAGCGACAGCAGCGCCAGCAGCGAGTACATCCGCGTCTCCTGCGCGTATGACGTGAGGAACGGCAGGCCCGCCGCGAGCGTGGCCGCGAACACGCCCGCGCGCCGCCCGAACAGGCTGGCTCCGCCCCAGTAGGCGGCGGGCACCGTGATCAGCGCGAAGATCAGCGACAGCCAGTGGGTGGCGACCTCGCCACGGCCGAACGCCTGCATCCAGACGTGCAGCAGGACGTAGTACAGCGGCGGTGAGCCGTCCTGGCGCAGCAGCCCGTGCAGTTGGCTGAGCGGATGCGAGGAGATGCCGACCGAGATCGCCTCGTCGATCCAGTAGTAGAAGTTCAGCTGCCGGGTGCGCAGCACCAGCGACCCGAGGGTCAGCGCCACCACGAAGGCGCCGATCATCCAGCCGTTGGGGCGAAACTGCCTCAGTCGCCGGGCCCACGACGGCGACGGCGTCGCCGGCTCGAACTCGTCGGTCGGGGGCGGGGGCGGTCCGGGGCGGAGCGTGTCGACGGCCATGATCGAACGGTCAGGCGGTCACCGGTCGCGCTCGGCGTGCGACCGCGCAACGGCCCCGATCCCGGGTGTGTGCGCTCGTGGCTCGACTACGGTTCATGATCCGTGGGGGGCTGGGCGTACGAGCACGCGCGGCTCGGGTTGCCTGGACTCCGAAGGCTGCGCCGTCCCGTTGTGCGCCGGACCGGCCGCGGCCGTTTGAGGGTTACCGGGGCACGGTACCCCGGCTTGATGCGCCTACTCTAATCACTCTGTGAAGCTTCAGTTAGCCGCGCCGCAGCGCTCAGAACGGCGTCGTCGCCGCCAGCTGCAACGAACGGGCCAGGTCGAACGGGTCGTTCTGGTCGACCAGCCACGGCCGGCCAATCCACAGGTACGCGTCGACCAGTCGCCCGGCGAGCCCGCGCGTCGCCGGCGGCAGCCCCCAGGGCGGTGAGGTCACCTGCCAGGTGGGCGGAATCCCGAGCGTGACGCAGCGGGTCGAGGACCGGCTGGCGCAGACCGCGGCGTTGTCGAAGTCGGGCCCGTGGTACTGCTGGTAGGTGAACGGACGACCGCTGGCGGCGGTGTTGATCACGAAGTGCCGGCCCGGGATCCCCGCGGCGGCCAGGCGGCGTGCTCCCATGGCACCAGCCGGAACACGGCCACCTGCGACATCACGTTCGGATCGCCGCCGGTGACGTTGGCGATGTACTCCTGGATCGTCCGCTGCGCCTGCGCGTCGCTGTACCACGTGCCGAACCACCGCATCCGGGGCCGGAGCGCGATCAGGCCCAGCAGGGCGCGGTCGCGGCCGGTCGCCGACCGGTAGGCGGGAAACACCTCGTCCTGCCCCCCGGTGTAGTTGCCCCACCGCAGGCCGGCGATCGGATCCGAATGGCGCGGGCCGGGCAGGCCGGCGTTGGCCACGCCGGCGGACGCCGGCGCCGCGGCCGCCATCACGGCCAGCGCGGCGACCAGCGCGGTCGGCACCACGCGACGGGCCCCGGCGGTCACGCCGCGCGCGGCGGGACAGAAGCGGGACACGACGCTCACCTTAGACCCGCGCTGCCATCGAGCCACCGCTTTTCGGTTTCTTATGGAGGTTTCGCCTGCATTGAGCGGTGATCTCCCACAAAAGGGCCATGAATCCCCCAGAGGTCAAAGGGTTGTCGATAGCTGCCGATGACCCGCGCATGAGAATGGTCAGGGTCGACTGGATCGTCGACGAGATGGAACTGGCGCGCGACATCCCGTCGGCGACCCTGGGCGCGGCCCCGTTGCTGCGCCGCGGTGTGCGGCTGTCCAGCGCCCTGGCGGCCCGCCTTGGGTCCCTCGGCGTCCGCGCGGTCTGGATCGAGGACGACATGGGCGAGGGCATCATCCCGGCCCAGCCGCTCCCCGAGCACGTCCGGACCGCCACCGAGGAGGCCGTCGGATCCTGCCTGGACGCCGCCAAGTCGGTCGCCGCCGACCTGAGCAGCCTGCCCGGCCGGGCATTCGAGCAGATCGAGCACGCCGCTGACGCCCTCATCGAGGCCCTGGCCGACTGCCCCGAGGCCGCGCTGGCCTTCGACGACCTCGCCAGCGCTGACAGCTACACGTACAGCCATTCGGTCCGCGTGGCCACGCTCGGCCTGCTGCTGGGCCAGCGGATGGACCGCGTCGACGGGTGGGTCGACTATCGCGGCGAGCGTCGCTATGACCGCATGGTCGAGCGGATGACCCAGCTGACGATGGGCCTGCTGATCCACGACATCGGCAAGATCTCGATCCCGGAGACGATCCTCAACAAGCCCGGGAAGCTGACGCCCGAGGAGTGGGATCTGATCAAGACCCATCCCATGGCCGGCGCGTCGATGCTCTCATCGGACCGGATCTCGCCGCTGACGCGGTGCATCGTGCGCGACCACCACGAGCGCTGGGACGGCGAGGGCTATCCGGCCGGGCGCCAGGGCACCGAGATCCACCAGTTCGCTCGCATCGCCGCCGTGGCCGACGTCTACGACGCGATCACCGCCGATCGCCCCTACCAGCCGGCGACCGCACCGCACGTCGGCGTCCGGGTCGTGCGCGAGGGCGCCGGCAGCCAATTTGACGCCCGGATCGTCGACCACTTCCTGCGGATCGCCATGCCCTACCCGGTGGGCTACACCATCACCCTGCCCGACGGGCGTTCGGGCGCCATCGCCGGCGTCGACGCCGAGGAGCCGGAGTATCCGGTCATCCGCTACCGCGAAGACTCGGGCGCGATGGTCGAGACCGCGATGCACGTGGTCGACGGCCAGGTCGTCACCGGTCAGGCGCCGGCGGCGCTCTCGCCGGCGCAGACGTCCGCGTAGGCGGCCGTCACCAGTCCCCACACGTCCGCGGTCTGGCCGCGGCGAGGCGCCCCCGCCGCCCCCAGCCGATCCCAGCCGCGCTGCTCGAGCCGCACCGCGGTGCCGCCCTCGACCGGTGTGAACGTGATCTCGATCTCGGTCGCCTCGCTCGGATCGAAGAACAGGTGCCACGCGTAACGCAGGCGCTCCGGCGGCTGCCAGTCGAGCACGATGCCCCACTGGTGCTCCTGGCCGCCCGGCGCCCGCTCGACGATCCGGCCCCCGGCCCGCGGCTCGAACGTGATCGCGCTCGGGTCCTTGCTCACGGTGTGCGAGGCCGGCCACCAGGCTGCTGGCCGTCGCGTCCACACGTCGAACGCGTGCGCGGGCCCGACGGCCACCTCGAACTCGACGACCAGCGGATCGTCGGTCATCGCCGGCCCGGATCGGTGTTCTCGGCGACGAGGCGGAACCGCGTCGCGGCGGTCTCCCAGACCTCGGCGAAGTAACGCCGGATCGCCTCGATGCCCTCGTCGCGCAGTTCGTAGATGTGGCGGGTGCCGTCGACCTGGTCCTCGACCAGACCGGCGCTCTTGAGCAACCGCAGGTGCCGGGAGACCGCCGGCCGGCTGATCGGCAGCTCGTCAGCGATCTGCTGCACGGATCGGCCGCCGTCGCTGAGGATCTCGACGATCGCCCGGCGGTTGGGATCGCCCAGCGCGTCGAGGGCGTCACGATGCATTGCTGACTCTCCCGCCACTCGCGATCGCCTCCCTCCGACGCGTCGACAATCCATAACCTCCATGCTACGGTAACACAGAAGTTACCGATCCTGCCGTCGGAGGAGATGATCGATGCCGCCAGCGCCGCCCACCGGCGCGGGGACCGCTGAGGACCCCTGGGTCCTGACGACCCCGCCGGGCAAGTCGGAGTACCGGGCCCACCGCGACGAGGCGGCCGATCCGCCCGCGCTCGTCGTCACGGTCGGCAGCACCGAGGTGCGCTATCACCTGCGCTGCATCGACGACGCCCACGCCATGCTGGCGCGTCGCGGCGACTGGATGGCGCTGGGCAACGCTGACGAGCAGAAGCCCGCGGCGGAGGACTCGGTCGAGGCCTGGGCCCGCTCCGCGGACAATCCGGTCGGCGGCTGGTATGGCCTCAAGAAGGGGCTGCGCGGACGGTTCGCCAGCTACGTCCCGCCCGTCCTGGAACGGCTCGGGATCGCCGAGGTTGAGCACAACGCTCGCAACAACCGCATGCGCGCCCGCTGACGGCGCCGGTGCGCGGCGGCGGTGACTGAGGCCCGCCTGCGGACGGCCCTAGAACGGCTGGCCGCGAACCGGGAAGGCGTCGACCAGGGCCGCGAACTCATCCAGCGCCACCCGGACCGCGGAAGGATCGATCGGCGCGTCAGCGACGCGCAGCTCGGCCTCGACGTGATCGCGGACGAACGCGCTCAGCGTTCCCCCGCCGTCGCCGTTCACGCAGACGGTCGCGCCCAGCTGCGCTTCGAGATGCGTCAGCCGCGCCTCGCCGGCGAGCTCGGCGTCGACGGTCCGCAGCTGCTCGACGAACGCGGCCAACTCGTCGGTGCGCAGCGCCACCGCGACCGTCGCGGTGAACCGCCCCACGCGCACGCAGCTGAGCTCCACCTCGCCCGTCACCCAGTTAGCGTCGTCGCCGGTGGCCAGCTCGGGATACTCGTAGCCGGTCGCCCGCAGGACGAGCTGGCAGCCCTCCCCTCGCAGGTGAGCCTCGGCGGTCATGCGGCGACGGTACCGGAGGACCCGGCCGCGATCGCCCATCCGGTAGCGTGGGCTCGCGGCGCCGTGGCACCGAGCTGGGCGAAGCGCCTACGGGCGCGACTCCCTCTCCGGGGTCACCCCGGGGATCACCCGTTACCAGGGCCAGTGCATCGCGAGCCTCTCAGTGCATCCGTTCGGAGGCACCGCCGGGCACGCACGACAAGGAGCAGTCGGACCGCGGCGCCGCGATGATTGTCAGTCGTGTACGACCCTCACGACCGCAGAATCCTCGCCGCCGAGTTGGCGGACGCCTTCCTGTCCGGACCATGGACGGCCGAGCGGGTCGCCGAGAGCGGAGCCGGCGCGCTGGACGGCTGGCCATCCTGGATGAGCGCGCTGGCCATGCATGTCGTCGCCGCCCACCGGGCGCCACCCGTCCGTCGGCGCGTGGACCTCGTGGCGGTCATCGAGGCCTTCCTGGCCGGCCACCCGGCGTCCGCCGGCGACGCGACGCCGCCGGGGATCATCAGCCTGACCGCCCCGTCCCCGCACCGGGGACCTCGGCCGCTGAAGCACGACTGGCCGATCGCGCCGATCGACTCGGTCGCCGCCCTGGCCCGCGGGCTGGAGCTGAGTGACGGCCAGCTGGCCTGGCTGGCCGACGTGCGCGGCCTGGAACGCACCGTCGCGGACGAGCGGCTGCGCAACTATCGCTACGCCGCCGTGCCGCGGCGCAGCGGGCTGCCGCGGGTCATCGAGGCGCCCAAGGCCCGTCTGAAGGAGATCCAGCGCTGGCTGCTCCACGAGATCCTCGATCACGTCGCCACGCACGCGGCCGCCCACGGCTTCACCCGCGGCCGGTCGGTCCTGACCCACGCCCGCGCTCACACCGGGCAGGCGGCGGTGCTCCGCCTCGACCTCGCCGACTTCTTCGCCTCGATCGAGGCCCGCCGCGTCTTCGGCATCTTCCGCACGCTCGGCTACGCCGAGGCGGTCGCCCATGCGCTCACCGGACTGACCACGAACACCATCCCCGAGACCGCGTGGGACCACGTCAGCACCCGCACCGATCCACGTCTGGTCGGACCCCGGTTCCGGTTGGGGCGCCAGCTGGCCACGCCCCATCTGCCCCAGGGCGCGCCGACGTCGCCCGCGCTGGCCAACCTGGCGGCATTCCGCCTCGACCGCCGCCTGGCCGGCCTGGCGGCCGCGATGGACCTGCGGTACTCGCGCTACGCCGACGATCTGACCTTCTCGGGCACGGGCCGCCTGCGGCGACAGCGCATCGGCCTCGAGAATCTCGTCGCCGAGATCGCCCGCGAGGAGGGCTTCCGCGTCAACGCCGGGAAGTCGACGCTGCGAACGGCGGCGAGCCGCCAGCGGGTGTGCGGCATCGTCGTCAACGCCCATCCCAACGTGGCCCGCGACGAGTACGACCGGCTGAAGGCGATCCTCCACAACGCGCGGCACCACGGTCTCCCGAGCCAGAACCGCGAGGCCCTCGACGATTTCGCGGCCCACCTGCACGGGCGCGTCGCCTGGGTCGCGCAGGTCAATCCGGCCCGCGGGGAGCAGCTCCGCCGGCGCTTCGCGGAGATCGACCGGGGCCCGGACGCCGCCGGCGCCTGACCGGCGCCGGCCCCCCACGCTGCCGGCCCCTGGTCCGGCCCCCCGCGCCGCCGCCCGCTCAGCCGTCGAGCGCGCTCAGATCCAGCCGGGCCAGCCGCTCGCGGTCGGCCATGATGTCGATCGCCGTGATCCGGCCGTCGTGGACGGTGAGGCCCGTGACCGCGATCGGCCGGCCCTGCAGGAAGGTGATGCCGCCGATCGTGCCGTTGACGCGCACGATCCGCACGACGATGCCCTGCCGCGCGAACCCCACCGCCTGCCCGGCCACCTCTCGCGCGCCGCGCACCTCGCGCAGACCGCCGGCGGCGCCCTGGTCGGCTCGCAGGACCACATCCGGGTCGAGCACCGCCACCAGCGCTTCGAAGTCACCCCCGCGCGCGGCGGCCAGGAAGGCCTCGAGCGCCTCGCGCTGGAGGGTGACATCCGGGTCGGTGGCCGGCTGCGCGCCGCGAACGCGACGGCGGGCGCGGCTGGCCAGCTGCCGGGTGGCATCCGGCGATCGGTCGAGGATCGCGGCGATCTCGTCGAACGGCACCGCGAACATGTCATGCAGCACGAACGCCACCCGCTCGGCCGGCGCCAGCATCTCGAGCACGACGAGCAGGGCCAGCCCCAGGGAGTCGGCCAGCAGCGCCTCGTGCTCGGGATCCGTGCCGTCGGCCGGATCGATGATCGGTTCCGGCACGTGGACGCTCATCGGCTGCTCCCGCCGCGCCGCCCGGGAGCGCAGCACGTTGAGGCACACGCGCGCGACAACCGTGGTCAGCCACGCGTTGAGGTTCTCGATCTCGGCCGCGTCCGATCGGCTCAGCCGGATCCACGCCTCCTGCACCGCGTCGTCGGCTTCGCTGAGCGAACCGAGCATTCGGTAGGCCACGCCGCGCAGGCGGCCGCGTTGCTCCTCGAACCGCTCCGCCAGAACCTCGCGCTCATCCATCGTCACATTCTCTCGTCGCCGGGCGTCACGTCCACTCCCATAGACCCGCCGGCGCCGGGGGATGTGACAGCGAGCGCCTCACGACGACCGTGGCGTCGCGGCGCCCGGCGCCCTGACGAGGAGCCGACCCGCCCGCGTAGAGTGTGTGCCGAGTATGGCTGGGGACCCGGTGGATGGTGTTGGGCTCGCGGGGACGTGGCCCCTGGTGGGGCGAGAGCGGGAGCTCGAGGCCATCGCGGCGGCGCGGGCCGAGCGTGGCTGCCGCGGCGTCGTCATCGTCGCCGAACCGGGCGTGGGCAAGTCCCGTCTGGCGCGGGAGGCCCTGGCGGCGGCCGAACGCGACGGGGCGCTCGTGGCGTGGGCCCAGGCCACGCGCAGCGCGGCAGCGGTCCCGCTGGCCGCCGTGGCCGACCTGGTCCCCGACGAGGTGCGCTCCGACGACATCGTGGCGCTCATGCGCAGCTCCGGCGCGCAGCTCCGTGCCCGCGCGGGCGGCCGGGCGGTCGTCGTCGGCGTCGATGACGCCCAGCTGCTCGATCCCGCGTCGGCGGCCCTGGTCCTGCATCTGGCCACTTCGTCTTCGGCGTTCATCGTGGCCACGGTCCGCGCCGAGGCCCCATGCCCAGACGCGGTCGTCGCGCTGTGGAAGGACGACGCGGCCCGCCGTCTCGAGCTGGGCCCCCTGACCGACGACGCGGTCCGCGCGCTTGTCGAGGCGGCGCTCGGCGGTCCGGTGGAGGAGGCCGCGATCGACTGGGTCACCGAGGTCGGGCGGGGCAACGCGCTCTACGTGCGCGAGCTGGTCCGCGGCGCCGTCGATGCCGGCGCGCTCGTCCGGTCGCCCGGGCTGTGGCGAATGCACGGTCGTCCCGCGGCCAGCCCGTCGCTGGTCGATCTGGTCGCCGCCCAGCTGGACGGGCTCACCGCTGACGAGCGGCGCCCGGTCGAGCTCCTGGCACTCGGCGAACCGCTGGCGGTCCGCGAGATCGCCGCGCTCACGAGCTCCCAGGGGCTGCTGGCGGCGGAGTCGCGGGGGCTCCTGGCCATGACGGGCGATCAGGTGGGGCTCGCCCATCCGCTCTACGGCGAGGCCGTCGGGGCGCGGATGGGAACGCTGGCGGCCCGCGGCCTCCGGCTCGAACTGGTGCATGTGCTGGAAGCGCGCGAGCCGTTCGGTCCCGACGAGGCCCTGCGCGCCGCCCGGCTGCGCCTCGACGCCGGCGCCCCCCTGTCCGCGGAGCTTGCCCTGGTGGCGGCCCGGGCGGCCAACGGCGCGGGCGATGCCGAACTCGGCGCGCAGCTGGCGCAGCTGGCCGGCGTCGACACCGACCTGGAGGCGGCGATCCTCCTGGCCCAGGCCCAGAGCATGCGCAACCGCCACGAGGAGGCGGAGGGGGTCCTCGCCGCGGTCGAGCATCTGGCCCCCGGGCATCCGCAGGCGCGGCGGTACCTACGCCAGCGGCTGACCCTCTACCAGTGGGGGCTGCGCCGCACCGCGGACCTCGAGCCGCTGATCGAGCGCGCCGCCGACTGGTCCGACGACGACCTGTGGCCCCGCTTCATGGACCGCATGCGCGCGACCTTCGGTGGCGGCGACGGTGGGTTCGGCGCGCCCGAGGATCACGTCCTGACCGACGACCCGGTGTCCGACGAGGGCCGCCGCTCGGTGCTGACGATGCACACGATGGCCAGCTTCCTGGCCGGGGAGGGCGATGCGACCGCGGAGGCCGCGTTCCGGGCCCGACCCCCGATTCCGCTGCGCGATCAGGCCGACTCCGACCTGCTGGCCGCGCTGAGCCTGGTCGCGCTGGAGGCCGGGTACCGCTGGGTCGAATTCGAGGAGTACATGGGCCACGTCGTACGGGCCGCCGTGCGCATGCACGACCATGGCTCAGCCGGGGTGGCCGCGTTCGCCCTGGCGCGGCTGCACTTCGTGCGCGGGCACCTCCGCGACGCGGACCGCTGGCGGGCGGAAGCCGAGCTCCATTTCGAGCGACAGGACCCGTACGGCGTGATGGTGCATGTCCGGGTGCTCGAGGTCGGTCTGGCCAGCTTCACCGGTGATTTCGACGCGACGATGGTGGCGCTGGAGCGGATGCGGGCCTGGTGCGCCGGCCACGAGCCGCTGCCGGTGCAGCGCGTGCCCGTCGCCAGGGCCGAGGGCTGGGCGCTGCGCCTGCGCAGCCCCGGCGAGGCCGGCCGGCGGCTGCTGCAGGACGCCGTCGCCCTCGAGGACATGGTCGGCGTCGCGCCCCTGCTCGCGTATGACGCGCTACGGGTGGGCGCGGCCGCGGCGCCGCTGCTGGAGCGCATGGCCGCCCGCGGCCGGTCACGGCTGGTCACCGCCTACGCGCGCCACGCCACCGCCAAGGCGGCGGGCGACGCGCCAGGGCTGGTGGAGGCGGCCGAGGAGATGGCCGCGATCGGCGCGCTGCGCTACGCGGTCGAAGCCGCCAGCGACGCGGCGACGGTGTTCGTGGCCGACGGGCGCCACGATTGCGCGCGCCGCGCGGCGGCACGCGCCCGGGCGCTGCATCCGCCTGACCAGGGGGGCGAGCTGCCGGTGATCGACGGGCTCGACGCCACCGCCGTCGACCTGACGCCGCGGGAGGCCCAGCTCGTCGGGCTGGCCTCCCAGGGCCTCAGCAACGCCGAGATCGGCGACCGGCTGGTGCTGTCGGTGCGAACCGTCGAGACCCATCTCTATCGCGGCATGCAGAAGCTCGGGGTGCGGGACCGCCGCGACCTGTGAGTCGTCGGGCCGGTGCGCGCCGTTGAGCCACGCGCCGGACGCCGTTTCGCCGCCACCCGGTGGTCCCGCCCGGTCGGGTCAGCGGCCGCCCTCGCGCAGCAGGTCGCGCAGCTCGTCGGCCAGCCAGCACTTCATCCGCGAGCTCAGCGTGTTGCGAAGCCGGCCGGTGGCGAACAGGATGCGCTTTGAGTCCTCGGGGTCGTCGCAATCGATCACCAGCTCGCAGCAGGCCTCGGACCGGCACGACGCGGCGTACTCGACGACGAGGTTCATGCACGACCCCGGGCGCAGCGTCGCTGGGAAGGGGTTGCCCTCGATCCGGAAGTCAAGGCAGCACTGACTGAGTTGGTGCTCGTGATCGTGGTGCTCACCGTGATGGCGCTCGTGGTGGTGATGGTGCTCGTGGCCGTGGTGGTGCCCCTCACATCCGCATCCACTGCAGCCGCAGCCGCAGCCGCAGCCGCCACCGCGATGCGAGCAGTCACCGGCCCGGCACCCGCATGAGGCCAGGAATCCGACGCGGGTCACGTGCAGGTCGCACTGACCGGTGTTGCAGATCCCCACGATCCGCACATGGTGGTGTCCGAGCTCGCAGCTGCCGAAGTCGAGGTTTCCGCTGACCGTGAGCGTGCCGCTGGGCGTATTCCCGCGGAGCGCCAGCGCCAGCGGGCTGGCCGGATCATCGCTGGCGATCGTGATTGTTCCCGTCGCGGGCCCGAACGCCGTTGGCGCGAAGCGCACGGTCAGCTCGAGGTCGCCGCCGGGCGCGATCATCAGCGGGAAGCTGAGGACCTCGGGCACCACGAACTCGGGCGCGGACGAGGTGATCGCGCTGATCGTCAGCGGGCAGTGTCCGGCGTTGGCGAGCGTGAGCATCTCGTCGCGGAAGCAGCCGAGACACGTATCGCCGAAGTCGCCGGAGTTGGCGATCGAGGCGACCAGGCGGGGCGGCGGGGCGGCGCCGGAAACGCTGACGAACGCCGGACTCGCGGGGTCGTCGGAGGTGATCGTGATCGTGGCGCTCACCGAGCCCAGCGTGGCGGGCTCGAACCGGATCGGCACGCTGATCGCGCTTCCGGAAGCGATGGTGATCGGATAGCTGGTCACCGCCGGAGCGAAGAACGCGGGTGACGACGAGGCGATGTCGGTGACGTGCAGCCGGCACGGGCCGCGGTTGGTCAGCACCAGATCGCGGTCGACGAAGCTGCCCAGGCAG
The DNA here is from genome assembly GCA_036267215.1 of Solirubrobacteraceae bacterium. GTDB lineage: Bacteria > Actinomycetota > Thermoleophilia > Solirubrobacterales > Solirubrobacteraceae > Palsa-465. The sequence goes on along the minus strand of DATAWL010000036.1, from coordinate 14,883 downwards.
ACATCGCCGAAGTTGCCCGAGTCGGCGATCACGGTCTCCAGCGATGCCGTTCCGCCGGTGCCGGTCGCCAGCAGATCCACGAACGCGGCGTTGGGGTCGTTGGAGGCGATCCGGATGGTGGCCTGCTCGAGGGTCCCCGGCGTGGTTGGGGAGAACTCGACGGTGAAGCTCAACTCCTCGCCGGCGGCGATCGCGACCGGGGTTCCCGGATTGGATGAGACGCTGAATCCGGTCGACCCCATCATCCGCTGGACGCTGTTGACGATCAGGTCGCCCGAGCCGACGTTATAGACCCGCAGGGTCAGGAACCGCGGGCCGCCGCACACCAGGCCGAACTCGAGGTCGGCCTCCAGGTCCACGGCGATGCTCGGCCAGGACGGCTTGGCGAACTCGAACACCCCGCGGCCGTAGGTCGACGCCCGCAGGATCGGAGCCCCGCGGCCGATGATCAGGTCGGTGACGGGCACGAACGGGAAGTGCAGATCGTCGAGGACGTACCACGTCGCCCCCAGATCGACCGAGCGCAGCACGCCCAGGTCCGTCCCGACGTAGATCGTGGTCGGGTTGTCGGTCCCATCCAGCGCGAGCGCCCCGAACGGGACGTCGACCCCCGGCGGCGAGATGTCGGTCCAGCTCGTCGCGCCGATCGTCGTGCGGAACACGTGGCCGGGGGCACCCGAGCCGGCATACCCACCCAGCACGGCGTAGATGACCGTGGCGTCATTGGGGTCGAAGGCGACCCTGAGCACGCTGCGGCCCGGGAGATTGCGACTGATGTTCGTGAACGTGACGCCGCTGGGCGGACCGACCGTCGCCGCCAGCGCGTTGGTGGAGACGAGCACGGTCGAGCCGCCGGCGACCACCACGTTGTTGCCGTTGGTCGGTGCGACGTGGGAGACGGCGGTGATGAACCCGGCCGAGACGGAGGTCAGCTTCCGCCAGCTGGATCCGGCGTTGGTCGTCTGCCACAGATTCTGGTTTGAGGCGACGTAGATGGTCCCGGCGGCGCTCGGGTCGGCGGAGAGCTGTGGCGCGAAGTACCCGGCCTCGGGTCCGCTGCCACCCCACGGCGTGACGTTGTTCCAGCTGCCGCCGTCGTCGGGCGATTGAAAGACGACGCTCTGGGGCGAGCCCCCGGAGTTGGTGGTGCCAAACAGCTGGTTGGCGGTGGTCCCGTCGTAGACGATGTCCCATCCATCACCGCCGCTGACGGTCGTCCAGCCGGGGCCGCCCGACGACGTCTCGAGCGAGTTGTCCTGCAGGGCGCCGGCGGTGAGGCTGGCGGTCGCGTCCGGCTTGACGTCGATGTTGTAGAACAGCGCGGTCTGGAACCCGCCCGCGCTGCGAGGCTGCCAGGTGGAGCCGTTGTCCAGCGAACGGGTGATGCCGCCGTCGGTGCCGCAGAAGATGATGGTCGGCGTCGGGGCGGGCTGCGGCGAGAACCCCCAGGCGTGAGTGTCGGAATGGATGTTGCTGAGCGCCGAGAACGTCGAGCCGGAGTCGCTCGACCGCGACTGGGAGGACGTGCCCCAGTAGAGGATGTCGTGGGACCCGTCACCGGGCGAGGCGGGATCGACCGCGATCGTGAGCGTGTAACCGCTGTAGGTGGTGCCCGGCGGCGAGCCGCCCGCGGCGCACTGTGTCCAGGTGGCCCCCTGGTCGGTGCTCTTGAACAGGCCCACCGGGTCCGGGAACGTCACCGGATTGGGGTTGCTGCCGGCGATCGCGACGTAGATCACCTGCACCCCGCCGGCCGCCGGCGGACTGGCCGCAGGCGCCAGATCGAGTACGACCTGGTTGATGGCGGTGCCGGCCACCGAGGCCAGCGCGGTGGCCATCGCGGGCGTGGTGGCGCTGAGGATCTGGTTCCAGGTGGTGCCGCCGTCACTCGACTGGATCACGCCGCTGCCGGCGATCCCGGCGTACAGGATGCGGGCGTTGGCCGGCGAGGTGGTGTCGAGCACGAGCGACCGCGCATCGCCCGCGGCGTTGACCTGCGTCCAGTTCTGCCCGCCGTCGTTGGAGATCCACACGCCGGCGCTGGAGCCGAGGTAGATCGTGCTCGGCTGGGCGGGATCGACGATGATCGTATTGATCAGGTAGTTGGCCAGTTGCGCGGCGTTGCCCGTATTCGAGATCGGATAGCCCGAGCCGAGCTGGATCCAGGTGGCGCCCGCATCGGTGGTCTTGAACACCCCGGCCTGCTGTTGAGCGGACACGCGGCCCCGGCCACTGGTCCCGACGTAGACGACGTCGGCGTCAGTGGGATCGATTGCGATCCCCATCGGCTCGCCCACCGCCAGCGACAGTTCGCGGTCGAACAGCGGACGCCAGGTGGTGCCGCCATCGTGGGTCTTCCACACCCCGCCGTCGGCGGTCCCGGCATAGACGATGTTGCTGTCGGACGGATGAACGGCGATCGCCGTGACCATCCCGTTGTCGTCCTGGCTGCCCTCGGAGATCGGGCTCGGCCCGATCGGCGCCCACACTGTCCCGTTCAGCGTCATGGCGTGTCACCCGCGCTGGGGCCGCCCTCGCGGGGTGGTGGCGGCACGAACGGCGGACGAGCGCGCAGCGCGCCCGGCAGCCGCCGGAACGCCTCGAGCGACTGGAGGTAGAGCTGCGTGGTCGGCGTCACCCCGCCCGCCAGGCGATACTCGAGCCAGGCCTGGTGCAGCTCCACCGCCTCGGCGGTCTCCTCATAGCGGTCGCCGCGCCCGCGGGTCTCGCCGTCGCCATCGCGGGCGCCATCTCCGCGCGAGCCGCCACGGCCGCGGGATCCACCACCGCCTCGGGCACCTACGCCCCCGCGCGAGCCGGAACCTCCCTTACGCGCTGGCGGCATGTCGATCCTCCTCTCTGGCCTGGCCGATGGCGGTCATCCTCAGCCTCACGTCGCCAGGGCGGCGCGACGCCACTCGCGCCTGGCCAGGACCCCGCACACGATCGTGATCAGCAGGCAGACGATCGTGAGCTCGAGCTCGAACGATCCGTTGTGCTGATCGGGGTCGAAGCCGAAGACGTGCTCGATCCAGTCATCCCAGACCAACGTCAGCAGCGCCAACACGAGTGTCAGCCCGGCCAGGAACGATTCCAGCCAGAACAGGAATCCCACGCGCCGCTTCACGGACCACCTCCGTTGTCCAACCGGACGGCGACCCGCGCGGCCACTCCCCCTGCCGCTGCGGATCCCGGTCCCGCCCGTTGCCGGGGTCCTATACGGCCGGCCCGCTCAGATCAACCCAGCTGGTCGATAAGCACGGCCTCCGCGCGGTTGCGGGCGCAAAGCATGCCGTTCGCCCGTTTCCCTCGGACCCATCGGAGAGCCAGGATCATCCCTTGGGGACGATTGGCCGGCGGCGTCATCCGGCTACGATGCCAGCGTGCCCGAAGGTCTGTCAGCGGCCGAGGTCGGCAAGGAGATCTCGGAGCACCGCCGTCGCCTGGAGGAGCTGGAGGGCGGCGGGGACGGCGGGGACGGCGGCGGGGACGGCGGGGACGGCGGCGGGGACGATTCCGGCGGGGACCTCACCGCCCGCGCCGAGCCTCACGACCGCTGGCTGTCGATCGTCGAAGCGGTCCTCCTGTCGATGGTCGCCGTCATCGCCGCCTACTCCGGCTTCGCCGCCGCGAAATGGGGCACCGAGTCGTCGATCTCGCTGGCGAAGGCATCGACCCTGCGGACCAAGGCCAGCCGCGCCGACCTCGAGGCGTTGGTCACCCGCACCGAGGACTCGGTGTCGTTCAACGCCTGGTTCACCGCGTACGTGGCCGGCAACCGGCACGCCGAGCAGCTGGCCGAGCGCCGCCTGCGCCCGGGCTACCGGCCCGCCTTCAACGCCTGGCTGGCCACCGACCCGGACACCAACCCGCATTCCCCGCCGGGCCCCTCCTACATGCCCCAGTACGTCATCCCCCAGGACGCCGTGGCCAACGCCGACGATGCCCAGTCAGACGCCGAGTTCACCAAGGGGACCGCGGCGGGCGCCACCAGCGACAAGTACGTCCGCGACACCGTCTTCCTGGCCACGGTCCTGTTCCTGGTCGGCATCAGCGGCCACTTCCGGATCCGGTCCGCGCGCCTCGCCATCGTCGGCTTTGGGGTCCTGCTCCTCGTCTTCTCGCTGATCCAGCTGGCCGGGCTGCCGACGCCCCCGTAACGTCGGCCGTCAAGGACGCCCGTAGGCCGGGCGGCTTCGGTCCGTCGCGGTGGCGGCCCGTTGGGGCCGGCCGTTGGCGGCGCGTCCCGAGCGCTGCCCACGAGCCACCGCGAGCGGCGCGGCGCAGCGTGGGCAGACGTCGCCGGCGGCCCACACGATCGCCAGCGGCGTAACCGCCTGGCACGCAGAGCAGCGAATCGCGCTGTTGTAGATCCCCATCGTTGATCGGCCTCCCTCGGCGCCTCGGCGCGAGAACGGTAGCGCCGACCTCGCCCGCGCGACATAGGTACTTGTCCGGATGCCGCCTCCTGAAAGCACACGCGGATCCGAACCGAAACGCCTCGTGCTTGCTTTAACTGACCGAGTAAGTTATATTCGTTTGGTGCCTCGCCGAACACCGCCGGGACGAATACAGGACGTCGCTCGGGCCGCGTGCGAGGTCTTCATCGCCAAGGGCTACCGCCGCGCGCTGATGACCGACGTCGCCGAGCGGCTCGGGCTCAGCCACGCGATCCTGTATCGCTCCGTCGAGGGCAAGGAGGCGCTGCTGGAGCTGGCCGCGCGCTACGCGATGGACCCGGGAGCCGACCTGGAGGCCGTGGTGCCGCTCCCCACCCCTCCGCCGGGGCACATCCTCACGCTCATCCGCAGCTGGCTCACCGCCCGAGCGCGCTTCCCGGCGCTGCGCGCCGCGCTGGACCGCGAACCGGACGGCGACGCCGCCGCCGAGCTCGCGGCCATCATCGACGAGCTCTATGGCTTCATCGAGCACAACCGGCTGCTGCTGTTGCTGATCGAGAGCCTGGTCGAGGACTACCCCGGGCTCAGCGCGGAGTCGGTCAACGATCGCAAACGCGCCCAGCACGATCGGCTGACCGCCTTCCTGAGCAGCCGCGCCGCCGCCGGCGCCCTGCGCCCGCTTCCCGATCCAGCGATCGCCGCGCACTTCCTGGCCGAGTCCGTCGCCTGGTTCGCCCAACACCGCCAGCGCGACCCCGACGCCGCGACGATCGACGACCAACAGGCCCGCTCCACCGTGCGCGACCTACTGCTGGCGGCGTTCGTCCCGGACAGCCGCCCGACCGCGACCGGCCGATGAGCGTCGAGACGACCCTCACCGTCCTGGCGATCATGATCTACGTGGTCGCCCGCCAGATCGCGGGCGAGCCGCTGCGCGTCAAACGGCTGCTCGGGCTGCCCGTGGCGCTCACCGTCATCGGCATCGTCGACGTCGCCCACAATGGCGGCCGAGGGCCGACCCGCGATGACATTGTCCTGATCGCCGCCGGCGTGGCGATCAACGCGGTCATCGGGATCGGTCAGGGCAGGCTGATGCGGCTGGAGTCCCGGCACGGCTACGCGCTCGGTGCCCACCTCGCGACGGCCTCCGCCGTCATGCTGCTCAGACTCGGGGTCAACCAGCTGGCACAGGCAGCGATCGTCGCGCCCCGCGCGCCGGCCACCGGCATTCCCTTCGCCCCGGAGCCGGACGGCACGGCCGCACCGCTCAGGCGCTGACGGTCGGGGTCGGACAGTCACCACGCCGTCAGCAAGTCCAGCACAGCCGGCTCGACGGCCAGCCGGCAGTTGCCCGGCTAGACCTCTCCAAGGCGCTGGCGTGCTTCCTCGAGCGCCTCACGCAGCCGGGCTGCGCCCACCTCGGTGGTCTCCCCCTCCGCTGGAGTCGTGAAGCTCAGGATGATCCGGCTGTCCTGCTGCCTGGTCGTGGCCAGCACACGGTCGTTCTGCCAAAGCTCCGCGACGCCCAGATCGGCCTCCTCGGTGCTGACCACAACGACGGATACCGGCGCGAAAGGATCCATGGCGATCACGTCCTATTTGGTGAGACGGTGGGTATGACCTCAGCGCGCGCGGGGGCGCCGCTCCAAACGCTACCTCGCGCCGAGCCGGCTCGCATGCGTCGCGTGGCCGCGCACGGCGTGACTACGCCGTGAGTAAGTCGAGTACGGCCAGCTCCACCGCGACCCGGCGCTCCTCTTGTGCGAGACCCCGTTCCTCGATGCATCGCAGCTGGCCCGCGATGGTCCAGCCAGACAGGAAGCGGTCGAACACGCGGGGATCGATGTAGGACCCACGGGCGACCGCCGGGGTGTTGCCGAGCACGTCGGAGACCTCGGTTGTCGCCTGGCGGATCGCCTTGCGCCGCCCTCGCTCGGTGGCGCAGTCCGCTTCGCAGCGGGCCAACGCCATCGCCGCCAGCACCGTGCCGTTCCAGGTGCGGAAGTTCTTGGCGCTGAACGAGTCCCCGATCAGGCTCTTCAGGTGGGTGTTGATGAGTGGGGCGTGGACCTGGTGCCACGCACGCCCCTCGCGAAACGCCAGCAGGTGATCACCGCCCCCACGTCGTCGTTTGAGGCCACCCACGATCTCCACGCAGCAGGGGTCCGCGACGGCATGGACGCGATGGACGCCCTCCTTGGCGATGTAGTCGAAGACCGCACGCCCCGGCTCGATCGACACGTTTGCCTTCGCGATCGTGGCCAGGCCGAGGTGGCCGTCCTCCTTTTCGTAGACCTCGCTGCCGATCCGGAACATCCCGACGTCGAGCAGGCGCACCGAACAGGCCAGTACTCGCCCACGGTCGAGGTCGTGCCCGCCGCGCATCGTGGCCAGGACGCTCTCGCGCATCGCCGGCAGGGTGCGGGCGAACGCGACCATGTGCTCGAACTTCGCGTGGGCCCGCTGCTGGCTCCACAAATCGTGGTAGCGGTATTGGCGACGGCCGGCCGCGTCAACCCCGGTCGCCTGGAGGTGCCCGAGAGGGTCCGGGCAGATCCATACGTCCCGCCACGCGGGCGGGATCGCCAGCGCTCGAATCCGAGCGAGAGCGGCCGGGTTCGTCAACGCAGCTCCGTCGACGTCGAGGTAGGCAAACCCGGCGCCGGCGGCGACCCGCGCAAATCCGGCAAGCGCCGCGTTGGACCGGTGAAGCCTGGGCGAGCGGGACGGGGCCGGCGCCGGCCCGACCACCTGGATGGATTGCTCCTCCTCTCGTGTCGCGTATCGAACGTCCATCGCTGGCAAGTCTGCCAACATCCTGGTGTGCCTTGACCGGCGCGGGATTGCGCCGCGGTGCGGCTTCGGTCTTGCGCCGTCGCTTTCGTCGATCAAGGCGACAGTTGACGCGGGCGTCATGCTCGTTGAGGATTCGGCCGCTGCCTGATGCCGACCGTGATCCACTTTGGTGACGGAAACCTCGCGCTCACCGTCGCTGAGGAGCCCGATCAGGTCGAGGCGGCATACGTCCAGGCGGACGGGAGGCCGTTCAAGCTCAAGGGGATGTCCGTCCGGGGCGAGGTGTCGATCAATCCCGCCCAGGTCTCTTATTGGCACGGAGCTTCGGCAAAACTGAGATCTCCTCATCCCGGCCCTCCGGGCGGACCTCCCTCAGTTGGTGGCCCGCCACCGGGATACCCTCGCCGCGGAGAGTGACCTCCCGCCGGTGGCGGGGTGCGCGATCCAGTGTTCGCACCCTTAGACACCTGCAGCGGGGCGAAATTCCGAAGATTTCGCACCTGCTGCCGTGAGTGGACACGGACGCAAAGGATTCGAACCGCGGCCTCGATCCCATTTGTCGTGACGATCGTCGACGCGGGTTCGACGCCCGCGTTCCTGGAGATCGCTGCCAGGGCGGCGCACCTGCGCGAACTCGGGATGAGCGACCGAGCGATCGCGCGCGATCGGCGTCAGCGACAAGACCGTCGCGAAGAGCCTGCGACGGTTCCGCATCACGAGAACCTCGGCACCGTCGACGAGGCACTCGGCCCTGAAGACGACTGACCGGTGCGGGCAGAACCCGCAGGATGAGATCAGCTCCGTCGTGAGTCGGCCTCGATGCCGCCGGCGGACCTCCGCGTGCGAGGCACGGAATCAACGTGAAACGTCCTCCTGATCATGTGAGCTCGTTCTGGCCCGTAGGCCGTCCACCTCCGAGCGGAAGTACCGCGAACGGGACCTCCGGCTCACCAGGGACCGAGGACCCCGCCCCAGCTTCTCAAGGAGTCGTCCCCACGCGCCGGACGAGCCGCCCCGCACGTCCACGGATTCGCTGCCTCGCCCGCGGGCAACCGGCATCCTCGCCCGACGCCGAAACGTTGACCCGCTCCCCCGCTGGAACGCCCGACTGCCGACTCTGCCGAGCGCCCGGTCGAGCACTTGGCCGTGGAAGCCGCTGTCCGAGTACCGCTCCAAGACCCCCAACATCGCCGATGGCAGGGCGGACTCAGCGGCCGCACAGATCGGGAGGATGCGTAAGCATTTCAGGGACCTCGCGGCAGCCGGTCGTCGCCGGGGGATGGACTGAGGAGAAGCCATTCGGAGGCAAACGGCCTACGCCGGAACCCAGGATGGTTTTCGGGTAGATTATTACCACCGTTTAAGCTAACGTAAGCGTATGAGCCAAGATCAGGGCACATCCAAGCTCAAGCAGCGTGGACGAGGAGGTGCAAAGGTTGCGGACGTCCGCTCCCTCGATGCTCGCCTACGCGAGTTGTCGGCTGAGGTCAAGCAGCTCGAAGCGGCGCGCGCCGCCTTGGTCGCAGGTCGAGCAACGCAAACACACGAGCCTCGCTCGGTGAAGGCTAGGCCTGGCTCGGTGAGGGGCCGGTCCAGTTCTGAGAACCCTCCTGGCTTGGCCAAAGCTGGATCTAGCGCCGCCGAGGGTAGGGGCTCCATCGATCTTGCAGAAGACGCGATCAACCGGCGCGTCGTGCTAGCCGAGTCCTCAGAAATGGCTGCCTACCTCCAGAAACACCTGGGTCAGAGGCTGACCGCATACCTGGCCGGCCTAAAAGATGTAAAGACCGTTGGACAGTGGGCCAAAGGGCGAGTCGAGCCGCCCGCCATCACGCGTGAGCGGCTGCGCGCCGCTTTTCACGTCACTGAACTGTTCAACATCCGCTACAGCGACCAGGCCGCACAAGGCTGGTTCTTCGGGGCCAATTCCTCTCTTGACGATCGCGCTCCCGCTGCCGTTCTGCGAGAGGCGCAGACACCAGACGAACTCGCCACGATCACCCCACTCGCTCGGGCCTTTCTGCGAGGCGCACACTGAAGGGCACTTGGTACCGCGTCGGGTGGCACACTGACCCGCTTGCGTTTCCGCCGCACGACGTACTGAGCTGGCAAGGACGCTTCGATGATCCGAGGAGCGCGATTCCGCCAACTGCCAGGTTTCGTACCCTCTATCTCTATCGCCGGCGACTAACCGCACTCCGTGAGACACTGCAGGATCTCCGACCTGATAGCCGCGCGCGCCGAGTATGAGAGCCTCTTTGGCGCCGAGCCTCCCGATGGGGTGATCACTAAGCAATGGCGGCGGGATCGCCGCGTCGGTCGAGGCCGTATCTCCGCTGCGCCCGGTGACATCGTCGATCTCGAGAATCTCGATGTCCGTCGTCGGCTGGAGCAGATTCATGCTGCGCTCCTTGCTGCACATGGTATGCGCCACCTCGACATCTCTCAGCTCCGCTCGAGCCAGCGAATCGTGACGCAAACGATCGCCCTGGACCTGCGAGCCCAAGGCAAAGCGGGGATTGCCTACAGATCGAACGTCGATGGAGAAGTTTGTGTCGCGGTTTTTGAAGGTCGGACGCTCATCAGTTCGCTACGGCACGTACCAGCACCTAGGGGCGTCAGACAAGGACCTGGTTGCCGCCGCCGCCCCGTGGAAGCTGAGTATCGAGCCTGATTGACGGCAGTAGATGTGACGTGCGATGCACGGCGACGCTCGCCTTCGCGGTCTTCGTGACTGCTTTGGAACGCTCGCGACCATCGGGGAAGCGCTCGTCAGGAGAGTTCCGCCGGTTTGCCGCCGCGAGGCACTCGCTGCGGTCAGCGCCGGATCTCGCCGGTTGCAGGGCCGCGCGTTCCAGCCTGCTGATCTCATGGCTGCGTAAGCAGCGCCGCTTCGGCCGCTCGGGGCTGGCAGCCGCGGGAGCCAGGCCGCCCGACTCCTCTGCAGCGATTGGAACGTCGTCGCGGCGCTCGCCCGCTCGGCGCCGGCGACTACCCAATGCGACCGTTCGCGGTGCGTGCCGAGTGTTTGCTGACGGGTTAGCGCGACGGTTTAGTGCGAGATCCGGAAGGTGATCCTCTCGGCGCTGCCGTGGTTGGGTGTCGCGGTCAGCTGGTAGGTGCCCGCGCTGAGGTTGTCCCCGCCGGTCTTGCCGGCGAAGTTCAAGGCGTTGGCGCCGGGCCGTCCGGCCTGGGTGAGCCGCCCGGGCACGTCGGTCAGCCGGCCGCAACGGTTGTCGTTGCGGTTCTGGCGATTGAGTGCGACACAGCGGCGCTTGACGGTCCGCCCAACGGTGTCGCGCTTGAATGTGAATACGACCCGCGCGGCGGCGGTGAGCGCGTAGGTGACGCGCAGTGAGATCGTCCGGCGGCAACTGCGGTCGCGATCGTTGTGAGCGGTGGGTTTGACGCAATGGCCGCTGACCCGTCGTCCCGCGATCGACGCCGTGCGCGGCGAGATGCGCAGCCGCGTCAGCCGAGGGGTCGGCGGCGTCGACCCCAGTGCGGTCGGCACCGAGACGGTCTGGGTGGTCGTGGCCTGTGGCCCGCCCTGGCTGCTCGCGGTCTGGCCGGTGAACACCTGCGCGAGCGACGTGCCGGCGGTGTTGACGACGGTCAACCGCGCGGTGAACACGCCAGACCGGGCGTAGGTGTGCGACACGATCGGGGTTGGCGAGGTGGTGCTCTGTCCGTCTCCGAAATCCCACTGGTAGCTGGCGATCAAACCGACCGGACTCGCCGAGGCCGCGGCGTCAAAGCTCGACGCGTCCCCGGCCGGCGCGGCACGGGTCGAGAACGAAGCGGTCGGAGCCTGGTCTGGCGTGATCGCCACGCCCCAGGGATGGCTGCCGACGGGAATCGGGGTTCCGGCCGTGTTGGTCGCCGTGGCGATCGGCGTGACCGTGCCGTCAAGGTTGTTGGCGACGTATGCGGTCTTGCCGTCCGGGGTGATCGCCACTCCCTCAGGCTGGCCGCCGACCGGGATGGGGCTCTCCGGCGTGTTGGTCGCCGTGGCGATCGGCGTCACCGCATCGGCCATCAGGTCGGTCACGTAGGCGGTCTTACCGTCCGGCGTGATCGCAACGGACCCCGGGTCAGAGGCGGAGGATCCGACGGGAATCGGAGTACCCGGCGTGTTGGTCGCGGTGGCGATCGGTGTCACCGTGCCATCGCCAACGTTCGTGACGTACACGGTCCTGCCGTCCGGCGTGATCGCCACGCCCTGCGGGTGGCTGCCGACCGGGATGGCAGCGCTCGGCGTGCCGGTGGCCAGAGTGATCGGCGTCACCGAATCACTGGAGTAGTTGGTGACGTACGCGGTCTTGCCGTCCGGGGTGATCGCGATCCCCTGAGGATCGTCGCCGACAGAGATGGGGCTCCCCACCGTGTCGGTCGCGGTGGTGATCGGTATCACCGAGTTGCCGGTGATGTTCGTGACATAAACCGTGCCGCCATCGGGACTGATCGCGACCGCCCACGCGGCCCCGCCGATCGGGATCGCGGTCCCCGCCGTGCCGGTCGCGATGGTGATCGGCGTCACCGAGTCCCCGCCGTAGTTCGCGACATACGCGGTCGTGCCATCGGGCGCGATCGCCACATCATCCGGATAGGTGCCAACCGGAATTGCCGTTCCCGGCGTGCCGCTCGTCAGGCTGATCGGCGTCACCGAGCCGCCGCTGTTGTTGTTGGTGACATACGCAGTCCAGCTCGACGCCGAAAAGGCGGGGGCGGCCACCGCGGCCTGCGCGCCAACCGTCAACGCCACAATCACCATCAGCCGCCGCATCGCCACCCCCGGCTTCTCGCCCGCCCACGAACGTCACACACAGTGCTCACGCTCCATCAAGGCGGGGGAAGGATACCACCGCAGTCACGCGATGTCACCCGCGCAGGACGACGCCGCAACACGCCCGGCGTCCGGCAAGACGGCTCAGTCCGACGGCCACGCCAACCGACCCGCCGCCAGTTCTCAGCCGTCGCCGTACTCAGCCGCGCCCCGAACCTCCTCGATCCGCCGGTACTACGCCGTCCCGCCCGTCGCAAAGCAACCACCATCAATCCGAGAGATCTACGCCAACTCGAGCCAGCAGCGCCCGAGGACCCGGACCGCAACCGGTGCCACCGGGACAAACGCGAGACGCCGTGCTACCACGGCGCCAGGACCACGCACCCGCGCCAAGCCGCCCTCGTCGCCGAAACGAGGGCGGACGCGCCGGTGTGCAGAATTGACCGATTGCATAGGCGCGCGTCGGTGGTCGTAGTCTCGAGATTGGCGGGGTGCAGGGAGCGCGTGGTTGTGCTGCGGCGGTCCTGCTGCTCTGGCGAGAAGAGCCTCCGGGGCTTAGGGCCCGAGTGCCTCAGGGGCCCGATCGCTCGATACGGCCCTTTGGGTCATCGTCGGCTCCTCTCGTCGTAATTGCCCTCTTCACTCCACCCGCGCCCGGCGCCTGTGACGGCGGTCTCCGGCAGTCGGGCTGGTTGCGCTGCAGGCCAGTGCATGAATTCCGCGTACGCTTCCACGTCTCTGCAGAGCGGAAGTCATCGCTGCTGGATGGTTCACGCCCCTTGAGAGCCGAAGCTTGGTGTCTCAAGCCGACCGCGCCGGTCCCTTGAGCCTGTATGAGCTCGATCCGTCCAGTTGCGTGAGCCGCTCAATTGCCGTCCTGACGTGTGTGAGATAGCGCTTGACCGCCGCCTGCACTGAAGGCTCGTCGATGTGATCGGGAAGGGCGCGGAGCAAGTTAAGCCGGCTCTGGGCCACCCATGCTGAGACGTCCGGCTCGCTCAACCATCGGCCCTCTGTCCTCCACGTGCGGCTGACCATGCGTGGCCAGTCCCCGATGCTGGTGGGGTAGGGATTGGGGGGGCAAAGCCGGTTCTTGTCCTCGTCGTCGTCTCGGTGGGCCTCGACGAAGCCGACAAGGCCTGCGTTGAATGACGGCGAAAGATGTCGCACCTGCTGGAGCACGATCCGACCGGGCTGGAAAATCGGTCTGGCGGGAGCGTTATTCAAGCCGAGCGCCGTGCAATCCACGTGCAGGACGTCACTACCGGTTTGGGACTCCCCGCGCTCGAGCACGACCCGGCCGGGTTCGATGCGGCGCACCCGGCCAAGCCTGACGACATCCGTGATCTGCCGCAGGGCCTCGAGCTCGCGCGTGCTGAGCATCGTTCCGCGAAACATCGTCGCGGGCCAAGCGCGATCGATGCGCACGAGCCGGCCCGAAGCCTCCAGCCGCTCGAAGAGGTCGTCGACATTCACCGCTTGGGCGCCGGCCTCGGCGTCGAGGGAGTTCCCCTCCATGATCGCGCCGACCTGTTGAAGCGGCTGAAAGCGGGCGCGATCATAAAACCACGCGTCGCGAGGACGGACCCAGCGAATACGGTCGGGCTCCACGCCGTTACACAGAAGCCAAATGCACGCGTCCGCGGCCGTCTTGCCAGATCCGAGCACGACATAGAACGAGGCCGATCGCGCGGCCACCGGCAGGTCGTTCACGGGTACGACCCGGGCGCCCGATGCAACATCGAACGGCGCGACGTGGGTAGCCGGAATCGACGCCTCCAGGTAGCGAGCATCGACGATCTTGCGACGCACCACGACATCGAGAACCTCTCCGGTACTCAAGTCTCTGACCCGTTCACCGTTGCTCCCCGCGCCGAGGTGATCATGGCGGTCGAGCACGCGAACTCGCCCTGTCTGCCTAAGCCGGACGGCCACATCGGCGAAGTACGCGCAAACCTCCTGGCCCGTCGCCCGCTCGTAGTACCCAGCGTTCTCGCCGCTCTGGTCAATGCGATCGCCGCCGAGCGCGAGCGAGTTCACCCCGTAATACGCAGACGGGGTATGCAAGCGAACAAAGGGATACGAATCCAGCCAATGACCTCCGGGAGATCGCCGCCGGTCGATCAGCGTCACCTCGACGTCAGCCTCGGCCACCAGCCCGTCGGCGAAGGCAAGACCGCTCGCGCCAGCCCCTACGACCAGATAATCAGTATCAACGAGCATCTCTCCCTCTCTCCCGACGCCCCGCCAACTCTCACCCGCGAAAGCTTAACCTTGTACGGAGAACCCCCACGCGACGACCGATCCGTCGCCCCGGCCGTACACCTTGCGCACCTCACGCAAGGCAACTGCCTGAGTCGAAGTGACCGCCTCGGAGGTGCGGAGAATCGAGTTGAACATGAGGTTCCTCCTAACCGGGCCGGCGGCGCTCGGTCGCGCCTCGCGTGCGGTCCCTCGTTGTGCCCTGCGACGAACCCTAAGACGCGATCGCGAGATCGGCATCGTCGCCGGGCCGGATTACGGCTCCTACCATCCGACGATTTCGACTCCTACTTAGGTAGGAGGCGGGAACCGAGGGGGTGGAGTACGTTCAGCGCGTGAGCCGAATCGAACGTCTCGCTCGCACGTACTGGTTCGACCTGCTGATCGCGCTGCTGGCGATCGTGGCGATGCTTGACGTGGGGCTCGGACGCGGCTCGTCCGGAGCTCCGACAACGACGCTGTGGTTCTGCCTTCCCGCGCTCGCGATCCTGGTGCTACCCGTGTTCGCGCGGCGATGGTTTCCGTTTGCCGGACCGGCGGCGTACTGGCTTTTGGCCGCGGGAATCTCGTTCGTCGACCCGCTGCTGATCCCGTACCCCGAGTCCCTCTTCCTGATGGGGCTGGCGGCCGCATTCCTGC
>DATAWL010000035.1:0-26355 GCA_036267215.1 Solirubrobacteraceae bacterium | reverse complement strand
GGCGATGTAGGAGATCTCCTTCAGCTTCAGCGCACCCTCGAGCGCGACCGGCAGGCCGATGTGGCGCCCGAGGTACATGAAGAAATCGGCCTGGTGGACGGACGCGGCGATCGTCTCGATCGGTGAGGCGTCGCGCGCCATGAACTCGCTGATCAGGTGCGGCAAGCGCTTCAGGTCGGAGATCGGCGGCTTGAGCGCCGCCCGGTTCATAACGCCGCGGACCTCCGCGAGCCTGAAGGCGATCAGGTACATCGCCGTGATCTGGCTGACGAACGTCTTGGTCGCCGCGACCCCGATCTCCAGCCCCGCACGGGTGTAGAGCGTGCCGTCGGCCTCCCGCGTGATCTGCGCGCCCATCACGTTGGTGAGAGCGAGCACGCGCGCGCCGCGGGCCCGCGCGGTCTGCATCGCCACGAGCGTGTCGAGCGTCTCACCCGACTGGGAGATGCCGATCACGAGGTCGGCGGGACCGACGACCGGGTCGCGATAGCGATACTCGGAGGCGACCTCGACCTCGACCGGGACGCGCGCCCAGTGCTCGATGGCGTACCGGCCGATCAGCCCGGCGTGATACGCGGTCCCGCAGGCGACGACCACCACCCGCCGCAGACCCGCGAGGAACTCGTCGTCGATCGGGGTGGACGACGCACCGCCCGGGTTGGCGACGATGCCGAGGTCGATCCCCCAGCCGCGGGCGGCGCGCTCGCCGATCGTCTCGGCGACGGCATCGGCCTGCTCATGGATCTCCTTGAGCATGAACGTCTCGTATCCCTGCTTCTCGGCCGTGTCGGCGTCCCACTCGATCTCGGACACCTCTCGCTCGACCGGCTCGCCATCGGCCGTGGAGAACTCGACGCCGTCGGGCCGCACGGCGACGATCTCGTCGTCGAGGATGTACTGCACGCGGCGGGTCTCGCGCAGGAACGCAGGGATCGCCGATCCGATGAAGTGTTCCCCGTCGCCGACGCCGACGATCAGCGGGCATTCGCGGCGGACGGCAACGAGCAGACCCGGGTCGTGCGCGCTCATCGCCACGAACGCGTAATGCCCCCGCATCTCGGCGTAGGCGGCTCGCACCGCAGCCACCAGGTCACCGTCGTACTGGTGAGCGACCAGATGCGCGATCACCTCGGCGTCAGTCTCGGAGGTGAACCGCGCGCCTTCCTCGATCAGGCGCGCCTTGAGCGCGATGTAGTTCTCGACGATCCCGTTGACGACGATGTGGACGTTGTCCGTCGTGTCGTAGTGCGGGTGGGCGTTCTCCTCGGTCACGCGGCCGTGGGTCGCCCAGCGGGTGTGCCCGATCCCGGTCTCGGGCTCCGGGCGCTGCGCGACGGCGACCGCCGGCCCGTCGGACGCGGCGGCCAGCGCCTCCTCGCGGCGCGCGATTGCGCTGCGCAGCGCGGACAGGTTGCCGACCGCTCGCACGGCGTCCACCCGGTCGTCGGTGAGCACTGAGATGCCGGCGCTGTCGTAGCCGCGATATTCGAGCTTCTCCAGGCCCGCCAGCAGGAGGGGCCGGACCTTCCGGGGGCCGACGTAGCCGACGATTCCGCACATGGTTGCGATGCCTCCTGGGGGTAGCGCCGTCGCGGCCGATCCGCAGCCCGCCTGATCGGGTCGGTCGCCTTCGACGGAAGGATCAAAGATGTTAACGACGGGGGTCGGCGGCTTCTGACGGCCGAGCTGCAACCTGGCGGCGCGCCGGCGCCGCGGTGACGCCGGGCTAGACCTCGAGCTCGGCCCCGAGGATGGCCTTGACCACGTCGGTCAACCGCTCACAGACCTCGTCGGTCTCCTCCTGGCCGGGCGCCTCGACCATGACGCGGATCAGCGGCTCGGTGCCCGATGCGCGGACGAGCACGCGGCCGCGGCCGGCGAGCGCGTCCTCCTCGCGGCGGATGGCGTCGCCCAGCTCGTCGGCGTCCATCGCCGCCGACGACGCGGCCCGGTCGGCGGCGCGGATGTTGACCAGCCGCTGCGGGAGCTTCTCCATCGCCGCGCGATCGCGCAGGTCGGCGCCGGCCAGGGCCTCCAGCGCGAGCAGCGCGCTGGCGATGCCGTCGCCGGACGGGGCGAAGGCGAGGTCGATGATGTGGCCCGACTGCTCGCCGCCCAACGCCCAGCCGCGGCGACGCAGCTCGTCGAGCACGTAGCGATCGCCGACGGCGGTGGTGGCCACCTCGACGCCGGCCCGCCCCATCGCGGTGTGAAAGCCGTAGTTGGTCATCACCGTCACCGCCACCCCGCCGCCCGACAGCCGGCCGGCGCGGTGCAGGTGGACGGCGGCCAGCGCCACCAGCTCGTCGCCGTCGACGATCTGGCCCGCTCCGTCGACGGCCAGCACGCGGTCGCCGTCGCCGTCGAAGGCGAAGGCGAGTTCGTAGCCCCCGGCCACGGTCCGCGCCACCAGCGCGTCGAGATGGGTCGAGCCGCACCCGGCGTTGATGTTGCGCCCGTCCGGCTCGTCGGCGAGAACCTCGACCTCGGCGCCGAGCCGCCGGAAGATGGCGGGCGCGGCCCGGAAGGTGGCGCCGTTGGCGCAGTCCAGCAGGACGCGGCGGCCGGTGAGATCCAGCTCGCTGAAGCGGCCGTGCAGCGCCCGCAGGTAATCCTCCAGCGCCCCATGCAGGCGCCGGACGCGGCCGATCTGCCCCGAGGGCGCCGGCGACTGCTCGAGCGCCGCCTCGATCTCGTGCTCGGTGTCGTCGTCGAGCTTGAATCCGTCGGCGGCGAACAGCTTGATCCCGTTGTCCTCGTAGGGATTGTGCGAGGCGGAGATGACCGCCGCCATCTGCAGGCCGTGGCGGCGGACCAGCAACGGTGCGGCCGGCGTCGGCAGCACCCCGGCGAGCAGCGCGTCGCCGCCCGCGGCGGTGACGCCCGCGGCGATCGCGGACTCGAGCATCTCGCCCGATTCGCGCGTGTCGCGCACGATCAGAACCTGGGGGCGGTCCTCCCCGGAGTGCGACACGGCGGCGCGGGCCAGGCCCAGCGCCAGCTCTGCCGTCAGGAACTGCCCGGCGCGGCCCCGAACGCCGTCGGTGCCGAAAAGCTGACGCGACATGCGCGGCGCGTCAGCGCTTGGAGAACTGCGGCCGCTTGCGGGCCTTCTTCAGTCCCGCCTTCTTGCGCTCCTTGACCCGCGGGTCGCGGGTCAAAAAGCCACGGCGCTTGAGCTCTCCGCGCAGGTTGGGATCGGCCTCCAGCAGCGCTCGGGAGATCCCGTGGCGCAGCGCGCCGGCCTGGGCGGAGACGCCGCCGCCGTGCATGCGGGCGACCACGTCCATCCGCGAGTCATAGCCGACGGCCTCCAGCGGCTGGCGGATGATCCGCTGCAGCGTCTCGCGGGGGAAGAACGCGTCCAGCTCCTTGCCGTTGATGGCATAGGTGCCGGTACCCGGCTTGAGGATCACGCGAGCCACGGCGGTCTTGCGCTTGCCGGTGGCGGTGTAGCGCGCGCCGGCGGCCAGGTCGATGGCGGCGTCCGCGATCGGCTGGGACACCTCCTGGGAGTCGTCCTGGAGCGCGCGGTCGGCCTCGGCCTCGGCCTCGGCCTCGGCGGCGGCCCGGGCCTCCGCGTCCATGAACTCGTCGCTGTCGGACACCAGGTCCGGGATGAGGTCGGCGCCGGGGATCTCGGGGCGCAGGCGCGGGGTCAGCTCGATCTCCTCATCGTCGTCGTCCGACGACTCGGAGGCCGGTGCCTTGGCGACCGGCTCGGCTGCGGGCTCAGGCTCGGCAGCAGCGGGCTCAGGCTCGGCAGCGGCCGGCGCGGGCTCGGCAGCGGCCGGCGCGGGCTCGGTAGCCTCGGCGACCGGCTCAGCGGCAGCGGGCTCGGCAGCGGCCGGCGCGGGCTCGGCAGCCTCGGCGACCGGCTCAGCGGCAGCGGGCTCAGCAGCGGCCGGCGCGGGCTCGGCAGCCTGCGGCTCCGGCTCAGCGCCGGGCTCCGGCTCGTCGGCCTCGGCGACCGGCTCAGCGGCGGCGGGCTCAGGCTCGGCAGCCTGCGGCTCCGGCTCCGGCTTCGGATCGGGCTCGGCGGCGTCGGCCACCGGCTCGGCGGCAGCGGCCTGCTCGTCCGCGCCCTCGGTCGAAATGTCCTCCGGCGTCGCCTCGGCCTCGTCGGGGCGCTGCTCTTCGTCCGGCTGCTCTGCGTCGGTCACGGCGCTATCTCCATCGGTTTCGGCTGCTGGGCGACGTGCGGATGATCCGGACCGGCGTAGACCTTGAGTTTGGTCAGCTGCTTTCGCGCCAGGCGGTTGCGCGGGAGCATGCCCTTGACGGCGAGGCGGATGACCTCCTCGGGGCGTCGTTCGAGCATGTCGTTGAGAGAACGGGACTTCAGGCCGCCGGGGTATCCGGAGTGGCGGTAGTACATCTTGGCGGCGCGCTTGTTGCCGGTCACCGAGATCTTCTCCGCGTTGACGACGATCACGAAGTCGCCCGTGTCGATGTGCGGCGTGTAGGTCGGCTTGCGCTTGCCGCGCAGCGCATCGGCGATCTGGGTCGCTAGCCTGCCCAGCGTCTGGCCGTCTGCGTCGACGACCAGCCAGTTGCGCTCGCGGTCGGTGGGTTTGGCTACGTAGGTCTTCATGGCACGCATAAAGGCCGCGCGGTACCGGCGCGACCGTCCGTCGATGATAGTCAATCGCCGCAGCATCCCGTCCGCCGGGGCGATGACCAACGATAGTCGGTAATCCTTTGTTTATGCTCTCGGCCAGGGTCGGGCGCTCGCCGGTGGCCGTAGGCCGGCGGGTGGGAGTTTCAGCGGACCAAGCCGATGGAGGGGCCCAATGGCTGATATAGCGCCGGATGGACGTCGCAGCGTCGTCCACTGATCACGCCGCATCGCCGGGCGACGGCGGCGTCGACTGGTCGCTGCTGCTGGCCGGCGTCAGCGTCGCGCTGGTGGCGTTTGACCGTGAGCTGACGGTCGTGGCCTGCGCGGGCGCGGCCGATCCCGGCCTGGTCGGCCGGCCGCTGCGCGCGGCGCTGCCGGGCCCGTTCGAGGCGTTCGACGCCCCGTTGGACGCGATCCTGGCCGGACAGCCGTCGAGCGTCGTCGATGCCATCGACGACGAGGACGGCACCCGCACCCATGAGGTCGAGCTCGCCCCCACCCGGGGCCCGGCGGGGCAGGTCACCGGGGGGATCGCGGTCATCCGCGACGTGACCGTCTCGCGGGGCCAGGCCACCCAGCTGTTCGAGACGGCGTTCGCCAACGCGCCGATTGGCCTGGCCCTGGTCAGCCTGGAGGGACGATGGCTGAAGGTCAACGGCGCCCTGTGCCAGTGGCTGGGCTACACCGAGGCCGAGCTGCTGACCCAGACCTTCCAGGAGATCACCCATCCCGACGATCTCGACGCGGATCTGCGCCAGGTGCAGCGACTCATCGCGGGCGAGATCGAGCGATACGCGATGCCCAAGCGCTACGTCACCCGCGACGGCGACGAGGTGTGGGCGAACCTGTCCGTGTCCCTGGTCCGCGACGACCAGGGACGGCCGGTCCATTTCATCTCCCAGCTGGAGGACATCTCAGAGCGCAAACGACTCGAGATCGCCCTTCAGCACCTGGCCGATCACGATCACCTCACCGAGCTGTGGAACCGGCGCGCGTTCGAGTCGCATCTGCGCCGCCAGATCGCCCAGTGCCGCCGCGGCTCGAGCCCGGCCGCCCTGCTGATCGTCGACCTCGACGGCTTCAAGCTGATCAACGACACCCACGGCCACGCCGCCGGCGACGCCCTGCTGGTGTCCGTGGCGAACACGCTGCGAGCGCGGCTGCGGGCAACGGATTGCATCGCCCGGATCGGGGGCGACGAGTTCGCGGTCATCCTCTCCGAGACCCGGCCCGAGGCCGTCGAGCGCGTCGTCGAGAGCCTCGCCCAGCAGATCCGCGACGCCTGCGTGGAGGTGGGCGGCCGCGACATCGGGGTGAGCGCGAGCATCGGCGTCGCGATCCTCGACCGCAACGCCCCCGACGAGCGCGAGGCACTCGACGCCGCCGACCGCGCGATGTATGCCCGCAAGGGGACCCGGCCGCCCGGCCAGGCGTCGGACTGAGCCGCGACCAGGCGGGCCCCGACACGCCGCGGCGCTCGACGTCCGCGCGGGGTGACGAGTCGGCTCTTACCCTATGAAGCGTGGGCGCATCGTTGACAGTCCGCCGGGTCGGCTACCGGGTGGCCTACCGCGTGCTGCAGGTCTTCTGGTTCGTGACCCGGCCCAACAAGCATGGGGTCAAGTGCGTGGTCACCGACCACGACCGCGTCCTGCTGGTCCGCCACACCTACGGCTCGCGGGCCTGGGACCTCCCCGGCGGATCGATCAAGCGACACGAGTCGCCGCTGTCAGCCGCGCAGCGCGAGATGAACGAGGAGCTGGGGCTCGAGGGCACCGAGTGGTCGGACATCGGCGAGCTGCGCGGTCGCGTCGACCACCGCCGCGACACCATCCACTGCTTCCGCGCCGAGCTGTCGGAGCCGACCCTGCGGATCGACCGCGTCGAGCTGGCCGTCGCCGGATGGTTTCACCGCTCTCAGATGCCAGAGGAACTGGGGCCCTACGTCAACGAGATCATGCAGCGGGCGCCGGCGATCGACGGCGGCTGACCGCCGCGCGCGCTCGCTGGCACGCATCCACCGCTACTCCCACTCGATGGTGCCTGGGGGCTTGCTCGTGATGTCGAGCACGACCCGGCCCACCGGCCGGATCTCGTTGATCATCCGGCTGGCGATCTGCTCGAGCAGGTCGTAGGGCAGGCGCGCCCAGTCGGCGGTCATGGCGTCGTCGCTGGTGACCGCCCGAATGGCGATCACGTTGCCGTAGGTGCGCTCGTCGCCCTGCACGCCCACGGTGCGGATGTCCGGCAGCACGCAGAACGACTGCCACAGGTCGCGATACAGGCCGGCCTTGCGGATCTCGTCCTGGAGGATCGCGTCGGCCTCCCGGAGGATGTCCAGCCGCTCGCGGCTGGCCTCGCCGCCGACGATGCGGATGGCCAGGCCGGGCCCGGGGAACGGCTGGCGCCAGACCAGGCGCTCGGGCAGGCCCAGCTCGGCGCCGACGGCGCGGACCTCGTCCTTGAACAATGCCCGCAGCGGCTCCACCAGCCCGAACTCGAGGTCCTCGGGCAGCCCACCGACGTTGTGGTGGGACTTGATCGTGGCGGCGCCGGTCCCACCCCCGGACTCGATGACGTCCGAGTACAGCGTGCCCTGGACCAGGAACGAGACGTCGTCGAGCTTGGCCGCCTCCTCCTCGAACACCCGGATGAACTCCGCGCCGATGATCTTGCGCTTGCGCTCGGGGTCCGAGACGCCCCGCAGGCGCTCCAGAAAGCGATCGGAGGCGTCGACCGCGACCAGCGGGACCTTGAAGTGATCGCGGAACGCGGCCACCACCTGCTCGCCTTCGTTCTTGCGCATCAGCCCGTGATCGACGAACACGCAGGTCAGGCGATCGCCGATCGCCCGGTGCACGAGCAGCGCGGCGACGCTGGAGTCCACCCCGCCCGAGAGGCCGCAGATCGCCCGCCCCTCCCCCACCTGGGCCCTGATGCGCGCGATCTGGTCCTCGATGACCGACGCGGGGCTCCAGGTGCGATCGCAGCCGCACACGTCGGTCAGGAAGTTGGTCAGCACCTGCTGGCCGTACGGGGTGTGGACCACCTCGGGGTGGAACTGAATCCCGTAGACGGCCCGCTCCTCTGACTCGAACGCCGCCACCGGCGACGCGGTCGACGCGGCCAGCGCCCGGAAGCCGGTCGGCGGCGCGAACACGGTGTCGCGGTGTGACATCCAGCAGGTCTGCTCGCCCGGCGTGCCGGCCAGCAGGCGTCCGGGGTCAGACACCGTCAGCTGCGAACGCCCGAACTCGCCGACCTCGGCCCCCTGCACCTGGCCGCCGAGGTTGAGCGCGATCAGCTGCATCCCGTAGCAGATGCCCAGCACGGGGACGCCCAGCTCGAGCAGCTCGGGCTCCAGCGGCGGCGCGCCGTCGGCGTACACCGACGCGGGGCCGCCCGACAGGATGATCCCCTTGGGCCGCCGGCGGGCCACCTCGGCCGCCCCGACGTGGTAGGGCAACAGCTCGGAGAACACGCCGCACTCGCGCACCCGGCGGGCGATCAGCTGCGAGTACTGCCCGCCATAGTCGAGCACCACCACCTCGTCGGTGCCAGGCGGCTGCACACCGTCATCGGCCGGTGTCCTCGCTCGCTCGCGGACGGGGTCCGCCACGCTCATTGCGTCCTTCGCCGACTCGGTGTTCGCGCGCCGGGTGGCCGAAACCGCGGAGGTCTCGGTGACGCTAATCGCCGACACCCACCGTCGCGCCCCGGCTGCCGGCACCCATGCCGACGCCCTGCTCGCGCTGGAGCTGCTTGCCCTCGGTCTGCAGGGAGGGGGCCACCATCAGCTCGGCGCGGTTGAACTCCGCGATGTCGCGGTACCCGCAGGTGGCCATCGACGTGCTCAGTCCGCCCATCAGGTTGAACGTGCCGTCGTTCTCGCGCGCCGGGCCCTTGATGATCTCCTCGATGGTGCCGTTCTGCTTGGTCGCCACCCGCGTGCCGCGCGGCAGCGTGGGGTGGAACGTGGCCATCCCCCAGTTGTAGCCGTGGCCGGGCGCCTCGTAGGCGCGGGCCAGGGCCGAGCCGAGCATGACCGCGTCAGCGCCGCAGGCGACCGCCTTGGCGATGTCGCCGCCGTTGCGCATGCCGCCGTCGGCGATGACCTTGACGTAGTCGCCGGTCTCGAGCATGTGCTGCGAGCGCGCGGCGGCCACATCGGCGATCGCCGTCGCCTGGGGCACGCCGATCCCGAGCACGCCGCGGGTGGTGCAGATCGCGCCGGGGCCGACGCCGACCAGCACGCCGGCGGCGCCGGTGCGCATCAGGTGCAGACCGGTGTGGTAGGAGGCGCACCCGCCGACGACGACCGGGGTCGGCGCCAGCTCGCGGATGAACTCCTTGAGGTTGAGCGGCGGCCGGGTCTCGTCGCGCGAGACGTGCTCGGCGGAGACCACGGTGCCCTGGATGACGAGGATGTCGAGCCCGGCCTCCAGCGCGGTCTCGTAGTGATGGCGCACCTTCTGGGGCGTCAACGAGGCGGCGGCGACGACGCCGTGGGACTTGATCTCCTCGATGCGGCGGGCGATCAGCTCGGGCTTGACCGGCTCGCGGTAGATGTCCTGCATCTCCCGGGTGGCGATGTCCGGCGAGAAGCTCGCGATCCGCTCCAGCTGCGCCTCAGCGTCCTCGTAGCGGCAGTAGATGCCCTCAAGGTTGAGCACGGCGAGTCCGCCGAGCTTGCCGATCAGGCCGGCGGTGTCGGGCGAGACAACGCCGTCGAGGGCGGCCGCCAGGAGCGGCAGCTCGAAGCGATATGGACCCAGGGTCCAGCTGATGTCGACGTCATCGGGGTCACGCGTGCGGCGTGAAGGGACGATCGCGATGTCGTCGAATCCATATGCGCGGCGGGCCTTCTTTCCGCGGCCGATCTCTACTTCCATTCTGGCATCCTAGAAGTCGCGGCGGACGATGTATGGCCGGCGCTGGCGGCTGCCTGCCGGAGGTTCGATCCTAGCAGCGGGCTCGGCCCGTCAGACCGCGTTTCCGGGCGGAAACGGGCGCAGCTTGCGGGGTCGCGGGCCGGCCGCTCGACCGCCGGCGCTCAGCCGATTTCGGCGCCGATCTCCATCCGCTCGGAGTCGATCTCCGCCAGCAGCCGATCGACTCGGGCCGGGTCCAGGATGCCGGCGCCGAAATGCTGGGTCGACTCCGCGCCGCAGGCCACGCCGAAGCGCAGGCAGTCCTCGGGCTCGCGCTCGGAGTAGCGCGCAGCCACGTAGCCGGCCAGGAACGCATCCCCGGACCCGACCGCCGATCGCGCCTCCTGCTCGACGATCCGCACCCGGTACAGCGACGGCGACCCGCTCTCGTCGATCCGCGCATAGCAGCCGTCCGACACGGTCATGATCGCCTCGTGGGCGCCCTGGCGGGTCATCTCGACCACCGCCTGCGCCCGGTCGTGGTGATCGTTGAACTCGTGGCCGACCAGCTCCTCGGCCTCCAGCTCGTTGGGCGAGACGAGATCGGGCTCGGCCCGCATCGACAGCCGCAGCGGCTCGCCGTCGGTGTCGATCATCGTGGTGACGCCCAGGCGCCGCACGTCGCGGATCAGCGTGAAGTAGATGTCGGGGTCGACGCCTCGCGGCAGGCTGCCGGCGAACACGCAGATGCTGGCCCCCCGGGCCAGGTACAGCAGCTTCTCCCGAAACAGCTCCATCTCCTTGACCGAGACGGCCGGGCCGCGCTCGTTGATCTCGGTCTGCAGCCCGGTGGTCGGGTCCATCACCGCCGTGTTGGTCCGCGACTCGTCGCTGATGCGGACGAAGTCGTTGAGGATCGACTCGTCGTTGAGCGCCTCGACGATGCGGCTGCCGGTGGGCCCCCCGGCCAGCCCGGTGGCGATCACCGGCTGCCCCAGGCGCTTGAGCGCCCGGGCGATGTTGACGCCCTTGCCGCCGGGCATCGTGGTCTGATCGACCGTCCGGTGGCGGCGCCCCGGCGTGAAGCTCGGGACCTCGAGCGTCTTGTCCATCGCGGCGTTGAGCGTGACGGTGATGATCATGCTGCCTCCAGTTCCCCTCCCGGTCGATCGATGCGCCGCCTACGTCTCACGATTCTCAGTCTCAATGCTCCCAGGCCGGCGACCGCGGCAATGGCCAGCAGTGTCAGCGGCTTGGTCACGAACCGCGCCGCCAGCGTCAGCCCGCTGACCGCCGGGAGCTGGTGCTCGAGCACCAGCGGGATCCGCGTCAGCACGTGCCGTCCGTCGAGCACCGCGGCCGAGCCGATCACCGCCTGCGCCGGCAGCGGCCCGCTCAGCTGCTTGGGCGACGAGACGACGACGTGCAGCCGGCTGTCCCGGGGCAGCATGCGCGCGAAGCTCCGCCCGGCCACGACGTCGGGGCGCAGCCCGGGCTGGTCGTGCACGGTGGGCCGGACCAGCACCTGCCCTGCGCGGACGGGCGTCCACAGGCGGAAGTCGCTGAAGCCGTAGTCGAGCAGCGCGAGCGTGTTCGCGTCGCGCGACTGTTCGGTGTCGGTCCCGAGGACGGCACTGATCAGCGCCATGCCGTCTCTGTGCCCGGAGGCGACCAGGACGTAACCGGCATCGGTGGTGTGGCCGGTCTTGACGCCGTCGATCCAGGGGTATTGACCCACCAGGTCGTTGCGATTGGTGACGAGCTGGCTGCCCGAGCTCGAATGCAGGACCGCGCTGCGCAGGTCGACGATCCGCGCGAAGTACTTGGAGTGGCTGAGGTCGTACCGCGCCAGCTTGACCAGGTCGGCGGCGCTGGAGTAGTTCCCGGAGGTGTCGAGCCCGATGGGCGTCGTGTAATGCGTGTTGGTCAGGCCCAGCGCCCGCGCCTCCGCGTTCATCATGCCCACGAACCGGGCCACGGACCCGTGCCCGACGTTGTACGCGAGGTCCTCGGCGGCGTCGTCGGCACTGGGCAGCATCAGCGCCAGCAGCAGGTCGTGCACGCTCATCCGCTCGCCCGGCACCAGGCCGATCTGGGAGTCCACCGAGGCCGGATACCACTCGTTCTGCGTGAACACGGTGCTCAGGTGGTGGACGTGCTGGAGGGTGACGAGCGCGGTCATCAGCTTGGTCGTGCTGGCGATCGCCAGCCGGCGGTTGGCGTTGACGCCGTACAGGATCTGGCCGGTCAGCGGCGCGTACAGCGCGGCCGCGGTGACCGACAGCGGCGGCGGCGACTGCGCCAGCGCGCCCGCCGGGGCCGCGGCGGCGATCCCGAGGGTGCACAGCGCGATCGCGATCAGCCGCGCGGCGAAGCGGCGCGTCAACGGCCCGGCCTCAGCCTCACCCGCTGCCCGGGCGACAGGCTGTTCGGCGATGCCGACAGCGCCGGGTTGAGCGTGGTCAGTGTGGATACGGACACCCCGGTCTTCTCCGAGATCCCGCTCAACGTGTCCCCGCTCTTGACGACGTAGAACCTGGGCGTGTGCTTGGCCTTTCGAATCGCATGGCGGCGGGTGCTCTCGACGATGGCGCTGGTGCGCGTGGCCGGAGTGCTGTGTGGGGCGAGTGTCGAATGCACGACCAGATAGACCCCGAACGCCACCGCGATCAGCGCGATCGGCGCGAGTAAGCGCGCGCTTTTACCCACCATCCCAGGGCGATCATACTGGTGCCCCCAGCGCGGTCAGCCGGGTGACAGACGACGTTCACGGGCGCCGGAATCGCCCGATGACGTGCGTCACGCGTACAGGTCCCAGATCAGCTCGCGCAGCCGTGCGGCCTCGTTGCGAGCGGCCCCGGCGGGATCGGAGGCGGCGCCATCGGCCTCGTGCGCGTAGACGATCGCACGCGACGCCGAGACCATCCCACCGGCCCGGCCGGGCGCGAACGCGGGCGCCAGATCGCGTCCGCTCGCCCCCTGGGCGCCGATGCCGGGGAGCAGCAGGACGGCGTGGGGCATGAGCGCCCGCAGGGCGGCAAGCCGCTCCGGGGCGGTGGCCCCGGTGACGGCGCCGACGTCCGACAGCCCGGAGTCGCCGACGGCGGGCGCACCGAGCGCGTCGACCAGGCTCGCCAGCGCCTCTGAGACCGATCCGCCGCCGGCCAGCTCGCGCTCCTGGATGTCGGCCGCGCCCGGGTTGGAGGTCCGCACCAGCGCCAGCACGCCGGCGCCCCGCGGACGGGCGGCCTCGATGAACGGCATCAGCGAGTCGCGGCCCAGCAGCGGGCTGACGGTGAGCGCGTCCGCATCGAGCCCCGCCACCTCGCCGAACGGGGTCGCCGTGGTGCCGAAGAACGCCTGGGCGTAGGCCCGAGCCGAGATGTCGATGTCGCCCCGCTTGGCGTCGGCGATGACGATCAGGCCGCGCTGCCGCGCGTCGTGCACGACCTCGGCCAGCGCCGCCCAACCGGGCGCGCCCAGGCGCTCGAAGCACGCCACCTGGGGCTTGGCCGCCACGCACTGCTCCCCGGCGGCGTCGAGCACCAGCCGGCAGTGCGCGGCGACGGCACGGCCGGCGCGCGCTGCCGGCCCGCCGTCGGCTCCGCCCGCGAGCTCCAGCGCCTGCGGCCACAGGCGAGCAGGATCAGGATCGAGACCGAGGACGATCTGTGATCGTCGCCGGTCCACTCCGTCGGCGAGCCGATCGCCGAAGCCACGCGGCTCGGGATGGCCGACGAGCGCCCCGCGCGCGTCCCGCGAAGCGGCCGTTTGGACAGGCTGCTCGCTGCCGGCCATGGACTCCTGCGCTAGTTGACTGCCTTCTTGAGCGCCGCGCCCGCGGTGAACTTCGGGACGCGCGAAGCGGCGATCTGGATCTTCTCGCCCGTCGCCGGATTGCGGCCCTCGCGGGCGCTGCGGTCGGAGACGCTGAACTTGCCAAATCCGGAGAACACGACGTCACTGCCGCGCTTGAGCGCGCCCTCGATCGTTTCGAGCATGGCGTCAACCGCGTCGCCGGCGTCCTTCTTGCTCAACCCGGCGCGATCCGCGACCTGGTCTACGAATTCAGATTTAGTCACTTGCTCCTCCTTGGTACTTGGTAGGAAACGTCGAAGCTAACACGGTCTGCGGACAGGCGGAGGGCAGCCGGTGGCCTTCGGCGGCCCATTCTTGCCGTCGTGGCGGTCGAAAGCGGCTTCGTGGCTCCATTTATCCGCATTTTGCGGAAATCCGTCAGGGCCGGCGGACCGCTCCGATCGGCCCGGATCGGCCAACCGCGGGCCCTCGCGCCGACGGCCACCACCGCACCGCCGGCGGCCCGCCACCGCCCGGGCGCCGCCTCCATCCACTCAGACGGCGAGAATAGGGCCCGTGGACCTCGGCCGGATCGCTTGGCTCTTGACCGTGCTCGCCGCCGCGGTGGCCGTCGTCATCCTCGTTTTGGAGGGTTACTACGGCTACGCGGGGGTGACCCTCGCTGTCGCGATCTCAGCCGGTATCAACCTCGTCTGAGCCCGGCCGGGTGCGGACGGCGAGGGTCTCGAGGTCGGACCGCCGCCGCTTTCAGCCTGCCGTCAGCGACGACAGGAACGCGCGGATCGCCGCCCCGCGGTGACTGATCGCGTCCTTCTCCACGTCGGAGAGCTCGGCCATGGTGCGCCCTCCGTAGTCGCCGTCGGGCAGGAACGCCGGGTCATAGCCGAAGCCGCCCGTCCCCCGCGGCGACGAGGCGAGGGTGCCCCGGCACTCGCCGAAGAACACCCGCTCGATGCCTTCCCCGGGGTCGACGTAGGCGACCGCGCACACGTATCGCAGGCCGCTGCCGACGGGCGCCTCGGCCATCAGCTTGGCCAGATTCTGCTCGTCGGTGGCATCCGGGCCGGCGTAGCGGGCCGAGCGGACCCCCGGCCGCCCGTCCAGCGCCTCGGCCTCGATCCCGGAGTCGTCGGCGATCGCGGGCCGGCCGGTCGCCGCCGCGGCGGTGCGGGCCTTGGGCAGCGCGTTGTCGGCGAACGTCTCGCCCTCCTCGGGGGGCAGTCGCACCTCGTCGGGGAGCGGGACGACGGTGACCCCGGCCGGCTCGAGGATGCGGTTGAACTCCCGCAGCTTGTGCGGATTGCGGGTCGAGAGCACGAACTCCCTCGCCGCCGGTCCCACGACCGTCACGCGCACGCCGACTGCTGGAGCGCGCGCAGCGAGTCGATCCCGGCGGCCGCCAGCACGAGCAGATCGTCGAGGTGGGCCCGCGACAGCGGGGTTCGCTCGGCGGTGGCCTGGACCTCGACCAGCCCGCCGTCTCCGGTCATGACCACGTTGGCGTCGACCTCGGCGGTCGAGTCCTCGGAGTAGTCGAGATCCAGCAGCGCCGCGCCGGCGACGATCCCACACGACACCGCGGCGACCGAGCCGGTCAGCGGCACGCGCTCGAGCTTGCCCGCCGCGACCAGCGCCTCGCAGGCCAGCCGCAGCGCGACCATGCCGCCGGTGATCGAGGCACAGCGGGTGCCGCCGTCGGCCTGGAGCACGTCGCAGTCGACGTAGATCGTGCGCTCCCCCATCGCCTCGAAGTCGACCACGCCGCGCAGCGAGCGGCCGATCAGGCGCTGGATCTCGACCGTCCGGCCGTCCGGCCGGCCCTTGGTGACGTCGCGCTGCTTGCGCTCGCCCGTGGACGCCGGCAGCATCCCGTACTCGGCCGTCACCCACCCGCGGCCGGATCCGGCCAGCCAGCGGGGCACGCTCTCCTGCACCGACGCGGTGCAGATCACCCGGGTCTCCCCCATCGAGATCAGCGCCGACCCGGTCGCGGTCCGGACGAACCCGGGCTCGATCGTCGCCGGACGCAGCTGATCGGGCGCCCGCCCGTAGCTGCGCTCGGCGGCGGCGCTCACGCCGCCACCGGGGCGCCGACGTCGACGTGGAGCACCTCGCCCAGCGGCATCTGGAGAAAGCGCGTGCCGAGCGCCTGGAAGGCGTCGACGTCGCCGGTGCAGCGGAACCGGTAACTGCCCTCGCCGGTGCGAGGGTTGAGCAGTCCGCGCGCGGCCAGCGCCCGTTCGGCGCTGCGCGCGACTCCGGTGCCGGAGCTGACCAGGGTCACGCCCCGGCCGAGGATGCGCTGGAGCATCGGCGCGACGAGCGGATAGTGCGTGCAGCCCAGGATGACGGTGTCGACCTCGGCGGCCCGCAGCGGCGCGCAGTAACCGCGGACGGTCTCGACGATCTCCTCGTCGAACGGGAAGCCGCCCTGGATGATCGGGGCCAGGTCGGGGCACCCCACCGCCTCCACATGGACGTGGCGGTCGGCGGCCCACACCGCGCGCTCGTATGCGCCGCTGGCGACCGTCGCCGGAGTGGCCAGCAGCCCGATCCGCCCGTTGCGGCTGCCGGCGACCGCCAGCTGGGTCGCGGGGGCGACGACGCCGATCACGTCGATGTCGCGGCCGGTGCGCTCCAGGTGTCGCTCCAGCGTGTCCAACGCCGCCGAGCTGGCCGCGTTGCAGGCGACCACCAGGAGCTTGGCGCGGGCCTGCAGCAGGTGCTCGGCGATCTCGACGGCGAACGTCTGCAGCTCGGCCTGGCCGCGCTCGCCGTATGGGAACCGCGCCGTGTCGCCGAGGTAGACGTAGTCCTCGCCCGGCAGCGACACCAGCAGCTCGTGCAGCACGGTCAGGCCGCCGACGCCCGAGTCGAAGACGGCGACGGGAAGCTCGGCGCGTTCGGACACGGCCCCATGGTGCCAAAGCGCGCGGCGACGGCGCGGGCCGCGCCACCGACTAGATTCGCGCCACCGGTGCGCGCGCTGATCGTCACCAACATGTACCCGAGCCCGGCGCACCCCGCCCTGGGCAGCTTCGTCGCCGACCAGGTGGCCGCGCTGCGCCGCCTCGGCCCCGAGGCCGACCTCGAGCTCGAGGTGTTCGCGTTCGATCCCGGAGGCCTCGGGGGCTACGCCCGAGCCGGGCGGGCGCTGCGGACGTCGCGGGCCGGGCGCGAGCGGTGGGACGTCGTCCACGCCCACTTCGGCCTGACGATCTGGCCGGCGCTGGCCGCCCGGGCCCGGGCGCGGGTCGTCACCCTGCACGGCACCGATCTCGTCCACCCCCGCTCGCGGGCGATCACGCTGGCCGGCCTGCGGTGCAACGACCTCGTCGGCGTGGTGTCCGCGCCGCTGGCCCGCTCGGTCCCGCGCTGGGCGTCGGGCGGCCCGGTGGCCGTCCTGCCCTGCGGCGTGGACCTTCATCGCTTCGTGCACATCGATCGCGCCGACGCCCGGGCGCGGCTCGGGCTGGACCCGGGGGGCCCCTACCTGCTGTTTGCAGCCGACCCGGCGCGCCCGGAGAAGCGCCACGACCTGGCGCTTGCCGCCGCCGGCGACGTGCCGCTGCTGACGCTCGGGAACGTCGCGCCCGCCGAGGTGCCGCTGTGGGTCAACGCCGCCAACGCCGTGCTCGTCCCCTCCGACCGCGAGAGCTTCGGGCTGGCGACGCTCGAGGCGCTGGCCTGCGACGTGCCGGTGCTGTCCACGCCGGTCGGCGTCGCGCCCGAGGTCCTGGCCGGCGTCGCCGGAACCCTGTGCGCGCCGTTTCACGTCGAGGTCTGGCGGGCCGTCCTGGCGCCCCATCTGAGCGCGGCGGATCCGCGGGTCGACGGCCGGTCCCACGTCGAGCCGTTCTCCACCGACGCGATGGCCCTGCGCGTGCTCGAGGCGTGGCGAGGGCTGCTGGCGCGATGAGCTCCGAGCGGTCCGCGATCATCGTCCCGGTGCCGGCGGCCGAGCCGGTCGTCGCCCGCTGGCGCGAGCTGTTTGACCCCTCCGCGGCCCGCGGGATGCCCGCCCACATCACCGTGCTGCACCCGTTCCTGCCCGAGCCGCAGCTGACCGGCGACGTGCTCGCCGGGCTTGATCGTCTGTGCGCCGCGGTCGTCCCCTTCGAGGTCAGCTTCGCCCGGACCGCGCGGTTTCCGAACGCCGTCTACCTCGAACCCGACCCGTCAGAGCCGATCCGGCGGCTGACGCTGGCCATCGCCGAGCGCTGGCCCGAGGCTCCGCCCTAACGCCGGCGCCTTCGACGACGTCATCCCGCATCTCACGGTCGCCCGGGAGGTTGGCGAGAAGGTGTTCGCCGAGGCCGAGGCGGAGGTCGGTCCGGCCCTCCCGATCGGCGCGACCCTGACCGAGGCGTGGCTGTACGTGGCGCGGACCGAGGATGGGCGCTGGCGGCCGCATACGCGGCTGCGGTTCGGGGGTTGACTGAGTCAGGGCCACTCCTCCCAAGCCCGCCGTTGTTCGACCCAGAGCCGCCGCGGCGCGGCACCCACCCGCCGCGTCGGCCGGCCCCGCAAACCCGCAAACCCGCAAGACCCGCAAACCCGCAACCCGCGGCCGGCCGGCCGGCTACAGCCCCGGCCAGAACTCGGCGGCCAGCCGCTCCCGCGCCCGCTCGGCCAGCGGATCGACGGCCACGGCATCCGCCCCGGCCCCGTCGCCGCCCTCGCCGGCCAGCTCCTCCATCGTGACGGCGACCGACCGGGCCAGCGCATCGAGCGCATAACCGCCCTCGAGCACCGCCCCCACCGGGACGCTGAGCTCCGCAGCGAGCTGCCGCAGCGACCGCGCCATCCCGGCGAACCCCTGATCGCTCACGGCGCAGTCGGCCAGCGGGTCCTCGCGATGGGCGTCGAAGCCGGCGGAGATCAGCAGGAGCTGGGGCGAATACATCCGGGCCAGCGGAACCGCCACGTGGTCCACCAGCGACCGGAACGCCGCGTCGCCGCTGCCTGGCGGCACCGGCAGGTTGACGGTGAACCCGCGCCCGGCGCCCGACCCGACGTCCGACGCCGCGCCCGTCCCCGGATACAGCGGCGACTGGTGGATCGAGCAGAACAGGACGCGTGGCTCCTGGTGGAGGATGTCGTTGGTGCCGTTGCCGTGGTGCACGTCCCAGTCGACGATCATCACCCGCTCCAGGCCGTGGCCGTCGACGGCGTGCCGGGCGGCCACCGCGATGTTGCTGAACAGGCAGAAGCCCATCGCCTGCGTGGCCTCGGCGTGGTGGCCGGGCGGCCGGTGGACGCTGAAGCCCGTCGACGCCGTGCCCGACAGCAGCCGGTCGACCAGCGAGACGGCGCCCCCGCAGGCGTGCAGCGCGGCCACGTAGGAGCCGCCGGAGACGATCGTGTCGGCGTCGAGCGCCACCGCCGCCTCCTTCCCGGCCTGCTGCGCGGCCCGCTCGATCCGCTCGATGTGGCGGGCCGGGTGCACCGCCTCGAGCACGGAGCGGTCGACCACCGGCGACTCAACGAGCTCGTAGCCGAGATAGTCGCGGCGCGAGAGCTCGCGCTCGATGGCCACGATCCGCGCCGGCTGTTCGGGGTGAGGACCGGTCTCGTGCTCCAGCGACGAGGGATGCTGGAGGAGCACGGGTGGGGCGGACACGCCGAGTACCGTACCGGCCTGTGGACGCCGCGCAGCCTGAGGTCATCGTCGTCGGAGCCGGCGCCGCCGGGCTCTACACCGCGCTGACCGCCGCGCGCCTGGGAGCGGAGGTGACGCTGCTGTCGGCGACGCCGCTGGCCGGCGCATCCAGCTACTGGGCCCAGGGCGGACTGGCCGCGGCTCTCGCCGATGACGACTCGCCCGAGCGCCATCTGGCCGACACGCTCGCCGCCGGACGCGACGCGGTGCGCGAGTCCGCGGCGCGGGTGCTCTGCCGGGAGGCCCCCGCCGCCGTCGAGGATCTGACCCGGCTGGGCGTCACCTTCGACGCCGACCGCACCGGCCGTTTCGCCCTCGGGCTGGAGGGCGGCCACTCGGTGCGGCGGATCGTCCATGCCGGCGGCGCCGCGACCGGCCGCCGAATCATCCGCCAGCTGTCGGCGCTGGCCGCCGAGGACGAGCGCGTCGCGGTGCTCGAGGGCCGGCGGGTGGTCCGGGTGCGCACCCGCGAGGGCCGCGCGACGGCGATCGAGCTCGACGACGGCGCCACCATCGCCGCCCGGGCGATCGTGCTGGCCACCGGCGGCGCCGCCGCGCTGTGGTCGCGGACGACCAATCCGCCGGGCGCGATCGGCGGCGGGCTGCTGCTGGCCCACGCGATCGGCGCCCAGCTGGCCGACCTCGAGCTCATGCAGTTTCACCCCACCGCCGTCGTCGGCGACAACGGCGCCGACGGGTTCCTCGTGACCGAGGCGGTCCGCGGCGAGGGCGCCCGGCTGCTGAACGCGGGCGGCGAGCGGTTCGTCAACGAGCTGGCTCCGCGCGACGAGGTGGCCCGGGCGGTGCACCGCCAGATGGACTTCAGCGGCGCCCTGAGCGTCGGCCTCGACATGCGCGAGGTCGATCCCGCCCTGTTTCCCAACGTCGTCAGCGCGCTGCGCCGCGCCGGCATCGACCCCGAGCGCGACCTCGTGCCCGTCGCGCCGGCCGCCCACTACATGATGGGCGGGGTCGCCACCGACCTGCACGCCCGGGCGTCGATCCCCGGCCTGTACGCGGTCGGCGAGTGCTCGTGCACCGGCCTGCACGGCGCCAACCGCCTGGCGTCCAATTCGCTGAGCGAGTGCTTCGTGTTCGGGGCGCGGGCCGCGCAGGCCGCGCTGGAGGAGCCGGCCCCCGGCCCGGACCCCGCGCTCGACCCCCCGGGCGAGCTGCCGCGCTTCCCCATCAGCGAGGCATCGCGCGCGGCGCTGTGGCGCGACGCCGGCCTGGAGCGCGACGGCGAGGGCCTGCGCCGCCTCGCCGCCGACGAGCATCCCCTGGTGCGCCTCATCGCCCGCGCCGCGCTGCGCCGCGAGGAGAGCCGCGGCGCCCATCTGCGCCTCGATTTCCCCGAGCGCAACCCGGATCTGGATGACCGCCACGTCATCCTGAGCGGCGACGCCGAGCCTACGCTCGCGACCTGGCATTAGGCGCGGCCGACCTCGTCGCACCGGCTTTCCACTTAACGCGGAATTAACAAAAGCTGCGTGGCGAGCTTCACACAGCGCCGGGAACATACTCGCGAGTAGCAGACCCCTGGGCGCCCCGCGGGGCGCCGAAAGGAGTGGAAAGAAGCCCCTATGTATCGGTTCAGTCGAGCGATCTACCGGGAGATCGCCTCAGAGATCGCCGAGGATCCGCACGCGGCCTGCCCACATGCCAACCACGAGCGCGTGCTGCGCGCTTGCGAGGCGACAGTGGAGCGCATGGCAACCGATCGTCACTACTTCGCGCGACCGGCACGGACGCTGTTCACTGACATCCGCGCCTACTTCCCCATGAGCGTCCAGCCCCGCGTGCTGCGAGTGATCGAGCGGTACCTGACCTGCGCGGACGAGTTCCTGCGCACCCAGCCGCAGAACGGCCATGACCTCTACGGCAACCCGCTCCAGTGCCGGGCCAGCACGCGCAAGGGCACCCCCTGCCAGCGGATGCCGCTGCCCCACAACGGCTACTGCCCGTCGCACCAGCACCTGGCCGAGACCGAGGAGTACGAGCCCGCGCTGGCGGCGTAGAGCCCTTTTTGTGGGGGCCGCTGGCGCGGCCCTGTTCTCTGGCCCCGGCCGCCAACGGTTAGCCTGCGGGCATGCTGCTCGGCGTCGATGTGGGGGGCACGTTCACCGACGCCGTGCTGGCCGTCGACGGCCGGCTGATCACCGCCAAGTCCCCGACCACGCCTGAGGATCAGTCCGAGGGGGTCCTGGCCGCCGTGGCGGCGGCCCTGGGGCGAGCCGGCGCCGACCCCGCCAACGTCGCCGAGTTCTCCCACGGGATGACGGTGGCGACCAACGCCCTGCTGGAGGGCCGCGGCGCGCGCACGGCGTTCATCGCCACCGAGGGGTTCGCGGACCTCATCGCGCTGGGGCGCCAGGACCGACCCGAGCTCTACCGGCTGTGCGCGGCGCGCCCGGCGCCGCTGTCCGCGCCCGAGCACCGGTTCGGAGCGCCCGAGCGGATGACCCCGGACGGGCCGCTGCGCGAGCTCGACGACGCGGCGGCCCGCGAGCTGGCCCGCGTGGTGGCCGAGTCCGAGCCCGAGGCGATCGCGGTCGCGCTGCTGCACGCCTACCGCCATCCCCAGCACGAGGAGGCGGTGGCGCGGGCGCTGGCGCGCGAGCTGCCCGACGTGCACGTCTCGCTCTCGCACCAGGTCGTCGGCACATTTCGCGAGTACGAGCGCGCCAGCACCACCGAGGTCGATGCCGCCCTGTCCCCCCTGCTGGCGGGCTATCTGCGCCGGCTGGTGGAGCGCTGCGACGAGGCGGGGCTGCCCGAGCCCTCGATCATGCAGTCCAGCGGCGGCCTGATCGATCTGCCCGCCGCGGCCGGCCACGCCGCCTGGACGGTGCTGTCGGGCCCGGCGGGAGGCGCGGCCGGGGCCGCCTACATCGCTCGCGCCGCGAGCGCGCCCGACGCGCTGTGCTTCGACATGGGCGGCACCTCCTGCGACGTCTGCGTGGTCGACGACGGCGCCGTGCAGGAGCAGAGCGCGGGCACGATCGCCGGGCGCCCGCTGGCCCTGCCGATGGTGGCGGTGCACACCGTCGGCGCGGGCGGCGGCTCGATCGGCTGGCGCGACCCGGGCGGCGCGCTGCGCGTCGGGCCGCGCTCGGCCGGCGCGGACCCCGGGCCGGCCTGCTACGGCCGCGGCGGCACCGAGCCGACCGTCACGGACGCCAATCTCCTGCTCGGCTACCTGGCGGCCGACGCGCCGCTGGCCGGCGGCGTCGAGCTCGACCGCGACGCCGCCGAGCGGGCGGTGACCGAGCTGGCCCGATCGCTCGACATGGAGCCGACGGCCTGCGCCGAGGGCATCGTCCGCGTGGCCAACGCGGAGATGCTGCGCGCGCTGCGGGTGGTCACCGTCCAGCGCGGCATCGATCCGCGGCGCTACGCGCTGCTGGCGTTCGGCGGCGCGGGCGGTCTGCACGCCGCCCAGATCGCCGACGAGCTGGGGATCACCCACATCGTGTGCCCGCGCGCGTCGGGCGTGCTGGCGGCGCTGGGGCTGGTCGTCTCGCCGCGCCGGCGCGACGTGCAGCGCAGCGTGTTCCTCAGCGCTGACGCGCTGACCGGCGAGCGGGTGAGCGAGCTCGTGGCCGAGCTCGGCGAGCAGGCACGGGACGAGCTCAATGAAGCCGACGCCGAGCTGAGGGCCGTGTACGAGCTGCGCTACCGCGGTCAGGCGTTCGAGCTGGCGGTGACGGGCTCGCTGACTCCCTCCCCGGACGAGCTGCGCGAAGGCTTTGAGGCGCTGCACGAAGAGCGCTACGGCTATCGCGACGCCGAGCAGGAGCTCGAGCTCGTCACGCTGCGGGTGTCGGCCACCGTCCCGGGCGCCGACGTTGCGCTCGGCGACGCGGGCGGCGACGCCGAGCCGGAGCTCGACCGCGGCCGCCGGACGGCGACGATCGACGGCGAGATGGTGGAACTCGAGGTCCTGCGGGGCGCGCCGGCGCCCGGCACCGACGTGCGCGGCCCGGCCGTCGTCGAGCTGCCCGAGTCGACGCTGCTGGTGCCGGCCGGGTGGGCCGGAGAGGTTGACGCGACCGGTACCACCCATCTGAGGCGTGATGGATCCGGTTGAGCTGCAGGTCCTGACCGGCGCGCTGCACTCGATCTGCGAGGAGATGGGCGCGGTGCTCATCCGCTCGGCGCACTCGGCCAACATCAAGGAGCGCCGGGACGCGTCCACCGCCCTGTTCACGCCCGAGGGCGAGATGGTCATGCAGGCCGAGCACATCCCGGTCCACCTGGGCGCGATGCCGGCCGCGGTGGCCTCGGTGCTCGACGAGGACCACGCCCCGGGGCGCTCCTGGATCCTCAACGACCCCTACCGGGGCGGAACCCACCTGCCCGACATCACCGTCATCACCCCGGTCTTCGTTGGCGCCAGCCAATTGATCGCGTTCGCGGCCAGCCGCGCCCACCATGCCGACGTGGGCGGGCCGACGCCCGGCTCGATGCCGGCCGACAGCCGCACCCTGGACGACGAGGGCGTGGTGATCGAGCCTCAGGTGCTCGACGAGGACGCGATCGCCCGCCTGGCGGGCCAGATGCGCCGCCCCGACCAGCGCCGCGCCGATCTGCGCGCCCAGCTGGCGGCCGGCCGCGTCGGCGCGTTGCGACTGGCCGAACTGGCGCAGCGGGTCGGGGTCGACGCGTTGCGCGAGGCCTACGCCGAGGTGCTCGACTACGCCGAGCGGCGGACCCGGGCGTGCCTGGAGGAGCTCGACGACGGCGAGCGCAGCGCCCGGGATCTGCTCGAGGCCCGCGAGGGCGACCTGACCGTCGTCCTGCGCGCCACCGTCGCCGGCGACGAGCTGACGTTGGACTTCACCGGCACCTCCGAGCAATACGACGGCAACCTCAACTGCCCGCTGGCGGTCACCCGCTCGGCCTGCTACTTCGCGATCCGGGTCCTCACCGACCCGGACATTCCGGCCAATGCGGGCGCCTACCGCCCGGTCCGCGTCATCGCCCCCGAGGGCTCGCTGCTCAACGCCCGCTCCCCGGCGGCGGTGGTCGGCGGCAACGTGGAGACCTCGTCGCGGGTGGCCGACGTGGTGCTGGCGGCGTTCGGCCGCGCGCTCGGTCAGGGCACGATGAACAACCTGACGCTCGGCGACGATGACGTGACCTATTACGAGACGATCGGCGGCGGCCAGGGCGCCTGCGCCGACGCCGACGGCCCCAGCGGCGTCCACGTGGCGATGAGCAACACCCTCAACACGCCCGTCGAGGCGCTCGAGCTCGAATTCCCGATGCGGATGATCGAGTACTCGCTGCGCCGCGGCTCGGGCGGGGCCGGCCGGTTCCGCGGCGGCGACGGCGTGGTGCGCGAGATAGAGGCGCTGGCGCCGCTGCACTACTCGCTGATCACCGAGCGCCGGCGCCATCCGCCCCCGGGCGCCGACGGGGGCGAGCCAGGGGCCCGCGGGCGCAACCTGCTCGACGGCGAGGAGCTCGGCCCCAAGGCGACCGGCGAGCTGGCCGCCGGCCAATGGCTGCGCATCGAGACACCGGGCGGCGGCGGTTACGGGAAACCGTCATCATCCGGGACGTGAGTGAGAGGGTCGCGTTCCTCGGGCTGGGGATCATGGGCAGCCGCATGGCCGCCAATGTTGCGGGCGCCGGCTTTGACCTGATCGTGTGGAACCGTACGCAGTCGACCGCCGAGCGCTTCTGCGAGACCCACCAGGCGGCGCTGGCCCACACGCCGCAGGATGCCGCCGCCGACGCGGAGTTCGTGATCACGATGGTCGTCGACGGCCCCCAGGTCGAGCAGGTGCTGCTGGGCGAGAACGGCGCAGCCCGCGCCGCCCGGCCGGGGACGCTGTTCATCGACTGCTCCACGATCGGCCCCGCCGCCACCCACGAGATCGCCGATCAGCTGGCCAAGCGCGACCTGGCGCTGCTCGACGCCCCCGTGACCGGCTCGTCGCCCAAGGCGCAGGACGGGACGCTGACGATCATGGTCGGCGGCCCGGAGGCGGGGTTTCACCGGGCCAGGCCGCTGTTTGACGCGATGGGCGAGCTGATCGTCTACGCCGGCCCGTCCGGGCAGGGGCAGATGGTCAAGCTGCTCAACAACGCGGTCGCCGCCTCCAACGCGTCGGTGCTGGCCCAGGCGCTGGTCGTCGGCAAGCGCGCCGGCGTCGATCTGGACGCGCTGGTCTCCGTCATGGGCGCCGGCGCCGGCGGGTCGACCATGCTCGACCTCAAGGCCGGCCCGATGCGCACCCACGACTACACGACGCTGTTCAAGGATGTGCGCTCAGATAGCGGTGAGGTGACGCAAGAGATCCAGCCATTTTTCAAGCTGGAGCACATGCTCAAGGACGTACGGCTGTGCCTGGAGGAAGGTCAGGCGCTCGGTGTGCCGTTCCCGGCCGCGGCCCTGACCCGCGAGATCCTAAGCGCGTCGACGGGCCGCGGCCATGCCGATCACGACTTCTCCGCGATGATCGACGTCATCGAAGCCGCCGCCGACACGCGGCTCACGGAGTAGATCATCCGTCCGCAGAGCATCAGCGCGACGGGTAGTGCGGTCGATGACCGGGGTAGATTTGTACGCATGGGTGCCCTTGCGTACACGAGTAGACTGAGCCAACGGTGACGACCGCCATTCCACCGCGCCGGACGCGACGCGACGTGCCTCCGGGGACGCCGCAAGAGTCCCCCGAGCCCATCTTCGGCAGGCAAATCAGATTTGCCGCTCGCACACTCAAGGGCGTGCGGTCGCCGGGTGAGCGAATGTTCGGCAATCAGATCCGCTTTGCGATCCGCACCATCCGCGCCGGCCGCGCTCGCCGGCGCTCAGGTGTGCACGAGCACGCTGGGCTGCATCACCACTCGTAGAGACAGTCCGCGCCGTTGAGTACCCTCGCCTGGCTTTGAACCAGGATGAGGTCAGACTGATGATGCAGGTCATCATCTCGATTGTGCTGCTCGTGGTCGGGCTCTACGTAGTGGTCGCAGGGCATGGGGACGCTGATCTTCAGAAGTGGGCGGCAGGGTGGATCGGACTCGTCCTTGGTTTCTGGCTCAAGTAGCTGACTGACAGCCTGTAAGACGCGTTAGCGCGAGCTGCCCTCTGATGGGCCGAGCGTTCCTTCGTTGCCCCCGAGCGTTCCCTCTGAGCCGCCGAGCGTCCCTTCGTTCGGGCCGTAGATGCTGGTCTTCGTTGATTTGCCGTAGGTGGTCGGATGGAACGGATCAAGGACGCGGTCGATCGAGGGCGGCAGCTTGAGGAAGCCGCGCTGTTGGTTGGTGGTGCCGGCCTTGACGGGGACGCTGCCGACCTTGCCGCCGCTCAGTAGGTGAAGGTCCGGTGTCGCGGTGTTGTAGAGCGTGCCGCCGTGGCCTTCCACGATCCG
>DATAWL010000034.1:0-5699 GCA_036267215.1 Solirubrobacteraceae bacterium | reverse complement strand
GGTGCGCAGTGTGGTGCCGTCGCGGCCTGCACTCCAGACCACGGTGCTGGCCGATTCGGGGTGCGTGGTCTGAGGTGCGCGGAAACCGCGCGTTCTGAACCACCGTCGCGCGAAACGGGCGATGCCCGGTCCAAAGCGCGGTTTCGTTGCCCATCACGCAACACCCAGAGACGCAAACCGACACCACACACCACACCCCCACCGGGTCGGGGACGTCTGGTCTCAAACACCCCGGAATCCGCGACGCACAGACCACACCTCCCGCCAAAAGAGGGGGTCTGGTCTCCGACGTCGGTTTCGTTGCCCATCGCGCAACACCCAACGCTCCACAGCCACCAGCGACCGCCCGTCCAGCCTTCGATAGCCGCCGTTGACGTCCGCCGATACCCCGCCCCACCGCCCCACGGACCCCACGAGACGACGAAGGCACGACAAAGGACAACCAACCACAATCAGCGCTCAGGACCATCCCGGTCGCGCGCCGGGTCGCGCGCCGCGTCGCGCGCCCGGACGCGCACCCGGTCCACCCGGGCGCTGGGCAGCTTGCTGAGCACGACCGCCTGGCCCACCTCGAGGGTCTTGATCTCGTTGGGGTGAACGAGGTAGCGCTCCTCCTGGCGGCGCGTGCCCCGGCTGCCACCGGCGGGCGCCAGGACCGAACGGATCTGATGGGTCTCGACCCAGACGGTGTGGGTGCCGGCCATCTGGGCGACCATGTCCGCCGAGGCGGGCACGTCCTGGCGATGGATCAGCTTGACGCCGACGATGCCCAGCACCTGGTCGCGGAACCCCCGACCGGCCCGTTCGAGATCGGCCATCTCCTGGGTCGCCAGCAGGACGCTGACGCCGGACTCCCGGCCGCGGGCGAGCAGCGCCAGCACGTTGTCGGCGCCCAGCGCCGAGAACTCGTCGATCGCCACCGTGGCCGGCAGCGGCACGCCGCCGGGCGCCAGCCGACGCCCGGTGGCGCTGATCAGGTCCTGGATGGCCAGCGCTCCCAGCTGCGCGGCCAGCTGGCCGTAGACGCTCGAGTTGAGGCTGAGCAGGATGACGTCGCCGCCGGTCAGGCCGGCCCGGAGGTCGACCACCGCGCCGGGCGCGGCCGCGCCCGTGCGCAGGTAGGGCCCCGCGACGGACTCGCTGAGCACCGCCAGCCGGGTCCCCAGCCCTCGCGCGGCGCTGAGCTGATCCGGAGTCAGGTCGGCGAGGTAGTCCTGAATGCGCTCGGCGTCGGCCCCCGGCACCCGGCGCAGCATCGCGCCCAGACGGCGCGGCTCCATCGCCGCCACCACCTCGTGTAGCTGGGTGGGGCGGTCGGGATGGGCCGCGTGCAGCGCCTGCAGGGCGAGCTGGAGGTAGCGCTCGGCGGCCCGCTGGTAGTGGGGCTCGCTGAAACGCTCGGACGAGATCAGCATGTCCTTGAGCGCCGTGGCGTTGCCGTGGGCCAGCGGGTTCCAGTGGCCCGGGCCCTCGGGGGTCCACACCCGCAGCCCCCGTCCGGCCGCGGCGGCGGCCCGCTGCAGCGCCGCGGCGAACCCCGGCGAGCCTTTCATGTCGATGGCGACGACCGGCCGGCCCCGGCGGATCTGAGCATCCAGGACGGCGAGCATCGTCGTCGACTTGCCGGCTCCGCTGGCCCCGACGATCAGCTCGTGCGCGGCCAGTTGCCGGTCGTCGAGCGCCACCGGCCGGCCCGCCGGGTCGGCGCCGAGGACGACCGCCGGGCTCCCGGGCCCACCCTGGGACCCGCCGCGCCCACGCAGCCGCGCCCCGGCCCGCAGCAGTGCCGGTCCCCACAGCAGCGCCACCCCGCCGGTCACCAGCGCCGCCGCGACCGCGACTGACGGCGCCACCATCACCGCCGCCCACAGCGCCAGCGACACGGCGCGCCGCAGTCGCGCAGACGGCCAGGGCTCGCTCACCGCTCCAGCTCCGGTCCGCGACGGCCGTGCGCGGGCTCGAGGCTGCGCCCGCCGTCCCCGCGGCCGCCGCCCCGGTCGAGCCTCACGCGCTGGACATGGACCATGTCCTCGATCCCGAGGCGCCGGGCCGAGCGCGCGATCGCGTCGCCGATGGCCGGGCGATCGACGAGGTAGACGACGGCGTCGATGCGCCGGTCCGCGCCGTAGGCCGCCAGGATCCTCGCTCGCCGTTCCGCCGGCTTGCCGGTCAGCTCGAGCTCGAACGCCACCCGGTCCCCGCCGGCCGTCGTCAGGATCAGGTCGGGGTAGTGCAGCCGCTCGCGCCCGCCGGCGCCGACCCCGCCCAGCCGCACGCCGTAGCGCGTCTCGGGGTCGCCTTCGCGTCCGTCGCGGGAGCGGATGTGGCGCTCGCCGGCGATCTCGCGGAGCGAGCCGAACCGGCCCCGCCGCGCCGCCAGCATCAGCCAGACCAGGCCGTCGTCATGGCGGTAGTGGGCCAGGTCAAGGGTGCGCGGCGTGGGCAGGTCGCTCCCGGCCGCCCGCAGCCCGGGCCCGGTGATCCGGTGTGACGCGGGCTCGCCGTGCAGCTTGCGCTCGCGGCGCAGATAGCCGCCCTCGCTGAGCGTTCGCAGGCGGTCGTCGGCGACCGGCTCGGTCACCCCGAGCAGCACCGCGATGTGGGCCGCGGTGACGAACCGGTGCTCGGCGGCGAACGCGAGCGCCGCGAGGTCGCGCTCGGTCAGCGGCGGGCCGGCGGCCGCCCGAGCCCGCCGACGACGCCGTGGCGGTTGTCGCTCCGGCTCCACACAGGTATAGAGCCGCCGGGCGGCCGCGATCCACCCCCCTGTGTGGCGAGGGTCAGCGCCCGGGGAGGGGTCAGCGCCGGGGGAGGGTCAGCGCCCGGGGGAGGGCAGCGAGCTCGTGTCGACCACCTGGAAGTCGCGGCCGGTCAGCTGGTC
Source organism: Solirubrobacteraceae bacterium (assembly GCA_036267215.1). Taxonomy (GTDB): domain Bacteria; phylum Actinomycetota; class Thermoleophilia; order Solirubrobacterales; family Solirubrobacteraceae; genus Palsa-465. Next base: position 2,818 of record DATAWL010000034.1, on the reverse strand, counting down.
GAGCTCGTGCAGCGCGTCGTTGTTCCAGTGCGGGTTCGGCGCCCCGGAGATGAACCACGGGCTCCCGTTGTCGGCCAGGATCATCCCGTAGGTCTTGAGCGCCTGGGCCACGACGCGCGCCTGGTAGGGCAGGTGGGAGATGTTGACGCCGGCCTTCAGGCGCACCCGCAACCCCATCGGCGGCGCGGAGGCGCCGCTGCAGCTCGCGGCGACGTGACGCGCCGGGTACACGTAGCGGTTGCCGGTGCATGGCGCGGTGAACCGCAGCGCGTGGTCGATCGCGCCCGCGGCCACCTGGGCGTAGATCGCCAGCCCCGCCAGGATCGGCAGGCCGGCCGCGTCGGCGGAGGTCCAGCCCGCCGGGCGCAGGTGATCGGAGCGCAGGTTGAAGATCGCCCCCGAGCCGGCCGTCCACCGGCGGCCGGCGTCGTGGGGGTAGGCGGCGAACAGCTCGTAGTCGGTGCAGGTGTCCTTGTTGACGACGATCACGTGACGATCGCCGCTGGAGTGCGAGCCGCCCTCGATCGGCACGTTGCGGGGCAACGGGTACCGGTGCCCGTCGGACTCCGACGCGTATTGGAACGAGACCGGCACCGGCTTGGTCGCGTTGGTCACGATCGCATAGGGGATGCCGTTGGGCGCGCCGTCGTAGACGGTGCCGAAGTCCGGGTGCACGGGGTCGTCGAGACCGATCCGGGCGATCAGCTGGCCGGAGTCCTTGGCCACCGGCAGCTGGTTCACTCGTTGGTTCCACGGGTTGTCGGCCGGGAACACGGGGCAGTTGGGCGCGCCCGGCAGGGTGGGGGACCCCGCGCTTGAGCCCGCTGCGCTCCGGGCCAGGGCCGGAACCAGCGCGCCGGCGGCGATCGCGGCACAGGCCGCGACCAACAGGAGCAGGCGGCGGATCACGCGATCACCAGCATTCCCCCCGGGACGCATTCGTACGCGGCCTCATGGACCTCGCCGATGTAGTCGCCGTCGACCTGCAGCGGGAGCGCCCGCTCGTCGGCCGAGACGACGCTCAGGGTGCGCAGCCCGCGGAAACCGTGGACCCGGCGGTGACGCACGAGCCGGGCACGCTTGGACAGCGCTCGCCAGGTGACGGTCGCGACATCGATCGGGCTGGCCCGCTGGAGCACCACGCCGGCCAGGTCACCGCTCTCCAGGGTCGCGCCCTCGCCCATGCGCACCGGCCGGTTGCCGAAGTACGTGTACGGGTCGGCGCTCTGGATGATCGCGGTCACCCCGTCAACGGTCTCGTCGCCCAGCTGCACGGTCAACCGCGGCGGGCGCACGAGGTAGTGGCGGTTGAAGGTCTGGATCCCGGTCCAGGCGTAGTACCACTCGCCCACGCGCGCCTTCAGGCGAGGGTGGGCGTCGACGCGCGCGACGACGCTGGCGTCGAGCCCCACCCCCGAGGAGAACAGGAAGTAGCGGTCGTTGACCCGGCCCACGTCGACTCGGCGGGGCCGCCAGTCGTGGGCGAGCCCGAGCAGGTGCTCGGTGGCGTCGACCACGTCGGTGGGGATGCCCAGCATGCGGCAGTAGACGTTGGTCCGACCGCCGGGGAGCGGAAACAGCGGCGTATCGGAGCCGACCAGCCCGTTGGCGGCCTCGTTGACCGTCCCGTCGCCGCCGAACGCCACGACCACGTCATAGCCCTCGCGCGCCGCCTGACGACACAGTTCGGTGGCGTGATCGCGGGCCTCGGTGTTGACGGCGCGGACATCGAAGCGGCCGCGCAGGGCGTAGACGACGAGGTTCTTGAGGCGATCGGAGACCGTCGTCGCGTACGGGTTGACGATCACCAGCATGCGCCGGCTGGGCGTCGAGTCGTCCTCCAGGCTCAGGATCGCCTCGAGGCGCGCCAGCGGATCGGACGAGGCGGTGGCCACGGCTGGACTCAACACCGGGGACGCCGGCTCGTTACGCACCGGTGCGGCACCGCCGTCATGCTGGGTGGTTGATTCCACGATCCCGCGTGCCGGATATAATGCCTCGCACATAGCAGTACGCATCAAGAGGGGTGGAGGGAATGGCCCTACGAAACCCCGGCAACCTCCCGCAAGGGAAAGGTGCCAATTCCATCAGGCTCCAACAACAAGGCCTGGGAGATGTGGCAGGGCGGTTTCGCAAGACCTCCGACCACAGACCCCGGCGGAGGTTTTTTGACATATGCCGCCAGAGTCTCTTCGCTGCAAAGAGTGCAAGACCACCTACCCGCTAGACGCGCGATACGTGTGCGAGCGGTGTTTCGGCCCGCTCGAGGTCGCGTACGCGGCCCGGACGGACGCGGACCCCGCGTCGCTCAAGCGCCGGATCCAGGCCGGACCCCACTCGCTGTGGCGCTACAGCGACTTCCTGCCGGTGCAGGCGCCGCCCCGCGGGCTGTTGCCCGCCGGCTGGACGCCGCTGATGCGCGCCGATCGCCTGGCCGAGCAGCTCGGTCTGCGCGAGCTATGGATCAAGAACGACGCCGCCAACCCGACGCACTCGTTCAAGGACCGCGTGGTGTCGGTGGCAATGGCCCGCGCCCGCGAGTTCGGCTACCAGACTGTGGCCTGCGCCTCGACCGGCAACCTCGCAAACGCGGTCGCCGCGCACGCCTCCGCCGCCGGGCTCGAGTCATACGTGTTCATTCCGTCCGATCTCGAGGAGCAGAAGGTGCTCGCGACCGGCGTGTACGGCGGGAACCTGGTCTCGGTGCGCGGCAACTACGACGACGTCAACCGTTTGTGCACCGAGCTCGCCGGCGAGCATGAGTGGGCGTTCGTGAACATCAACATGCGCCCGTACTACGCCGAGGGATCGAAGACGC
>DATAWL010000033.1:0-14840 GCA_036267215.1 Solirubrobacteraceae bacterium | reverse complement strand
AGGCCGCGGTCCAGACCCTCTGAGCCGTGGAAAACGCGCCAAACCACGACGGGCAGAAACCGTTTGTCCCCAGATTGCGCTCCAGCGTGGGAAACGCGCCAAACCTGTGGACGCACACGCGGTTTGTCCCTCATAGCTCTTGAGAGGCGCCAGCGGCCCGGTTTCCACCCCCCAACCACGGAACGTCGCGTGATCCTGGCCGAGCGACGGCGAGGTCCACAGCGAGAGCCGGCACAGCCGGCGGTCCCCCACCGCGAGACCCGCCCCAGCGCCACGCGACGCGCCCCCATCGACAGCCGAAGTTCGACCAGCGTCAAGCGGGTCACCGGCGGGGAACGCCAACAGTCGGGGTGGGCTGCAATGCTTGTGGCGCATGCAGTACACGGAGGCCGTGCTCTCTTTTGTGGTCGCGGCGGTGGTCGCGGCGGCCCTAACCCCGCTGGCCGCGCGGCTGGCGCGGCGCGTCGGCGCCATCGACAAGCCGAGGGACCGGGGGCTGGCGCGCAGGGAGACGCCGCTGCTGGGGGGGTTGGCGATCCTGGCCGCGGTGCTCGTGGGCGGGGCGATCTGGCTGCCGCCGGCCATCTATCTGCCGCACGTGCACGGCCGCTCGGGCAACGGCGGCCTGGTGCACATGTGGGCGATCATCGCCGGCGCGTGCCTGATCACGCTGGTGGGGGCGATCGACGATTGGCGAGAGCTGCCACCCGGGGTCAAGCTGGTGGGTCAGATCGCCGCCGCGCTGGTGGTGGTCGAGGGCGGGGCGGTGGTCAACGAGATCACGCTGCCGTTCGCCGGGTCGCTGCAGTTCCCCAACGAGGGCGGCGTCATCAGCGTCGTGTGGCTGGTGGGGATGATGAACGTCGTCAACTTCTCTGACGGCATCGACGGGCTGGCCGCCGGGATCTGCACGATCGACGGCGCCGCGTTCGCGGTCATCTCGTTCAGCCTGGGGGTCAACGGGGCGGCGATCCTGGCGGCGCTGACCGCCGGCGCGGCGCTCGGCTTCCTGTTTCACAACTTCTATCCGGCCTCGGTGTTCATGGGCGACGCCGGCGCCAACCTGCTGGGCTACCTGCTCGGCGTGGTGGCCGTGGTCGGCTCGCTGAAGACCAACGCCGTCGTCGCCCTGGTCGTCCCGCTGATGATCCTGGTCATCCCGTTCCTGGACACCAGCTTCGTCATCGCCAAGCGCTTGAAGTACCGGCGCAAGCCGTGGTCGGCCGACGCCAATCACTTCCACCACCGGATGTCGGCGATCGGCTTCTCGCAGCGCAAGACGGTCGCCTACCTGTACGCGTGGTCGTTCCTGATGGCCGGCCTGGCGGTGGCGCTGCGGCTGATCACCCACTCCCACCGCCATCAGACGGGCTGGATCGTGTTCCTGCTCGCGCTGGCGGTCGTGTGCGCCGCGGCCAGCATCTATCTCATCTACGTGCTCGAGATCTTCAAGTTCAAGGGCCTGCGCACGATCGAGCTGCGTCGCAACGACCCCGACACCAGCGAGCACCAGATCGACGAGTCGGTCCGCAAGGACATCGAGACCGGCGAGTTCGAGAAGATCGGCCCGCGGTGAACACGGCCAGTCTCGAGTAAACCGCTGGCCGGGCTGTCGAAGATCGAGCGGGCCGCCATGGCGGTCGTGGTCGGACTGGTCGCGCTGGCCGGGGTGGCGCGCTACGCGACCGGACTGGGGCACGTGGCCGCGTTCGTCATCGCCGGGGTGGCGCTGGCCGCGGTCGCGTGGGTGGTGTCGTTCGCCACCGAGCAGCTGGGCCAGCGCCTGGGGACCGCGGTCACCGGGCTGCTGCAGTCGACGCTGGGCAACCTGCCCGAGTTCTTCGTGGTCGTGTTCGCGCTCAACGCCGGGGAGCGGGTGGTGGCGCAGACGGCGATCCTCGGGTCGATCCTGGTCAACGCGCTGTTCGTGCTCGGACTGGTGATCCTGGTCGGGTCGCTGCGCAGCTCCGACGGGGTGATGCGCTTCAGCGCGCGGCTGCCCAACGACACGGCGACGATGCTGATGATCGCCAGCTTCATCATCCTGCTGGTCGCGCTGGCGAACTCGTCCCACGACTCGGCCAGCCACCACATCACCACGATCTCGATCGTCGGCGCCGCCGCCATCCTGATCGCCTACGGGGTCTGGGTGCGCCAGTACCTGTCGACCCCGCCTCCCACCGACGCCCCGTCCGAGAAGGGGCCCCGGCTGCCTATGGGGGTGAGCCTGGCACTGCTGGGCCTGGCCGGGCTGGCGTCGGCGTTCGTCTCGGACTGGTTCGTCCATGCGCTGGAGCCGACCATCCACACCCTGGGGATCTCCCGCTCGTTCGCCGGGCTGGTGATCGTCGCCACCGCCGGCAATGCGGTGGAGCACGCGGTCGGGGTGGTGCTCGCCTACCGGGGCCAATCCGAGCTGGCCATCTCGGTGGTCAAGAACTCGGTGGCCCAGATCGCCGCGTTCCTGTACCCGGTGCTCGTCCTGGTGTCGCTGCTGACGGCGACCACGCTGACGTTCGCGCTCACCCCCGTCTACACCGGGGCGCTGCTCGGCACCTCGGTGATCGTGTGGCAGATCACCGGCGACGGCGAGGCGACGCCGTTCGAGGGCGCGGCGCTCATCGCCGCCTTCGTGATCCTGGCGACGGTGGCCGCGTTCGAGTCGTGATGAGCAGGTTAAGGACCGCGCCACGCCGGCCGGACCGCTGATAGCGTCCGGCCTCGAGGGCCGCCGGCCGGCGGGGCGGCCCGAGGCGTCAAACAGTGGAGAGAGGGCTCATGGGTCGACCGGCCGTGTGCCAGCGGGGCTTGAACGTGCAGGGGCTCGTCACCGCGGGAGCGGTGATCGCCCTGGTCGCGATCGCGCTGGCGCTGACCGGAGCCGCCAGCGCCCGGGCGGCGACGCTGAGCTGGACGACCCCGGTCCTGATCGACCCGGCCAACACCGGCACGCTCAACGGGATCGCGTGCCCGAGCACCTCGCTATGCCTGGCGATCGACGGCAGCGGCGATCTGGCCACCGCGACCAACCCGGCGGGCGGCGCCGGCGCGTGGGTGATCTCCGACATCGACGGCGACGGCTCGGGCGAGAACGCGCTGACCGGCATCTCGTGCGCATCGACGTCCTTCTGCGCCGCGGTGGACGAGGAGGGCAACGTGCTGTGGAGCACCGACCCGGGAACGCCGACGGATCGATGGCAGGTCGCCGCCGTCGCCCAGGACCCCCTGTCCGGCATCTCGTGCCCGACTTCGTCGCTGTGCGTGGCCGTCGACGGGAACGGCGACGCCTACACCTCCACCGATCCGGGCGGTGGCGCCGCCACCTGGAAGACGGCGGCGATCGACGCCTCCGGTCAGCTGACCGGCATCTCCTGCCCGACGAGCGCCCTGTGCGTCGCGGTCGACGCCGCCGGAACGCTGCTGAACACGACCAGCCCGGCGTCCGGGGTCTGGCAGAGCGCCGACGTCGACGGCTCCAACCCGCTCGACGCCGTCTCGTGCGCGTCCGCCTCGCAGTGCGTGGCCGCCGACGGCTCGGGCAACGTCGTCGTGTCGAGCACCCCCGGGGCCAGTCCGAGCTCGGGCTGGACGGTCGACGCGGTCGACGGCGGTCAGGAGCTCAACGCCGTGTCGTGCGCGCCCGACGGCTTCTGCGCGGTGGGCGATGTCGCCGGGGACATCGTGTTCTCGGGCAACCCGGGCGGCGGGGCGTCGGCGTGGACGACGACCACCCGGTCCGCCGGCCAGTCGATCGACGGTTTCTCCTGCCTCAGCAACGCCTTCTGCGCCGGGGTCGACTCCGGCGGCAACGTCCTGGTCGCCGACAGCCCGGCGGGCGGGGCGAGCGCCTGGGTCTCGATCGCGCTCGAGAGCGCCGCCGGGCAGGGCATCAATGCGATCTCGTGCCCGAGCGCCGGTCAGTGCTATGCCGTCGATGCCGGCGGCAACCTTGTCTGGAGCGGCGATCCCGGCGGCGGGCCGGCGTCGTGGGCGGTGGCCAACATCGACTCCACCAACTCGATGTCGGCGATCTCGTGTCCGTCGAGCAAATTGTGCGTCGCGGTGGACTCCGAGGGCAACCTGCTGCACTCGACCAACCCGGGCGGGGGCGCCGGGGCGTGGTCGTCGGTTGCGGCCGACAGCCAGAGCGCGCTGGACTCGATCAGCTGCCCGTCGACGACGCTGTGCGTGGCGGTCGATGGGTCCGGCAACGTCCTGACCGCCACCAACCCGACCGGCGGGGCCGGCGCCTGGAAGACCACCGCGGTCGACTCCCAGAACGTGCTCGATGCGGTCTGGTGCCCGTCGACCTCGCTGTGCGTCGCGGTCGACAGCGCCGGCGGCGAGCTGACCTCGACCGACCCCACGGGCGGCGCCTCGGCGTGGAAGGGCAAGAACGTCGACAAAAACGCGGCGACGTCGGTGTCGTGTGCGTCCACGTCGCTGTGCGTCGCGGTGGACAGCAGCGGCGGCGCGGTCACCTCGACCAACCCGGGGAGCGGCTCGTGGGGTGGGGTGGCCTCGATCGACAGCCCCAACGGGAGCTCGAACACGCTCAACTCCGTCAGCTGCGTCGGGGACGCGCTGTGCGTGGCCGGTGACACCGCCGGGAACATCGCCGCCAGCACCAATCTGGGCGGAGGCGGCGGAACCTGGGGCCTGGACGCCGTCGACGGCTGGCCGATCGACGCGGTCAGCTGCCCCACCGCCGGCTCGTGCGTGGCCGTCGACGACTGGGGCGGCGTTCTGCTCGGGACCAATCCCACCGGCGGCTCGGGGGGCGGGCCGGGCCGGACCAAGGCCCGCAAGGACGTCCTCTCCGCCGGGCACATCAAGGTCAAGCGCGCCACCGTTCACGTGCGCCTCACCTGCCGCGGGCCGGCGCGAACGCGGTGCCCGGCGCACCTGACGGTGGCGATCGAGGTGGGCCACCGCCGCCACCGCCATGCCGAGCAGCTCGATGGCCGGTCGCTGTTCGTCCGCGCCGGACACAGCGACACGGTGGCGCTTGAGCTCGACCGCAAGGGGCGCCGGCTGCTCAAGGACGACGGCACGCTCCACGTCCATCTGACGGTCAAGCAGAACGCCCGCGTGGTGCTGCGGCGGACGCTGACCGAGCGCGAGAAGCGCCCCAACCACGACAGGTAGCCGGCGGCCGCGGACCGCCGCGCGTCAGCCCGAGCGCCGCCCGTGGGACCGGCTCAAGGGGTGGACGACGGCTGCCGATACTGCTATTCTGACGTTTACGTAAGGTTTCAATTTTCCATCATCGAAGAAGGTGTTTTCAGTTGTCCGTCCTCCCCGCATCCCCCACCCAGCGCCCCCGGCCGCGCCGCCGCATCGGCGTCCAGGCCGACCACGACTCCTATAAGTGGTGGGCGCTGTCGTGCACCAGCCTGGGGATGCTGCTGGCGACGATCAACTCGGGCACGCTGATCATCGCCCTGCCCGACCTCGAGCGCAGCCTGCACACCAGCCTGCTCGAGCTGGTGTGGGTGATCCTGGTCTACATGATCGCCTCGACCGTGCTGGTGCTCAGCGCCGGCCGGCTGTCCGATCAGTTCGGGCGCAAGAAGGCCTACGTGCTGGGCTTCGTGCTGTTCGCGCTGGCCTCGCTCGGCGCGGGTTTCGCCGCCAACGGCACCCAGCTGATCCTGTGGCGCATCATCCAGGGCGTCGGCGGCGCCTTCCTGTTCGCCAACTCGGCCGCGATCGTCACCGACGCGTTCCCCAAGGAGCAGCTGGGCCTGGCGATGGGCACCAACACGATGGTGGCCGCGGTCGGGCTGGTGATCGGCCCCGTCCTCGGCGGCGCGCTGGTGGCCATCTCCTGGCACTGGGTGTTCTGGTTCAACGTCCCGTTCGGACTCGCCGGGAGCCTGTGGGGCGCCGCGGTGCTGCATGAGGTCACCGGCCGTTCCGAGGACCGCTCGTTCGACTACCTGGGCACGATCACCTTCCTGATCGGACTGACCGGACTGGTGTACGGCATCTCCAAGGGCGGCATCGAGGGCTGGACCTCGCCGCTGGTCATCCCGGCGCTCATCCTCGCCGTGATACTGCTGCCGGCGTTCGTGCTCGTCGAGAGCCGTCAGAAGGCGCCCATGCTCGACCTGACGATCTTCCGCAACCGGCTGTTCGCGACCGCGTCGGCGGCGGCCTTCGCCAACGGCCTGTCCCGGTTCGCGCTGATGTTCGTGTTCGTCTTCTACTTCCAGGGCGTCCAGGGCAACTCGCCGATCCTGGCCGGCGTCAAGCTCGCGCCGCTGGCGCTGGGCATGCTGATCGCCTCGCCCGCGGCCGGCATCTGGGCCGACCGCCGCGGCTCGCGTACCCTCGCGGTGATGGGAATGCTCGTGACCGCACTGGGTCTGGGCCTGATGACGACGCTGGAGCGCGACACCAGCTACGTGTGGCCCGGCATCTACATGTTCATCGTCGGTCTGGGCAGCGGCATGTTCAACTCGCCCAACACCGCGGCCATGATGGGCACCGTCGCGCCGCACCGGCGCGGCATCGCCGCCGGCGCGCGGGTGCTGGTCCAGAACACCGGCGCGGTCATGTCGATCGCGTTCGTGCTGGCCGTCGTCACCTCCGCGGTGCCCAAGCACGTCCTGTTCAGCGTCTTCTCCGGGCTGGCCAACCACATCTCGACCGCCCAGCTGTCGCCGTTCATCTCCAACATGCACACCGCCCTCTGGTGCCTGTGCGCCGTGTCGCTGGTCGGCGCGGCCATCTCGGCGGCGCGGCCCAAGGAGCTCCGCGCGCCGGCGTCCGAGCCCCACCGGCCCGAGGTGGCGCTGTCATGAGCGCCACCTCCGCCGCCAAGCAGGACGAGCGCCCGCTGCGCATCGGCGAGGTCGCCGAGCTGACCGGGACCACGCCGCGCACCATCCGCTACTACGAGGAGATCGGGCTGCTGGGCTCCGAGCCCGAGCGCGAGCAGGGCAAGCACCGCTGCTACACGCGGGCAGACGTCGAACGGGTGCGGGAGATCGTGCGGCTGCGCGACCTGCTCGGCCTGTCGCTCGAGCAGCTCTCGCAGCTGCTCGAGGCCGAGAGCGCGCGGGCCAACCTGCGCGAGGAGCTCCAGCACACCGAGGCTCCGGCTGAGCGCAAGCGGCTGCTCGAGGAGGCCCTGGGCCACATCACCAATCAGCTCGAGCTGGTCCAGGGGCGCCTGGCCGAGCTCAACGACCTCGCCGCCGAGCTCGCGGACAAGCGGCGGATCGTCACCGAGAAGATCCGCGAGATCGACGGCTAGTGCCCGCCCGCGCGTGAACACGGTCGCGGCGTTCACCACGACGCGCCCACCGGCCGCCACCCGCGCCGGCGTCGACCGGCGCGCGATGGCGGTGCTGTCCGCCGGACACCTGTTCACCGACGTCGGGCAGGGCTCGATCCCGGCCCTGCTGCCGTTCTTCATCATCCGCGACCACCTCAGCTACGCCGGGGTCTCGGCGCTCATCCTCGCGGCCACGATCTCCAGCTCGGTCATCCAGCCGCTGTTCGGCCACCTCTCCGACCGCCGCTCGCTGCCCTGGCTGATGCCGCTGGGTCCGATCCTGGGCGGCGTGGGGGTGGGGCTGGCGAGCATCGCTCCCAGCTACGCGCTCACCTTCGCCGCGGTCGTGCTCAGCGGCATCGGGGTGGCGGCGTTCCACCCCGAGGGCTCGCGCTTTGCCAACTACGTCTCGGGCGCGCGCCGGTCGAGCGGCATGAGCCTGTTCAGCGTCGGCGGCAACCTGGGGTTCGCGCTGGGTCCGGCCCTGATCACACCGCTGGTACTGGCGTTCGGCATGTCCGGGGCGCTGCTGGTGATCATCCCGACCTCGCTGATGGGCTTCGTGCTGGCGCACGAGCTGCCCCGGCTGACGACCTTCCGCGTGGACCTGGCCCACGCCCGTTCCAGCCACGACACCGCCGACGACGCCTGGGGGCCATTCATCCTGCTCGGCCTGGTGATCGCGCTGCGCTCGTTCGTCTACTTCGGCTTCGTCACCTTCATCCCGCTCTACTTCATCCACGACCTGCACACCAGCACCGGCACCGGCGGGGCGGCGCTGACCGTGATGCTGATCGGCGGTGCGGTGGGGACGCTCGCGGGCGGGCGGCTGGCCGACCGCTTCGGGCGGCGCGCGGTGCTGATCGGCTCGATGATCGTGCTGCCGCCGCTGATCGTCGGCTTCCTCGTCTCCGGGCCGGCGCTGGCGATGGTGTTCGCCGGGCTGTCCGGGGCGGCGACGATCGCCACGTTCGCGGTGACGATCGTCATGGGCCAGGAGTTCCTGCCCGGACGCATCGGCGTGGCCTCGGGCGTGACGATCGGCCTCTCAATCGGTCTGGGCGGCGTCGGCGCGCCGCTGCTGGGCCTGCTGGCCGACGCCCACGGGCTGCGCGCGGTGTTCGAGGCGATGGCGATCTTCCCGTTGGGCGCGCTGGCCCTGGCGCTGGCGCTGCCGGTCCGCCGGGACCCGTCGGCGGTCGCAGTGCGGATCGCGCCGGTCACTGCGGCATCGGCGTCCCCGCGACTGCGCCGCGGTCGCGCGCCGGCAGGAAAGCCGACGCCGGCGCCGTAACCACCAGCCGCCGACACGGTAGATTCCGGTGAACCGTCGGCCCGCGGCGTCGCTCCGGGGTCCCATCGACCCACAGCGCCCGGAACCTGGGCCGGCTCTCACCTCTCGCATGCAACCGATCCGTCAACGCACGTCGCGCTTCACTCCGGCCCTGGCCGCGATCGCCGCGGGGCTGGTCGGGCTGATCAACGTCGCCTCCGCGCTGACGCCCAACATCCGCTGGCGGGGCCACCTGCTGCTCGACTTCGAGCCGGTGGAGGCGATGCGCCTGTTCCACGCCTTCGCCCTTCCGGCCGGCGCCGCGCTGCTGCTCGTCGCGCCCTATCTGCTCAGGCGGCGCCGCCGGGCCTACCAGGCGGCGATCGCCCTGATGCTCCTGCTGGGCGTCCTGAATCTGCTCAAGGGCCTGGACTTCGAGGAGACCGCGATCACGTGGTTCACCGCGGGGATGCTGTTCGCCGGCCGCGATGCGTTCCGGGTGCAGCACGACCGGATCTCGCTGCGCAGCGCCGTCTGGCGGGTCCCGCTGCTGGGCGTCTGCGGGCTGGCGGTCGCCGTGCTGGCGGCGTGGGCCACCGCGGGGCACCCGTCGTGGGCCAGCGTCATGCGCGAGACCGGAGACCTGCTGCTCTGGCGGGGCGGCCCCCTGCACTTCGAGCGTCACGGCATCCATCACCACTACTTCGCGTGGGTCCCGCTGGGCGTGCACCTCGTGCAGATGGGCACGTTGCTCGCCATGGCCTACGTCATCTTCCGCCCGCTCGCCGGGCCGGCGGCGCTGCCGGGCCCGGCGGCCCGGGACGCCGCCGCGGCGCTCGTTCGCGAGCACGGCGCCGACACCCTGTCGTTCTTCAAGCTGCGCACGGACAAGCACTATCTGTTCAGCGCGGACCGGTCGGCGTTCGTCGGCTACCGGGTCGAGGGCGGGGTGCTCTTGCTGTCCGGAGACCCGGTGGGCCCCGATGAGGCCCTCCCCGGCCTGCTGGCCGATCTATGCGAGTTCGCCGGGTCGCGCGCCCTGCGGGTCGGCGCGGTCGGAGCCAGCCGGCGCCTGCTGCCGCTGTACGAGCAGCTCGGCCTACGGACGATGTACCTCGGCGACGAGGCGATCGTCGAGCTCGAGCGCTTTTCCCTGGAGGGCCGGCCGATCCGCAAGGTGCGCCAGTCCGTCAGCCGCCTGCACAAGGCGGGCTTCCGCGCGGAGCTGCACTCGGTCGCCACGCTCTCGCCCGGCCTGGCCGCCGAGGTCGAGGCGGTCCTCGAACGCGGCCGCGAGGGCGCGCCGGAGCGAGGATTCTCGATGGCGATGGACTCGATCGGGGGCGAGCACGACGAGGACACGCTCGTTCTGCTCGCCCGCGATGAGACCGACCCGGCTCGACCGGTCCGCGGCGTCCTGCACTTCGTGCCCTGCTATGGGCGCTCGGCGATGTCGCTCTCGTTCATGCGCCGCGACCCGGACACCCCCAACGGCCTGACCGAGTTCATGGTGGTCAAGGCGATCGAGGCGCTGCGCGAGCGCGGGCTGGCCGAGATGTCGCTCAACTTCGCCGCGTTCGCCCGCTGGATCCACAGCCCCGAGGGCCCGTCCGAGCGCGTGCTCGGCAAGCTGATCGCGGTCGGCAACCCGTACTTCCAGATCGAGAGCCTGTACCGCTTCAACGCCAAGTTCTTCCCCCGGTGGGAGCCCCGCTATCTGGTCTATCAGGGCGCGCTGGGCCTGCCCCGGGCGAGCGTCGCCGCCATGTGGGCGGAGGGCCAGTTGTGGAAGCCTGAGCGCCCGCGCGGAGGCACCCCGGTTGGCACGCGCATGGCGGCCCGGGCACGCTAACCTCCTTCTAACCGTGGCGGCTCTCCACTACCCTCCTGGTAGTGGCGCGCCGCACGTCCTGGCGCGGAAAATCAGGCGACGCCTTTATCGCCGCGCCGATAGCCTTACGCGCCCCTCGACCCATCACACATCAGCTTTGAGACAAAGCGGCAGCAGACACCATGACGAACAGCAGTCGTCCGCCCGTAAGCGGCAGGGACGTGGCCGGAGCCGGAGCGTTGCTCCTGTCGGCCAACTTGTTGTGCGCGGCAGTGGGGGCGGGGATCGGCGCGCTGTTCGGCGCGGCGCTGGCGCTGGGGATCGTGGGTTTCCTGATCGGCTTCTTCGTGGGGCTCCGCGTTGTCGCTAGGCGCTTCCACGACATCTGAGTCGCCTGTGAGCGTGCTCAGCTACTTCGACGTCATCGTGCTGGTGGTCGCCGCCCCGATCATGCTGCTGATCGGCGTGCCCGCCTCCGGCTACGTCATCGGCGCCGGCGCGTGGATCGCGCTGCGCGCCGCCAATGTGGGCGTCGACCGCGTCACGGCGAGCCTCGACCCGCAGCGCCAGATCGGCCTGCGGCTCGGCTTCATGCTCGGTCGGCTCTTCGCCCTGGCCATCGCGGTGATCATCGCCCGCGACGCCGACGGCAGGAACGCCGGCATCACCTGCCTGGCCGTGATCGTGTTCGCCTACACCATGTCGCTGGCCATCTCGGCCATGACCCGCACAAGGCCCCGATGACCAGCACCCGCAAGCTTCTCTGGGCGATCACCGGCTTCTACGTGGCCGGGATCCTGCTCCTGGTCGTCCTGTTCGGCTTTGGCCACCAGAACCACACCTTCCAGATCCAGAACGAGTTCAAGCTCGACAACTGGGTCCACCTCGGCGTCTTCAGCATCAACCGCGCGGTTCTCTACCTGATCCTCGCCACGATCCTCACCGTGGTGACGATGGTGTGGATCGCGGACCGGATGCACCAGCGGCCCAACAAGGTCCAGACCGCGGTGGAGGTGCTCTACTCGCTCATGCGCGACAACATCACCCGCGGGAACATGCCCGATTCGATGGCGGCGCAATGGTTCCCGTTCCTCGGCGCGCTGTTCCTCTTCATCTGGTTCAACAACCTGATCGGGTACATCCCGCTGCCGACCAACTCAGGCCAGCAATTCACCATCTTCGGCGCCCACATCCCGGCGTTCGCGCTCTACGCCGCCACCGCCAACATCTCGGTGCCGCTCGTCCTCGCCCTCATCGTGTTCGTCGCCTTCAACTGGGTGGGCATCCGCGCGCAGGGCCCGCTCGGCTACCTCAAGAGCCTGATCCCGGGCGGCATCAGCGGGCCGATCCTGCTGCTGATCTTCCCGCTGGAGGTCGTCTCCACGTTCATGCGCCTGCTCTCGCTGACCATCCGACTCTTCGCCAACATCCTGGCCGGCCACCTGATCATCCTGTTCATGGCCGGCGGCCTGGCGGTGCTGCTCGGATTGTCCTTCCTCGGCTGGTTCACCCTGCCGTTTGCGGTCCTGCTCTATCTCTTCGAGCTGGGCCTGGTGGCGACGCTGCAGGCATTCATCTTCGCGACCCTTGCCGCCATCTACATTGCCGGCGCGGCAACTCATCACTAAAACCAAGAAGGAGCTGACGTCATAGTGCTAGCGCTTACACACCTCCTCTCGTTCGGCGCCGTCAGCGCCGGACTCGGCATCGGGATCGGAGGCGGACTGGGTGCCGTCGGTGCCGGCGTCGGCATCGGGATCATCTTCGGCAAGGTCATCGAGGCGGTGACCCGCCAGCCGGAGATGCGCGACGAGATCACCCAGATCCAGTGGCTCGGCTTCGCCCTCACCGAGGCGACTTTCTTCTACGGGCTGGTCGCCGGCCTGCTGTCCTGGGTGCTGAAGTAACGATGCCCGCTCCCGTCCCCGCTGCCTCCAGCGGTTCGTTCCTGATCACGCCCAACGTCGGGCTGATGATCTGGACGCTGCTCCTGTTCGGGTTCTCGATGGTGGTGCTGTGGAAGCTGGCCTTCCCGCGCATCTCCGCGGCGCTCGACAAGCGCCAGAAGGCGATCGAGGACTCGATCGACGAGGCCGCCCGCATCCGCGCGGAGGCCCGCGAGGTTCTGGACGAGTACCGCGAGCGGCTCACCGAGGCCCGCGGCCAGGCCGACGAGATCGTCACCCGAGCCCGCCGGGCCGCCGAGACGCATGAGCGCGACGCCGAGGAGCAGGCCAAGGCCAGGCGCGAGCAGCTGATGGAGCAGACGCAACGCGACATCGCACTCGAGACGCGCCGCGCGATCCAGGAGATCCGCCACGAGGTCGCCGACCTGACCGTCCTGGCCACCGAGAAGGTGACCCGCAAGACGCTCACCGACGACGACCAGCGGCGGCTGGTGGAGGACGCGCTGTCCGAGCTGGACTTCAGCGCGCTCGCCGCCAACGACACCCCCGGCCCCGAGACCCTTCCGTAAGGACTCATGGAAGAGATCGCCCAGGTCTACGCGCGAGCCCTGTTCGAGGTCGCGGTCGAGCGCGACTCGCTGGACACGGTCCACGAGCAGCTCGGCGCGTTCGCGGACGCCATGCACGAGAACCGCCAGCTGGCCCAGTTCTTCTTGTCGCCGTACTTCTCACCGGACGAGAAGAAGGCCGGCCTGGCGCGCGCGGTCCAGGGCGCCGACCCGGCGTTCGACAACTTCCTGCAGGCGCTGATCGAGCGCCACCGGATGCCGGCGATCTTCCGCATCCGCACCGAGTTCGAGACGCTGTGGGACGAGGCCCGCAGGCTGTTGCCGGTGCGGATCACCAGTGCGATCAAGCTCGACTCGGCCATCGTGAAGAGCATCGGCGACCGGATCGGCACGCAGGTCGATCGTCAGGTCGAGGTTTCCGCCGACGTTGATCCCGACATCCTCGGCGGGGTAGTGCTGAGAGTGGGCAACGTCATCCTCGACGCCTCGATCAAGAACCGGCTGGAACAACTTCGAAAGCAAGTGGCGCAGGCGTAGATCGTCGCCTGTGAAGGGAGCAATCACGCGATGCAGATCAAACCCGACGAGATCACCTCGATCCTCAAGAGCCGGATCGAGGGCCTCGACACCTCCGAGGCGGAGCTGACCGAGGTCGGCACCGTCCTCTCGGTCGCCGACGGCATCTGCCGTATCCACGGCCTCGAGAACTGCATGTCGTTCGAGATGCTCGACCTGCCGCACGACGTCACCGGCCTGGCCCTCAACCTGGAGTCCGACAACGTCGGCGCCGTGCTGTTCGGCGAGTGGGAGCACATCTCCGAGGGCGACACCGTCAAGCGGACCGGCCGCCTGCTGGATATCCCGGTCGGCGACCAGCTGCTGGGCCGGATCGTGGACCCGCTCGGCAACCCGCTCGACGGCAAGGGCGAGATCAACACCACCGAGACCCGCCCGGCCGAGCACAAGGCCCCCGGCGTCGTCCAGCGCCAGCCGGTCACGGAGCCGATGCTGACCGGACTGAAGGCGATCGACTCGATGATCCCGATCGGCCGCGGCCAGCGCGAGCTGATCATCGGGGACCGCCAGACCGGGAAGACCTCGATCGCCATCGACACGATCATCAACAACAAGGACCGCGATCTCATCTGTGTATACGTCGCGATCGGCCAGCGCAAGGCCACCGTCGTCCAGCTCGCCAACGTCCTGGAGGAGGCGGGCGCGCTGCAGAACACGATCATCGTGATGGCCGCCGCCGACGAGGCGGCGCCGATCAAGTTCCTGGCGCCCTACGCGGGCTGCGCGATGGCCGAGTACTTCCTCTACAACGGCAAGGCCGCGCTGGCGGTCTACGACGACCTCACCAAGCACGCCTACGCCTACCGGCAGATGTCGTTGCTACTGCGCCGCCCGCCGGGACGCGAGGCGTACCCCGGCGACGTGTTCTACCTGCACTCGCGGCTGCTCGAGCGCGCCGTCAAGCTCAACGACGACCTGGGCGGCGGCTCGCTGACGGCGCTGCCGGTCATCGAGACCCAGGCGGGGGACGTGTCGGCCTACATCCCCACCAACGTCATCTCCATCACCGACGGGCAGATCTTCCTGGAGCCCAAGCTCTTCTACTCCGGCGTGCGTCCGGCCATCAACGTCGGGATCTCGGTGTCCCGGGTGGGCGGCGCGGCGCAGATCGGCCCGATGCGCAAGGTCGCCGGCACGCTGAAGCTGGAGCTCTCCCAGTACCGCGACCTCGAGGCCTTCTCCCAGTTCGGCTCCGAGCTTGACCCCGACACCCAGCGGACGCTGGCCCGCGGCGAGCGCCTGGTCAAGACGCTCAACCAGTCCGAGCGCAAGCCGATGCCGGCGGAGGTGCAGGTGGCCCAGATCTACGCCGCCACCAACGGCTACCTGGACCGCATCCTGGCCGACAAGGTGGAGAAGTTCCTCTCCGGCCTGGGCGAGTCGCTGCGCGGCAACGAGG
>DATAWL010000032.1:0-1984 GCA_036267215.1 Solirubrobacteraceae bacterium | reverse complement strand
GGTCGTGCGCGGCGATGTCGCGGTCGCCGGTGCCCGGCGGACCCGGCGGCGCCGTGGATCCGCTCGAGGTGATCAGGTATGCGGGCACGGTAAGCAGCACCGACGTGTCCAGCTGATCGAGGATCCCGCTGGCCACGGCCTTCGGGGAGAGCTCGTCCTGCCCCTCGCCCATCGCCTGATGTGAGCCTGTCGCGGACGCGTACGTGCCGTCAACGATCGACGAGTATCCCTGGACCGATGGCGCGCCGTCGATGTCGTTGAGATCGGGCGAACCGAGCGCGGGCAACTGGCGAGCGTCGATCTCGTTCGGATCGTAGATCGCGAAACGTCCGCCAAAGCCCAGCGTCTTGACCGGGCGCGTGGCCGGTGTACGGGCCGCCAGCCCCGACGGCTGGCCCGACAGGATCTCACCGGCTGTCTCGGCGTGACCGCTGGCGGACCCGCCCTGGCCGAGGCCGGCGTCGACCGCGACCACCCCGAGGATCGTGAAGATCATCAGGTCCATCACGACGAACGCGCCGAGCACCCGCGAGCGCAGCCGCGGGGCAACGCGGCGCCCCCAGATCACGAACGCGATGGCCGCGGCGCCGATCAGCGCGTAGGGGACGAGCCACGGCTTGAGCGGCCCGTCGACGTGCGTCGCGGCCAGGCCGACCCCCAGCCAGCGCAGCAGGCCCGCGCCCCAGCACAGCCCGATCACGACGACGGCGATCATGGCGAGCGGGGGCAGCACGCCGAGGATCGTCTCCAGGTCCATCCGGCGCATGATGCGGACCCGGAGGAACCGCCGGCTCTTCTCGGTGAGCGGGTTGTTGGCCCAGTACGCAAGGAGGACGGCGAGCGCGAGATCGGTCACGAGGATGTTCCGGCTCTGCAGCCGCTGATCGCCGAAGAGCGGCAGATGGATGAGCAGATGCCCGAGCGGCGTCCGGCCGCCGAGCGCGAGGAGCACCCCGACCAGCGCTATCACGTGCCACACCAGCCACTCGGGGGGCCTGCGCCGCAGCCGTACGCGGCCCAGGAGTACGGCCGCGGCCACGAGCGGCAGGATGCCGACGTAGTCGGTCACTTCGGTCAGGTTGTAGGTCGCAAAGAAACTGGGCTGGCCGAACGAGCCGGACCCGCCCAGCAGGTCCGGCACCAGCATCAGCAGCAGCCACTTGGTGGATAGCGAGCCGGACTCGAACAGCGCCATCGAGACCGCCCCGCGCTGGGAGGTGGCGACCGCGGCCAGCCCCGGCAGCCACTGAACGGCGCCGAGGCAGGCGCCCAGCGCGCCGCCCGCCGCGACCGAGACGGCCGCCGGCCTCCAGCGGCGGCCGAGCCGCGCGACGCGCCACACCGCGTAGATGACGACGGTCACGCAGGCGTCGTCAACGGCGCGCGGCTCACCGGCCAGGATCACCAGGCCAATCGCGCCGGCCAGCACGCCGGTCCACCGGAGCCGGGAGGGCATGCTCCGGGTCTCGGACAGCCGGAGCACGCTCAGCAGCGCGACCGGGACCCAGCTCATGCCCGCGACCAGGCCGAAATGAGATACCTGCGCCGACATCGCTCCGGCGAACGCAAACGAGAGGCCGCCGAGCAGGCTCGGCAGGCTGCCGAGGCGCAGCGCCCGCAGGAAGCAGAACATGCCGAGCCCGGCGACCGCCCAGGTGATGATCATGTTGACCGTCCACGCCGCAGTCGCCGGCAGCACGGCGAACAGGAACGTGAGCGGGTACGCGGCGCCGGCGTTCCAGCCGGCCAGGAGCGGGGCACCGCTCCAGATGTACGGGTCATACAGCGGCAGGTGGCCGCTCCGGATCTCGCGCCCGGCGAGAACCCGCAGCGGGAAGTTCTGCGACAGGTCGTCGCCGGGCAGCACCGAATGCCCGAGCAGCGCGGGGACGCCGAAGACGAGGACCGGCAGCGCAACCAGGATGGCGACGGCCCAGACGTCGCCGCGCCGCCAGCGCCCGAGCGCCCTCGTCTGCGGCGCATC
>DATAWL010000031.1:0-22241 GCA_036267215.1 Solirubrobacteraceae bacterium | reverse complement strand
TGGACCGGGCATCGCCCGTTTCGCGCGACGGTGGTTCAGAACGCGCGGTTTCCGCGCACCTCAGACCACGCACCCCGAATCGGCCAGCACCGTGGTCTGGAGTGCAGGCCGCGACGGCACCACACTGCGCACCCACTCGATCGCCCGCCGTTTTCCGCACCACACGCGACCGCCCGTGCGGCCGCAGACCCGCCGCGTCAGCGGGCGCCGCCCCCTTCGCCGAGGCCCGTCAGCTCCGCGAGAACTTGCAGCGCAGCAGGGTCGCGATGACCCGGAACCCGTCGCGGGCGGTCAGCTTCTTGCCCTCGTCGTTGGAGCGGGCGCGGTAGTGCACCGGAACCTCGAAGATGCGCTCGCGGCGCTGGACCAGCCGGGCGGTGATCTCAGGCTCGATCGAGAAGCCGGCCGCGCTGAGCGGCAGGCTCTGGAACAGGTCGGTCCGGATCATCTTGTGGCAGGTCATGATGTCGTGCAGGTACACGTTGAACAGGACGTTGCAGGCCAGCGTGACGCCCTTGTTGCCGAGCACGAACAGGAACGAGTGGCTGGTGTAGCCGTCGAAGGCGCGGACGCCGAAGCAGGCGTTGGAGCGGCCGTCGATCAGGGGCGGCATCAGCAGGGCCAGGTCGGCGGGGTCGTACTCGAGGTCTGCGTCGAAGATGCAGGCGTAGTCGCCGCGGGCCTCGCGCAGCGCGGTCTGGATCGCGGCGCCCTTGCCCTGGTTATGCTCGTGCTCCAACAGGCGCACCCGCCCGTCCCAGTCGCCGTTGCGCAGGATCTCACGGGTGCCGTCGGTGGACCCATCGTCGACGATGATGAGCTCGAACTCGGTCGGCAGCGTGGTGGCGAGCACCTCGGCGATCGCCTGCTCGACGCGTTCGCGCTCGTTGTAGACGGGCATCAGTATGGAGAGCATTGTCGTCGGTATCTCCGGGTCAGCTAAGCGGGCACCGCAAGGCAAACGCGCCCGCGAGGATCGTGGATCCTAGCGAACGTCGCGGTCATCAGAGAGGATGCCGGGATGGACTTCGCCGCCGCGGGACTGCTCGACGATCTGACCGGTGAGGAGCGCGCCCAGCGCGAGCAGCTCCTGACCCGCCTGGTGCAGGACGGGTTCACCGAGGAGGAGCTGGCCACCGCGGTCAGGGAGAACCGGCTGGCGCTGCTGCCGGTCGACCGCGTGCTCGGCGGGACGCGCACCGCCAGGGAGATCGAGGAGGCGACCGGGCTCCCGGCCGCCACCATGATCCGGATCCGCCGCCAGCACGGACTGCCCGAGGCGGACGCCGACGCCCGGGTGTTCAGCGACGAGGACATCGAGGCGGCCCGCTCGATGAAGCTGTTCCTCGACGCCGGGTTCGGCGAGGAGCGCATCGACGAGATCACCCGGGTGCTGGGCGAGAGCATGGCCCGGCTCTCGGCGACGATCACCGCCGCCTTCGCCGAGACCTTTCTGGAGCCCGGGGCCAGCGAGGAGGCGGTGGCGACCCGGTTTGCCACGCTGGCCGAGCAGCTGACCCCGGCGTTCGGCCCGATCCTGGTGGCCGGGTTCAAGGACCACCTGCGCGACAGCGTGCAGCGGGGGATGCTCGGGCTGGCCGAGCTCGAGGCCGGCGACATCGCCGGCGCCCAGGAGCTGGCGGTGTGCTTCGCCGATCTCGTCGGCTTCACCCGGCTCGGCGGCCAGGTCGAGGTCCGGGAGCTGGGGACGGTCGCCGGGCGGCTGGCCAGCGTGGCCGCCGCGGTGACCACGGCCCCGGTCCGGCTGGTCAAGACGATCGGCGACGCGGCGATGTTCGTCAGCCCCGACCCCGCGCCGCTGGTGGGGGTCGCGCTGGACCTGGTCGAGGCGTTCGCCGAGGAGGAGCTGCCCAGCCTGCGGGCCGGCATCGCCTGGGGCCCGGCCATGGTGCGGGCCGGTGACTACTACGGCAACTCGGTCAACCTGGCCAGCCGGGTGACCGGCGTGGCCCGCCCCGGCAGCGTGCTGTGCACCCGCGAGGTGCACGACTCCGCCCGCGGCGCCTACGCGTGGTCGGCCGCGGGCCGCTACAAGCTCAAGGGCGTGTCGGGCCCGACGGTGCTCTATCGGGCGCGGCACCGCGACGACGGCGGTGCCGCGGACGACTAGCGATCAGCGACCGCGGCCGCGCTGGCGTCGCATTCCGCACACTAGGAGATGCTGTGCAGGTCGATGACGAACACGAGCGTCGAGTTCGCCGGGATCTTGGCCTGGGCGGTCGATCCGTAGGCCAGGCTCGGGGGGATGACCAGCTCCCGGCGGCCGCCCACGCGCATCCCGGGGATGCCCTGCTGCCAGCCCTTGATCACGCCGCTGAGCGGGAAGGTGACCGGCTTGCCCTGGCCGTCGTTCCAGGAGGCGTCGAACTGCTTGCCGCCCTTGTAGAGGACGCCGACGTACTGGACGGTGACGGTCGACCCGGCGGTGGCCGCCGGCCCGGTGCCCTTGATCAGATCCTTGACGAGCAGGCTCTTGGGGGCCGGCCCGGACGGGGGCACGACCTTGGGCTTGGTGTTCAACGCCGCCGGCAGCTTGACGCTGCTGGTCGTGGTGGCGCTGGTCGTGGTGCTCGACGACGAGGCGGAGGCCACGGTCGTCGTGTCGGCAGTGGCGCCGGCCCCGGGGGCCGGCGTGATGCCCGGAGCGACCGAGCTGCCGCACCCGGCAACGGCGGCGGCGACTCCGAGCACGGCGAGAGTGAGTGAGGTCGTCTTCATCTTTGGCATGGAGGTGCCCGAGAGTAGCGAGACCGCCGAAGAAGCGACGAAGACGGTCAGCCGGCGATTCGCTCGAGGACGTCGGCGTCGACGTCGAAGTTGGCGTGAACTGCCCCGACGTCGTCGGACTCCTCGAGCATGTCGATCAGCTTCAGCAACCGCGCCGCGTCCGATTCCTGCACCGGAACTCGGACCTTTGGCCGCTGGGTCACGTCGGCGCTGTCGATCTCCACTCCCGCTCCGGTGAGCGCGTCGCGGACGGCGACGAGGTCCCCCGGCTCGGTGATGATCTCGTACACGTCGTCGTCGAGCGAGATGTCCTCGGCGCCGGCGTCGATGGCCAGCAGCAGGTCCTCCTCGTCATACCGGGAGGCGTCGACGACGATCACGCCGCGCTTGTCGAACAGGTAGGACACCGAGCCGGGCTCCCCCAGGTTGCCGCCGTGCTTGGACAGCGCGTGGCGCACGTCGGCGCCGGTGCGGTTGCGGTTGTCGGTCAGCGCCTCGATCAGCAGGGCGACCCCGCCGGGACCGTAGCCCTCGTACAGCACGGTCTCGATCTGGTCGGCGTCGACTCCCTCCCCGGTGCCCTTGGCGATCGCCCGCTCGATGTTGTCCTTGGGCATCGACGCGTCGCGCGCCTTCTGGACGGCCAGCGCCAGCGACGGGTTGCCGTCGATATCCCCGCCGCCCTCGCGCGCGGCGACGGTGATCGCGCGCGTGAGCTTGGTGAAGTGCTGGCCGCGCCGCTGGTCGACGACCGCCTTCTTGTGCTTGATGGAGGCCCATTTGGAATGCCCAGACATGGGTCTAACTATAGGAGGCCTCCCGCCGCCCGCGGTGGGCGAGACCGGACCGGCGGCGACCGCCGGATCGGCGGATTCGGCATCATGGGGGCGATGTCGCAGCTGACCGATCCAGGTGTGTTCAAGGCCTACGACGTCCGCGGCCTGTACGGGACGGAGATCGATCCCGCGGTCGCACACGCCATCGGGCGGGCCTTCGCGCGGGTGATCGCCGGGCTGGAGGACAAGCCCACGTCGCAGCTGCGGCTGGGCCTCGGACGGGACATGCGGCTGACCGCCCCCGACATGGCCCGCGGCTACCGCGAGGGCATGATGGCCGAGGGCGCGACGGTGCTCGATGCCGGGATGGTGGGAACGGAGATGCTCTACTGCCTGGTCGGTTCCCAAGACCTCGACGGGGGCCTGATGTGCACCGCCTCGCACAATCCCAAGGCCTACACCGGGGCCAAGCTCGTGGGGCGGGGCGCGCTGGCCCTGTCGGGCGATACCGGCCTGGGCGACGTCCGCGACCTCATCACCGCGGGCCTGGGCGACGCGCCCGGCGGCGGGTCGGCGCAGGAGGTCGAGATCTACGACGAGTTCGCGCGGACGGCGCTGCGGTTCGTCGACGCCGGCGCGATCCGGCCGCTGCGGGTCGTCGTCGACGGCGGCAACGGGATGGCGGGGCCGATGGTCGGGCCCCTGCTCGACCGCCTGGGCCTGGACCTGATCGAGGCCTACTGGACCCCCGACGGCACCTTCCCCGATCACGAGCCCAACCCGTTGCTGCCCGAGAATCGCGAGTTCATCATGGGCGAGGTCGTTCGCCAGGGGGCCGACCTGGGCATCGCCTGGGACGGCGACGCCGACCGCTGCTTCTTCATCGACGAGCGCGGCCAGTTCGTCGACGGCGACTTCCTCACCGCGCTGCTGACCGAGTCGATGCTGGCCAAGGAGCCCGGCCCGCCCGCCTCGCCCACCCCCACCGTGCTCTACGACGTCCGCGCCAGCCGGGCGGTGGCGGACGCCGCCGCGCAGGCCGGCGGGCGCGCTCTGGTCAACCGGGTCGGCCACGCGTTCTTCAAGACCCGGATGCGAGCGGAGAACGCCGCGTTCGGCGGCGAGGTGTCGGGCCATTACTACTTCCGCGACTTCTACTGCGCGGACTCCGGCACGCTGCCGGCGCTGCTGATCCTCGAGCTCCTGTCGCAGCGCGACGTGCCGATGTCGCAGCTGCTGGTGCCCTACCGCTCCCGCTACTTCATCTCCGGTGAGATCAACTCCGAGGTCGACGATCCGGCGGCCAAGCTGGAGGAGCTCGCCGAACGCTACGCCGATGCCGAGCAGACCCGTCTGGACGGCATCTCCATCGACTACGACGACTGGCACTTCAACGTGCGGCCGTCGAACACCGAGCCCCTGCTGCGGTTGTGCCTGGAGTCGATGGTCTCCCCCGACCACATGGCGGCCAAGCGCGACGAGGTGCTCGACGTGATCCGCTCGTGAGCGCCCGCCCGCCGAGCGCCCAGCCTGCCGACGACCCCGAGCAGTCCCTGGCGGCGGCCCGCGAGGCCGGGATCCACGAGCTGTCGATCTCGACGCCGTTCCTGGTCGGGCGGGTCAACTGCTACCTGATCGAGGACGACCCGCTGACCCTGGTCGACACCGGTCCCAACTCCGCGAAATCCCTGGACCAGCTCGAGCAGGCCCTGGGTGAGCGGGGCCATCGCGTCGAGGATCTCGAGCTGATCATCCTCACCCACCAGCACATCGACCACGTCGGGCTGCTGGAGATCCTGGCCCGGCGCTCGGGCGCCGACGTGGCGGCGTTTCACCTGCTCGGGCACTACCTCGAGGATTTCGCCGCCAGCGCGGCCGCCGACGACGAGTTCTCGATCCAGACGATGCTGCGCCACGGAGTGCCGCCCGATCTGACCACCGCGCTGGGCGCGGTGGGGGCCGCGTTCCGGGGGTTCGGCTCCAGCGGCCCGGTCACGTCCCCCCTGCGCGACGGGGACCGGCTGACCCTGCGCGACCGCACGCTGAGCATCCAGCACCGCCCCGGCCACAGCCCATCGGACACGCTGTTCTGGGACGAGTCGCGCCGGATCCTGATCGCGGGCGACCACCTGCTGGCCCGGATCTCCTCCAACCCGCTGATCTCCCGGCCACTGGATCCGGCGACCGCGCCGGCCGATCCGGTCCGGGAGCGCAGCCACGCGCTGATCGACTACATCGCGTCGATGCGTCGAACCCGGGAGGTTCCGGCCGACCTGGTCCTGGGCGGCCACGGCCCGCCGGTGCGCGACCCCGTGGCCCTGATCGACGAGCGCTTCCGTGGCTATGACCGGCGCGCGCGCAAGATCCTGGGAATGCTGTCCGACGGGCCCCAGACCGCCTACGACATCGCGTCGCGCATGTGGGGCAACGTCGCGGTGACGCAGGCGTTCCTGACGATCTCCGAGGTCCTGGGCCATCTGGACCTGCTCATCGCCGACGGGAAGGTCGACGAGGACGCCGAGGGCCCGGTCGCGCGCTTCTCAGCGACCTGAGGCCGATCCGTCGCCGGCGCCCCACGACGGGGCGGGCGCGGCGATCCGTACTTAGTACGGGCGAGGGGCGATTGGGGCCCGCCGATAGGCGAGCACAGACATGTCTGACCGTTGTGCACACGGCGGGCACGCGTCTGGGGCGCCGGTTCGGGGGATTGGGGCACCCGAGCCGCCCCGCCCCGACTACGCCGGCCTGCTGGAACGCGTTCCCGCGATCCTGTACACCGCCGATGCGGGTGAGCTGGGTCGCTGGCACTACGTCAGTCCGCAGATCGACAAGATCCTCGGCTACACGCCCGAGCAGTGGTGCGCCGATCCGACTCTGTGGGCCAGCCGGCTGCACCCCGACGACGCCGAGCGCGTGCTCTCGGGCGAGGCTGATTTCGCTGACGGGGGCTCACTCGACGTCCCGCTCGAGTACCGGCTGCTGCATCGAGACGGCCACGCCGTCTGGGTCCGTGACGACGCGCTCCTGCGCGAGGGTGAGGACGGCGTGCTGCGATGGCACGGAGTGATGTCCGACATCACCGACCAGAAGGAGGCCGAGGCCGAGCTCGAGCTGCGCGTCGCCCAGCAGGCGGCCGTGGCCCGGCTGGGCGAGCATGCGCTGGAGGGCGCCAGCCCGGTGGACCTGATGCAGGAGGCGGTCAGCGTCGTCATCCAGCTGCTGGGCCTCGAGATCGGCGCGGTGGCCGAGTACCGGCCCGAGCACGACGCGTTCGTGTTCCGCGTCGCCCACGGCCTGCCCGGGGTGCGCCCCACCGAGATGGTTCCCGCCGGACGCAACTCGCTGTCGGGGTTCGTGATCATGACCGGGTCGCCGACGATCGTGACCGACTGGGAGACCGAGACGCGCTTCAACCGCTCCCGGGTTCTCACCGACCACGGCGCCCGCAGCGGCCTGACCGTGATCATCGAGGGCAGCCACGGCCCGTTCGGGGCGCTGGGGTTCCATTCGACCTCGCTGCACGAGTTCAAGCCCGGCGACGTCGACTTCGTCCAGGCGCTGGCCAACGTCCTGGGCGACGTGGTCGAGCGGGAGCTGACCAACGACGACATCCGCCACCGGGCCCTGCACGATCCCCTGACCGGGCTGCCCAACCGCACGCTGTTCAGCGACCGCCTGCAGCAGGCCACCGAGCGCCTGCGCCGCCACCGCGACTCGCTGACCGCGGTCCTGGCACTCGACCTCGACCGGTTCAAGCTCGTCAACGACAGCCTCGGGCACAAGATCGGCGACGAACTGCTGGCGGCGGCGGCGCCGCGCCTGAAGCAGGCGGTCCGGTCCAGCGACACCGTGGCCCGGTTCGGCGGCGACGAGTTCGGGATCCTGCTCGAGGACATCGGCGGCGAGCACGACGCGATCGACATGGCCCAGCGGATCGCCGCGGTGTTCACCCGTCCGTTCGTGCTCGACGGCACCGAGCACTTCATCACCACCAGCATCGGCATCGCCCTGGCCGAGGGCGGCGAGCTGGCCGAGGATCTGGTCCGCGACGCCGACGCCGCCATGCACCGGGCCAAGGAGCGCGGCGGCGCCCGCTACGAGCTGTTCGACGAGCGCCTGCGCGGGCGCGCGATCTCCCGTCTGCGCGTCGAGAACGACCTGCGCCGGGCGCTGGAACGGGACGAGCTGACCCTCGACTACCAGCCGCTGGTGTCGCTGCGCGACCGCTCGCTGGTGTCCGTCGAGGCCCTGATCCGCTGGGATCACCCCGATCGGGGCCGCATCCCGCCGGCGGACTTCATCCCGGTCGCCGAGGAGAACGGCCTCATTGAGCCGATCGGGCGCTGGGTGCTGGACCGAGCCTGCCGCCAGGCGGCCCGCTGGTACCGCGACCGCCCCGACGCCCCGCCGCTGTCGATGTCCGTCAACCTGTCCGCCGCGCAGGTGGCCAACCGGGGGCTCGTCGACGTCGTGGCGGCGGCGCTGCGCACGTCGGGACTGGATCCCACCTGCCTGGCCCTGGAGCTCACCGAGAGCGTGCTGGTGGGCGAGGACCCGGAGCTGCAGGAGACGCTGGTGGCGCTCAAGCGGCTGGGGGTATCGCTGGTGCTCGACGACTTCGGGACCGGCTATTCGTCGCTGTCATATCTGACCCGGCTGCCGCTGGACGCGCTCAAGGTCGACCGCTCGTTCGTGGCCGGCCTGGGGATCGAGGCGCGCGATACCGCCGTCACCGAGGCCATCGTCGCCATGTCCCGGGCGCTGTCGCTGACCGTGGTCGGCGAGGGCGCCGAGACCGCCGAGCAGGTGGCCGAGCTACGGCGGCTGGGCTGCGATCTGGTCCAGGGCTTCCACATCTCGCGACCGGTCCCCGCCGCCGACATCACCCGGCTGCTCGCCGCCGGGCACGGCGCGCTGCTGCCCGCCGCCGATCAGGGATAGGCCGAGGTCCCCGGCTGGACCGGTGAGACCGTCGTCGGACCGCATTCCGATGCCCCGCCGGGGATCGATACGCGCATGGTCGCCGTGTCGTTGGGGGCGATCACCTGCAGGCCGTAGGCGGTCAGGCAGTTGGCGTCCGATCCGCCGCCGTGGGAGACCCCGAGGCGAAATGAGACGCTCTGTCCCGGATCGACGGTCAGCTCCCGGAGCGGGAGGTGACCGAAGAAGTCGTCGGTGGTGTGCTGGGGGGTCGTCGCCAGCGCGGACCCCGACTGGCTGAGGAACTGGATCCCCGGATAGCCGCCGGTGCTGCAGGCGCTGCCGGTGTTGTGGATCGCGAAGCCCAGCAGGCCGTGGCCGGTGGCCCCCTGGCCACCCAGGTACGACAGGGTCAGGCTCGACGCCTGGCACTGCTGGGCGGGGCCGCCCACGCTGGCCGCGCCCGTCCCGCCGCTGCCCGCCGGCGCCGCGGCGGTGGTGCTCTGGGCCGTCGCGCTCGCGGTCGTGGTGCTCGATGTGGCGGTCGTGCTCGAGCTCGTCGCCTCGGCGGTGGTGGAGCTGGCCGGGCTGCTCTGGGCCGCCTGGGTCGCGCCCGCGCCGCCGCCGCCGCCGCCGCTGCAGGCGCTGAGAGCGAGCCCGGCGGCCACGGCCAGCCCGAGGAATGAGATCCGCATACCCATGGTGTTCGCGTTGGGCGCCGCCGGATCCTGCCCTGCGGCGGCGTCGAGATGGGTGACAGCATGGCAGTATCAAGCCGTGAGCCGACAGTTCAGAGACGAGGTGGACCACGAGGCGATCCGCGACGAGCAGGCCCTGCGGACGGAGGTGGTCCGTCACGACCCGTTCTGGGCCCCGCAGCTGATCATCGCCGCGGCGATCCTGCTCGACCTGTCGCTGGCCGAGAAGGTCACCCTGGGTCCCACCTGGCTGCTCCCGGCGGTCGAGGCGGCCGCGCTGATCAGCCTGATGGCGGTCTCCCCCCACCCCCGGCTGCGCCACTCCAAGCTACGCCGCCGGTTCACGATGACGACGATCGCGCTGGTCAGCGCGACCAACATCGCCTCGCTGATCCTGCTCTGCCACTGGCTCCTGCACGGCGGCGGGGGAACCAGCGACGGCCGGGCGCTGATCGGCTCCGGGATCGTGCTGTGGGTGACCAACGTGCTGCTGTTCAGCGTCTGGTTCTGGCTGCTGGACCGCGGCGGCCCGGTCACCCGGGCGACCGACCCCACCGCCCTGCCCGACTTCATGTTCGTCCAGATGACCGATCCGAAGTTCGCCCCGCCCGACTGGCGGCCGACGATGATCGACTACCTCTACACGTCGTTCACCAACGCGACCGCGTTCAGCCCCACCGACACCATGCCGCTGACGGCCATGGCCAAGTCGCTGATGACCGTACAGTCGCTGACGGCGCTGGTGACGATCGGCTTGGTCGTCGCGCGGGCGGTCAACATCCTCGGTTAGTGCCTGCGGTCAGCCCACCGCCCGGAACCCAGCGCCCTCGCCGCCGGCGCCACCTCGATTGGGAGCTGATCACCTGCGGCGTGCAGGGGCACGTGCTCGTCGGGCGCGACGCCCGCACCGTCCGCGACGAGGACCGGTTGGTGGTCCGCGACGGGGGAGACGTGCGTTGGCACCGCTGCCTGCGCTGTGACTCCTGGGTGGCGCTGGCGCCACCGGCACCGGACCGGGCCACGCGCGAGCATCCCCCTGACCGGTCCGAGATCGTCGTGCCGCTGCGCGGCCGGGCGCTGGACGACCGGATCGTGCTGCGGCTGATCGCCGTCGACCGGGTGCTGCACTTCCTGATCCTGGGGCTGCTCGGGGTCGCCGTGCTCGCGTTCGCCGCCAATCGCCAGAGCCTGCACGACACCTTCTACCGGGTGCTGGCCGCGCTGCAGGGCGGGGTCGCCGGCGGGCCGGTGCAGACGACCGGACACGTCGGACTCGTCCACGATTTCGACCGGCTGTTCGCGTACAAGACGGGCACGCTGGACGAGATCGGCATCGCCGTGCTGGTCTACGCGGCGCTGGAGGGCGTCGAGGCGGTCGGGCTGTGGCTGGGCAAGCGCTGGGCGGAGTACCTGACGTTCGTGGCCACTGCCATCCTGCTGCCGGTGGAGATCTACGAGATCGTCCACAGCGGTACCGTGCTGAAGGTGATCGGCTTCCTCGTCAACCTGGCCGTCGTCGTCTGGCTGCTGTGGCGCAAGCGCCTGTTCGGGCTGCGAGGGGGAGGTGCGGTCGACGCGGCCGAACGGGCGCGCGACATGAGCTGGGAGCACATCGAGCGGGTGACGCTGGGGACTCCGCGGCCGGCGGTGGAAGCGTGACCGCCAGCGCGTCGGACGCCCCCGGTCCCCCGGCGGCGCCGGTCGCGCCTGACGCACAGGTCGAGGCCGAGGTGCGGCGGATCGGAGAGCAACTGGCCGCGGCGTTCCCGGCGGCGTCGCGCCAGCCGCTGCGGGCGCTCGACGCCCGGGCGATGGAGATGGCGTCCAGCGACCGGGAGCTGCGCGCGGCCCTGTTCCGGTTCGTGGACGTCGTGCCGGCGTGCCGGTCGCTCGACGACCTGGCCCGCCATCTCGTCGGCTACCTGGAGGAGGTGCCCGACGCCTCGCCCCCGATCTCGGCGGCGATGAGGATCTCGGGCACGCGTGCCGGCCGGGCCGCCCTCGGCGCCGCGGCGGCCGGCGGGGTCCGCCACCTGGCCCACCGGTTCATCATCGGCGAGACGCCGGCGGCGGCGCTGGGGACGCTGCGCAAGCTGTGGGACGGCGGGGTGGCCTCGAGCGTCGACCTGCTGGGCGAGGCCACCGTGACCGAGGCCGAGGCCGATCGATATGCGCAGCGCTGCCTGGACGCGGTCGAGCAGCTCGCCGCCGCCACCCGGAGCTGGCCGGAGCGCCCGATGCTCGAGGCCGACGGCGCCGGCCCGCTGCCCCGCGCCAACGTGTGCGTCAAAGTCTCGGCGCTGACGCCGCTGCTGCGTCCCGATGCCCCGGCGCGCGGCCAGCAGGACGCCGCCCGCCGGCTGCGGCCGCTGTTGCGCGCCGCCCAGGCCGCCGGCTCTCACCTCCATATCGACATGGAGTCGCTGGACTCCCGCGAGGCGGTGCTCGAGCTCGTGCTCGACCTGCTCGACGAGGATGAGTTCCGCGAGGGACCGTCGGCGGGCCTGGTGCTCCAGGCCTACCTGCGCGACTCGCCCGGTCAGCTGGATCAGATCGTCGCCTGGGCCCGGGCCACGGCGCGCCGCCCGCCGCTGACCGTCCGCCTGGTCAAGGGGGCCTACTGGGATCACGAGCTCGTCCAGGCCCGCCAGCACGGCTGGGATGTTCCGGTCTTCCAGGACAAGCACGAATGTGACCGCAACTTCGAGGCGCTCACCCGGCGCCTGCTGGCGGCCCGGCCGTCGCTGCGGGTGGCGATCGCCTCCCACAATCTGCGCTCGGTCGCGCACGCGATCGCCTGCAATCGGGTCGCCGGCGGCGAGGACCGCGACCTGGAGCTCCAGGTGCTGCGCGGGTTGGGCGACGAGCTCCAGCACGCGCTGGCCACCCTCGGCTACCGCGTGCGCACCTACTGCCCGGTGGGCGACCTGGTGGCCGGGATGGCCTATCTGGTGCGACGGCTGCTGGAGAACACGTCCAACGACAGCTTCCTGTCCGCGCAGGCCAGCGGCGTGCCCATCGAAGAGCTCCTCGCCGCCCCCTGAGGGATCCGTCCCGCGCGGCGGCAAAGGCGCAGCGCGCCGGTCCTTCTAACGTGAGGGTCGGCATGCCGATCCCGTTCGCGAACGAGCCGATTCTCGAGCTGCGCCGCGCCGCGGTGCGCGCCGGCCTGCAGGAGGCGCTGGACCGGGTCGACGCCCAGCTGCCGGTCGAAGTGCCCGTGTGGATCGGCGATGACGCCCGCACCGGCGCGGAGCTGCTGTCCACCGACCCGGGGGCGCCGGACCGGCTGGTCGCCGCCGCGCCCACGACCGGGCCCGCGGACGTCGAGGCGGCGGTCGCCGAGGCCCAGCGCGGCCTGCGCACCTGGCGCGCGGTCGGCGCCGCCGACCGTGCTCAGGCGCTGATCGCGGCCGCGGCCTGGATGCGCGAGCGGCGGCTGGAGCTGACGGCGCTCGAGGTCCGCGAGTGCGCCAAGCCCTGGGCCGAGGCCGACGCCGACGTGTGCGAGGCGATCGACTTCCTCGAGTACTACGCCCGCGGCGCCATCGAGCTGGGCCACGGACGTGAGCTGCTCCAGGTTCCGGGCGAACGCAACGAGCTCAGCTATCACCCGCGCGGGGTCGTGGCCGTCATCAGCCCCTGGAACTTCCCGCTGGCGATTCCCTGCGGGATGGCCTCGGCCGCGCTGGCCGCGGGCAACGCGGTGGTGCTCAAGCCGGCCGAGCAGTCGCCGGGGATGGCCCAGCGGCTGGTGGCCGCGCTGCGGGCGGGCGGCGTGCCCCCGGCGGCCATCTCGCTGCTGCCCGGCGAGGGCGACGTCGGCGCCGCGCTGGTCGCTCACCCCGGCGTTCACGCCATCGCCTTCACCGGATCGCTGGCGGTCGGCCGGCAGATCGTTGCCGCCGCCGCCCAGGTCCCCGACGGCCAGCGCCACTTCAAGCAGGTGGTGGCCGAGCTCGGCGGCAAGAACTGCGTGATTGTCGCCGCCGACGCCGATCTCGATGAGGCGGTGCCGGCGATCGTCGGGTCGGCCTTCAACTACGCCGGCCAGAAGTGCTCGGCCGCGTCTCGGATCCTGGTCCACGAGGCCATCGCAGCGCAGCTCACCGAGCGCGTCGCCGGGGCCGCCCGGACGCTCGTCGTCGGCCAGGCCCAGACGCTGGGCACCGACGTGCCGCCGGTGATCGAGCGCGATGCCCAGGAGCGCGTGGCCCGGTACGCGGCCATCGCCCGGAGCGAGGGCCGGATCGTCGCCCAGGCGCCCGCCCCCGGCGAGGCCGGATGGTTCTGCCCGGCGATCGTGGTCGCGGACCTGCCGCCCGGCTCCGCCGTGCTCGAGCAGGAGATCTTCGGGCCGGTGCTCGCGATCCAGGCCGTGCGCGACGTCGAGCAGGCCTGCGACGTCGTCGACGAGCTGGCCTACGCGCTCACCGGGGGGCTGTTCACCCGCGATCCGGCGATCGTGCGCCGGGTGCGCGAGCGCACGCCGGTCGGCAACCTGTACGTCAATCGCGGCATCACCGGCGCGATGGTCGCGCGCCAGCCGTTCGGCGGCAACCGGCTGTCGGGCACCGGGCTCAAGGCCGGCGGGCCGGACTACCTGCTCCAGTTCGTCGAGCAGCGCGCCGTCAGCGAGAACACGATGCGTCACGGCCTCGAGGTATGACCGGCTTGGGTTAAACGTCCCCGGCCGTCTTGCATTACTCGCCGGTCGCCTCGATCATGCGTGAGTGGCGCTGCCGCTGAGTGACATCTGGAAGCTGGGGTTCGCGCTGCTGCTGGTGGCGGCGATCCTCGCCAGCGCCTGCGCCCGCGCGCCGCGGCGCTCCGCCCCGCCCGGCGAGCTGCGGCGCCTGGTGATCTGCTCGCTGGGGCTCTACGCGGTGGGCGGGCTGGCGGCGCTGACTCACCACGCGGTGCTGGCCGGGCTGGTCTGTGGGGCCGGCATCGGCCTGGCCGCCCTGGCCGCCTGGCTCTCGCGCGGTCACGACCCCGAGGACCCGCCCGGCGGCGACGAGCCCGTCGAGCAGCCGCCGCCGCCCGACCCCGACGGGGTGCCCCGCCTGGACTGGGCCCAGTTCGAGCGCGACTTCCGCGCGTACGCGCGCCGGCAGCGCCCGCCGTCGCCGGCCGGGCACGACTAGGCGCCGAACGTCAACGACGGCTGTCGCCCCGGCACTAACCGAGCGACATCGTCTCCATCGACAGGTACAGGTGGGCCGCCCAGGACACCGGGTCACGGGCGAAGTAGCGCTGCAGCGCGTCGTGGTTCAGGGCGTCGTCGATGCCGGCCATGATCATCGACTGGTCGAGCACCAGCCGGCGCTGCCCGATCGAGCCGCTCGTGGGATCGACCGCGTCGTAGAAGCCGCCGTCCGACGTGTAGATGCCCGGGTACAGCCGGCGGAGCGCCTCGATGTTGGCGTACGCGGCCTGGGGCATCACCGGCAGCGTGATCACCGACGCGTGCGGGGTGACGACGTCCTCGCTGGTGCACGGGCTCGTCGCCGTCGGCGCGCACACCGATTGGGCCAGCCCCTCGCCGGCGCCGAACGCCAGCCCCTGCACGCCGTAGGCGAAGTAGTCGCCGGTGTCGTCGGCGGAGCTCGACGGCGAGATCCCCCACACCGGGTAGTGCAGGACCTGGGTCGCGTACTTCTGCTGCACCTCGGCCCAGCGCAGGTCGTTCAGTCCGAAGCTGTGCGGGCCCCAGGTCGTCTCCGGCACCACCAGATTGGCCATCAGCCCCTCGAACATCCCGCCGTTGAACGTCGGCACGAACGTCAGCGACGGGTCGCCGGGATAGACGTAGTGGCCCTCCCACACCGCGAACTGCTTGTGGGAGATCGGGTCGGTGTAGGTCTGCCAGTACCCCGGGGTCGGCCACTGACCCTGCCAGGAGAAGTCCGGGTCGGTCGCGCAGCGCTCGGGCGGCAGGGTGCGCCAGGTGCGCCACCACACATCGCCGGGCATCTGATGCAGCCCCATGCCGATGTACATGGAGATCCGCGGGTCCGAGTACAGGGCGCCGTTGTGGTACCCGGCCGGACCCTGGTCGACGTAGTAGCCGCCGTACTGCTGGCCGGTGGGCGGATCGTCCGGCAGTGACGCGTTGACATTGCAGTCGGTCTGAGCGCGGTTGTCGTAGAAGATCGCGAAGTTCATCGCGTTCAGCAGCGGGTCGGCGAGATCCCGCAGCTCGGGGAGGGCCTGGCGCACCTCGATCAGCCCCGACGCGTACCAGCCGTTGTCGACGGCCGAGACGAACCAGCAGTTGTCCTGGGACGGGGTCGTCTCGGTGCAGTCGCCCTGGCCCGGGTTGAGCAGGACGTTGCCGTCGTTGGTGTCATACCACTGGTACAGGAAGCCGTCGTAGCGCTTGAGCGTGGCGACCTCGTGCAGCGTGGCGCTGACCAGCGAGTCGGCCTGGGCCCGGTCGATCAGGTGCAGATCGTGGGCGGCGACGACCGCCCACAGGTACACCCCGATGTTGGCCGCCGAGGTGTACTCGCCCCGCACGCTCCCCGGGCCCAGGTTGTCGAGCGGCAGGTGCGTGGTGGGGTCCACGTCGGCCGCGTAGAACTTCCAGGTGTCGGCGGCGATGCCATGCAGCACCGCCTGCTGATCAGCGCTCAGGTGACCCTGATCCGCGCGCGCCATGGCCGGGAGCGCGAGCGTCAAGGCCGTCGCGCAGGCTGCTATCAGCAGACGGAACCGCATGGTGTTCCCTCCCTAGGAGACGTTGAACGAGACCCCGTTCGGCAGGCTCGCGGGACAGCCGGTTGTCGAGGTGGGCTGCGAGGTGTCACTGACCCACAGGTTGAACTGACCCGGCTCGACGGTGAACTGGCCCTGCTCGTTGTAGAAGCCGAGGTTCTGGCGGCCGACCTTGAACGTCACCGTCTTGCTCTGTCCCGGGTTGAGCTGCACGCGCTGGAAGCCCTCGAGCTTTTCGACCGGCTGCAGAATGCTGGTGTCACTCTCGTGCAGGTAGAGCTGCGCGACATCAGCGCCCGCCATCGATCCGGTGTCGCTGACCGTCGCGGTGACCGTCATCTGGCCATTGGGCCCGACGGTGGCCGATGACAGGTGCGGCGACGAGATCGAGAACGTCGTGTACGAGAGCCCGTAGCCGAACGGGTACAGCGGCGTGTTCGGCGCGTCGAGGTACTTCGACGTGTACTTGTTGCTGGGGTCACACGGCCGCCCGGTGGGCAGCTCGTTGTAGGTGATCGGGATCTGACCGACATTCACCGGGAACGTCATCGGCAGCTTGCCGCTCGGGTCGACCTTCCCGAACAGGATGTCGGCCACCGACTGGCCGCCCTCGGTGCCCGGGAACCAGCTCTCGAGCACCGCCGGGGCGTTCTGCTGCAGCCAGTCGAGCGTCAGCGGGCGGCCGTTCATGAGGTCCACCACATAGTGCGCACCGGACGCGGCGATGTCCTGGATCAGCTCCAGCTCGTCGCCCGGCAGGCCGATATCGGTCCGTGACGATGCCTCGCCGGTCAACGACGACGGCTCGCCGACCACGATCACGGTTTCCTGCGCCGCCTTCGCGGCGGCCACCGCGGCCGGGAACCCCGTGTCCGAGTCACACGGCGTGGGGACGCCGTTCGAGTTCGTCGTATCGGGGTCGCATCCCTGGGCGTAGGTAACGTTCGCGCCTGGGTCGTCGTTCTTGATCCCCTGCAGGACCGTGACGATCTTGTCGCCCGTTGGGGAGGTCAGATCGGCGGTGTTCGTGTCGTAGCCGATCGGCACATCCGGGCCGAGTTGGTCGAGCGGGGCATCGGCCAGCGGCCCGACGACCGCGATCGACGACGTGCCCGTGCTCAGCGGCAGCGCGTGGTTGTTGTTCTGAAGCAGCACCTGGGACTCGTCGGCCGATTGCTTGGCGGCCGCGAGGTTGGCGGGCGTCAGCTCGCTGCTGGCGACGCGCGAGGCGCTGCCGGGGTACGGATTGGTGAACATGCCCGCCAGGTACTTGAGCGTCAGCACGTGCCGGACCGCGGCGTCGAGCTGCTGCATCGTGATCTTGCCCTCGCTCAGCAGCTGGGGCCCATAGCTGTCGAAGGTGGAGTAGACCGGGTTGCTGGTCGATCCGACCGTGACCGCCATCTCGATGTCGAGGCCGGCGGTCAGCGCGAGCCGCGCCGCGTCCGCGCCGTTGGAGGCATAGCCGAAGTCCTCGAGCTCCTGGACTGCCTGGTAGTCGCTGACCACCGTGCCGCCGAAGCCCCACTCGTCGCGCAGGATCGTCGTCAGCGTGTACGGGTTGGCGGTGTTCGGAACCCCGTCGAGCGAGTTGAAGGAGCTCATCACGCTCGCCACCCCGGCATCGACCGCCGCCTTGTAGGGAGGCAGGTAGTCGTTGAACAGCTGCTGGGTCGACATATCGACCGTGTTGTATTCGCGGCCGGCGACCGGGGCGCCGTAGGCCGCGAAGTGCTTGATCGTCGCCGCCATCTTGTCGGGCGCGGCGTAGCTGTTGCCCTGATAGCCGCGCACCTTGGCGACGGCGATCGCCGAACCGAGATACGGGTCCTCGCCGGCGCCCTCGACAACCCGGCCCCACCGGGGGTCGCGGGCGATGTCGACCATCGGGTTGAAGGTCCACTTCAGGCCGTCGGCGCTCGCTTCCGATGCCGACACGGACTCGTCATTGGCGACCAGCGCCGGATCCCAGCTCGAGGCCTCGGCCAGCGGGACGGGGAACATCGTCTTGTAGCCGTGGATCACATCGAGCGAAAAGATCAGCGGGATGCGGGGATGGCAACCTGGCGCCAGCGTCGCCTGCTGGACCGCATTGATGCTGGCGACGCCGGTCAGATCGAGCACTGAGCCGACCTGTCCATCGCACGCCTGCTGCTCGAGCGTGGTGAGCGGCGTGGTAGGACCTGCCATCTCGAGCTGACCGAACTTGTCCTGGACGGTCAGCTTCGACATCAGGTTCGTGACGTCGGCGTTGATCTGCGCGTTGTTGGGCGTCCGGGGGCGCGACTCGGCGGGCGCCTGCCGGTGTGCGGTGGAGCCGTGCCCGGTGCGGGCCCGCGCCTGCGCCGAGGGCGCGGAGGTGAACACCCCCGCCGCGACCAGCACCGCCGCGGCGATGACCAGCGCGACGATCGTCCCGAACCCGATACGGCGGCGTGGATCCTCGCCGACCGCGCGCAAAACCCGCTCTGCCATGGCACGTCTCCTCCCTAGCCTGTGTGGCTGGGCGGGTACCCGCGTACCAATTGGCTCAAACGTTCGACTACGGGCTCAGAGCTCCGAGCCGGGCCTCTCAGACCCGGACCGGGAACCAGAGCATTCAGCGGCAGCCGGGAGGCGCCGCGCCCTCCCGCGCCGGCCGGATTTACGCCGCCGCGTGGGCGAGCATGAGCTCGTGCAGCCGGGGCTCGCCGTTGAGCTCGGGATGAAACGACACCGCGATGACCCGCCCCTGGCGGACGGCGACCGGATGCCCGTCGACCGCAGCCAGCACCTCGACGTCCGGCCCGGTCTCGGCCGCCCAGGGGGCACGGATGAACACCGCGTGCACGGGCCCGCCCGCCACGCCGGTCACGTCCAGATCGGCCTCGAAGGAGTGCAGCTGGCGGCCGAACGCATTGCGCCGGGCCTCGATGTCGAGCACCCCCAGGTGGTCGCGGTCGAGCATGATCATCCCGGCGCAGGTGCCCAGGACCGGCGTGCCGCGTCGCACCAGCGCGCGCAGTGGATCGCCCAGGCCCTCGCGCTCGATGCCCAGCGTCATCACCGTCGACTCGCCGCCGGGAATCACGAGCGCGTCCAGGCCCTCGAGGTGAGCCGGCACCCGGACCTCGTGCGGCGTCGCGCCCAGCCCCCGCAGGATCTTGCCGTGAGCCTCGAAATCACCCTGCAGCGCGAGGACGCCGACCACCGGGCGGCGTGGCGCCGAGGCGTCGGTCACGGCTACCAGCCGCGGGGGGCCAGCAGCTGCTCGGATTCGAGCTTGGAGGACTCCACGCTGACCATCGGCTGCCCGAGCCCGGTGGAGGCGGCGGCGACCCGGGCGGGATCCCGGTAGTGCGTGGTCGCCTCGACGATCGCGCGAGCGCGGCGCTCGGGATCCTCGGACTTGAAGATGCCCGAGCCGACGAACACGCCCTCGGCGCCCAGCTGCATCACCAGCGACGCATCGGCCGGGGTGGCGATCCCGCCGGCGCAGAACAACACCACCGGCAGGCGGCCGTCAGCAGCGACCCGGCGCACGAGCGGCAGCGGCGCGCCCAGTTCCTTGGCGGCGGTGGGCAGCTCCTCGAGGTCCATGACCGTGAGGCGGCGGATCTCACCGCGGATCTTGCGCAGGTGACGCACGGCCTCGACGATGTCCCCCGTGCCGGCCTCGCCCTTGGAGCGGATCATGGCCGCCCCCTCGCCGATGCGCCGCAGCGCCTCGCCGAGGTTGGTCGCTCCGCACACGAACGGGATCTTGAAGTTCCACTTGTCGATGTGGTTGGCCTCGTCGGCGGGCGTCAGCACCTCGGACTCGTCGATGTAGTCGACCTCGAGCGCCTCGAGCACCTGGGCCTCGGCGAAGTGGCCGATGCGGGCCTTGGCCATCACCGGGATGCTGACCGTCTCCTGGATGCCCTTGATCATCTCCGGATCGGACATGCGGGCCACGCCGCCGTCGCGACGAATGTCAGCCGGGACACGCTCGAGCGCCATGACGGCGGCGGCGCCGGCGTCCTCGGCGATCTTGGCCTGCTCGGGGGTGACCACGTCCATGATCACGCCGCCCTTGAGCATCTCGGCCAAGCCGGTCTTGACGGTGAAGGTCGCCTCGTCGCGCGGGGCGTCGCCGTTCTTCTCCATGGGACCGGAGTCTAGCCAGCCGCCAGATGGTTGATGCCGCGGCCGCGTGGCATCGATCATCTAGCTTGTGGCACCGATGAGCATGGACGCGGTGTTTGTCCAGGATGGCGATCGGTTCACCGCCACCGACCTCGCCCTCGGGCCCTGGGCTCCCGGCGCGCTGCACGGCGGCGCTCCGGCGGCCCTGCTCGTGCACGCGATCAACGAACACGCCGGACCCGACGCGGCGCTGCGCCCGGCCCGGATCACCTACGAGTTCGTGCGCCCCGTGCCGATGGGCCCGCTGACCGTCGAGGTCGCCGTCGTCCGTCCCGGGCGACGGGTCACGCTGCTCGACGGACTTCTGCGCGATCCCGACGGCACCGAGGTCACCCGGGCGCGAGCGCTGCTGCTCTTACCGGCAGAGCTCGGCGACACGGCCTGGGAGCCGCCACCGTTCCCGGGCCCGGAGAAGGCGGAGCGCAACGACTGGCAGAGCCCCGAGCACGGTCGAATGTTCGCGACCGATGCGATGGAGATCCGGTTCGTGCGGGGGCGGTTTCGCGAGCCGGGCGACGCGATCGCGTGGTTTCGCCTGCGCCATCCGCTCGTCGCCGGACGGCCCACCGCGCCGCTGGAGCGGATCGCCGCCGCCGCCGACTTCGGCAATGGCATCGCGTCGGTGCTCAGCTGGGACGAGCACGTCTTCATCAATCCGGACCTCACGCTGCACGTCGAGCGTGA
Organism: Solirubrobacteraceae bacterium; assembly: GCA_036267215.1. Lineage (GTDB taxonomy): Bacteria > Actinomycetota > Thermoleophilia > Solirubrobacterales > Solirubrobacteraceae > Palsa-465. Next base: position 1,528 of record DATAWL010000031.1, on the reverse strand, counting down.
GCCGGTCGACGAGTGGGTCGCGCTGGAGTCGGTGATGCGGGTCGGCCCCGGACGGATCGCCCTGGCCGAGAGCGTGATCTGGGACCGGCGGGGGCGGATCGGCCGGGCGGTCCAGTCACTGCTGGTCGGGTCTCGCGAGTGAGACCCGCGCGCCCGGCCGCCGCTACTTCAACCGGAAGGCCTTGATGCGCACGTCGTACTGCTGCGCGTCGCGCGCGTACACGCCGTAGGCCAGCGCCTGGATGAGCGACAGCAGGGCGGTGTGCGAGCGCACGAACGCCGGCGTGTTGGACGAGTAGTACAGGCGGATCCGCGCCAGGCGGGCCACCTCGGACAGGGTGGCGTCGGTGATGGCCAGCGTCGGCGCCTTGCGGTGGCGCGCCAGCTTCATCGTCCGGGTGATCAGCGGATGCGGCCGGCCGGCGGAGAGCCCCACGACCAGCGTGGAGGCGTCGATCCGGGACAGGCGGCCCAGCGCCTCCTGCGAGGGGCTGGCCACGATCTCGGCCCGGAGGTCCAGCAGCATCAGCAGGTGGCGGAGATAGCTGGCGAAGAACGCCATCTGGTCGGTGCCGGCGATCAGCACCTTCTCGGCGGTGACGATCGCGTCCACCGCGGCCTCGACGTCCGAGCGCGACAGCTTGTGAGCGGTGTCCTCGACGTTGACGTGGTCGGCGGCCAGGGCCGCCTCGAACTCGGTGTGGTCCAGCGAGAACAGCGGCGCGGCGGCGGCCAGCGCATCCGGCCCGAGCGTGCCCCCGCCGACCCGGCGACGGTACTCGTCGCGCGCGGCCTGCTGAAGCTCGGGGAAGCCCTCGAACCCGAGCGCCTGTGAGAAGCGGACGACGGTGCTCGACGAGGTGTTGGCGCGGCGGGCCAGCTCCTCCGCGGTCTGGAAGGCGGCCTCGTCGAGGTGGTCGACGATGTACTGCGCGACGTCCTTCTGCGAACGAGAGAAGTCGTCGAAACGGGCCTTGATGTAGCCCGAGAGCGCCTGATGGCCGTTGACGGCCTCGGGGCTGGCGGTGGGAGTCGGTGACTGCTTCATCGGCAGGCGTCTGTTTCGACGCCGCCCGCCGACGTTCCTTCAGAGCCGCGCCGCCAAGTGCCGATCCGGGGTCGGCGAAAGCGGTCGCGCGCCCGCCCGGGCCGCCGCGTCGCGCTCGCGCCGGCCGCCCGTCAGGGCAGGCGCGTGCGGTTGTAGCGCTCCATGCGCTCGTGGTTCTGCCTGCGTTCGGCCAGCACCTGGCCGACCGCGTAGGCGATCAGGATGTTGGCGACGATGCCGATGCCCAGGAACGTGATCAGCAGCGCCAGCGTCTCGCCGAACGAGCTGATCGAGTGACCCAGGCCGAGGATGTCCGCCACGAGGAGCATGTGCGCCACAGAATACCCGGCCCCGCGGTCCCACGGGCCGCCCGGCGCTGCCCGAGCCGGTAGCGTCCACGTCGGTCGCCCCGGTAGCTCAGTGGTCAGAGCAGCGGACTCATAATCCGTCGCGCGCAGGTTCGAGTCCTGCCCGGGGCAC
>DATAWL010000030.1:0-4927 GCA_036267215.1 Solirubrobacteraceae bacterium | reverse complement strand
CAGTCATGGTCGCCTGGACACTCACCATCTGCGCGGCAGCCGCCTGGCGCCTACGCAGCCGCGACCTCGTCTGACCCAACCATCCCGACAAACGACCAACGGACCACGCAGCGGGCCACCATCCGCCCGAACACAGGCTGGGTGGAACTCTGCGGCTGTGCTTCAACGCGCTCTCAACGAAGGAACGCGATGCAACCCGCCGACCAGGAGGAAACTTCATGTTCAATTCGATTCTCCGCACTTCCGAGGCGGTCAGTTCGATTCAGGCAGTTGCGTTGCGTGAGGTGCGCAAGGTGTACGGCCGGGGCGACGGATCGGTCGTCGCGCTGGACGGGGTCACGGTCGGCCTCGCGCGCGGATCGTTCACAGCTTTGATGGGCCCGTCGGGCTCGGGCAAGAGCACGTTTCTGAACGTGGCGGCGGGGCTGGATCGGCCGACGTCGGGGACGGTCACGCTCGCCGATACCGAGCTGACGGGATTGAGCGAGCGGCGGCTGACGATCCTGCGGCGCGAGCGGATCGGGTTCGTCTTTCAGGCGTTCAACCTGCTGCCCTCGCTCACCGTGGCTCAGAACATCGGCCTGCCGCTGCGCCTCGACGGTCACCGTCCGCGGCGCTCGACGGTGCGCGAGGTCGCGGCGCGCGTGGGCCTGGAGAAGCGGCTGCGCGACCGTCCCTCGCAGCTGTCCGGCGGACAGCAGCAGCGCGTCGCGATCGCCCGGGCGCTCGTCACCCGCCCCGAGGTGGTGTTCGCCGACGAGCCGACCGGAGCGCTTGACATCCGCACCGGACGCGGGGTGCTCGCGCTGTTGCGCGACATCGTCGACCAGGACCGCCGCACCGTGGTGATGGTCACCCACGACCCCGTGGCCGCGGCCTACGCCGACCACGTGATCGTGCTCGCCGACGGACGCGTGGCCACGACGCTCGAGGCTCCCAGCGCCGACGACGTCGCCGAACAGCTCGCGCATCTGGGGGGCTGAGCCATGCTGCGTCTATCCATCCTCAGCGCCCGCGGCCGCCTCGGCACGTTCACCGGCGCCCTGATCGCTCTCTTGGCCGCGTCCGTGCTCGCGATGGCCTGGGGCATGCAACTCGAATCGATGCTCCGCACCCATCCGCCCGTCGAGCGGTACGCCGGCGCCGCGGCGGTCGTGACCGGACAACAGAACGTCGGCGCCGACCACGACGTGCCGCTCACCGAACGCGCGCGGGTCAGCACCGCGCTCACCGCTCTCCTGGCAGGGCTGCCCGGCGTCCGGGCCGCGATCGGCGACGTGTCGGTACCTGCCCGGCTCGGCGACCGCGCCGCCGTTGCCCATGGGTGGTCAAGCGCCGCGCTCACCCCCTACGTGCTGAGCGCCGGACGCCCACCCGCCCGACCCGACGAAGTCGTCACCGGCTATCCCGCCACGCTCGGCGCACGGCTGCCGCTCGCATCGACCGCGCGCATGCGCATGGTCACCGTGGTCGGGGTCGCTCGCCCCCGCCATCCCGTCACCCAGCAGAGCGCGATCTTCCTCACCGACGCCGAGGCAACCGCGCTGGCCGGCCACCCCGGGCGAGTCGACGCGATCGGCCTGCTCGCCGGGCCCGGCTTTGACATCAACCGCGTGCGCGCCGCCGCTTCGGGAGCGCAGGTGTTCACCGGCGCGGCCCGCGGGCAGGGCGAATACCCCGAGCTCGAGGCGACCCGCACCACTCTTATCCCCGTCACAGCGGCCTTCGGCGGACTCGCGCTGTTCATCGCCATGTTCGTCGTGACCAGCACGCTAAGTCTCGCAATCCAGCAGCGCGAGCGCGAAATCGCGCTGCTCAGGGCGGTGGCCGTCACGCCCGGGCAGATCCGCCGCATGATCGCCTGGGAAGCGGCGATCATCGCCCTGATCGGCTCGGCCGCCGGGATCTGGCCCGGGATCGTGCTCGGCCGCACGCTCGCACACGGGCTCGTGCGCCACGGCATCGCCCCGCCGAACTTCGCCCTCAACTACGACTGGCTCCCGGCCGTCGCCGTGATCGGCTGCGCGGTCGCCACCTCGCTGCTCGCGGTCCTGGCCGCCGGACGGCGCGCCGCCCGCGTGCCGCCCACCCTCGCGCTCACCGACGCCGCGGTAGAGCCGCGGCTGCTCGGCCCCGGGCGGATCATCGGCGGGCTGCTCGCGCTCGCCGGCGCGGTGCCGCTGTTCACGGTGTCGGTCACCACCAGCACGCCCGACACCGCCGCGGCGACAGCGGAGATGACCGCCATCTGCCTCGTCGTGGCGGTCGGCTTCCTGGGACCGATCTTCGCGTACCTGGTCGCTCGGCTGCTGGCGCCGGCGCTCGGGGCGATCTCGCCGGTCGGCGGCTTCCTCGCCTCCGCCAACCTGCGCACCGCCGCTCGGCGCTTCTCTTCGGCCAGCACCCCACTGGTGCTCACCGTCGCCATGAGCTGCACGCTGCTGTTCAGCACGACCACCATCGAGCACGCCATCACCCAGCAAAGGCACGCCGGGCTGGCCGGCCAGCTCGCCCTCACCAGCACCGGTCCGGGACTGCCCACCGCAGCGCTGAGCGACGCGCGCGCCACCCCCGGAGTACGCTCGGCCGTCGCGCTCACCTCGACCACGCTCGGCCCCGGCCTGGGCGACTCCGACGATACCCTCCCCGCCCAGATCCTCGCCGGCGGGCAGGGCGGCGGCCTCGACGTCGGCGTCACCGCCGGATCCCTGAACGCCCTGCACGGCAACACGATCGCGCTCGGGCGCCACCGCGCCAACGCCGCCCATGCCCACATCGGCGAACGCGTCCAGATCATGCTCGGCGACGGCACACTCGCCCACGCCACCGTCGTCGCGATCTACAGCCGCGACCTGGCCTTCGGAGACGCTCTGCTCTCCCCCGAGCTCGCCGCCGGCCATCAAACGATCCCGCTGCTCGGGACGATCCTCATCCAAACAGACCACCCCGCCGCGGTCGCCCGGCGCCTTTACGCCCTCGCTACGCGGTATCCCGGACTGAAGATCAGCAACCGCGCGACGCTCGCCACCGCCACCGCGGCCGAAGACGAGATGAACCGCTGGTTCGGCCCACAGTTCGTCGCCGAGATCTTCGCCTTCACATCAATCGCCGTCCTCAACACGCTCATGATGATCGGACTCCGGCGCCGCCGCGAGCTCGGGCTCCTGCGGCTCGTCGGCGCGACCCCCCGCCAAGTCCGATCGATGGCGCGCTGGGAGGCAGCGCTGATCATCACCATCGGACTTGGCATCGGCCTGGCGATCGCCGCCATCGCGCTGCTACCACTCAGCCAGGCGCTCAACGGCGGCCTCCCATACATACCCGCCAGACCATTCGCCGCGATCCTCGGCATCTCAGCGCTCCTGGCACTTTTGGCCCTTGCGCTGCCAACCAGACAAGCGCTCCGCGCCCGGCCCGTTGAGGCGATCGGAGCGCGAGAGTAGATCAGGACTTCTGGACCGCCCCTGATCAGCGGACGCCGATTCTTGAGAGCTCGCGTCGATCTCCAGCCCGTGTGCAGCAGCGCCCCCGAGGCAAGAGTTACGACACGAAGAGCTCCGGCGCTTTCGCGCCCCTCGGAGCCAAAGCAGGACACACATGACGCCGGCCGCAAGGTTCGTGGCATCGACTCGACTCGGAAAGGACCGCTCATGCAAGCCCCAACCACCCGACCACTCACCACCTTTGAACCGGAGACAGGAGCCATGACTCCAGTGACGCTTCAGACGCGCGAGCTCGCCGCCCGCGAGAACGACGGCATCCACGTCCTGCTGCTCTGGCACCCCCGCCAGGACGCAGTGACCGTCTCAGTCGACGACACGCGGGGCGGCCACCGCTTCGACCTTGCCGTCGCCCGCGACCGCGCGCTAGAGGCCTTCTATCACCCATTCGCCTACGCCGCGGCAGCCTCGGACAGTGGGCTGTGAGCATCCGTGTGCTGCTGGCCGATGACCAGGCGATGGTTCGCGCCGGCTTTCGGATGATCCTCGAGTCCGATCCCGAGATCGAGGTTGTCGGCGAGGCGGCGAACGGCGAGCAGGCCACGGCCAGCACCCGGCACCTGCGGCCCGACATCGTGTTGATGGACATCCAGATGCCCGACGGTGACGGACTCCAGGCCACGCGGCGGATCACCGAAGACGGCGAGCTGCACAGCCGTGTGGTGATCCTCACCACGTTTGAGCGTGACGAGTACGTGTTCGAGGCCCTGCGGTCGGGCGCCAGCGGCTTCCTGCTCAAGAACGCCCCACCCGAGGAGCTCCTGCACGCGGTGCACGTCGTGACTGCCGGGGAGGCGCTGCTCGCCCCGTCGGTCACGCGGCGCATCATCGAGCAGTTCGCACGCCGGCCGGTCAGGCCGGAGCTCGGCGCGCGGCTGGACGCCTTGACGCAGCGCGAGCGCGAGGTGCTGACGATGCTGGCGCACGGTAAGAGCAACGCCGAGCTGGCCGCCGAGCTGTTCGTCACCGAGGGCACGATCAAGACCCACGTCTCCAGCCTGCTCGCGAAGCTCGGGCTCCGTGACCGCGTTCAGGCCGTCGTCCTGGCGTACGAGAGCGGGCTGGTCACGCCCGGCGCGTAGACGCGCCTCTGTCCTTCGACAGACGCGCGAGCGGCAAAGATCTGCGCTGAGGAGGAGCGCAGACGCGCCCTGCGGGCGATGACAGCCACAGCCGGCGGTCCCAGACTGATCCCCAGGCAACTTGCACCAACCTGAGGAGCAGTGATGACCGCACCACACGCCGTACCGAAGAAGTTCCCCCCGCTCGGAAAGTCGAACAGCCCGGGCCTGGCCCCCCGAACGCGCTCCCTCGAAGAAGCGTTCATCGCCCTCACTGGCGTGCAGTCATGACCGCGCTCCTACAAGCCGAGCTGCTCAAGCTCCGCACCACCCGCACCTTCGCCGCGGTCCTCGCCGGCGCCGCGG
>DATAWL010000029.1:0-8612 GCA_036267215.1 Solirubrobacteraceae bacterium | reverse complement strand
CGCCGAACATCGCATCGAGGCGCTCCACGAGCGTCGACTCGAATGCGGGTCGCCCGAGCCACATGTCGAGTTGGCCGGTGAAGCCCTGGATCACGTAGACCGCGGGCAGCGCGCCCGCGCCGTCACGTTCGACCCCAGGCGGGCGGTAGACGTACAGCGGCCGGCGATCCGGGTCCCCGAGCGGGTTGCCCGCCAATGCCTCAGAGACGACCGTCAGCCGGTCCAGCTCACCTGCCAGCGGCCGGTCCCAAGGCGCCCCAGGAGGACCGTCGACCACACGCAGCGTCAACGTCCCACCCGGTCGGGGGGGACGCGTCTGAGAGAGGTCTGTGTGCTGGAAGTCACGGGGGTATAGTCGCACTTCGTCCGGCATGGCCACCTCTGAGCGCACCGCAAACCCCGCCCGCCAGAGCTCCAACGGGCACGCCTCCAACGGAGACGCGCCGGCTGGAGCCCAGAGCGGCGACCCCGTCGTAGCCGGCCCGGCCGGGGGCGACCGGTCGGCTGACATCGACGGCGTCGAGACCACCGAGTGGCTCGAGGCGATCGACGCGGTCATCGCCGCCGACGGTCCCGAGCGCGCCAAGGAGCTGCTCACACGGGTGATTGAGCGGGCGCAACACGCCGGAACCGGACCGATCGCATCGCTCAGTACGGCCTACGTCAACACGATCCCAGTTGATCGCGAGCCGGAGCTGCCGAGCGACCCGCTGATCGAGCGCCGGTTGCGCTCGATCGTGCGCTGGAACGCGATGGCGATGGTCGTCCGCGCGAACAAGACCTCCTCCGAGCTCGGCGGGCACATCGCCTCCTTCCAGTCGCTGGCGACCCTGTACGAGGTCGGCTTCAACCACTTCTGGCACGCCCCGTCGGCCGAGCACGGCGGCGACCTCGTCTACTTCCAGGGCCACTCCTCGCCGGGCAACTACGCCCGCGCCTACCTGGAGGGCCGGCTCACCGAGGCGCAGCTCGACAACTTCCGCCAGGAGGTCGGCGGCGACGGGCTCTCCTCGTATCCGCACCCGTGGCTGATGCCGGACTTCTGGCAGTTCCCGACCGTCTCGCTCGGCATCGGCGCGATCAGCTCGATCTACCAGGCGCGGTTCATGAAGTACCTCGGACACCGCGGAATCGCCGACACCGGGGGACGCAAGGTGTGGGCATTCCTCGGCGACGGCGAGATGGACGAGCCCGAGTCGATGGGCGCGACCGCGCTCGCCGGGCGTGAGAAGCTCGACAACCTCATCTGGGTCGTCAACTGCAACCTCCAGCGCCTCGACGGCCCGGTGCGCGGCAACGGCAAGATCATCCAGGAGCTCGAGTCCGACTTCCGCGGCGCCGGCTGGAACGTGATCAAGGTGATCTGGGGCAGCCGCTGGGATCCGCTGCTGGCCGCCGACGTCGACGGCGCGCTGGTCAAGGTGATGGAGGACGTCGTCGACGGCGACTATCAGACGTTCAAGTCACGCGACGGCGCGTTCGTCCGCGAGCACTTCTTCGGCCGCGACCCGCGCCTGCTGGAGCGGGTCGCCCACATGTCCGACGACGAGATCTGGCTGCTCAACCGCGGCGGCCACGATCAGCAGAAGGTCTATGCCGCGTACGACGCCGCGGTCAAGCACACCGGCGCCCCCACGGTGATCCTGGCCAAGACGATCAAGGGCTACGGCATGGGGGTCTCGGGCGAGGGCCAGATGATCACCCACCAGGCCAAGAAGATGACCGAGGCGGCCCTGGTGGCCTTCCGCGACCGGTTCGATCTCCCGCTCACCGATGAGCAGGTCCGCGACGCCGAGTACTACAAGCCGCCCGCGGACTCCCCGGAGATGGAGTTCCTGCGCGAGCGGCGCGCGGCGCTGGGCGGCGCGCTGCCCGTCCGCCGGCGTCAGTCGGCCTCGCTGGCGGTGCCGGACCTGGACCTGTTCAAGTCGCAGCTGGAGGGCACCGGCGACCGCGAGATCTCCACCACGATGGCGTTCGTGCGCGTCCTCGCCGCACTGCTGCGCGACAAGCAGATCGGTCGCCACATCGTTCCCATCGTGCCCGATGAGTCACGCACCTTCGGCATGGAGGGCCTGTTCCGCCAGGTGGGCATCTACTCCCCGTTCGGCCAGCGCTACAGCCCCGAGGACTCCGAGCAGCTCATGTTCTACAAGGAGGAGAAGCACGGCCAGATCCTCGAAGAGGGCATCACCGAGGCCGGCTCGATCTCCTCGTTCATCGCCGCCGGCACCTCCTACAGCGCCCACGACGTGCCGGTGGTCCCGTTCTACATCTACTACTCGATGTTCGGTTACCAGCGGGTCGGCGACCTGGTGTGGGCCGCGGGCGACAGCCGCACCCGCGGCTTCATGCTCGGCGGGACCGCCGGGCGGACCACGCTCAACGGCGAGGGGCTCCAGCACGAGGACGGCCACAGCCACCTGCTGTTCAGCGTCGTCCCCAACTGTCGCGCCTATGACCCCGCCTACGGCTACGAGGTCGCGGTGGTCATCCAGGACGGCCTGCGGCGCATGCTGGCCGACCAGGAGGACGTCTTCTACTACGTCACGCTGATGAACGAGAACTACCCCCACCCGGCGATGCCCGAGGGCGCCGCCGAGGGGATCCTGCGCGGCATGTACAGGCTGCGCGAGGCGCCCAAGCGCTCCCGCAAGCCCGTCGTCCAGCTGCTGGGCTCGGGCACGATCCTGCGCGAGGTGCTCGCCGCCGCCGAGCTGCTCGAGTCCGACTGGGGCGTGCTGGCCGACGTCTGGAGCGTGACCTCGTTCTCGGAGCTGCGACGCGACGGGATCGAGGCCGAGCGCTGGAACATGCTGCACCCGGGCGAGAAACCGCGCCGCGCCTATGTCGCGCAGCAGCTGTCGGAGAAGCGCGGTCCGGTGATCGCCTCCACCGATTACCTGCGCGCCGTCCCCGACCAGATCCGTCAGTGGGTCCCGGTGGCATATCGCACGCTGGGGACCGACGGTTACGGGCGCTCGGACTTCCGCGTCGCGCTGCGCCGGTTCTTCGAGGTCGACCGCCACTACGTCACGGTCGCCGCGCTGCGCGAGCTCGCCGAGCAGGGCGCGGTCAAGCCGGCCCTGGTCGCCGAGGCAATCGCCAAGTACGAGATCGACGCCGAGGCTCCGCTGCCGACGACGGTATGAGCGCCACCCCCGACCCTCTCCCGATCACCCCATGAGCGCCACGCTGAGCAAGGTCGAAGTCCCGGACATCGGCGACTTCGACGATGTCCCCATCATCGAGATCCTCGTTTCCGTGGGCGACACCGTCGCCGCCGAGGACCCGCTGGTCACCCTGGAATCCGACAAGGCGACGATGGACGTGCCCGCCCCGGTCGCCGGGGTGGTGCGCGCGATCGAGGTCGCGATCGGCGATCGCGTGTCGCAGGGCTCGCTGCTGATGAGCGTCGAGGCGGCCGGCGACGGTGATGCCGGCGGTGACGAGCCGGCCGAGCAGGCCGCGGCGGCCGACCGCGCCTCCCAGCCGGCCACCCCGCCGAGCGAGATGGTCGAGCCGCCCGAGACCCCGGCGCCGGCCGAGACCCCGGCGCCGGCCAAGACCCCGGCGCCGGCCGAGACCCCGGCGCCGGCCGAGACTCCGCCGCCGCCGGCGTCCGCGCCGGCCGGCCCCGCGACGCCCCCGGCCGGCGGCAACGGCGGTGGGCCGATCTATGCCAGCCCGTCGGCGCGGCGGCTGGCCCGCGAGCTCGGGGTCGAGTTGCGCGCGGTGACCGGCAGCGGCCGCAAGGGCCGGATCACCCGCGACGACGTCCAGAACCTCGCGGACGGCAAGAGCGCGGGGGCCGGCGAGGCCCGAGGCGTGGGCGGGGTCCCCGCGCCGGCCGGCAGCGGCGGCGTCGGCGGACTGGAGCTGCTGCCGTGGCCGACGGTCGACTTCGAGAAGTACGGCCCCGTCGAACGGGTCGCACGCTCGCGGATCCAGCGGATCTCCGGTCCGAACCTGGCTCGCAACTGGGTGATGATCCCCCACGTCACGCACAATGACGAGGCCGACATCACGGACCTCGAGGCGTGGCGCAAGCGGCTCAACGAGGAGCACTCCCGCGAGGGCGTCAAGTTCACGATGGTGACGTTCCTGGTGGCGGCCTCGGTGGCCGCACTCAAGGCGTTCCCCGCGTTGAACTCGTCCCTGGACGGCGACGAGCTGGTGGTCAAGGGCTACTACAACATCGGCTTCGCCGCGGACACGCCGGGCGGACTGGTGGTGCCGGTGATCAAGAACGCCGACACCAAGGGACTGAGGGAGATCGCGGTCGAACTGACCGACCTGTCGGCACGCGCCCGCGAGGGCAAGCTCGGCATCGACGAGATGCGCGGCTCGACGTTCACCATCTCGTCGCTGGGCGGGATCGGCGGGACGTCGTTCACCCCCATCGTCAACGCTCCCGAGGTGGCGATCCTGGGCGTGACCCGCTCGGCGATGAAGCCGATGTGGAACGGATCGGAATTCGTGCCCCGGCTGATGGTGCCGCTGTCGCTGTCCTACGACCACCGGGTGATCGACGGCGCGGCGGCCGCGCGGTTCGTCTCCCACCTGGTGGCGGTGTTGTCGGACCTGCGCCGGGCGCTGCTGTGAGTCCGGCGATGGAGGTCAACGTCCCCGACATCGGGGATTTCGCCGACGTGCCGGTGATCGAGATTCTGGTGTCCGTCGGCGACGAGGTGGGCGCCGAGGACCCGCTGGTCACGCTGGAGTCCGACAAGGCGACGATGGATGTACCGGCCCCGTTCCCCGGGGTCGTGTCCAAGCTGGCGGTGTCGGTCGGCGACCGCGTGTCGGAGGGCTCGCTGCTGCTGACGCTCGACGGCGTGTCGACCGACGGCGAGGCGCCACCGGCCGACGGCGCGCCCCGGTCCGAGCCGGCCTCGCCGGCGGTCGCGGTCGCCGACGAGCCGCCTCCGGCGCCCCCGCCCGAGTCGGCGGCGGACGGAGACGGCGGCGGTCACGAGTTCCAGGTCGTCGTCCTGGGGTCGGGCCCCGGCGGGTACACCGCGGCGTTCCGCGCCGCCGATCTCGGGTTGCGCACCGCCCTGATCGAGCGCTACGACAAGCTCGGCGGCGTCTGCCTCAATGTCGGCTGCATCCCGTCCAAGGCACTGCTGCACGCCGCCCGGGTGGTGGCCGAGACCGAGGAGATGGCCACCCACGGGATCGCGTTCGGCAAGCCGGACGTGAAGCTGCCCAAGCTGCTGGAGTGGAAGCAGTCAGTCGTCGACCGGCTGACCGGCGGGCTCGCGGGACTGGCCAAGCAACGCCAGGTCGAGGTCATCCACGGGGTGGGCGGATTCACCGGCCCCCACGCGCTGACGGTCGGCGACCGGGAGGTCACCTTCGACAACTGCATCATCGCGGCCGGATCGCAGCCGGCACAGATCCCCGGCCTGCCGGACGACCCGCGGATCATCGACTCCACCGGCGCGCTGTCGCCCAGCGCGATCCCCAAGCGGCTGCTGGTGATCGGCGGCGGGATCATCGGGCTGGAGATGGCGTGCGTCTACGACGCGCTCGGGTCGAAGGTGACCGTGGTCGAGATGCTCGACCACCTGCTCACCGGCTGTGATCCGGACATCGTCCGCCCGCTGGCCAAGCGGATCCAAGGCCGCTACGAGGACGTCCTGCTCGAGAACATGGTGGCCGAGGTCCGCGCCCAGAAGAACGCCGTGAAGGTCGAGATCTCCGGCGTGGGCGCGCGGATGTTCGACCAGGTGCTGGTCGCCGTCGGCCGCAGGCCCAACGGGCGCGCGATCGGCGCCGACGCGGCGGGCGTCACCGTCGACAAGGACGGCTTCATCCCCGTCGACGCATCGATGCGGACCAACGTGCCCGGCATCTACGCCATCGGCGACATCGTCGGCGGGCCGATGCTCGCCCACAAGGCCACCCACGAGGGCAAGGTCGCCGCCGAGGTCATCTCCGGCCTGGAGATCACCTTCGACGCCAAGACGATCCCCTCGGTGGCCTACACCGACCCCGAGGTGGCCTGGATGGGGCTGACCGAGACCGTGGCCAAGGCCGAGGGCATCGAGTACGAGAAGGCCATCTTCCCCTGGGGCGCCTCCGGCCGCGCCCTAGGCCTCGGCCGCGACGAGGGGCTGACCAAGCTGCTGGTCGAGCCCGGGACCCAGCGCGTGCTGGGCGCCGGGATCGTCGGGGTCGGCGCCGGCGACCTCATCGCCGAGACGGTCCTGGCCCTCGAGATGGGCGCCAATGCCGAGGACATCGCGCTGACCGTCCACCCGCACCCCACCCTGTCGGAGACGATCGCGTTCGCCGCCGAGCTGGCCGACGGGACGATCACGGACCTGATCTCGCCGGCGGCCGCGAAGGCTCGCCGGGCGGCGGCAGCTCGCTGATCCAGCAGCGTCGCGAGTGCACCGCGATGTTGGGGCAGCGCCGCCGGCCGGCCACGCGGGCCAAAACCTAACCGCGACGCCTGCGGGCCCGGAGCGCCAGGGCGAGCGCCAGGGCGCCCGCGATCAGCAGCCCGCCCGGCACGGCGCGGCGGGCGCCGGATGGGGCGTCCACGAGCGCGGGGTGACGGCCGGCCGGCAGCGCGAACTCCTCGGCGGCGAGGACGTCGTGGGCCTCGGCGATGCCGGTGGGGTCGTCGGGCAGGGCGACCGGCCCGTGGTGGATCGACGGGTCCGGGGCGGGGACCCCGTACTCCTCGGCGGCGAGGACGTCGTGGGGCTTGGCCTCGTGCAGCACCGGGTCGATGGCGGGCATGCCGAACTCCTCGGCGGCCAGCACGTCGTGAGCGTTGTCGTCGTCGTGCTTCTTTGAGGGTGCCATGGGCGCCGATCATCGCAAAAGTGCCCGCCGCGCGCCGCTCCCGACTCGCCCCCGGCCGGTGGCCCCACTCCCGCCGCGATGCGCATGAGGCGGGGCAACCCTGATAATCTCAGTCTGACTCACTAAGATCTCACGCGAGCGGGGTGGCCCGGGTGGTATCCTTCACTTATGCAAGGTAAGCACCTACTGAAAGTGAAGACTTGATGAGTCGCCTTCTCCTGGTCCCGCTGGACGACGTCGTCGTCTTCCCGGGCATGTCGCTCACGCTGGCGATCGACGCCGGTGATGAAGAGCGCGTTCTGCTGGTGCCGCGGCACGAGCATGAGTTCGCGGCGATCGGAACGGTCGCCGAAGTGAGCAATCGGGTCCGGCTGCCCGGGGGCGGCCGCGCCTTCGAGCTGCAGGGCCTGCACCGCGGTGTCGCCGGTGCCGCCCAGACGTTCCCCGACGGGCGCCTGTTCGTCGAGGTCGACGAGCAGCCCGATCCCGTCCCCGTCGACGGCAAGACCCGCAACCTCGAGCGCGAGTACCGCGCCGTGGTCGAGGAGATCCTCGAGGTCCGCGGCGACGACGGCCGGATCAGCGCCTTCCTGCGCTCGATCTCCGAGCCGGGGACGCTGGCCGACACCAGCGGCTACAGCCCCGACCTCAGCTACGACCAGAAGGTCAAGCTGCTGCAGACGCTCGACATCACCGAGCGGCTGGAGCTGGCGCTGGGCTACCAGCGCGAGCGGCTGGCGGAGCTGCAGGTGCGCAAGCGCATCCGCGAGGACGTGGAGTCCGGCGCGGAGAAGCAGCAGCGGGACTACTTCCTGCGCAAGCAGATGGAGTCGATCCGCAAGGAGCTCGACGAGGACGACGCCTCGGTCGTGGAGGAGTACCGCACCAAGATCGAAGAGGCCGGCATGCCCGAGCACGCCCGTGAGCAGGCCGAGAAGGAGCTGGGCCGGCTGGAGAAGATGGGCGAGCAGTCCGCCGAGTCCAGCGTGATCCGCACCTACCTGGACTGGCTGATCGCCGTGCCGTGGTCCGAGAACTCCGAGGAGAAGCTCGACCCGGTGGACGCCCGGACGGTCCTCGACGAGGACCATGCCGGCCTGGAGGACGTCAAGGACCGGATCGTCGAGTACATCGCGGTCAAGAAGCTGCGCGTGGACCGCGGGATCACGGAGGACAAGCGCTCCGGCGCGATCCTGACCCTGATCGGACCGCCCGGCACCGGCAAGACCTCCATCGGCGAGTCGATCGCCCGGGCGACGGGTCGCAAGTTCGTCCGGATGTCGCTGGGCGGCGTCCGCGACGAGGCCGAGATCCGCGGCCACCGGCGGACCTATATCGGCGCTCTGCCGGGACGGCTGGTCCGTGCCCTGCGGGACGCCGGGACGATGAACCCGGTGATCATGCTCGACGAGGTCGACAAGGTCGGCGCCGACTGGCGCGGCGATCCGTCGGCGGCCCTGCTGGAGGTCCTGGACCCGGCGCAGAACCACTCGTTCCGCGACCACTACCTCGACCTGGAGCTGGACCTGTCCGGCGTGATGTTCATCGCCACCGCCAACGTGGCCGACACCATCCCCGGCCCGCTCCTGGACCGCATGGAGGTCATCCGCTTCGACGGCTACACCACCTCTGAGAAGGTGGCGATCGCCCGCGGCTACCTGTGGCCGCGTCAGTTGGAGCGCAACGGCCTGCTCGCCGAGGAGGTCGAGGTCTCCGATGTGATGCTGGAGACCGTGGCGACCGAGTACACGCGCGAGGCCGGCGTCCGCCAGCTCGAGCGCGACCTCGGC
>DATAWL010000028.1:0-51868 GCA_036267215.1 Solirubrobacteraceae bacterium | reverse complement strand
GCGTGCGCTGTTCGCACACGGCTCCTCAGAACGACGGGTTGTGACCCCCGTCGCTGGCCGGTTATCGACCTCGACTTATGCCCACAACGCCAACTGGGGCGTGGTTGGAGCGACGGTCTGCCGATGTGCCGCCTCGTGCATGCCGACCACGGACCACAGGCCACGCGCGGTGAAGTACCGGCGTGGGAGTGCGTGATCGACCGCGGGGCTGTGACTGAGCGCCCACCAAGACTTCTTGCCTTGATAGACCTGCCGCCACGCGCTTTGAGGCTTCACACCAAGCCGGATCAGGCGCTTGGCGATCGAGCGTTTGCGTTTCCAGTGACGCAGCAGGATCGCGCGTAACCGGCGGCGGACATGCCCGTCGATCTTGCGCATCATCTGCGTCACCTCGTCGTTGGCGGTCGCGATCCCGAAGAACTGATGCCACCCCACCAGCCACCTGTTGATCCGCGCGATCGCGGCGTCCAGGCTGTCGCCCCAATTGCGTGGGGTCAGCTGGCAGATCCTGGCCATCGCGTTCCGTTTGGTTCGCTCCGACAGCAGGACCTCCACGGATCCGGTCTGCGGGTCTAATCGCAGGCTGAACCCGAGGAAGTGACGGTCCTCCGGTCGGGCAACGGCTGACTTGGCCTGGTTGATCTTCAGACGCAACCGTCCTTCGATGAACCGGGCAAGGCTGGCCCTCACCCGCTGGCCCGCTTGTTCGCTGCGCACGTAGACGTTGCAGTCATCGGCATAGCGAACGAACCGGTGCCCACGCCGGGCAAGCTCTTGGTCGAGCTCATCCAGCACGATGTTGGACAGCAACGGCGACAGCGGCGATCCCTGGGGAACGCCTTCGTCGTTGTTGATCACAACCCCGTCTGGCATCACGATCTTGGCCTTGATCAGCAACGCGATCAGCTTGAGCAGCCGCCGATCCCCGACTCGTTGCGCGAGCCTGGACATCAGCCGCTGATGGCCAACGCGATCGAAGAACTTCTCCAGATCGACGTCGACCACCCACCCATAGCCGTCCGCCAGATGCTGCTCGGCCTCACCGATCGCCGTGTGGCAACTCCGGCCGGGCCTGAACCCGTGACTTGACCCGTGGAATGTCGGCTCCCAGACAGGCTCGAGCGTCTGTCTGACCGCCTCACACACCACCCGGTCGGTCACGTTCGGGATGCCCAACCCGCGCACGCCACCGCCCGCTTTCGGGATCTCCACCCGCCGAGTCATCCCCGGCCGATAGCTCCCCGCCAGCAAGCTGGCAGCCAACGCCGGACCGGCCGTCGGCCACTGCTCACGCAGTTCCTCAACGGTCTGTCCATCCGCGCCGGGCGCTCCCTTGTTCTGAACCACCTTCACCAACGCATCCGTCAATCGGTAGGCAACCTCCTCCACCGTCACAGGCGTCCACGTCCCCGCATTGACGACCGCCTCCGGCACGACCACCCTGCTGACCCCGGACCGGTCCGGGACCTTTCGATGATCGTCTGCTGTTGCGATCGCCAGGCTGAGCTGAACCGCCATTTCATCGACCGAGACCGCCTTCCCCTGCCTGCCGTCCCTGACAGGCTGGACGGGCATTACCCCGCCGTCGGGTACTACGCAGTCCTCTGACTTCTGCCGGGCCATCAGCCTCCGTTACGTGTTCTCGGGCCTACCGGCCAACGACCGGAACCCGGCAGATCTCCAGGGATAAGACGCAGAGATTTCGCTGCGATCACGTCGCCACTACGCCCGCGGGACCAACAGGAACCGGGCATCGCTGCTAGAGGCCAGCTCACCCACCCACGGAACGCCTTACGGCGCTTCACTCTCGTTCGCGACCACAACACACCTATGGCTTCCTCCAGACACGCCCTCACGGAAGCCCCCGCAGCGCCACACAACCAGGCCGCACTGGGGACCGCCCGGTGAACTCCGAGCCGCGCCCTTGCCTCATCAGTGTTGGGTTCCCCCTGTCAGGGCCCCAGGTCAGGACTTCCACCTCCGATCTCATACATCATGCCCTGCGTACCCCTGAAGTGGCCTAGTTTTCGACCGGCGAAACTGGCCTACTTTTCGATCGGCCTTGACAGGCGGCCTCTTCGTCCGTCAACCCCCCCAGGCGTCCAGCGCTGCGTACCGACGCGTCACACTCAGGATGCGGGCTACACGCGGCCAAAGGTGACCGACCGTACGCGAGGCCGCCCCGCGGAACCGCACACGCTCCGCCCGGGTTTCGGACCAACGCGCTGGCGCCTGGCCGGTCGTGGCCGGCGCCCTGATGCACCAGGGCCTTGCAATTTGGACGATTCAGACGCCGGTGGAAGCAGCTATACGGAGCGATTCGGGTTGAGGGGCCGTGTGGACTCATTGGTCCGTGGAGGTTCGAGTCCTCTCGGGCGCACTGGAAAAGCCTCGGATAAGAGTCTGTTGCACAAGCCCCGCGCAAGCGGGGTTTGTCGTGTCCGGGGTCGCAGTCAGGACTTCTCGGGCATGGCTCAGAACATCCTGTCGTGCGATCGGTCGCAGGTCAGCGGAGCCAGGACGACGACCGGCCGGCTCCTGTCGACTCGCTTGTCGCGGGCAGGGGCTCGCGCGGCCGGTGCTAATCGGCGTCCGGCAGCGCGCCGGCACGCAGCGCGTCCTGTGCCTCGGGCTCGGTCGCGTAGCCGCGCAGGTGAGTGATCTGCCCGTCGTGGACCTCGGCGACCAGGAACCGCTCCGGCGGCTTCAGGTCGTCGTCACCGACACGGTGCACGTGCGCGATCACGCGGTCGCCCTCTTCGACGAACGCGCTGACCGACACCTCGCCGTTGACGAGCAGGCCGATCCGCATCCGTTCGAGCGCCAAGTCACGTCCGCGGCAGCGGGGGATGTTCCCGTCATCGTCGGGGAGTCCCTGCCAATCGAGCCCGTCCGCCAGCATCGATCCGAGGTCGTCGAATCGTCCCTCCGACGCGGCCGTGAACGCGGCCGTCACGGTCCGCATCGCCGCTCCCGGCTGGGTCGCCGGGACCGCGCCCTGCTCAGTCCGGATGCGCGGGGCGGGCTGCTCGAGTGCCTCGAGCAGCCGTTGCGCTTCGTGTTGCCCATCATGCTCGGCCCATCCGGCTGGGGTCGCGTCGTAGCCGGTGTCGCGGATGTTCGGGTCAGCGCCGTGGTCGAGCAGCAGCTTGATGACAGGCAGGTTTCCGCGCATCGCCGCTTCGTGCAACGGCGTGGTCCGCGACCGCGCGTTGACATCGAATCCCAGCTCGATCAGCACCGCGACCGCGTCATAGCTGTTCTGCTCGGCCGCGCGGACCAGCTGGTCGGGGCTCCGCTCGATCGCCCGCTGGCGTAGACCTGGGTCGGTCGCGAGCAGCCGCTCCACCGCGGAGTGGTCGCCGGCCATCGCGGTCGCGATCAGCTCGTCGACCTGATCGTGCTCCCAGGCCGCGCCCGCATCGACCAACAGGGACACGATGTCCATGTGGCCGTTGAGTGCCGCCTCCTGTACCGGTGAGCGTCCCTGGTAGATCGGGTGCTTTATCTCGCGGCCCGCGGGATCGACCCCGCGGGCGAGCAGTCGGCGGACCCGGTCGCTGAGCCCGTGACCGGCGGCGGCGATCAGCAGATCCTCGAGCATCTTCCGCGGTGAGTCCTGCCGCTCGCCGAGCAGCCGGCGCCACGGGCCGCCATCGCCGGTGCCCAGCCCGAACTCGAATAGCAGCTCGAGCCAGTCGTCTCCCGGGTACGGGCCCCAGCCCTGGTTGTAGAGCGCCTGGCCATCGTTTGCGTCAGCGCCCGCCTGCAACAGCAGGCGGGCGAGCGCGAGCTCCTCCTGGTGCTTCGGTATCGTGCCGCCGCCCCCCAGCGCGCCGGTCAGGGCGGTGAACGGCGGGATCAGGCCCTCCCACAGATAGCCGGCGTTCGGGTCGGCTCCGTGCTCCAACAGCAGTCGCGCGACCGCGACCGCCGAGCGACCCGGCCCGAGAGGCACGCGCGCGTAGGTGAGGTAGAGCAGCGGCTCCCAGCCGTGCGGGCCGCCGACCAGCGGCGCCTGGGACGCGTCGCGGTCAAGCAGCTCGCGCGCTGCGTCCAGATCGCCGGTCGCGGCGATCGTGTGGATACTCGCACGGCCGAGCCAAGTGTGCTCCTGGAGTAGTGACTGGGCGCGCAGCAACCGGTCGGGGTCATCGTCGCCGTAGTTCAGGCACGCCAGCCGCAGGAACTCGTCGATGACCGCCTGCTCGTCTGTCAGCGGCTCGCCCACCGGCTGTTCGTGGGGGGAGCGGGCGTAGCGTGCGACGAGCTCCAGATGCGCCTTGAGCTTGGGCCAGCTCGCAAACCCGAACTGGCGGGCGATCACCAACTGTGCGTCGGCGCGCGTGAACCCGTCCAGCTCCGGCGAGTCGGGCTGAGCGTCCGACAGCCGCGGGTGGAACTCGCGCACGAATCCGGCGGCGCCGGCGTCGCCGGCGCGGACCGAGCGCTGGAAGGACTTGGCGCCCTTCTTGAGCTGCTCGAGGTTGGCGTTGCCGGGAAGACCGCGGGGTGGCACGAAGGCCTCCTTTCACCAGAGCCCGGAGTCCGCAGTCACAGGCCGGAAAGGAGACACCGACCACAAGAGCCATCACCTGCAGGCGGGCTTCGCCCTTTCCGCGAACCGGCAGCGTCCTGCGCGCGTCCCGATCATAACTCGCCACACAACCTCCAGACAAGCGTCCCGGTCCGGTCGGATCGCCGCGCTCCCGAGCCGAATCCACGGGTCACGCGATCGCGAACCGGCCGCGACAGCTGCTGGAGGGTGGGGTCGACGACGACCCGCGCCGGCCCCTGAAGCGGTGCCACCCGGACTGTCCCGTCGCACTGTGCTCCGGCCGATGCGAGCGGAGCCTGCCGACACCAAACTTGCCGACATGCACGATCCAAGGAGGACCACGTGGCAATAGCCGACCACCCCAATCAAAGCCGGACAAGCAGTTCCGGGCCGACGAAGACCGCCATCGGTCGCGACGTCCTGCGCGACCCGCAGTTCAACCACGGCACCGCATTCACGCCCGAAGAGCGCTGCAGCACCGAGATTCCCGATCGTCGCCGCGGCACGCCTCCGGCGCCCCTCGATCTCGCTGACGGAGATGCCTCGACCGACCGAGCGGCTCCCGATCCCCGCGTCAGGTTTGCCAACGAGCGCACGTTCTTGGCGTGGAATCGCACGGCGCTCGCGCTGGTCGCGGGCGGACTGGCGGTGTCTCAACTGGTGAAGGTCGGCTCCGGCGCCGCGGCTCTCGCGGTCGCGCTGGCGCTGGTTGCTTTTGGCGCGTTCATGTCCTTCACGGGCTACCGCCACTGGCAGCGCAACGAGCGGGCCATTCGTCTCCGCCAACCGATCATGCCGTCTGCCCTGCCCCGATTCCTGGCCTGCGACGTTGCCGGGTTTGCGGTCGCCGCGGCCGCGCTGGCGATCCTCCGTCTCCTGTCCTGAGCGTCGCGGGTCAAACGGTCAGCGGGTCGCTCGCGAGTTTGTTTGCACCGCGGCCCGTGTTTCTCGGTCGCCGACCGGGCGGCGCGTGCTCGCTCCCAGCTACCGGGAAGCGCTCGCAGCGCCGCGACATGGCGCGCCCGGTCATACGCCTGATCGTCGTGCGAAGTCGCCCAGATCTGCTCCGACATCGGCCGGCCGAGCATGTGGAGAATCTCGTGCCGCTCATAGCCCGCGTCACGAAGCCTGACAGCCGTCTGCCAGACCTCGGGCGGATCTCCGTCCCAAAGCTGGGTCGCGACGATCTCATGCATCGCGAGGTGGAGACGCGGGTTGATCCGATCGTGGCCAAGATCCATCTCAGTGAGCCCGTCGTTCAAAGCCTGTTCGAACTCCGGGTGCTCACGTGGCCTCTACAGGATGAGAACCGCTGATGAGGCCGGAGACCCTGCCACCAGGCCTGCGGCTTCGATGGCCGCCAGCGGCTGGCCGCCGGACCGATGCGGGCCGGGGCGTGGCGATTACGTAGTCGGCTACGCAGGACAAAGGTGCGGTGGCGCGGGAGAGTCTCCGGCATGCCGATCAGTCGTCACGTCAAATGGGAGGAGACCTCCATGTCGTCAGAACAGAGTGGGAGTGCCGAGCCGAGCGCGGGCGGTAAGGGCATCTTCATCGCGCTGATCCCGTGGATCGTATTCACCGTGCTCGCGTCGCATTCCTCGCTGAAACTCGGATCGTTGGCTGCGTTGGCGGCCGCCATTGTGATCGCGGTCCCGGGCGTGCGCGCCGGACGTCCCAAGCTCATCGAGGTCGGCGCGGTGGTGACGTTCATCGGGTTCGTGGTGGTGGCGTTCCTGGTCGACGCGTCGACCGCCCATTGGGTGGCGCGATACGCCCGCGGGATCGCGGCGCTGATCCTGTCGCTGATCTCGTTCGCCTCGCTGTTCTTCACGCCCTTCACCGAGCAGTACGCCCGCGAGCAGGTGCCGCAGCAGTATTGGGGATCGCCCAAATTCAAGGAGGTCAACCGCAAGCTGACCACGATGTGGGCGTGCATCTTCGGCGCGATGGTCCCGTTCCACGCGATCGCGGGGACGGTCGACACCAAGCTCGGAAACATCATCTTCAACTGGGCAATCCCCCTCGGGCTGGTCTATTGGGGCATCAAGCGGTCCTCCGCTGACGCCGACGCCGACGCCGACGCCGATGCAGGAACGGTGCAGAGGGTCGCCTAGCCGGGCGACGACGCGACTGTCCGATCGGCCATGAACCCGACGAGCGACCAGCGCGAGCACGAGCTGCAGGCACTGGTCGCCGCCGCGCGTTGGGGGGCCGCTGACCCAGAGGCGGTCGACGCGATCGCCGCCCGCATGCCGGACGGCGATGGCGGGACATGGGTGCAGGAATGGACGGCGGGCGCAGGCGCAGCCTGGGCGGCAGCCAAACACGGGCAGAGCGCTTCCGCCTATCTGCATGCCGCCTCGTACTACGCGGCCGCCCTCGCGTTGATCGACCACAGCGACGGACTGGTCGAGGAGGAACGGCTGTGGGAGCGCCAGCGTGAGTGCTGGAACCGTGCCGTTGGGCTGCTCGGCGGCGAACGGCTGTCGATCGCGTACGAGCACACGTCGCTGCCGGGGTATTTCTTCTCCGCTGGTTCGGGCGCGCGGCCGCTGGTGGTCATCGATCACGGTGGCCGCGCGGCGACCTCCTCGGCGTGGGGGGCCGGCGGGGCCGCCGCCCACGCGCGTGGATATCACTGGATGACGTTCGACGGGCCGGGCCGGCAGGCGGCACTGCGCCGCCAGGCACTCGTGCTGCGACCTGACTGGGAAGCGGTGCTCGGTGCCGTCGCCGATGCGATGACGGCCCGTGCGGATGTCGACGCCTCGCGGATGGGGGTGATCGGGATCGACCACGCCGGGTACGGGGTCGCGCGGGCACTGGCGTTCGAGCCACGCTTCGCCGCGGCGGTGCTGGCGCCGGGAATCGTCGACGCGTCCCGCCCCTGGATGGATGCGCTGCCGCCGCCGGCCCGCGCGGCATTGTTGGACGAGGACCGCGAATGGTTCGATCGTGAGCTCCACGTCGCGGCGCTGTTCGCACCAGAGAGCCCCGGTCGCCTGAGGCGCCTGGGGCGCGACTACGACGTGTCAGGGCTTGCGATGTATGACCTGGCGCAGCGGATCGGCGAATTCCAGCTCGGCGAGGAGCTCCCGCGGATCACGACGCCGGTGCTCGCCTGCCCGGTCGGATCCGAGCCGCTGTGGGCAGTCCAGGCCGAGGAGCTCTGCGCGCGACTGCCGGGCTCCGAGCTCGCCCCCCACGCGCCGGGGGAGGACGGTGTCACGAACTGGCTCGACCGGTTCGTTTAGCTGGACCACCGGCTCTGGTCACCGATCGACAAACCGACCGGCGTTAATAAGCGCCCTCTTATCGGGGCGTACAGTGTGCGGTCACATATGGCTTGGGACCAGGGGGATGCGTCGACGCTCCAGAGCGCGTGGCCGCTCATCGGCCGCGATCGCGAACTCGAAGCAATCGCGGCGGCGCGAGCGAGCCCCGGTTGCCGCGGAGTGGTTCTCGTCGCTGACGCCGGCGTCGGCAAGTCGCGCCTGGCTAGGGAGGCACAGGACGCGGCGGAGCGCGATGGCGCGTTGGTCGCCTGGGTGCAGGCGACGCGCAGCGCTTCGGCGATTCCCCTCGCGGCCGTAGCCGACCTGGCGCCCGACGGGGTCCGCTCCGACGACGTCCTCGAGCTGATGAGACGCTGCGGTGAGGAGTTGCGCGACCGCGCCGGAAGCCGTCAGGTCGTGATGGGCGTCGACGATGCGCACCTGCTCGACCCGGTTTCAGCCGCGCTCATCCTGCATCTGGCAACCTCGGGGTCTGCGTTCGTACTCGTGACGGTGCGCGCCGGCGAGCCGTGCCCGGACGCGATCGTGTCGTTGTGGAAAGACGACACCGCCCGGCGAATCGAGCTCGCCTACCTCAGCGACGGTGCGGTCCGGTCCCTGGTGGAGGCGGCGCTCGGTGACCCGGTGGAGGAGGCCGCCCTCGACTGGGTGACCGAGGCGAGCCGGGGAAACGTGCTGTACGTACGCGAGCTCGTCCGCGGCGCCGTCGACGCGGGCACGCTCGTCCGGTCGCCGGGGTTCTGGCGGCTCGAGGGCCGCCCGACCGCGAGCCCGTCGCTCGTCGACCTCATCGCTCAGCGAATGGACGGCCTGACCGCCGATCACCGGCACGCGGTCGAACTGCTCGCGCTCGGCGAACCACTCGCGCTGGAGGAGATCGGTGCGCTGACTTCCGAGGAAACGCTGCTCGAGGCCGAGGCTCGCGGGGTGATCGCAACGGACGGCGAGGAGGTCCGGCTGGCGCATCCGCTGTATGGCGAGGCGGTGCGCATGCGACTGGCGCCGCTGCGGGCGCGAAGGTTGCGTCTGCAGCTGGTGGAGGTGCTGGAAAGTCGGGATGCGTTCGGCTCCGACGACGGGCTGAGAGCGGCTCGGCTCCGGCTCGACGCGGGCGCCGCCCTGTCGGCGGACCTCGCTCTTCACGGCGCGCGAGCGGGAAACCGCGCCGGCGATCCCGATCTGGGCGCCGAGCTCGCCACACTCGCCGGCGCCGAGACCAATCTGGCCGCCGCGATGCTCCTGGCCCAGTCACACACGATGCGCAACCGCTACGAGGAAGCGGAGGCGGCCCTCGCCGCAGTCGAGGGGCTGGCCGCCCGGGATTCGCATGCTCGCGACTATCTCCGGCAGCGGCTCTCGCTGAATCACTGGGGGCTACGGCGCACGCGTGCGACCGGCGCGTTGCTCGACCGCGCCGACACGTGGTCGCAGGATCCCGGGTGGCACCGGTTCACCAGCCGGATCCGCGTCACCTACGACGCGCTGAGCACCGGGTTCGATTCACCGCTCGACCCCACGGAGAGCGCGGGCGAGGCGGGGGTCTCCGACGAGGCGCGACGCGGGCTGGCGACGATGCAGACGATGTCGGCATTCCTGTCGGGGCAGGGTGACGCGGCCGCCGCGACGGCATTTGCCGCGCGGCCATCGGTACCGGTGCGCGACTTCGCTGACGCGGGGGCGCTGGCCGCGCTCAGCCTGATCGCGCTCGAGACGGGCCATCGGTGGGAGGAGATCGAGCGGTATATGAGCGACGTCGTGCACGCCGCGGTGCGAGCCCACGACCACGCCGCCGGCGGACTCTCGGCTTTCACACTCGCGCGCCTGCAGTTCCTCCGAGCGCGATACCGAGACGCGTCTCGCTGGCTGGCCGAGGCCGAGATCCACTTCCAGCAGCAGGATCCCTTCAACGTGATGCTGTCCGTCCGGGTGCTCCACGTGGGCCTGGCGTGCTTCACCGGCGATTTCGACGGCACGATGACCGCTCTGGAACGTATGCGCGCGTTCTGCGAAAGCCACCAGCCGCTGCCGGTGCAGCGTGTGCCCGTCCGCCGCGCGGAAGGTTGGGCGTTGGGCATGCGCAACGCGGCCGACGCGGGCCACCAGCTGCTCGCGGATGCGGCGTCGATGGAGGACGAGATGTTGGGCCTGGCCCCCCAGCTCGCCTACGACGCGCTGCGAGCCGGAGCGCCGGCCGCGCCGGAGCTCGAGCGAATGGCGGCGCGGTCCCGGTCACGCCTGATCACGGCCTACGCCCAGCACGGGTCGGCGAAGGCTGCGCGCGATGGCGCCGCGCTGATAGACGCGGCGGACGAGCTGGCGGCGATCGGCGCGCTCCGTTACGCCGTCGAGGCCGCGAGCGACGCCGCCCTGGCGTTCCTCTCGTACGGACGCGAGGACTCGGCGCGCCGCGCCGCCGCTCGCGCCCGGCAGCTGCACGTCCCCGACCAGGGTGCCGAGCTGCCGCCGATCGATGGCCTCGACGCCACCGCGGTCGACCTGACGCGGCGCGAGGTTCAGCTGGTCGACCTCGCCCGCGCGGGGCTGAGCAACGCTGAGATCGCGGACCGTCTCGTGCTCTCGGTGCGGACCGTCGAGACGCACCTCTACCGGGGCATGCAGAAGCTCGGCATCAGCGCTCGCCGCGACCTCTGAGCGCAAATACGTAGCGCGGTACGCAGGACGGGCGGCGTCTCCACCGGCACGCTGTGGCCAGACAGCGAGTTGTCGGTCCGCTTCGAACAGCGGACGCGGCCCGAGACGAAGGGGATCACATGAGAAAGCAATTTGCCGACGCCGAATTTCAGTTCGGTCTCGAGATCGCGCTGGGTGCCGCCTACCGGCAGGCGGCCGATGTGGGCGAGGCGCTCGCCACCGCCGGTCGGATCACCGACGGCGATGCCGATTCGTGGGTGAGCCAGTGGACCGCCACCGCGGAGGTGTGTGAGGCCGCCGGCGCCGAGGCGGAGTCGACCGGTCGTCGTGTGAGCGCCGTGTCGTACTTTCGACGCGCGGCAACCTACTACGCGACGGCGCTGTACCGGTTCTCGGGCGCCAGCGACCACTCCGCCGAGCGCGAGCTCGATCTGTGGCGCCGCCAGCGGGCTTGCTGGGAGCGAGTCGTCGATCTCCAGGCGGCGCCCGGCGAGCGCATCTCGATCCCGTACCAGGACACTACGCTCGCGGGTTTCTTCTTCCGCGCCCCGGACGCGGAACCAGGAGAGCGGCGGCCGCTGGTGGTGATGAACAACGGCAGCGATGGCGCCACCTCGGCAATGTGGTTGGAGGGCGGAGCCGCCGCGGCGGAACGGGGCTATCACTGGATGACGTTCGACGGTCCCGGGCAGCAGGCGGCACTGTATGAGCAGAACATCCCGTTCCGCCACGACTGGGAAGCCGTGCTCACCCCCGTGCTGGACGCGATCCTCCCGCGCGCCCCGATGTGGATGAGGACCACATCGCGCTGATCGGCGTGAGCCAGGCGGGGTACTGGGTGCCGCGGGCGATCGCGTTCGAGCATCGACTCGCCGCCGCGGTGGCCGACGGAGGGGTCGTCGACGTTTCCGCCGGATGGATCGAGCAGCTGCCCGAGATGATGCGCAAGCAGCTGAGCGACGGCGAGCGAGACGTGTTCGATCGCGAGATGCAGGTCGCCGAGAGCCGGTCGCCGGCGGCCAAGGCGACCCTCGACTTCCGCGCCAAGCCCTATGGGTTCAACGGAGGCTCCCGCTTCGACCTCTACCAGGCCGTCGGGTCCTACCGACTCGGCGACGAGGTGAACAACATCACCACCCCGCTGCTGATCACCGATCCCGACGGCGAGCAGTTCTTCCCCGGGCAGCCTCAACGGCTCTACGACCTCGTGCCCGGCACGAAGGAGCTCGTCCGGTTCACCGCGCACGAAGGCGCCAACGGCCACTGCGAGCCGATGGCCCGGTCACTGCGAGACACCCGCATCTTCGACTGGCTCGAGGACTATCTGCGAGTGCCTCAGCAGCGGCGCGAAAGCCGAGATGGCTTTGCGGTCACCTGGTCGGGGTGATGTGGTCTCACCCGGAGATCGGAGAGGATCGGCCGGCGTGATAACCCCGTGTGGGTGCGCCTGAGCAACACGAAGCGGGTGGGAGGTCGGTTTGCGATGGCAGCCATCGGCTATGGACCGGGTGGTCGGATGACGCCCAAGAGCACGTTCGCCGCGGTCGCGGATCTGTGGGCGAGCCGGCGCGACGAGCTGTGGCCGCTGGCGAGCATGCGTCCGCACGTGGGCGGCGAGCGGATATGAGACGCGCGACCGAGAGCTGGCGGCTGTTGGGGTTGGTGTTCGCGGTCTGCGTGCTGATGGTCGCGGTGGCGAGCGGGGTTGCGGCGTCCGAGAGTGATGCCAGCGGTGGCGGCGGCGATCCTTTGGTGACGGTGGCGGCGCGCAGCTGTCCCACCTACACGGACATCACCGGCAACTTGGCGCGCAACGATATTCAGGAGAGCCTGCGCGATCTGGGCCCGGATACGCCGTACGTTTCGGGCGAGCCGATCGACCCGGTCAAGGAGGCCGACCATCAGCCCAACTGCTCCCCGATGAGCGACTGGCGTTTCACGCTGGGGACCGGGATCGGTGGAGCGGTCAAGGGACGTGGGGCTCGTTGTCAATCGTCAGCCAGCCGTTCTCGACCAGTGTGGTGACCCAGCCATCGACGCCGATGCTGGACGTGCAGGGTCACGCGGTCGCCGGCCAGTCGATCGCGGGCGCGACCACGTTCGCGCTCGACCAGGACGAGGCAGCGGCGGCGTCACACCACGGTCTGTGGATCCAGGGCGGCACGGTCGATGACCCGGTGCTCGACAAGCTCTACCCGGGCACATACGGGTTTGGCGCGCTGCGGTGCGCGATCGACAACCTCAACGGCGACAACGTCGAGACCGTCGACTTCCCCACCGGATCGCGGCACGTGTTCTGCTACGCCTACTACGTCATCCCGCCACCGAGCAGTGGCACGATCGTCATCCGCAAGCAAGTCCGCGGCGCACCGAACGCGAGCGAGTCGTTCGTCATGGGCGGCAACATCTCCTATGACCCGAGCGGCACGTTCAGCCTGAACGTCAGCAACGGCCAGCCCGCCTCCCAGACGTTCTTCCGCGCCGACACCTCCGGCGGCGCGCCGCCGTGGACGGTCAACGAACAGCCGACCAGCGGATGGGGGTTACTGAACCTCGCCTGTATGCACGGCGCCAGCACCGTGACGATCGACCGGGCGGCCGCCAAGGCGACAATCGACCTGGCCGCCGGTGACACCGTCACGTGCACCTACACCAATGCGCCCGCGCCGACCGCCGGCGCGCTGGTCGTGCGCAAGATCACCCTGGGCGGCACCGGGACGTTCCCGTTCACCGTCACCTCGACCGGCGGCGGGTCGAGCGTGACCCGCTCGATCGCGACCACGACGGCGGGCGTCGCCGCCGCGTCGACCCCGATCAGGCTCACCGCCGGCACCTACAAGATCACCGAGGGCACGCCCAAAGGCGGCGCCACGCTGTGGAAGCAGACGAGCCTGGTGTGCAATGGAAAAAACAGCGACGGGACCATCACGATCACGCCCGCCCGCGGCGCGGTGTGCACGTTCACCAACACCTTCACGCCGCTCGGTCGCGTCGAGGTGCGCGAGGTCACCCGCGGCGGTCTTGCCACCGCGGGCTACAGCATCTCGCCGCGACTGAACCCCGACGGGTCGCGCGCCGCGCCCGTTCAGTACGACAAGCTCGCGAGAACCACGGCCCAGAACCAGCCGGCGCCCGCGGTCGGGCAGGTCACGACCGGGATCTCCTACGGGCTCTACTTGATCCAGCAGACCCAGCCGCACTCCTCGGCGTCGGGCACCTGGCTGCTGGAGAGCGTCTCCTGCGGCGGGAAGCTCGTGCCGTTCGCGCAGGGCATGGCGCTGGTCCGCATCAACGCGCAGCGGCCACGCACCACCTGCACGTTCACCAACGTCCTCTCGCGAAATCTGTCCGTCGCACGGCCGATCATCCCGACCGTGCCGCCCATCCTGACCCCGACGACGCCTCCCGCGCCCGGCACGACCGCTCCGCCCGGAGTCGTGATCCCGCCGACCTCGCCGCCCAGGCAGACGCCTGGGGTGCCCGGCGGTCCGACCGCGAACCTGGCCGTGACCAAGCACGCCGACCGCACGACCGCGAAGGTCGGCGACGTCGTCACCTACGTGATCACGGTGCGCAACACCGGCAAGGTCGACGCGCCCAACGCGATGGTCGTCGACGCGCCGACCGGCAAGCCCAACCTGTCCTCATCGCACCCAAGCCAAGGCAGCTGCGGCTACCGGCTGCCGCTCGTCTGCCAGCTCGGGACGATCAATGCCGGGCACACCGCGACCGTCCTCGTCCGCCTCCAGGTCACGCGCGTTGGAACGGTACGGAATCTCAGCGCGGTCGGCTCCGCGGCAACCGAGACCCGGCTGCGCGACAACGTCGCCGTCGCGCATGCCGTCGCGGTCGGCGAGAACCTCAGCGTCACCGGTTGCTCAGCCACAGTGCGCGCCCAAGCCGCCTGCTGAACACGGCCTCGGCCCGTACCCCATCATCGACGCACCCACAGCGCGCTCGGCGACCCCTCTCCCATCCAACGCGTTCGGGAGGTCGCCGGGCTCAGCACCTAGCCCGCCAGCACGTCGTGCGCGAACCGCACGGCGAGGCCCCCGTCACCGACCGCACCCGCCACCCGGTTTGTCGCCCCGGCGCGCACGTCACCGGCGGCGAACACTCCTGGACGGACCGTCTCGAGGAGATGCGGCTCGCGGTCCTTCAGCGGCCACGACAGATGCCCGTCGCAGCCCGCCGCGCCGTTACCGCACAGCAGGTATCCCGCGGCGTCGAGGGCGAGCATCCCGCGCGCTGCCTCGCTGCAGGGGGTGGCGCCGATCATGACGAACACGGCCGTCGCGGCCACCGGCGCGGTCGTGCCGGCCCGGCCATCGCGGAGGTCGACGGACTCCACGGTCGCGGTGCCGTGCACGGCGACGACCTCGGTCGCGGTCATCACCTCGATGCGTGGTGAGCGCTCGATCCGGTCGATCAGGTAGCTCGACATCGTCGAGCTGAGAGCTTCGCCTCGCACCACGATGCGCACACTGCGCGCTCGCGAGGCGAGGTGCACCGCGGCCTGGCCGGCAGAGTTCCCGCCGCCGACGACGATCACATCCTCGTTGCGGCTGCGCTCTGCGTCAGTGGCCATCGCGGCGTGGTACACGCCGGCGCCGCGGAAGCGGTCGATGCCTTCGGCCTCCAGCTCGCGCCACCGTGCGCCCGTTGCCATCACGACCGAGCGGGCGAGCACGTGCTGCCCATCGTCAAGGTCGACGCGCAGCAGGCCGTCGGGTCCGTCGGCCATTTCGACGGCGCTGTGAAAGCTCGACAGCACGGCATCGAAGCGCCGGGCCTGCAGCGTCGCGTTGCGGGTCAACTGGGTG
Organism: Solirubrobacteraceae bacterium; assembly: GCA_036267215.1. Taxonomy (GTDB): domain Bacteria; phylum Actinomycetota; class Thermoleophilia; order Solirubrobacterales; family Solirubrobacteraceae; genus Palsa-465. The sequence goes on along the minus strand of DATAWL010000028.1, from coordinate 36,536 downwards.
CCGGAGATCCCGGTCGGGAAGCCAAGGTAGTTCTCGATCCGCGTGCTCGTCCCCGCCTGACCACCGGGCGCCCAGGCCTCGGCCACGAAGGTCCTCAGGCCCTCAGAGCCGCCGTACACCGCGGCCGCCAGGCCGGCTGGTCCACCGCCGAGCACGACCATGTCGAATCGCTCACCGTCCACCTCGGCGCGGAGGCGAAGCGACCGCGCGACCTGCGCCGCGGACGGGTTGCGGATCACCTCGGTCGCGTGAACCAGGACCGGCGTCTCAGCCCGCGGGATGTCAAGCCACTTCAGCAGCGCGGCACTCTCCTCGTCGGTGTCGACGTCGAAGAAACGCACCGGCAGAAGGTTGCGCTCGAGCAGATCGCGGACCTCGAAGGCCCGGCGGGATCCGCGTGGAGCGATGAGTCGCATCACGCCCTGCCCCCTGGCCTCGTGCCACGCGCGCCGGTGCAGCAGAGTGGCGAAGATCTGCTCGCCGAACTCCGGCCAGCGAGCAACCATCGTTCGCAGCTTGGACCGGTCGAATTCGATGACGTCCGTCGACTCGACGGCCACGCAGGCGCTGATCGTGGGCTCGCCCGTGAACACAGCGATGTCACCGATGAACGTGCGACCGTCGGCCTGGGCGATGTACACGTCCTTGCCGGGCTTACGATCGATGAACTCGACGAGGCCGCGCTCGATGACGAAAAACGGCGCGTCGCGAACAGCGTGCTCGTACAGGACCTCACCAGGCGCGACCGTCCACCGCCGACCACGCTTTCCCAGCCACCCCAGCTTGGCGTCAGACAGCCGCGGGAACAACACCTCGTCCGCGAGGTCAGGGAACTCCTCGCTGCGAATCACCTGCGACGTCGCCATAGCACGAGGCTACTGGCCAAGTCCAGCCGCCGGCCCGACACCACAAACGCCGCCGAGTCATCGCCGGTACACGCGTCGAACCGCGGGTCAAGGGCAAGCGCGACCCGCAGACCGTTGACCGCCGGTAGCCGCAGACGCTGGTGCAAGAGCAGTCAGTTCAGAGCCGCGACCGGGATCGCGACGATCGCTCCGTCGCTCCAGGTCGGAAAGCCGGTACCCGCGGTATTGCAACTCGTGTCGATCGCTGTCGCCGGCTTGGTCGTCGTCACCGCGGTCGCGACCAGCGACACGCTGCCGTTCTGGTTGACGGGGACATATTGGCTGGCCGTCGCCACCGCGGCCCCGGCAACGTCGATCCGGCAATAGACCGTCATCGCGGTATTCGCGAGCCCAGCCGTCATCTGACCAAGCAGCACCCACTGCCCCGGTGGAGCGGCGCCGTCCGCATCGGGCAGGTCGGCGCCGGCCGCCGCCGAGTACGCGTGCAGCCCGACGCAGGCCGGCGTTCCCGTCTGCGCGACCGCCTGCAGCGCCTGGTCACTGGCGCATCCCGAGCCGGCGATCCGTGCCTGAAGCACGCCCAGGTCCGCGCTCAACACCGTGCCTGAAATCGTCAGACCGGGACCCGTCGAATAGCCCCCCGCGCCCGAAGCGCCCCAAGCGCCCGCAGCGCCCGCCGGCCCCCGCGGACCGGCCGGCCCCCGCGTGTTGATGGAGATCACCTGGGTGCGCTTCGCGCATCGCTTCTTCTCAGCCAGGACCCTGACACTCCCGTTGGGGGATACGCACAGGCTCACCGCTCCGTTTGAGCTGACGAATCGCGAAGCGGCAAACGCGCCGCCGCCGAGCGCAACGAACAGCGCGATCGTCGACATGACGTTCGCGTACGTGAGCTTCGAGAGAACCCGCACCGTGTCAAACCTCCGCTGTCGATATGCCAAGGCGGTTCAACACGCTGCCGCCGGTCCGCGCGCCAACGTATCATGGCGCGCCGACGCCGACGTGCGCGATCACTCCGGGATGCCGAGCGCGTTCTACCTCGAAGCGATGCAACCCCGGGATTTCGTTGACTCGCCGCGCAGGTCCAGGCGCCAGTCGTTGCAGGTCATGAAATGCCCCTTCGGGAACTCGAACTCGCAGGCGCCGAGCAGCGCGAAGCCGAGTTTGCGGCAGATCGCGTTCGACGGCGCATTGTCGACGTTCGGGAAGGCATGCATGAAGCGGTGCTTGTCGTCGCGCATGGCCAGCTCGATCGCCCGCACGGTCGCCGCCACCGCGATCCCGCGGCCCTGGAACTCCGGCACCACCATCCAGCCGACCTCGTAGACGTGCTCGTCGCGCCACTCCTTCGTCCAGAACCCGACCGAGCCGACGCCGGCGCCGCTCGCCACCTCGACGATCTTGAACATGCGATCGCCGCCCTCGAGGCGCTCGTAGCGGCGCTGGCGCTCGCGCAGCTTCACCGGGCTCTCGGGGCCGCCGAGGTGCTCGGTCACGCGCGGGTCGCCCATCAGCCGCTGCAGCAGCGGCAGGTCGCCGCTGCCCCATGGCTCGAGGGCCACCGTCGCGCTCACTCCGCGCAGCCTGGTCATCCCCTCTCGATCCGGGGTCGGGGCGCCGCGATGATCACGCCGATGGCGGCGCTGCGCTTTTGAGGGCAGACTGCCACCACTACAGCGTGCGGCCGGCGAGCTCAGCCCCTTGAGACAGGGCCTCCAGCTTCGCCCACGCGATCTGCGGATGGACGCGGCCGCCCAGGCCGCAATCGGTGGAGGCGATGACGTTCTCGGCACCGACGCCGGAGGCGAAGCGGGCGATCCGCTCGGCCACCAGCTCGGGGTGCTCGATGACGTTCGTGGAGTGGCTGACCACGCCCGGGAGGATCTTCTTGCCGGCGGGGAGTCGGACGTCCTGCCACAGCTTCCACTCGTGCTCGTGGCGGACGTTGGCCGCCTCAAATGAATAGGCGCCGGCGTTGATCTCCAGCATCAACTCGACGATGTCGGCCATCGGGATGTCGGTGACATGCGGGCCGTGCCAGCTGCCCCAGCACAGGTGAAAGCGGATCCGCTCGGGCGGCAGGCCGCGGATCGCATGGTTGAGTGCCTCCACGCGCACCCGGGTGAAGCGCTGGTAGGCCTCAACCGTCGGCGCGGGATTGATCTGGTCCCAGTTCTCGGCGATCGCGGGATCGTCGAGCTGGAGCATCAGGCCGGCCTCGATGATCGCTGTGTACTCCTCGCGCATGGCGTCGGCGCACGCGTAGATCAGGGCCTCGTCGTCGTCGTAGTACTCGTTGCCGAAGCGCGCACAGCTGCCCGGCGCCACCGAGTTCAAGTAGCCGTCCTGCAGGCCCTGGGCATCCAGCGCCGCCTTGAAATGAGCGATGTCACGCTCGATCGCCTGCTGGCCGGTGTAGGTGATCGGGCCGCGCGCCACCGGGGTGACCGGCGGGCGGTTGGGCAGCGCAGCGCCCGAGCTGGGATCCTCGTAGGCCTGCGCGAACTGCTGCCAGTCGCGGCGCTCGGCGAAGCTGACCAGCGCGACCTCGCCCGGCTTGGGGCGCGCCTGGGGTGCGGACAGGAGCGCAACGTCGTCGAGCTCGAGGCCGCCCAGGCGGGGGAATACGTAACTCCACCAGGCGCCGTAGTCATAGCGCTCGCCCATCGAATGCCCGTACTCGCCGTCGTTGACGATGTCGATCCCGAGCTCGCGCTGGCGGGTGACGACGTCTGCCACCGCGGCGCCGAGCAGCTGCTCGTAGGCTGCCTCGTCGGTGTTCTCGCCACTGCTGCGAGCGAGATTGACGTGCACGAGGTCCTCGGGCCGAGGCAAGCTCCCAGCATGGCTGGTCTGGATCCGATTGCTCATCTCTCTCCTCTGGTCGCGGTGGCGCTGGCTCGTCACGGACGCTAACGGACGGGCGCGTTTCCACGCTGCGACGCCGCGAACGCGCCTGCGCGGGTCACCGACGACGAGGCGCCCGGGGAGGGCACGGGTGATGTGTATCGTCAGGACGATGGGCACCTGGGGCGTGGCGAGCTTTGAGATGGGTGGGTCCAGCGCCGGGAGCCCACCCTCGGTCTCTCCTTAGCCGGTGCGACCGACCGCGCGTGCTCATCCTCGCGGAATGAGACGCCTCGGGTGTCACAGCCGGCCGCCGCGCGTGGTCAAGGGTGTGAGACAACCGTTGTGCGGCAGGAGGTACGGATGAGCGCAGACGCGAGCGGCATCAAGTTGGGCGACCGGGAGCTCGAGACGCTGCGGCGGCACGGCTTCGGCGTGGCCTACCGGATGCTCGGCAGCGTCTCGGATGCCGAGGACGTGGCCCAGGAGGCCCTCCTGCGCCTGACGCGCCAGGCCGAGCCGATCGAGGAGCCGGCCGCCTGGATGACGACGGTGGTGACGCGGCTCTCGATCAACGCCCTGAAGTCGGCGCGGGTCCGTCGCGAATCGTATGTCGGACCGTGGCTGCCGGAGCCGCTGGTCGAGGACCCGGCGGCGAGCCCGGCCTCGCGTGCCGAGCTCGCGGATTCGCTGTCGCTGGCCCTGCTGGTGCTGTTTGAGCGGCTGACGCCGGTCGAGCGGGCGGCCTATCTGCTGCGCGAGGTGTTCGGGTACGAGTACGCGCAGATCGCCGGCATCATCGAGCGGACCGAGGTGAACTCGCGTCAGCTCGTGACACGCGCGCGGAAGCATCTCGAGGCCAATCGCCCGCGCTTTGACGCCGACGAGGCTGCCCGCGACACGTTGCTCGAACGGTTCCTCGCGGCCGCCGAGGAGGGCGACCTGACGGCCCTGGAGACGTTGCTTGCCAAGGACGCCGTGCTGTACGCCGACAGCGGCGGCAAGGCGATGGCGCCGCAGGAGCCGCTGTTCGGCGCCACGCTCATCGCGCGCTTCATCGGCGCCGTGTGGCAGACGGGCCTCGCGTCTGGCGAGTTCGACATCCGGCGGGTGAGGGTCAACGGCCAACCCGGCCGCCTCCTCCGCGGCCCGGCCGAGCCGCCCCTGAGCGAGGCCCAGCGCCTGGCGACCGAGCAAGGGATAGCACTCCTGAAATCTGATGATGTCGACGCGAAGCAGCTCGCCGCGCTCGTGAAGGACGCCCGAGCGGCGACCGGCGGCCACACCACCCCGGCCGCTTCCGAGCAGGCTGAGCTCCGGGTCTGGAGCGTGCTGACGGTGGACGTCGTCGAGGGCCGGATCCAGACCGTGCGCATCGTGCGCAACCCGGACAAGCTTGGCCATCTCTGAGCTGTCACAGGGCGTCCCGCTGCGCTGTCAGACCTCCCAGCACTCAACTTGACCAGGAGGATTCTCATGGCGTCAGTCGCAGTCCAGCCGTTCGCGGGCACCTATCGAGCCCTGCCGGTGCCCTCGAGCTTTGCGTTCGCGGTGCGCCACTCAGGCGTCTTCTGGTACCGCGGCTCGCTCTCAGACGTCGCGGCAACCCTGTGCGGCCACGACGACGGGGGCGCCTTGACGCTCGAGGGGTCCGCGCGCGTGGACTCCATCTCTGTGACCGACCCACCCGCGATGCGCGCGAGCGTGCTCGGAGCGGAGTTCTTCGACGCCGAGCGCCACCCCGAGCTCAGGTTTTGCTCGACGGCGATTCGGCTCGGCGACGACGGCTGGGCAGAGGTCGACGGCGAGCTCACGATCCGGGGCATCACGCAACCGGTCACTGCCCGGGGCAACTACGCCCCCCCGCGACCGAGCGCCTTCGGCGAGATCGCCGGACTGGAGCTGCACACGAGCTTTGACCGCCGCGAGTTCGGATTCGAGTGGCAAGCGGAGCTGCCGGGTGGCGGCGACGCGGTCGGCTGGGACGTGGAGGTGGACATCGATCTCCTGCTCAAGCGCGACGACGATGGCGTCTGACGGAGCGGACCGTGCGCCCGGCTTGCGGTCGCCCCGCGCGAAGCGCATCATGTGACAGGCGGCCCTTGCAACGACCCGCCGCGCTGGAGGTGAGAGTCCATGAAGCGATGGTTGTCCCCCTGGGTGTTGCCGCTGCTGATGCTGGGAGTGGTGGTCGTGATCACCAGGCCCCTAGCCGGAGCGATTTGGATCGTGGCGAGCGTCGTCCTCGTTCGTGTCCTCAACGGCCACTTCGAGCCGCTGGCCGACGACCAACCGCTCCGGCGGTACCTCGACGACCCGCGGCACTCCTACCTTGGCGCCCCCCAGGAGCCCTACGTCAGGACTCCGTCGTAACGGCGGGCAGCAGGCCCTCGGGTCAGCGTCATTGGGATCACAGGCGGTCTCGTGACGGACGAGACCAGTACGAATGAATGTGGTGTTCAGACACCCCAGACGGCCGGGCGCGAGCCGAGGCTGAGGAGAAAGTCTGCGACCACGGCGACGCCGGCGTCGTCGGGGCGCTCCCGTTCCAGGACATATTGAGCCCATCCGAGGGCGTTGTCGCCGTTGTAGTCGTTTCTCCGATCGATGTCGGCGCCGGCGGCGACCAGCATCCGAACGGACTCGGTCGCCCCAAAGGCGGCGGCGAGGTGCAGTGCACCGCAGCCTTGGTAGGGACCGGCGTTCGGGTCCGCGCCGTGTTCGAGCAGCCATGCGACTGCCTCAGGCCGTTCGACCTGGGCCGCGTGTACGAGCGCCTCGTCGAGCACGTCCTGGGAGATGCTCCGTGCTGGCAGACGGTGCAGCCACCCGACGTCCGCCGGGTTTGGTCGGTGCAGGTAAGCCTCGGGGATCAGTTCACCGTGCTGGTTGAGGAACCGCTCGAGCCGGTCGACGCGTCCCGCGCCGGCCGCGATCCACGGCGCGTCGGGTACGAGCTCGATCGCGGCGAGAACGTCGACCGACGCTCGCGCGGCGTGATAGATCGCGGTCTCGAGAGGCGTCACGCCATGGATTCCGCGCGCGCCGACCCGGGCGCCGGCAGCGAGCAAGATCTCGACAAGCTCAAGCCGGTCAAAGCACGCGGCGAGGTTGAGCGGACCGTCGAGCTCGCTCCCGCGTTGGATCAACAGATCGACGCAGGCGCGGTCGACGCCGAGCTCGTGACGCAGCGAGGTCCCGAATACGTCGGGTTGTGCGACCTCACCGAGCAGCGACCCCCCAGCCCCGACCTCGACATGCACCAGCTCGGGCTCTGAATCGAGCAAGCGCTCGAGGCGGGCAGCGTCCCGGGCGCTGATCGCGGCCACCGCCGCTGCCACCGCTGGCGACTGCCGGCGCGCGCACCACCACCGCTCTGATTCCTCGCGCGCCCCCTCGACGAGGCCTCTCCAAGTCGGGAATCCGTATTCGCGAGCGATCACCAGGCGTGCGTCGGCGATCGTGGTTCGCTCGCCGAGCGCGGCGTCCTCGAGTGTGGCGAGACGCGGGACGTGAGCTCGCACCCGGCGGCGCGCCTGATCGTCTCCGCGAGCCAGCGCGCTCAGCAATGTCGCCGCGGCTTGTTCGTAGCGCTCGGGACTTCCCGGCCCGATCCGCGCGACCGAGCGTTCGGGCTCGTCGACCTGGCGCTCGATATCCCGACGAAAGGCGGCCCAGGAAGCGTGGCCGTGCTCGCGCGCGATCGCGCGCTGAACGTCGGCGAGCCGCAGCTGACCCGGCATGGCTCCGAGCGCGTTCCGGAGACGGCCGACCGCGTCGGCTTGGCCGCCCCGCGCGGCGCGGAGCAGCTCCTTGGCAGCCTTACGGTGGTGCTCGACCCGCTCGACGGCGGGCAGGCTGTGATGAACTTCGCGTGGTGCTTCGGGCATGGCGGCCGCCTCCGATCGCCCGCGTCCGCGTTCGGGCTACAGAGGTCGTCAGACAATCGGACCAGCACCCACCACGTGCGAGGCGGGAACATCCCTCTCCGCGGACCGGTGGCGACCTCGCTCGCCGCTGTCAGCGTATCGCCGCCGCACGAGTCGCGCATCGGACGCGGCCGAAGCGGTGTCGTGACCGAGCCGGCCGGTGTCGAGGTAGGGTCATCGCCCGGGCCGTGCGTCGCCGGCCAGACGCGATCCTAGGCCGAGGCGGCGGTGGCGGGCTCGGGCGGAAGGACGTGCTCGAGCTGGCTGCGCGAGGTGATGTCGAGCTTGGTGAAGATCTCCGGTGGCCATCAGCTCGCGCCGGGCCCGCTCGGCGAACCCATCGATGCCCATCGCCGTCAGCATCTCGTGCGCGGTGCGCAGATGTTCCCGGGCGTCGACGCGTCGGCTCTCCCGGCGCAGCCACTCGCCGTAGAGCAGGTGGGAGCGAGCGAGCTCCGCCCTCAGGCGGGTGCGGCCGAGGTGGTCGATCGAACTGCGGTAGAGGTCGTCGGCGGCTTCACCCTCGCTCGCCACGGCGCGAATGCGAGCCTCCATCCCCAGCGACCACGCGGTCGGAGTCGCGCCGGTGCGCTCGGAAACCCGGTCGACGGCAGCCTGCACGAGATCCGCGTCACCCGTTCTCGACGCCGCCTCGGCGAGCTCGGCGATGCCCAGCGTTCCGTAGCCCACCGGGTCTGCCTGGAACGCCTTCCGGGCGGCGTCGCGCGCGGCGTCGTGACGGCAGAGGCCGTTGTACAGCAGCGCGCTCGCGCAGGCCGCCGGCACCGTCTGCAGACCAGCCGCGGTCATGTCCTGCGAGGTGGATTGGATCAGCTCGGACGCTCTTGCCTCCGCCCCGGACCAGGCCGCGAACGTCATCGCGGTGTACCCGATCGGGGAGTAGTCCGTCGCCTCGGCGATGAGATGGCTCTCCTCCATGGGCCTTGCCGCGGTGGTCATCTCGCCGGCCACCACGTGGGTCCACGCCAGAAAGTTCAGGGCAGATTGCAGGTGCACCAGGGCGCCGGTCTCGCGGGCGAATCGGACCTGCTCGGCCGCGAGGGCATGCCAGGACTCGTAGTCCCAGAGCTCGAGCGCGGCCACGCCGCTCGCTCTCGAACTCGCGCGCCACAGCCACCCGCCGACGTGGTCGGCGCCGACCTGCACGCCCTGAAACATCTTCAGAGCATCGGTCAGCGTCGTGGCCGCGGCCGCGTACCCGTCGGTGACTCGCACGGCGAAGCCGTCGAGCAGCAGGTCCGCCGCGCGCGGGGGATCAGGGGCCGGCGGTGCCGCGCGTGCGGCCTCTGCCACCTCCCGCACTCTGCTCGCGTCTTCGAGGCCGCCGCCCCAGATCGCCGTGAGCAGCGCCTCGAGAAGTGCCTCCCGGGCTGAGGCGGGATCGATGGCCTCGAGGTGGTTGGCCGCGCTCATCAGCAGTCGGGCGGCGCCGGCGTAGCGCCGTTGATCGAAGGCGATCTGCCCACGCAGTTGGTCCAGCTCCGCGGTTCGCCGTGCGTCGACCGGCCCGCTCTCAACCGCCGCCAGCAGGCCCTGCGCCGCGTCGAGCGCTCCGGCCTCGCGCTTGGCCCGGGCCGCCGCAAGGAGTCGCTGGCCGCGAAGGCCACTCTCACGCGTCAGGGTGGCCGAGCGCTCCAGGAACGCCGCGGCAGCGGCCAGGCCCCCGCGGGCCGCGCCCGCCCGGCCGACCGCTCGAGTTCCTCGGCGACGTCTTCGTCAGGCCCGGACGCCGCCTGGGCGCGGTGCCACGCGCGACGGTCGGGGTCGGTGTCGGGGTCCGTGACCTCCGCGAGCGCGCGATGGACATCCTGGCGTTCCGGCAGCGATGCTGAGCGGTAAGCCGCCGAGCGCACCAGCGGATGCCGGAAGTCCACGCGCGTACCGAACTCGAGCAACTCCGCCTCCGCTGCCGGGCCCGCCGCCTGAGGCGGGATTCCCAGCCGCTCGGCGGCCCGCCACACCAGGAGCGGCTCGCCGACCGGATCGGCAGCCGCCAGCTGCATCAGTCGGCGCGTCTGGACCGGCAGGGCGTCCAATCGCCGGCGGAAGCTCTCCTCGATCCTCCCGGAGAGGGGGGTCATGCCCATTACGAGCCCGAAACCACCGGCGCGCTCGGCCGGCGTCAATCCCCGCGCCAGCTCGAGCAGCGCGAGCGGATTACCACCCGTCTCGTTGACCACCCGGTCCCGGATGCGGGGATCCAGAGGACCCGTGACGACCGATTCGAGCAGCGCCCGCGCGTCGTGCTCGCGCAACCCATCCACCCTGAGTTGCGGCACGCCGGCCCAGTCATCGCTCGGCTCCCGCGCCGCAACGACCAACCCGACTGATTCCACGTGCAAGCGGCGCGCGACGAACGCGAGCGCCTGAGCCGAGGCGCGGTCGAGCCATTGCTCATCGTCCACCACACAGAGCAGCGGTCGCTCGTCGGCCACGTCGGAGAGCAGGCTGAGGACCGCCAGCGCGACCAGGAAGCGCTCGGGCGCCGGGCCTCTGCTCATGCCGAAGACCGCCCACAGCGCATCCCGCTGAGGAGCGGGCAGCCCGTCGATGCGATCCATCAAGGGCGCGAGCAGCTGGTGCAATCCGGCGAACGGGAGCTCCATCTCGGACTGGACGCCCGCGGCACGCGTCACACGAGAGCTCGCCGCCCGCCGGGCGGCGTAGTCCAGCAGCGCGGTCTTGCCCACGCCGGGCTCGCCGAGGACGACCAGGGACCGGCTCTCGCCTGCCTGGACGGCTTCGATCAATCCGTCCAGCGCGCCGCACTCCCGGCCCCGCCCCTTCAGCCCAGGTCCACTGACTCCCGCGATGCGCTTTTTCCGCATTGATCCGCCGCGAGACGTTACACGCTGTCGATCGGCTCGGCCACGGTCCCGACGGCCCTCCGGCCGGTGTCCGAACTCTCCCCAAGAGCTGCTCGCGCAAGGCCCGACGCCGCACCTTGGCTCCACCGAGGACGGTCGGCAACTCGTCCACGAATACGAGCAGATCGGGTGGGCGCAACCCACCGGCGGCGCAGCTGGCGCGAATCTCCGCCCCGAGCGCTTCGGACGCGTCCTCGGGCTCCTTGAGCTCGACCGCGGCAGCCACCTCGGCCGAACCATCCGACCCCAAGCCGACGACTCCGCAGTTGCGCACCGCGGGATGGCGCAGGATCTCGGCTTCGACGGAGTGCGGGTAAACGACGACCCCCGCAACCGTGATCTCGTCGCCGGCTCGGTCCGCGTAATAGAGGAAGCCGTCGTCGTCAAGATAACCGAGGGCGTGCGACCGAAACCAGTCGCGTCCGAACGTGGCCGCTTGCGTTGCCTGTTCCAGACCCCAGTAGGTCCCGATCGACATCGCGCTGCGCACGGCGATCTCGCCTGGCTCGTCCGGCCCGAGCCGTCGCCCGGTCCCCGGGTCCAGGACCGCGACTTCGACGAAGCAGCGAGGTCAGTAGCGGCCCCGGCATGATCGTCCCCGTCGCGCCTTCGCGCGCGATGGCGTCCAACAGCACCTCGGGTCGAAGTACTCGTCGTCGAGCAGCACGCTGCGGGCCCCACGCAGTAGATAGGGATAGAGAGTCTGAAACCCGCTCGCCCATTGCAGTGGATGAAAGTGCAGGTTCACGTCCTCGCGGCCCACCGGCGGAAGCCCCGGTTCGAAGGTGTCGAGGTGCCGCATGTTGTGCTCGATCACGGCTCGCCAGGACCGGTGCGTCTTCACCCACGGTTTCGGGATGCCGGTGGTCCCCGAGGTCAGCTGAAGCAAGCACGGAGCGTCCTCGTCGACATCGAGAAACGGCTCCACGGGAGAGCCCTCGCTCAGCAGCCGCTCGAAGGGCGTGGCCCAATCGGGCGCATCCGATCCGATTGCGACGAACACCCGGACGGCCGCGAGCTCGGGGCGGTGTGCCTCGATCGCCCGCGCAAATCTGGTGTCGAAGATCAGTGCGGACGCTCCGATCTGGTTCATCGAGTGGGCGTGCACGTCGGCGTCGATGTGGCTATGAAGCACCGCCCGGACGAGGCCGTGTTTCTCGAGGCCGAGCCACGCCTGCACCAGCTCCGGCCGGTTGTAACAGAGCACGCCGACTCGGTCTCCGCGCCGCAGCCCGAGGCCAACGAGCGCAGAGCCGACTCGGCACGCGGCCTCGTTCAGCGGTCGACCCGTCGTAGCTCAGCGCAACGTCGGCGCCGAACTGCTCCGCCGGGAGCCTTGACAGCGCGCCAGCTTCGACCTTCATCTCCAACCTCGTTGATCGACCCGGGCAGGGCCCACTCGTCCGACTCGCAGACGCAGCCATTATCAACCGTCGGGGGCCGCCATGCTGGCGATCCACGCGCGACCTAACGCACTGTGAACGTGGCGCGGCGCGCGGTCCCGGGATCGTCGCGGAGTTGCCGGATCTCGTGGAGGCTTTGCAGCTTCGTCAGCGACCGGCTTTCGATCTGGCGGATTCGCTCGCGGGTGACGTTGAACGCGCACGCGACCTCGTCGAGTGTGCGCGAGCGCTGGTCGTCGAGGCCGTAGCGCAACTCGAGCACGCGGCGCTCTCGATCGGAGAGGTTCTCGAGCGCGTCGCGTATGGCCTCGCTGGTGATGGTCTCGACGGCGCGGTCGTACGGAGATTCGGCGTGCTCGTCGGCGATCAACTGCCCGAACTCGGACTGGTCCTCGTCACCGACGGGCATCGCGAGTGAGATCGGGGCCTGCGCGGAGCGCCGGATCGAATCCACCTCATCGGGCTCGATTCCGGTCACCTCGGCGATCTCCTCGGCGGTCGGCTCGCGGCCGAGCCTGGTCACGAGCTTGCGCTCTGCCCGCCCGATCCGGTTGAGCTTCTCGACGATGTGGACCGGGATCCTGATCGTTCGCGCCTTGTCGGCAAGCGATCGGGCGATCGCCTGGCGAATCCACCAGGTGGCGTAGGTGGAGAACTTGAAGCCCCGGCGGTGGTCGAACTTCTCCGTGGCGCGGACGAGACCGAACGTGCCCTCCTGGATCAGGTCGAGAAACGGAAGCCCCTGGTTGCGGTAGCGCTTGGCGATCGAGACGACGAGACGGAGGTTCGCCTCGACCATCTTCTGCTTGGCCTCAAACGAGCCGCGCTCGATCCGCTGGGCGAGCTCGACCTCTTCCTGTGCCGTCAGCAGCCGCACCTTGCCGATGCCCTTCAGGAACAGCTGTAGACCATCCGTCGTGGGCTCAGGCTCCAGGCCGGGTGCATCCTTACGGCGGGTCCGTTTCTCGGGCGTGGGCTCGATGACCGCGATCGCGGCGGGCGGGTCGAGCTCTTCGATCAGCTCGATCTCGCAGCGCTCGAACACGGAGTGCAACTCCTCGACCTCACCGTCCTCGAGCTCGAGCTCGGCCGTGGCGGCCCCGATCTCCGCGTAGGTGAGCACACCGGTCCGCACCCCGCGGGCGATGAGACCCCGCACCTCTTCAAGCTCCTGAAGATCCGGCCCCGACATCTGCGTCATTTCGCGCTCAATCCGTCGCTTGAGGGTTCGTGCTCTGTGCGCGTCATGTCTGCACGCCTTTCCATGCTCTGTGGAACCGCGCAGGCAACGGGGCCGAGAACCCCCGCGCGTTCAGTCGGATTGGGTCCACTCCACCGGGCCGGTGGGGCACCACCGCTGGATCAAGCCACCGGCCCCGCGGTCAAAACCAGTGCCCATGCCTCCCGCCTCGTGACGCAGATACGCCGTCGGTGGCATTCGGACTTGGGGTGAGAATCCCGGCCGCAGGGCCAGCCCACCGACTGTACTCTCATTCGGAGCGTTTGCGAGGCCGAGCTCGACGAGCCCCGGGAAGAGTATGGTGTGAATCGTGGAGGACGAGGACATTCGTACGCTGGTGAAGCGGCTTGCTCGTCCTCACCGCTCCGGCGGTGACGTCATCGAACGCGCCGCGATCCTCGCGGAGTCCTCTGACTTCACGTCGGTCATCGCGTGGATCACGAACCATGATGGGCAGCCCGAGGCCAGGAGTGGTCATGTTTCAGCGCACGGTCTGCACGGATCGCGGTTCAACGACACGGGCGGAGAGCAACGACGGCCACCGCTCCGCTACGTGCTTCCGGCAGGAGCCCTGAACTAGCAGGTGGCGTAGCGCTAGACGGTCGCCGCATCGAGCTGGGCGAGCGCGGCCTGACCGGACGTCGCGTCATGAGCGGTCGCGATGCCGGCCACCGCCCCTCCGGGTTCGGCGAGCTGGCCGGCGGCCAACGGGAACCACGGGATGAACCCGATCCCAGAGCTTGCCGGCGTCGTCGGCGGTGCTCCGGGTGGCCCGCTCGACCCGGGGGTGCACCAGTGGACTCCCGGGCGCGATCCGACGCGTCGTGGTCCAGAGTCAGCGTCATGGCAACACCCGCTCTCGCCTCGGAGGCCCGCCGCCGGTGGGGTCTCCAGCGCGATCCACCCTGAGGACATCCGCCATGAGCACCATGGACAGCGGCTCGTCCACCAACCACCGGGGTTCGGACGCCTGGCACCGGCCCTGGACCCATGTGAGCATCGACCGCCGAAGCGTCAGCTACTGCCGGGTGACGTTCAACCACCCGCCCATCAACACGATCACGGCCACGACCGTCATCGAGCTGTCAGAGCTCGTCGAGCTGATCGAACAGGACGCGGACCTCAACGTCGTCGTCTTCGACAGCGCCAACCCGGACTTCTATCTGGCCGACTACGACGTGGAGCACGATCCGGCGAGGAGCGCGGCACTGCCGAACGGTCAGACCGGGATGAACGCGTGGATCGAACTGCTCGTGCGCCTCTCCCGCGCCCCGGTCGTCAGCATCGCCTCGATTCGAGGACGCGCGCGCGGCGCCGGCAGCGAGTTCGTCCTCGCCTGCGACCTGCGATTCGGGTCGCGCGAGAACACGCTGCTGGGCCAGTTCGAGGTCGGCCCGGGCGTTGTCCCCCGCGGGGGTCCCACGGCGCAGCTTCCCCGGCTGGTCGGTCGCGGCCGCGCACTCGAGATCCTCCTCGTCGCCGAAGATCTCGATGGCCCGCGCGCCGAGCAGTACGGCTACGTCAACCGAGTGATCGCCGACGACCGCCTGGACGACGAGGTCGCGGCGATCGCGGCGCGACTCGCCGGCTTGGACCACGACGCGGTCGCGCGCACGAAGGCCTGCGTCGACCTGGGTTGAGGCCGCCTGGCGCAGACCGCTCTCCATCGGCCCAGTCGATCTTAGAGAAGGATGGTTCCGCCCCTGTGACGGTGTGGTCAGGGTCCCGAGTCCGAGGTTCGGTGCCATCGAACCTCTGACTCGGGGGCACTACCGGGACAGCAGGCGCAGCGCCGTGGCCGTCGCCAGCCCGTAGACGAGATGCGCGCTCAGGTCCCTGGCCAACGTCGTACGGTCGTACTCCCAGATCGGCTTGTAGAGCTTGGCGGCGGGCAGGATCACGTACCCGGTGGCCCAGACCGTCGCGCCGAACGGCAGTCCATAGCGGATCCGCGACCGCCGCAGCGACCCCGCGACGATGCCGTACTGCGCGCCCCCGAACATCCCGAATGCCCAGTGGGTCACGTTGTTGACCAGGGCGGCACGGCTCGGCGGCAACTGCCGGTCGAACAGGCCCTCGAACAGTCGCTTGCCGACCAGCGCGGGCGCGGGCGCCGCGTCCCAGCTGCAGAGGCCGGTCGACAGCTCCCAGTCCGCTGCCGTGCTCGTGCCGCCGGAGCGGCGATACCGGCTGAACAACAGCGTGTCCATCACGGCCGTTCCCATCGCGCCGGCCACCAGACCGCGGGCCAACGCCCCCACTGGGGTCAGGACCGCCGGCCGATCGTCATTGGTCGCTTCGGGCATGTCAGCTGTAGCTCGCCACCTCGTGGAACAGCCTGGTGATCAGGTTCACGGTTCCGCCCAGATCACGGAGAGTCTCGCTGACGACCGGAAGGTGCTCGAGCCGCTGGCGGTCCTCCACCGAGCGCATCTCCAGGATCACCGCGACCGCGTGCCGGTCGGAGCTCTGCAGCACCCGCGCGGACACGAACCCCGAGTCGTCGGCGACCTCGTGCAACATGGCCTCCAAGTGCCGGACGGCGACGCCCTCCTGATCGGGATCGGCCTGCCACACGTGGATGAGGAGGGGGCTCTCTTCCGCGTGCTGGTCCGGCACGGTGCTCTCGGTGTTGCTCATCATGACCTCCGCAGGTGGGTGGATATCGCCTGGTCGGTTCGTCTGGCGACGGCGACGGTGAATCCTCCCACGCGCTGACGAAACCCGCGAACCAGGGAGAGACCAGGGACTCCACGGGCGCGATCGCCGCTCGGAGGTGGGACGGTACAACTGGTAACCCATCTCGAGAGGACGACATGAGCACCAACCCCCCCAGCAGCAGTCACTACGACGTGATCGTCCTCGGCGGCGGCGCTCCCGGCGAGCACTGCGCCGGCGCGCTCGCCGAGGGCGGCCTGCGAGTGGCGGTGGTGGAGCGGGACCTGGCCGGCGGCGAATGCACGTACTGGGCGTGCATCCCGTCCAAGACGCTGCTGCGCCCGGGCGAGGCCGCCCAGGGCATGCGGGAGGCCGCCGGATCGGCTGAGATCGACGTCGCGGCGGCACTGGCCTGGCGGGACGCCATGGTCGGCGACTACTCCGACGCCGGACAGGCGCGGTGGCTGGCCGACCGCGGCATCGACCTCGTACGCGGGCACGGCCGGTTGGACGGCACGGGCGCCGTGGACGTCGATGGCACCCGGTACACCGCCGAGCACGTGGTGCTGGCCAGCGGAGCCGATCCGTTCATACCGCCCGTGTCGGGACTGCGCGAATTGGAGGGAATCTGGACCACCCGCGAGGCGACCGGCATGAAGGCCGTCCCACATCGGTTGCTGGTGCTGGGCGGCGGACCGGCCGGCACCGAGCTGGCGCAGGCGACGCATCGACTCGGCGCCGAGGCCGTCATCGTGGAATCCGTCGAGCGGGTGCTCGCCCACGAGCCCGCTCCCGTGGGCGAGGCGCTCGCGGAGGCCCTGCGACGCGACGGGATCGAGCTGGTTCTGGGCCGGCGAGCCACCAGCGCCAGACGCGACGGTGATGATTTCGTGCTGTCGCTCGACGACGGCCGCGAGCTGCGCGGCGACCGCCTCCTCGTGGCCACCGGCCGGCACCCGCGGGTCGCGGGGATCGGCCTCGAGACGGTCGGGGTGACGGCCGACCCCCGCGGCGTCCCCGTCGATGCTCATCTGCGCGTCGCGGACCGGCTGTGGGCGGTCGGTGATGTGACCGGGATCTGGCAGCTGACCCACGTCGGCGAATACCAGGGCGAGGTGGTGGCCTCGAACATCCTCGGCCAAGCGCGCGAGGCCCACTACGAGGCCGTGCCGCGGGTCACCTACACGGATCCGCAGGCGGCAAGCGTCGGCGCGTCCGAGGATCGGTTCAGCGGCACGGCGCCGCTCTCGGAGGTCGCCAAGACCGCCACCTACACCCACGCCTACGCGCAATCCAACGGTTTTCTCACCCTGCTGAGCGACGGGCACCGAGTGACCGGCGCCTACGGGCTCGGACCCGAGGCCGGCGAATGGATGCAGCAGGTCACGCTCGCCATACGAGCCCAGGTGCCGCTCGAGGTGCTGAACGACACCATCCAGCCGTTCCCGAGCTTCTCCGAGATCGTGGCGGCGGCGACCAAGGCGCTGCGTCGCGCGATCGCCGCAAACCCCGTCTCCGCCGACGCGCAGCCGGCGGAGACGGGGCCATGAGTCAGCGCCGTGTTCGTGCCCCGGCATGACCCGATCCGCCCATCACCACCCACTGGAGAGACCATGAGCACCGCCGCCAGCGCCCCACCCATCCAGCGCGAACCCGAGCTGCTCGGCCAGACCGTCGTCGTCATCGGCGGCACCGCCGGGATCGGCCTCGCCACCGCGCGCCGTGCCCGCAGCGAGGGCGCCGACGTGATCGTGACGGCTCGCAATCCGGACCGGCTCGAGCAGGTCGAGCGTGACCTGGGCGCGCGCGGCGTCGCCGCTTTCGACGCCAACGACACCGCCGCACTGGGCCGATTCTTCGACGGTCTGGACAACCCCATCGATCACGTCATGGTGACCGCCGGCGGTCCTCGTTACGGGCGCCTCATGGACATGGACGCCGACGAGGCCCGGAGCGCCTTCAGCGAGCACCTGGTCCAGGTGGTCGAGGTCGCCCGCCTGGCGAGAACCCACGTGCGCCCCGGCGGAGCGCTGGCGTTCATGGGCGGCACGGGGGCCCGTCGACCTGCCCTCGGGAGCGGCGCAATGTCAACGGTGGCGGTCGCATTGCCGGCGCTCATCGCCAACCTGGCGCTGGAGCTGTCCCCGATCCGCGTCAACCTGATCGCCGCCGGCTTCGTGGATACCGGGCTGTCGGCGTCGATCCTGGGTGACGATCTCGACGCCCGCCGCGATCAGCTTCGAGCCACCCTGCCGATCCGCCGGGTCGTCGAGCCGGCCGACGTCGGAGCGCTCGCGGTTCAACTGATGGTCAACCGCGCAGTCACCGGTGCCACGTATGACATCGACGGCGGCCAGCAATTCGTGGAATAGACAGCCGACGATGATGGACTACCTGGTGGAGTTCGCGGTGGACGTGCCGGAGAGCACCGCCCAGGCCGAGGTCGACGAGCGCGAGCGCGCCGAGGCGATGGCCGCGGCGCAGCTGGCGCGCGACGGGCACCTGCTCCGGCTCTGGAGGGAGCCGGCCGCGCCGGGCGAGTCGCGCGCGATCGGCCTCTATCGCGCCGGCAGCGACGCCCAGCTCGACGGCCTGCTCGGGGCGTTGCCGCTCTATGACTGGATGCGCGTCACGATCACCCCGCTGGCGCCCCACCCCAACGACCCCGAGGCCGCCATCGACACGGGAACCCCGCTTCCGCTGCCCCAGCTGACGCGCGTGTACCGCCTCGAAGCGACCGTCGGGCCGCCGCTGGAGCTGGGCGACACCGCTGCGGGGCATCGCCGCATCGTGCCCCTGACCGCCGGGACGTTCGAAGGCCCGCTGCTCGGCGGCGGGACCCTGATCCCGGGCGTGAGCGCGGACTGGCAGACGATCCTGCCCGACCGCACCGCCCTCGGCGACATTCGCTACACGCTCCAGACCGAGGCCGGCCACCTGCTCGACGTGCGGTCGGCCAGCGTTCGCCACGGCAGCCCCGAGGTCCTCGCCCGCCTGGCCCGGGGCGAAACGGTCGACCCCGCCGAGTACACCTTCCGCACCACGACCCGGATCGAGACCGGCGAGCCGTCGCTCGACTGGCTCAACAAAGGCGTGTTCGTCAGCGTCGGCGGCCGCGAGGCCGCAGGCGTCATCTACGAGACCTACCTCGTGGCGTGAGCGCGGCATCCAGGCCAGAGGGCGCACCGGTGGCCATCGTCACCGGCGCCTCCCACGGGATCGGCGCCGGGCTGGCCGCGGCATTCCGCGACGCCGGCTATGCCGTGCTGGCGACGGCGCGTTCGATCGCGCCGTCGTCTGACCCGCACGCCGTCACCATCGCCGGCGACATCGCCGACCCGTCGACCGCCCAGCGCATCGTCGAGGAGGCTCTGGGCCGCTTCGGACGGATCGACACGCTGGTCAACAACGCCGGGATCTACATCGGCAAGCCGTTCACCGAGTACACGGCGGACGACTACGCCGCGATCACCGCGGTGAACCTCGCCGGCTTCTTCCACATCACGCAGCGGGTCATCGCGCCGATGGTCGACCAGGGCCGCGGCCACATCGTCAACATCTCCACCAGCCTGGTCGACCACGCCGACAGCACCCGACCCGCCGCTCTGGCCGCGTTGACGAAGGGCGGGTTGGTCGCCGTCACGCGGTCATTGGCGATCGAGTACGCCGGGCGCGGCGTGCGGGTCAACGCCGTGGCGCTCGGCGTCATCCGGACCGCCATGGAGGATCCAGCCTCGTATGACGACTTGGCCGTCGTGCACCCGTTGGGCCGGGTGGGCGAGGTCAGCGATGTCGTCGGCGGGATCCTCTACCTGGAGCGCGCGCCGTTCGTCACCGGTGAGATCCTCCACATCGACGGCGGCCAGGCCGCCGGAGGCTGAGCACCGGCGTCGCCGTCACTGCGGCGCCCGCGTCGGCTGCCCCACCTCGATGAGGTGGCCGTCCGGGTCTCGGATGTAGCAGCGGATCTCGGTCTCATGCTGCTTTGGCGGCGTCAGGAACTCGGCGCCGCGGGCGCTCCACTCGTCGTAGAGGGCGTGGACATCGGCGACGCGCAGATTCAGGAAGCTGCTGGTGCGGTTGGGATCCGGCGGCGTCTCAAGGATGACCGTGGGCTTGTCGTCCGTCGGGCCGCCGCCGACGTTGATCAGGATGTAGGTGTTGGCCAGCGCGATGTACGTGGGCTCGCCGGCGCGCACGGTCTCGCCGCCCAGCACCTCCGTGTAGAACCGCGTCGAGCGCTCGACCTCGGCGACGACGATGAAATGCGTCGCGATGAACCCTGATGTGGGATGGGGGAACTCAGCCATTGACATTGACCTCCGGGAGTCTCTTGAACGGTGAACGGGACACGGCGAGCTACTAACTCTGTTCGGCGGCTCAGACGATGACCGCCGCCCACCATCGCGCGTGGCGCGGGCGCTCGCGCCCGGGGCGATCCCTGGTCACGTCCCTGGTCACGTCCCTGGTCATGTTCGGGCAGGCCCGGACGCGGCTGTCCCATTCGGCGCCGGCCGACCGTCTTCTGATCAGCCGCCCGTATCCCCGGGGTCTCGACCAGGGACTTCCACGGGCGCGACCGGCGGTGCGACGCGCGACCGTATCGCTACTCACGACGACGAGGCGACGACAGGAAGGAGCTGACCATGTTCGTTGAGCTCGACAACCGCCACGACGGAGCGGTCACGGTCTCGCTGCAGTGGGACCGCGACACCGGACGGACCCAGATCGTCGTCAACGATGTCGGCGACGAGAGCGAGTAGGTGTTCGGGGTTCCCCGATCCCGGGCGGCGGACGCGTTTCGCCACCCGTTCCGGTACGCCCCATGACCAGCCGGACCCACTCACATCAATTGAACTGTGAATTTTCACCGACCACCACCCAGGCCGTGAAAGTGACTCGTCACTTCCCACCCCGGCCTGACCTCGAGATCACCCTTGTCCACGAGCTGGCGGAGGTCGAGCGCGGTTGCTCGCCGCAGCTCAGCGCGGGACGGCAGCGCCCCGCCCGCCGCTGCGTAACCGGGCGCATCGATGCCCGGGGGCCACCGATCTGCCGGCGGCCGTCGCGCGTGCCGTGACGGCGCAGGGGCCCGGCGCGCGCCGCTCCGGGATGATGCGGCGATGCAGACGAGCGACGTCATCGTCGTCGGGCTGGGCGCCATGGGCAGCGCCGCCTGCCGCCAGCTGGCGGCACGGGGGGTGACGGTGGTGGGGATCGACCAGTACGCGCCGCCGCACCCGTGGGGCTCAACCCACGGGGATACCCGAATCACCCGGCTCGCGATCGGCGAGGGCCGGGAGTACGTGCCGCTCGTGCGCCGCTCGCATGAGCTGTGGCGCGAGATCGAGCGGGAGGCCGGGACTCCGCTGCTGACCCAGTCGGGGGTGCTCGTTCTGGCCCACCCCAGCAGTCCGTTCCTGACCGAGACGCTGGCGGCGGCCGATGAGTACGCGATCGCCCACGAGCGCCTGGCCACCGCCGAGATCCGGGCCCGCTTCCCGATGTTCACCGTCGGCGAGCAGACGGTCGGCTACCTCGAGCCCAAGGGCGGGTACGTGCGCCCCGAGGCGGCGGTCACCGCCCAGCTCGAGCTCGCTCGCCGCGACGGCGCCCAGCTCCGGCTGGGGGAGCGGGTACGGCGCTGGCGGGCCACCGCCACCGGGGTGACGGTCACCACCGACGCCGAGACCTACGCCGCAGACCGGCTGCTGCTATGCCCGGGCGCCTGGATCGCCGAGCTGTTCCCGGAGGGACGGGACCTGTTCGCCGTCTACCGCCAGGTGCTCTGCTGGTGGCCGATCGACCGCGGCTACGAGCAGCTGCGCGACATGCCCGCGTTCGTCTGCGACGTGGGCGGCGGCCAGGAGGGCTTCGTCCACCTCGACGGCTTCTACGGGTTCCCCGCGATCGACGGCCCCGGTGGCGGCATCAAGCTGGCCGCTGAGTCCTTTGAGCAGCCGACGGTTCCCGACGGGC
This sequence comes from Solirubrobacteraceae bacterium, assembly GCA_036267215.1. Classification (GTDB taxonomy): domain Bacteria; phylum Actinomycetota; class Thermoleophilia; order Solirubrobacterales; family Solirubrobacteraceae; genus Palsa-465. The sequence goes on along the minus strand of DATAWL010000028.1, from coordinate 14,726 downwards.
GCCGGCACCCGCCGACGCGCACGGAGATCGAGGGCCTGGCTCGCCGCTACGTCGCGCCCTACCTGCCGTGGCTCGGTTCCTGGACGCTGCGAACGGCGTCGTGCCTGTACACGAGCACGCGAGGGTGCCGGTTCGTGATCGATCGTCATCCCATCCACGACACGGTCCTCATCGTCTCCGCGTGCTCCGGCCACGGGTTCAAGCACTCGCCGGCGATCGGCGAGGCGGTTGCGCAATGGCTGACGGGCGATGACCCGCAGGTCGACCTGAGGCCGTTCAGCCTGGCCCAGGCCCGCCACGTCGGAGTGTGACCCGTGTCGCACGCGGCGCCCTTCATCTCATCGTTGGAGGCTTTGTCGCATTCGCGGCGAAAAAGTCCACAAATGCGCCCGCGGACTCAAGGATTCCTGGCGCCGCTCGATCGAGCGATTACGGCCCTCGGATGGAAGGACGACGTGACGCTCACGATCAACGAGGCGGCGGCTGTACTCCAAGTCAGCCCGGACACATTGCAGGCGTGGGAGACCCGCTACGGGTTCCCGGCCCAGTCATCGAGTCGTGCGGGCACGCGCAACTACGCCGATGACGATCTGATCGCCTTGCGCGAGGCTCTCCCGTGCGCGTCATCGGTCGCGTCAGCGATCGCGACCGCCCGCATGTCAGTCCGGCACGACGCCCAGCCGGGCCTGTAGGCGCAAGACGAAACGCGGCTCGCGGCGCGCCGCGCCGCGCCGCGCCGCGAGAGCTGATCCCGCGGCGCGCGTGCGAGTGGACGGTCAGGTTTTGATCAGCCCGTGGGGGTTGAGCACGAACTTCCGGGCGACGCCGCTGTCGAAGTCCTTGTAGCCCTGGGGCGCCTCGTCGAGGCTGATCACGGTGGCGTTGACCGCCTTGGCGATCTGCGCCTTGTCGTTGAGGATCATCTGCATCAGGCCGTGGTGGTACTTCATCACCGGGCACTGGCCGGTGGTGAAGCTCTGGGACTTGGCCCAGCCCAGGCCGATGCGGATCGACAGCGACCCGACCTTGGCCGCGTCGTCGACCCCACCCGGATCCCCGGTGACATACAGCCCCGGGATGCCGAGCTTGCCGGCGGCGCGGGTCACGTCCATGATCGAGTTCAGCACCGTCGCCGGGGCCTCGTGATCGGAGTCTGACCCGTGGCCGCGGGCCTCAAAGCCGACGGCGTCCACGGCGGCGTCCACCTCGGGCACGCCCAGGATCTGCTCGATCTGGTCCTTGGGATCGCCCTGGGAGATGTCGACGGTCTCACAGCCGAAGCTGCGCGCCTGCGCGAGCCGCTCGGGGATCAGGTCGCCCACGATCACCACGGCGGCACCCAGCAGCTGCGCTGAGTGAGCCGCGGCCAACCCGACCGGCCCGGCGCCCGCGACATAGACCGTGGAGCCCGACGTGACCCCCGCGGTGTAGGCGCCGTGATAGCCGGTGGGGAAGATGTCTGACAGCATCGTCAGGTCAAGGATCTTCTCCATCGCCAGATCCCTGTCGGGGAACTTGAGCAGGTTCCAGTCGGCGTAGGGCACCACGACATACTCGGCCTGGCCGCCGACCCAGCCGCCCATGTCCACATACCCGTAGGCCGAGCCGGGACGCTCGGGGTTGACGTTGAGGCAGACCCCGGTGTTGCCGGTCTTGCACATCCGGCAGCGCCCGCACGCGATGTTAAACGGGACCGAGCACAGGTCACCCTCTTTGATGAACTCGACCCCGGGGCCGGTCTCGATCACCTCGCCGGTGATCTCGTGGCCCAGGATCAGCCCCTCGGGCGCGGTGGTGCGGCCGCGGACCATGTGCTGGTCTGACCCGCAGATGTTGGTAGCGACGCATCTCAGGATCGCCGCGTGCGGCAGCTGGCGGCCGATGTTGGCCGGGTTGACCCCCGGCCCGTCCTTCAGCTCGAACGTCGGGAAGTCGATGTTATGGATCTCGACCTTCCCCGTGCCCATGTAGGCCACGCCTCTGTTGTCCGCCATCTCGGCTCCTCTCGAGTGTTCGACTGGCCGGCGTGATCGTCCGCAACGACGTGCGAGATCACCCTTTTGACGCTATCGGCGGCTCTGCCCCGATTGACCTGACCGGGCGGGCGCTTCGACCTCCCCGATCGGTCAGTTCTCAGCCTCGCCCAACGGCCCGGAGACGAGCCCCGGCCGCCCCGCCGGGCTCGGGCAGCCCCTGCCTGCCGACGGCGTAGGCGACCTCGGCACGGCGCCGGACCCCCAGCTTGCGCATCACGTTGCGGACGTGGAACTTGGCCGTGCTCTCGGAGACGAACATCGTGTCGCCGATCTCCCGGTTGGTCATCCCGCGCGCCAGCAGGGCGATCACCTCGCGCTCGCGCTGGGTGAGCGGCGGCTCGGTGGCCTCGTCGTCATGGGCCACCAGCTCTCGCACGAGCGCCGCGCTGCGGCTGTCGAACCCGGACTCCCCGCGCGACACCGCCCTGATGATGCGCACGAGCTCGACCACGTCGACCTCCTTGAGCACATACGCCTTGGCCCCCCGGCGCAGCGACTGATTGAGGAGGTTCTCGTCCAGGAAGGTCGACAGGATCACCACCCGGGACTCGGGGCGGCGGTCCAGGATCTCGCTGCACAGCTCCAGACCCTCGGCGTCGTGGTCGGCGCTGAGCTTGAGGTCGAGCAGGATCACGTCGGGCTTGACCCGGTCGATCGCCCGCAGGGCCTCCTCGCGCCCGCCGGCCTCGGCCACGACCGAGATGTCGGGCTCGAGCTCAAGGATCGACCGTAGGCCCCGGCGGACGATCGCGTGGTCGTCGACGAGCAGCACCCGGGCCGGCGGGCCGGCCGCGTCAGCCGGCGGCACCGGCCCCTCCGAGGGGAACCTCGACCGCGAGCCTGACGCCCCCTCCGCGCCGGCGGTGAAACGCGACGGTGCCGTCGAGCTCGCGCACGCGCTCGGCGATGCCGGCCAGGCCGAAGTGGCGTCCCGCCGGCCCGGCGGCGCCGAGCTGGCGCTGCAGCGCCCCGGGGTCCCCGTGGCCGTCGTCGGCGATGACCAGACGCACCGCTGCGGGCTCCCAGCGCAGCATCAGCCAGGCCCGCTCCGCGCCGCCGTGGCGCACGACGTTGAACAGGGCCTCGCGGGCGATCTGGATCAGAGCGTGCTGCGCGGCGCCCGACAGCGGGCGGGCCTGCCCGTAGGTCCGCAACCCGACGCGCAGGCGGGTGCCGACGACCACGTCCTCGATCACGTCGTGCAGGGCCCGGCGCAGATCGGCGTGCCCGTCGCTGGCCAGCTCGAAGATGACCGAGCGGATCTCGTCCACCGCCGTCCGAGCCAGCGACTTGGCGTTCGACACCCGCTCGCGCACCGCCCCCGACGTGGTGTTGTGACGCCGGCACCACTCGAGGTTCATCCCGATCGACAGCAGCTGCTGGGCGACGCTGTCGTGCAGCTCGCGGGCGATCCGGTTGCGCTCCTGGCTGATGAGCTGGCGGCGCCCGGTGTCCTCCAGGCGCCGGCGGATGCGTTCGCTCTCCTGGAACATCCACGCGTTGTGGAGCGCCACCCCGGCGTGGTTGGCCAGGGTGACCAGGATCGACAGGTCGCTGGACTCGACGACCGCGTCCGGCGGCAGCCCGACCGCCAGCACGCCGACGATCTCGCCCCGCACGGGCATCGGCGCCGCCACCGCTCGCTGGGCGGCGTCGGCGTCGAGGAGCACCGGCTCCTGGGCCGCCAGCGCCCGGGTGCCGATCATCTCGAGCGTCTCCGGCTCCGGCCCCGCGTCCCGGTTGGGGCCACTGGCGACCGGGCGGATCACGTCCGGCAGCGCCGGATTACGGCGGCCGCCGGCGAACGTCATCGCCGCCCACGGCGCGTCGAAGTGGTGGGCGGCCGCCTCCACCACGGCGTCGCACAGTGCGTCGGGCCCGTCGGGCGCGGCGCACAGCGCGGTCGAGATCCACTCGAGGGTCTCGATCGACCGGTCCAATCGGGCCGAGTTGTCACGCCATGCGGCGTAGAAGCTCGGCTTGGAGGAGCGGACGCCGATCAGGCGCTCGAGCGCCCGGGCCCGGCCCTCGCCGTCGGGCCAGGCGCGATCGGCCACCGCGCCGGGCGCCTTGTGCGGGGCGGGCCTCCCAGCCGGTTCGTCAGTAGGCGGCGGTGCAGATGTCGCGGACATCGTCCTCGGTCACGGGACGGGGATTGGTGGTGATGTAGGCGTCGCGCAGGGCGTTGGTCGCGAACCGGTCGAAGTCGGCCGTGTCCACGCCGAGCGCGCGCAGGCCGGACGGAATGGCGAAGGACCGGGTCAGCGCCTCGACGCGCTCGATCGCCGCCTCGGCGGCGGCCGCGGGTCCGACGGCGGCGGTGTCGACCCCCAGCGCGCGGGCGACGTCGACGTAGCGGTCAGCGTGGGTCTGGGCGTTGAAGCGCATCACGTGGGGCATGAGGATCGCGTTCAACAGCCCGTGGGGCAGATCGAGCGCCCCGCCGATCTGATGGGCGATCGCGTGGGTGGCGCCCAGCAGCGCGTTGGTGAACGCCAGGCCGGCCTGGAGGCTCGCGCGGGCGACGGCTTCGCGTGCGCCGAGATCGAGGGGCTCCTGGACCGCCTGCGGCAGGTACTCCACCAGCGCGCCGATCGCGGCCACCGCGTGGCCCTTGCTGAGGAAGTCGCACGCCTCTGACACGCAGGACTCGATCGCGTGGCTGAGCGCGTCGAGGCCGGTGTGGGCGGTCAGCTCCGGCGGCATCGTGGTCAGCAGCTCCGGATCGGTGAGCGAGATCTCCGGCACGAGCGCCCGGCCCCCGATCGTCGCCTTCAGGCCGCGGGCGGTGTCGGTGACGACGCAGAACTGCGACACGTCGGAGCCCGAGCCGCCGGTCGTCGGCACCATCACCATCGGCGGGATCGGGCTGGTCGCGCGGTCGATCCCCTCGTAGTCGAGAATCCGCCCGCCGTTGCCGCTCAGCACCGCCACCGCCTTGGCCACGTCGATGCAGCTGCCGCCGCCGATCGCCAGCAGCGTGTCGCAGCCGTGCTCGGTGTAGCTGGCGAACGCGGCCTCGACCTCGAAGTCCTTGGGGTTGGGTGTGAGGTCGTGCCACAGGCGCGAGGAGACCCGGACCTCGGCCAGATGCGGCAGCGCCCGGTCGACCCAGCCGGCGGCCAGAACCCCGGGATCGCTGACGACCATCGGCCGGTGCCCGCCCACCCGGCGCACCGCGCCGCCGACCTCGGCCAGCGTCCCGACGCCGAAGATCACCTCGGGGATGACGAACTTGCTCACGCGCCCGCGGCGCTCGGATGGCACCGTGGATCTGCCGCGCGAAGCGGTGGGACTGACGTGCTGCAAGGGTCCCTCCCTGGGATCGCTCCTTGCGGGCAATCGTACCCCGCCGAGGCAAGCGCAACCGAACCCGCCGCCCGACGGCGGTCAGAGCTCGTACTCGGCCAGGCGCGCCCGCAGGTCGCGGAAGCGCCCGGTCAGCTCGGCCGTCCGCGCGTGGGTGGCCACGTGCCGCGGATGCTCGCTGGCCCCTTCGCGCGCGTGCCCCATGGCGAAGGCGTACTCCCAGGACGCCATGTGCGTCCGCAGAGCCGCGTCGGCCTCGGCGAGTTCGGCTTTCAGCCGCTGCCGGATGGCTTCATCGGGATCCTCCATCGAGTCATTGAATCAGCGTGCTCGGATGTCCTCACGCCCGCCCGCGAGGTTTTCCAATCTCCCGGAGGGCCGCGAGCGCGCAGCGGCAGCGGGGCGCGAAATGCGTCGGCCAGGCGCCTGACAGCGAGCTCAGTTGCCGCAGAAGTCGATGGCGACGCTGTGCCCCGGCGGGTTGAGCGGCCGCTCGCCGGCGGCCGCCTGCAGCGTCCGCAGCTGGGCCAGCAGCCGGTCGGCCTCCTCGCGCAGCGCGCGCAGACGAGGATGCGAGCCGTCCATCGCGCACCCGTGACCGAAGGCGAAGGCGACGTCCATGCGGGACATGAACTCCTGGTACTGGCGGCGGGCTTCGGCGACGGTCATGGCGCTGTCCGGATGCGGGGCGCGTCGCGCCCGCACTGGTGGTTCTCAGCCTGATCGGCCGCAGAGCCTTGAACTTGAGCCCGCCGGCGGCGGATTTCAGTCGCGACGGGGCGGCCGCCGCCGCGGTCAGGCCCGCGCCACGCTGCGGCCCTGCCCGCGCGAGGCCATCGCGGCCCCATCGGACAGCGCGCGCAGCTTGGCCCAGCAGATGTCGGGGTCGATCGCGCCGAACCCCGCCCAGGTGCCGAAACCGCAGTCGCTGCCGGCGATCACTCGCTCGGGCCCAACGATGTCTGCGAAGGTCAGCAGCCGCTGGGCCACCAGCATCGGGTGCTCGATGTAGTTGCAGGTCGTGTCGATGACCCCGGGCGCCAGGATCTTGTCGTCCGGGATGTCGGCCTCGTTCCATACCACCCATTCGTGCTCGTGGCGGGGATTGGCGGCCTCGAACAGGATCGTCTGGGGCTTGCCGGCCAGCACGACGTCGACGATCTTCTCCAGCGCGATGTCGAGGTGGTGGGGGCCCTCGTAGTTGCCCCAGCAGACGTGGAGGCGCACCCGGTCGGCAGGGACGTCGCGCAGCGCGAGGTTGATCGCCTCGATGTGGCGGGCGACGCTGCCGACGAACTCCTCGTCGGGCCGGTCGCGGTACATGATGTGGCGCCCCATGGCCAGGTCCGGCGCGTCGATCTGGAGCTGGAAGCCGGCGGCGACGATCGCCTCGTACTCGACCCGCATCGCCTCCGCGATCGCCTCCAGGTACTCGTCGAGCGTCGGGTAGTACTCGTTGGGCTGGAACAGGGCGATGACGCCCGGCGACGGGGCGTTCATGAAGGCGCCGGCCACCGGCTGACCGTCGACCGCCCGACGCAGCCGGTCCAGATCGTGCTCGAGCGGCTCGCCGTGCTCGTAGGTGATCGGCCCCCGGCAGATCGGGCGCAGGTACCTGGCGCTGCCGCCCTCGGCCGCCAGGCGATCTCGGAACCGGGGATAGGCGTCGAGGTCGGCCGGCGTGGCCCGGGGCACGTCGCCCACCTCGAAGCCCGACAGCCGGTGCCGGATGTAGGTGGCGTAGCCGATCTTGCTCATCTCCCCGTCGGAGACGACGTCCACGCCCGCCTCGACCTGGTGCGCGACGCGGTCGGCCACGGCGGCGGCGATGACGCGGTCGTACTCCTCGCGGTCGACGGGCTCGCCCCGATCCTCGGCGAACACGACGTCGACGACGTCCTGCGGTCGCGGCAGGCTGCCAACGTGCGTGGTGAGAATGCGGTCGGTCATCGTCTCTCCTCGGGCGGTGATGTCACGCCCCAAGGCTATGCGACCGCGCTCGCGCGGCGGGCGTCACCCAACCCGCGTCACCCAACGGGCGTCACCCAACGGTCGTCACCCAACGGTCGTCGCCTGCCCGGCCGCGTCGCGCAACGCCCACTCGCGCAGGCGGAACCGCTGGACCTTGCCCGTCAGCGTCCGGGGCAGGTCCTCGACGAACACCACCACGTGGGGGTACTCGTAGCGCCGCATCCGCTCCTTGCACCAGGTGCGCAGCTCGTCGGCCAGGGCGTCGTCGCCGGACTCACCGGCGCACTGCACGTAGGCGGCGATCCGGCTGGCCCCGTCGCGCGTGGTGCCGACGACGCCGACGCCTCCGACGCGGGGATGCTCCATCAGGGTGTGCTCCATGTCGACCGGCGACACCCACAGGCCGCCGACCTTGAGCATGTCGTCGACCCGGCCGACGTAACCGTAGGCCCCATCGGCGGTGCGGGCGTAGCGATCGCCGGTGGCAAACCAGTCGCCCAGCATCGACGCCTTCGTCTTCTCGTGCTGGTGCCAGTAGGAGGCGGCGCAGGAGTCGCCGCGCACCTGCAGCGCGCCGACGCCCTCGCCGTCGATCGTGACACCGGCATCGTCGATCAGCCGCAGCTCGTAGCCGGGCACCGGCCAGCCGGTGGTTCCCGCCTGGACCTTCCCGGGGCGGTTGGAGCAGTAGATGTGCAGCATCTCGGTCGAGCCGATGCCATCGACGATGTCGACGCCGAACCGTTCACGCCAGCGCTCGATCGTCGCCGCCGGCAGTGGTTCGGCGGCCGAGACGCAGAACCGCACCGAGTCGAGCGCTCCCTCGGCGCCGGCGTCGCGGACCAGCAGCCCGAACAGGGCCGGGACGGAGAAGAACACCGTCGGCCGGCGCGCCCGCAGCGCCTCGAGGATCGCGTCGGGCCTGGGCGGCCCAGCCATCAGCACCGAAGCGGCGCCGCGGCTGAGCGGGAACGTCAGCCCGTTGCCGAGCCCGTAGGCGTGAAACAGCTTGGTCGTGGAGAAGCAGAGGTCGTTGGGGCCCAGGCCCAGGACCTGACCGGCGTAGTTGTCGCAGGTGACCCCGATGTCGTGGTGCAGGTGGACGACGCCCTTGGGCTTACCGGTCGAGCCCGAGCTGTAGAGCCAGAACGCCATATCGTCGCGATGCGTCGCGACGACGTCGAGCTCGTCGGGCGCGGCCGCCAGCGCCGCGTCGAGCTCGGTCACCCCGGGCCCGTCGCCGCCGCGCACCAGCCACCGCACCGGCCGGTCGCCCAGCGCGCCCCGCAGGCGATCGAGCACGCCGGCATCGCACGCCACCACCTCGGCGTAGGAATCATCGACGAAGTGGCGGAAGTTGTCGTCCTTGTCGAGCACGCTGACCGGGACCGGGACCGCCCCGATCCGCATCGCGGCCAGAAACACGATCGGGAACGCCGTCGTGTCGTCGAGCACCAGCAGCACCCGCTGCTCGCGGCCAACGCCCAGCGCACGAAGCGCGTGGCCGGCCCGGTTGATCTGGCGGCGCAGGGCGTCGTAGGTCAGGGTGGCGTCGGCGGCGATGACCGCGGTCGCGTCGCCGCGGCCCGCCGCCACCTGGGCTTGCACGATGTCTGAGGCGTTGCACCGTTCCGTCATCTCTCCTCCGTCCCGGACGCCAGACGACGTCAGGCCGCCCGCTCGTCGCTGGTCGCAAGCCCGCCCTCCAGCGTCTCGAAGTACTCGGTCGCGCTCGCCTGCCATCGCTCGTGCCGGCTGACGAACACCTCGTGGGCCCGGTCCCGGGGCCAGCCCGCCGGCAGCAGCGCCGCGGGCAGACCGGGATCCAGGAACGGGAACTTCCGCCAGGCGTGGACGAGCAGGGTCTGCTGGCGAAAGCAGGCCTCTCCGGTCGTCGCCCGGACGCGCGAGAAGTCGTCGACGAACGCGGCGTACTGATCGCGGACCCGATCGAGATCCCACGCGTCGGCCACCAGGTCCAGGGGATCGCCGATCCGCCCGTACTCGGCGACGAACGACCGCGCCTCGGCGGCGGGTTCGTCGGCGATGGCCAGGCGCAGCTCGTCCTCGCGCTCGACGTGGGGGGTGATCCACACGCCGGCGCCGAGCGAGCCCAGCCCGGTCCAGGCCAGCCGCGAGCGCAGCTGGTGGCGCACCGCGCGACTCTCCTCGGGCACGCTGACCATGACCAGCAGCCAGCGCCCGTCCCACTCCCACGGCTGACCGAACGAGTAGATGCGCTCGGCACCGTTGCGCAGCAGCTCGGCCGTCGCCGGGCGCAGCGCCAGCCGGGCGCGGCGGCCCCGCCGTTCGGTCGACAGCCAGCCGTGGCGGGTGCTGCGCGCCAGCGCCTGGCGGGCCGTCTGCTGGGTATAGCCCAGCGAGACCATGGCCGCGACGAGGGTCTCCTGCCACACGCCGCCGGGCCGCGGCAGCACGTACTCGCCCAGCACGGTCAGCAGCAGCGACCGCGCCGCCGGCGCGCCCACCGAGCGTCGTCTCAGCTGCTCGTCGATGGTGTCTCCTGTCCCTCGGCGCCCGCGACGTCCCGGGCACCGGCGAAGTCGTCGCGCAGCGCCTCGAAGTGGGTGTTGCAGGCGCGGCAGCGCATCTGGCTGGTGATCAGCTGTCCCCCCCACGCCGCCACCAGCTCGACGTCGGCCGAGCCGCAGAACGGGCAGGTCAGGCCCCCGCCGGTCATCGCCGGTACTGCTCGTCCCAGTCCGACCAACCCGCTGGATCCGGCAGTGGCGCCTCGGCGTCCTGGGCGGCCAGTTGCGCGACCAGCCAGTCCCGGACCCGGCCGCGGACCGCGTCGGGGCCGTCGCTGACCATCCCCTCGGCCACCGCGGCGGCATAGCCGGGGTGATCGGACGGCCCGGGCCAGCGGGCGGCCTGGACCCACATCTCGCCGATGCGGCGCATCAGCAGTTCGCGGTCGGCGCCCCCCGTCCGGCAGATCCGCTTGAGCCAGGCCTCGGCGTGGACGCGGTGGGCGCCCTCCTCCTGAAGGATCTTGCGGGCCCGCTGGGCCAGCGGCTCGATGCTGCTGTCGCGGGCGGTGGCGACGAACGTGGTCAGCACCCCGTCGATGACCAGGTTGGCGGCGATGACGGACGCCCAGTCGGGCAGCTCCTGGCCGAGCACCGGCAGCGGGTGGCCCGCGGCCAGACCCTCGTCGTCGCGAGCGACGCCGAGCTTGGCCAGCACCGGGTAGGTGGACCGGGCGTGGCCCAGCTCGTCCTGGGCCATGGCGGCGGCGGCCACCGCGGCCTCGATCGTCGGGGCGCTGACCGCCCACTCGCCGTAGCGGCGACCGAGCGCGCCCTTGTTGTCGGCCAGCGAACCGATCAGCGAGATCATCGTGGCAGTCGCCGCATCGACGACGGCCGGCGTGGACGTGGGGGTCATGCGCGGATCGCCTCCCGGATCGATTGGCGGGGCACCAGGATCATGTGGATCCAGGGCTGCTCGTCGTAGATGGCGCGCGCCGAGACCAGCGCCAGGTCCTCGTCGGACTCGGTGACGGTGCCGACGTGGTGCAGCGGCTCCTCGTAGGCCTTGCGCGCGAACACCTCCCACACCGTTTCCCCCGCGCGGCTCACGCCGATCGCCTCCGCTCGGCATCCAGCGTCGCCCGTATGTCGGCGGCGCGAGTCATCCGGCCACGACGATCCCCAGCCGGCGCATCGTCTCGCGCGCGTCTGCTCGGATGCGGTCCTTGGTCCAGACCGGATCCCACACCACCTCGATCTCGGCCGCGTCGATCTCTGGGTCGGCCAGCAGCGCCTCGCGGATGTCGTCCTCGATGAAGTCGGTCGCGGGACAGCCCATCGCGGTGAACGTGATCTCCAGGACCGCGGTCCGGTCATCCGCCCGATACGCCACCGAGACGATCAGCCCCATCCCCACCACGGACACCGGAATCTCCGGATCGTCGACATGGCGCAGCGCATCCCAGATGCGCGCCTCCACGGCCTCGGCCGCGGTCAGCGCCGATCCCGCGGCGGGCAGCGCGCTCATGCCGCCCGCCTCAGCCCGGTGGTCTGATAGCCGCGCTGCAGCGTGCGCACGTAGTCGTGGTTCATCGGCCCGCGGGCCCGCCAGCGGGTGATCACGTCCGCCCACGAGATCGCGCCGTCGTCCAGCAGCCACGCCCGCGGCTCCTCGTCGAACGCGGCCGGGAACGGGCAGTCGATCACGTACAGGTCGCGCTCGGCGTCCAGATGAGCCGGCACGTGGATCCCGAGCTCCTCCATGAACGGGACCACCGCCCGCATCCAGTCCTGACGCAACTGATCGTTGGACTTGCCCTTGAAGCCGTAGTCCAGCTGCTCGGAGTGCTTCTTCTGATCGTCGGGCAGACCGAACCACTCCAGCGTCAGGATGAACATCCAGTCCACCGCCGCCTGCACCTCGGCGCGGCCGTCGGGCTCCTTGCACAGCTTCTTCAGCCACGTGCGGCCGTGACGCAGATGGAACGTCTCCTCCTTGTCGACCTTGGCCAGCGCCCGCTTCCACGGCCCGAACGTGCTCGACTCGAACACGTCGGAGAGCAGCACGAACCCCGCCTGGTCATACATCGCGTTGGCGCACACCAGCTCCACCCACGAGTCCAGCGGCACGTCGAACGCGTACGGGTACTTGAACTGCCCCGCCGGGCGCTCGTAGATCAGCCAGTCCATGTCGACCCCCAGATCGCCCAGCAGCCGGTAGCCGATGTGGGCGTGGGCCAGCTCGTCCTGAATGATCGACATCGCCGACCCGAAGTTGTTGAGCGCCGGCGCGTGCTGGGCCGCCCGCAGATACGACGGCGCGCTCACGAACTCGGTGTCCGCCGACACGGTGAGGATCCGGCGCATGCCCTCCAGGTACTTGGGGGACATGTGCTGCAGCCCCTCCACCAGCTTCCCGGCGGCCAGATGGGCCTGAACCTGCTCCTCGCTCAGCTGCGCGAGCTCTGACACGGCAGTGGCGACCACGAAACTCCCCTCCGACGGAGATGTGACACTTGACTTACGGCCGCCATCGTATAGTCTCTCGACGGTGAGGTCAAGCGAAGAGGGAGACGGCGTCCGCACGGCGTCCCGCGAGGGCGTGCTGACGATCACCCTCGACCGCCCTGCGCGGCGCAACGCGCTCGACGTGGCCATGCGCGATGCGCTCGCGGACGCCATCGACGACGCCGCCGCCGTCCCCGAGACCCAGGCGGTCATCCTGACCGGCGCGGGCGGCGCCTTCTGCGCGGGCGGCCCGCGACCGCGCGCGCACGATGCTCCGCCGCGCCCCCCTCTCCTACGGCGCCGCCAAGCGCCTGCTGCATCTCGCCGCCGACACCGACGTGCGCAACGCCGTCCTCGCCGAGAGCCTGGCCCAGACTGCGCTGCTGGCCTCCAGCGATCATCGCGAGGGCCTGGCGGCGGCCCGCGAGCGCCGCGACCCGGAATTTGCGGGGCGCTGAGGATGCGGCCCGATCTCGACCGCCCCGCGGGCGAACCCACGTGACGACGACAACCAAGGAGGACCCGTGCCGGAGATGCTGATCGGAGGTGAGTGGCGCCAGGCGACCGCCCACGAGGTGATCGAGGTGATCAACCCGGCGACCGAGGAGGTGGTCGACAGCGTTCCCGCAGGCTCGGCGCCGGACGTCGAGCTGGCGGTGGCCACGGCCAGGCGCGCCCTGGCGGATTGGTCCAGGACCGACGTGGAGAAGCGCGCCGGGATCCTGGCCAAGGCCGCGGATCTCATCCACGAGCACGCGAAGTCGCTGGCGGCGACGCTGACCGCCGAGCAGGGCAAGCCGCTGGCCGAGGCGGCCGGCGAGGTCACCCATCTGGCCCACGGCGTCCGCTTCTACGCCGAGGCGGCCACCAAGGTGCGCGGGGCCTATCAGGACCTCCCGTCGGCGTTCGGTCCGGCCTACGGGATGGTGATCCGCCGCCCGGTCGGGGTGTGCGCGGCGATCACGCCCTACAACTTCCCGCTGACGCTGCTGGGCACGAAGGTGGCCCCCGCGCTGGCGATGGGCAACACGGTGGTGGCCAAGCCGGCCGCCACCACCCCGCTGGCCACGCTCGAGGTGGCGCGGTTGTTCGGCGAGGCGGGGGTCCCCGACGGCGTTCTCAACGTGGTGACGGGACGTGGTTCGGAGATCGGCGACGCGCTGGTCGGGCATCCGGATGTCCGGCGCGTGGCGTTCACCGGCTCGACCGAGGTCGGCCGGCACGTCGCCAAGCTGGCCGCGGGCGACCTCAAGCGCGTCTCGGTCGAGCTGGGCGGTTCGGATCCGGTGATCGTCTGCGCCGACGCCGACGTCGACGCGGCCGTCAAGGCGGTCATCATCGGCCGCTACTGGAACGCCGGGCAGGCATGTCTGGGCTGCAAGCGGGTGTTCGTCCACGACTCCGTCTACGACGCGTTCGTCTCGCAGCTGGTCGACCGGGTCGGGCGCTACGAGCCCGGCGACGGGACGACCAAGCCGGAGAAGCCCAAGCTGCGCATGGGCCCGATCCACACCAGGTCGGGTCGCGACGAGCTGCTGGCGCAGATCGACAGCGGCGTCTCCTCCGGCGGCGAGCTGCTGATCGGCGGTGGCACCGGCGCCGGCGACGCCGGGTGGTTCCTGCAGCCGGCGGTGATCGCCGGACCCTCGGCCGACTCGAAGCTGATGACCGAGGAGGTGTTCGGCCCGGTGCTCCCGGTCGCCCGCTTCACCGAGTTCGACGACGCCATCGCTCGCGCCAACGACACGCCGTACGGGCTGGGTTCCTCGATCTGGACCCACGACGCGCGGCTGATCCACCGGGCCGCCCAGGAGATCGATGCCGGCATGACCTGGGTCAACCAGATCCACTACGGCTACGACGAGCTGCCGTTCGGCGGGATGAAGGCGTCGGGCTTCGGCAAGGAGCACGGCATCGAGGCGCTGGACTCCTACGTCGAGCTGAAGTCCGTGGTGGTCGGAGGGCTGGCCTGATGGCGGTCACCTACGACGCCGGCACGATCACGCTGGACAACCCGCCGGCCAACTCCTACGACATCGCGTTCATGCGCGAGCTGGCCGCCGCCATCGACGCCGCCGGCGCCGATCCGGACGCCCGCGTGGTCGTGCTGCGCTCGGCCAGTGAGAAGTTCTTCTCCGCCGGCGCCGACATCAAGCGCTTCCTGGAGGGCGACGTCGACGCGAACATGGAGATGATCCGGGTCAGCCAGGCCACGTTCCGGCGGATGGCGGCGGCGCCGCAGGTGTTCATCGCGCACATCGCCGGGCACGCGCTCGGCGGCGGGCTCGAGATCACACTGGCCTGTGACATCCGGCTTGCCGCCGCCGGCTCGTACAAGCTGGGGACGCCCGAGGTCACGCTCGGGCTGCTGCCCGGCAATGGCGGCACCCAGCGGCTGACCCGCCTG
>DATAWL010000027.1:0-91046 GCA_036267215.1 Solirubrobacteraceae bacterium | reverse complement strand
GGCTGCGCTCCTCGTCGGCGGTGTCGACCTCGGCCTCGGCGATGCGGGTGCGCAGCCACGCCGTGAGCGCCGTCGGACCGAGCTGTTCCTCGGAGGCGGCGGCGTGCAGGAGCTGCCCGACGTGGCGCAGGTCGGTGAGGCTGCGCTCCCCGGTCGAGTCCCCGAGGACGCGCGCGGCCAGGGCCTGTCCCTCGGTGGCGTCGCGCATGACGGTCTCCAGCAGCGAGGCCACGCCCCGCGTGCGCAACACGCGCGCCCACTCGTGCAGGCGCCGGTGCACCTCCTCCCACTCCCAGGAGTCCTCGTCGGCCTCGGCCAACCGCTCGGCCGGCCACCCGACGAATGCGGTGAGGGCCGCCGAGTGCGCGCGGGTGATCGACGCCGGGCGCTCCAGCGCCTCGAGCAGGCGCAGCCACTGGTGCGCGGGCTGGGTGCCGAACACGCTGCCCGCCCCGTTGATGACCGCCGGCACGCCGACGTCCTCGAGCGCCTCGCGGATCATCGCCGCCTGCTTGTTGGTGCGCACCAGCACGGCGACGTGGCCGGGCTGGACGACCTCGGAGCTCGCGTTGCGCCGGTCGCCGGGCGCCGCCACCCGCGCGCCGGAGGCCAGCAGCTCCACGATGTCGGCGGCGACGTCGCAGACGACGTGGCGCCGCGCATCGGGCGCGCGCGCGTAGCCCCGCGGCGTCTGGGGCACGTCTGTGCGCAGCGCCACCCGCACCCGGAGCGGGGCCGCCACGGGCGCACCGGCCAGCCCCGGGGCCTGGTGGGCGTCAGCGGCGCGCACCTGGCGGTAGGCGATCCCCTCGTGGCCGAGCTTGACGCCGGAGAACAGCGCGTCGTGGGCGTCGATCAGGCCCTGGTCGGAGCGCCAGTTGATGGGCAGTGTGGCCTGGGTCCCGGCGGCCCGGGCGGCCTCGAGGTAGGCGTACACGTCGGCGCCGCGGAAGGCGTAGATCGCCTGCTTGGGGTCGGCGATCAGCACCAGCGTCACCTCGCCCTCGCCGAACGCCAGGCGCATGATCTCCCACTGGGCCGGGTCGGTGTCCTGGAACTCGTCGACGAGCACCACCTCGAAGCGGCCGCGCAGCTGCTCGCGGGCGGCCTGCGCGCCGGGGCCGTCGAGGGCGTTCTTGAGCCGCGTCACCAGGTCGTCGTAGGTCATCACCGCCAGCGTCCGCTTGCGGCGGTCGAGCTCCTGGCGGGCGGCCCGGGCCAGCCCGGCGCGCATGCGCGGCACCTGCCCGTCGGCGGCGACGAGCAGCGCCTGCGGGTTGTCGATCGCCGCCCGGGCGATCGCCAGCGCCTCCGAGCGGGTGAACGCGGCCGGGTCGCCGGTCTTGAACCGCCGCACGTACAGGTCGTCGACGACCTCGTCGACGAGATCGGACAGATCCTCCACGAAGGCCACGTCGGGCTCGAGGTCCGAGGAGATGCCGAGCCCGGCCAGGACCTCCTGGCAGAAGCCGTGGGTGGTGGCGATCGTGGCCGCGTCAAAGCCGGCGATGGCCTGGGCCAGGCGCGCGCGGTGGCGCTCGGCGTCGCCCTGGGCCAGGAGCGCGACGACGGGATCCTCGCCGGCCGGGGGCGGGGCGCCGGCCAACCGCCGGGCCAGACCGGCCTCGACGGTGACCAGCCGCTCGCGCACCCGCTCGCGCAGCTCACCGGTGGCCATCCGGGTGAAGGTGACCAGCAGCAGGCGGTCCAGCGGCACCCCCTCAGCCACATAGCGGGCGGTGAGCGCGGCGATCGTGTAGGTCTTGCCCGTCCCGGCGCTGGCCTCGAGCACGGTGACGCCGGTGGGCAGCGCCCCGCACACGTCGAACTCGACCGGCTGCAGCGGTATCGCCCCGGCGCTCATCGCGAGGACACCCGCTCTCGGGCCAGCAGCTCGTCCCACAGCCGCCGGGCCAACCGGCCGAAGCGCGACGGCTCGGTCACCGGCCAGCCGTCGCCGGACTCGTCGCTGCGCGGCGCGAGCTCGAGGACGGCGTCGAACGCGAGGACGCCGCCGAACGCCATCTGGTGCTCGGCGTCGCGGTCCTCCCGGTCGAAGTTCCATTCGGTCACCCATTCCTGCGTGGCCGCGGTGACCGGATCCTGGCCGCCGTGCGCGGCCCAGGCGTAGGCGGCCGAGGTCCTGGTGAACAGCGGCAGCGGTTCGCGCATGCCGCGGTCATAGAGGTCGACCAGGCGCTGCAGCTGCTCGCGGGCGATCGCGCTCCGCTGCCCCGGGCCCTCGTCCAGCGGCGCCAGCTCGACGGTGCGGACGTCGTCGCGGCCCGGGCCGCGGCCGACCGTGGCGGCGGCGAACGGCCGCTGCGGCCAGCTGGCGGTCAGCGCCAGCAACCGCGCCCAGGCGGCGGTCCGCTGGCGGGCCGAGACGCGGGAGAAGGTCGTCGTCAGCAGCAGGTCGCCGCACACGCCGTTCACCGTGCCGGTCAGCAGCCGCCCGTCGGCGAGGCCGACCCGCACGTCGACGGGGTCGGCGCCGCTCGCGCCGGGGGCCAGCGCCCCGGCCTCGGCGACGATCGCTGAGACGATCGGCGACAGCTCACGGATGACCGGCTGTCCCAGCACGCCGGGCGGGAGCGTCCCGCGGGCGATCTCGGCCAGGATGGCCGGCCGCGCGTCCACGCCGCGCAGCCGCGCGTCGAGCAGCCGCTGGCCCACCCCCCAGCGCTCGAGATGGTCGAGCTCCACCGAGAGCTGGTCGCGGATCTCGTCGTCGGCGGCGAACAGGCTGATCCCCAGTCGCCGGCGCAGGAACGCCCGCACCGGGTGCTCGAGGAAGCGGACCAGCTCGGCCAGCTCGACGATCTGGCCCGGCGGCGCCGGCAGCGCCCCCGGGAGGAACGGCCGCTGCCCCGTTCGCGGACGGGTCAGCGCGTCGGCGCCCGCGAGCGCGACGGCGTCGAAGCTCCACGGATCGGCGCCGGCGATCTCGCCGGCGATGAAGTTGCGCGGATCGAACGGCTGGAGCGGATGGCGGACGACGACCTGCTCGCGCGCGGGCCGGTCCGGGCCGTGGACGGTGGCGTCGATCGTGTCCAGCAGCTCGCCCACCGGCACCGCCGGCGGGCGCGCCGCGTTCGTGCGCTCGTCGTTGCCGGTGTAGGTGACGATCAGCTGCTCGGTGGCCGCCAGCAGCGCGTCGAGCAGCAGCTGGCGGTCCTCGCTGCGCGGATCGCGCTCGCCCACATGCGGGTCGGTCAGCATCAGGTCGTCGCCGTCGCGCGGCGCCTTGCGGGGGAACGCGCCGTCGTCGAGGCCGAGCAGGCACACCACCCGGTGGGGGACCGAGCGCATCGGCAGCAGGGTGCACACGGTCAGGTGCCCGGTCCTGAAGTTGGCCCGCGTCGGGCGACCCTCGAGCCGCCTGGCCAGGTGGGCCCGCATCTCCGCGGGCGCGAGCTCGGGCGTCTGGGAGCCGGCCGCCTCCGCGACCATCTCGTCGAGGATGCGCTGCAGCTCGGCCCGCTGCCAGCGATCGCGGGGCGAGGTGGCGGTGACCGCGTCGGCGGCGTCGGCGATCGCCTCCGCCCACTCGTTCAGCGTCTGGCGCTCGCCCAGGGAGGCCACCGCCCGGCCGACCCTGGCCACCAGCTCGGCGAAACGGCCGGCGAGGTCGATCGAGCGGCTGTCGACGTCGTCGAGGGGCAGGACGTCAGCGAACAGCCGCTGCCCGTCCTCGGTCATCGTCACCCCGAGCAGCAGCCGGTCCAGACCGGCATGCCAGGTGCCGCTGTCGAGCGTGTCGAGCCGGTAGGGCGCGCGGTGCCCGGCGTCCAGCCCCCAGCGGATGCCGGCCTGGGCGATCCAGTCCTGCAGCCGGGTGATGTCCTCGTCGTCGAGCCCGAACCGGCGGCGCACGGGGGCGCGATCGGCCAGGTCGAGCATCTGCGAGGCGGTCAGCCGCTGCTGGGCCAGCTCCAGCAGCGCTGACACGACGCCCAGGACGGGGTTGGTCTGGCGCAGCGAGCGGTCGGCCAGGCGGACGTGCAGGTCGATCGCGCGGTGCTCGGGACCGGCTCCGTCCTCGTCGCCGGAGGGCTCACCCGCTCCGAAGGTCGCCTGGATGAGCGGGGCGAAGGTCTCGATGTCCGGGCACATGACGATCACGTCGCGCGGCTCGAGCGTGGGGTCGTCGGCGAGCGCGTGCAGGATGGCGTCGCGGACGACCTCGACCTGGCGCGCGCGACCGTGGCAGGAGTGGACCTGGATGCTGCGGTCCTCGGGATCCAGCGGCCGGCGGGTCTCGGGCGCGTCCGGGAGCGGGGTCCCCGGTGGGCGGCGGTCGGCTCGCACATCGGCCTGGATGAGCCCGAGCAGGGTGTCCGCGGGGTCGCGGGCCGGGTGCTCGTGATCGGCGATGGAGGCCGATGGCTCCGGCGGGGCTTCGAGCAGCGTCAGCTGGTCGGCGCCGGGGGAGCCGACAGCGTCGGGGGCGCGGGAGCCGACGGCGTCGGGGGGCGGGGAGCCGACGGGGTCGACCCGCCGGTCGGCGCCGGCGAGCAGCACGAGCTCCATCTCGCGGGCATCGCGGCCCCAGGAGGCCAGCAGCCGGTTGGCGGCCAGGCCGGCGGTCGGGTCGACGGCCCGGCGCAGGTCGGGCGGCGTGCCGGCGGCGGCGACCGCCTCCCACAGCGCGGGGGAGGGGTGCAGCAGGAACAGGTGCACCTCGCGACCGGCGGCCAGCGCCCGCAGGACCCGCAGGTGACCGGCGGGCAGGCGGGTCAGCCCGAACAGCGACAGCCGCTCGGGCAGATCGAGGAGCCCGGGCTCCTGCGCCAGCCGCGCGCAGGCGCGCCCCGTCCGCTGCGCCAGGTCCGGCCGGGCGATGCGGGCGCGCAGCCGCCGCCACAGCTCCGCCTGCCAGGCGCACGCCGGTGGCAGCGGGCGGCCGAGGGCATCGGTGTCCCGGCCGTCACGCCAGGCGTCGAGCATCGACGGGCGGTGCAGGGCGTAGCGATCGAACAGGGTGGCCAGGTGCCCGATCACCGCCAGCCGGCGGGCCTGCCGGACCGGATCGGGTTCGGCGGTCGCCGCCCCGAGGTACGTGGCCAGCGCGCCCAGCCACGGCTCACCCAGCGCGGCGTCGACGACGTCGAGCAGGGGCCACACCGCGCGCTCGGGGAGCCACGGGTCCTCGGCGGCGTCGATCTCGGCGGCGACGGCCACCGCGTCGCTGACCAGCCGGTGGGGCGACGGGAACAGGACGTTGGCGCACACCCCGTCGCCGCGGCCGGGCCGGGCCCCCAGCACCGCGGACATGCGCTGGGTCAGCCAGCGCTCCATCCCGCGCGTGGGCACGGCGACGACCTCGGGCGCAAAGGGATCCGACGGCGCCCGCGCGAGCATCTGCGCGAGCGCGTCGGCGAGGGCATCGGCCCGGGTGGCGCGGTGGATGTGGAGCACGACGTCAGAGGGTATCCGGGGCCCAGGCCGCGTTTGCGACGCGAGTGCCACGTCGTTGCCGATTCTTTGTGGATTTCCTCTTGCAATTGGTGACACATTCAGTTACTCTGGCCAGGATCCTCATTGAGGAGTGACCCGTATGACGCGCATCCACGACATCCACCTGATTGCGACCGAGTCGGTCGTCGGTGCCGGCACCCCCGCTCTGAGCGGGCCGTGGGCCGAGGCGCAGACTGCCATGAGCGGGAGCGGCGGGAGCGTCGCGTCCAGCATGACCGCGACGGCCTTCGCCCAGGATCGCAATCACATCGTCCTTGCTCCGAGAGGCGTAGGCTGATTCCAGCCGCGCACATCCACCTCCACGCAAGGGCGACCCACATGGGTCGCCTTTTTTGTGCCCAGAACCGACCGCCCACCCCAACCCCCTTCATCGCAATGCTCATGACCCGCCTGATCCAGACATAGAGCCCGTCTGCGCGCCCGGCTCGTAGCCGGGGCCCGCCGGACCCCAACGCGCACCATCGCCGGACGGTCGCCGCGTGGCGTCGCACTGACACCCGCCCAAAGCGGGTGACACCGAGTGCTGTCCACGGTGACAGTGACCTCTGCGCGCTGCAGCTGTAGTGACACACATCAATCGACATCCGAGGAACGAAGATCATGTACCAGAGCAAGGACGAGCTGTGGCTGCTCAGCCGGGGCGGCCGCGTCCCGCCCGTCTCGCGGGCCGGGCCGCGATACCGCGATCGGCTGGCGCCCCACGACCGCGAGGCGGCCCTGGCGGGTCGCTCCCGCGGCCGGCTCCCCGTCCCGGCGCTGCGGCCCGCGCGGCTGCGGCGGGCCCTGGGCGGAGGCGGGCGTGCCGATCACGAGCCCGCGCGCGCGCCGAGCATCCGCGGCTACGCCTCGCCCGAGTCCTACGTCGAACTCGAGTTCGCCGTCGGGTTCGGCACCGAGGAAGAGACCTGGCTGTAGCTCGAGAGCCGTCCCGGTCACCGGGGCGGCTCTCGGCGCGGCCGGGGCCGGAATCCGGCGCCGGGTAGGCGACGCGAGGGCACGCGACGACGGCCCGCGGCGCACGGATGAGGCAACATCCGCCGCGTGACCTCGACCGCCCCGCGCGCTCGCGACTTCGCCGCCGACCAGGCGCTGCTGACCGATGTCCTGCGCGACGTGATCGCCATCGGCGACGGTCCGGCGGCGGTCCGCCTGCTCGACGACGCGGTGACACTCGGACAGGAGGCCCGGCTGGGCGACGAGTTGGCCGCCGACCGGCTGGCGGCGCTGGTCTCGGGGCTGAGCCTCAACGAGATGGAGGTCCTCGTCCGCGCCCTGACGCGCTGGTTCCAGCTCGTCAACCTGGCCGAGGACAACGAGCGGGTGCGCCGGCTGCGGGCCCGCGACGCCGCCGAACCCGAGCGGCCGCGGGCCGGGTCGCTGCGCCAGGTGATCGCCGACCTGCGCCGGGACGACGTCGGCTCCGACCAGGTGCAGGAGATGCTCGACACCGCCGAGCTGCGGCTGGTCATGACCGCCCATCCCACCGAGGCGCGGCGGCGCACGACGATCGACAAGCTGGCCCGCGTGTTCAGCGTGCTGCGCGAGCTCGACGACCGCTCACACGCCCCCGAGGCCGATGCCCGCCGGCGGCTGCTGGCGACCGTGCAGGAGCTGTGGGGCTCCGACGACATCCGCGCCGCCGAGCTGACCGTCGCCGACGAGGTGCGCGGCGGGCTGGTTCATTTCGCGTCGACGCTGGCCGACACCGTCCCGCGGATCTACCGCGACCTGGAGGAGGCGCTGGACGAGTTCTACCCCGCCCACAACGGGTGCTCGCGCCCGGCTGTGCCCCCGCTGCTGGGGTTCGGCTCGTGGATCGGCGGCGACCGGGACGGCAACCCGTTCGTCACCCCGCAGGAGACCGTGGCCGCGCTCGAGCTCATGCGCGAGCAGTGCCTGCGGCTGATGGAGGCCCGGCTCGAGCAGCTGGCCGGCCGCCTGTCGCTGTCGCAGCGTTTGACCGGCCCGGCCCCGGACCTCGAGCCGATCCTGGCGGCGGGGCGCCGGCAGTTCCCCGGCCTCGGGCGGCGGCTGGACGCGCTCAACCCCGAGGAGCCCTACCGACGGGCGCTCACCTTCATGCGCGAGCGGATCCGGGCCACCCAGCGGCGGGCCGACGGCGGCTATGCCGAGCCCGGCGAGCTGCTGGAGGATCTGCGGCGGGTGGAGCGCTCGCTGCGCGAGGGATCGGGCGCGCTGACCGCCGGCCTGGACCTGCGCGACTTCATCCGCCAGGTCGAGGTGTTCGGGTTTCACTTCGCGCGGCTGGACATCCGCGAGCACGCCCGGGTCCATCGGCGCGCGCTGGCCGAGATCTACGGCGTGCTGGGGGCCTGCG
Organism: Solirubrobacteraceae bacterium; assembly: GCA_036267215.1. Classification (GTDB taxonomy): domain Bacteria; phylum Actinomycetota; class Thermoleophilia; order Solirubrobacterales; family Solirubrobacteraceae; genus Palsa-465. Next base: position 83,227 of record DATAWL010000027.1, on the reverse strand, counting down.
CGGACTACGAGAACCTCGACGGGGAGGGACGGGTCGACCTGCTCCAGGCGCAGATCGCCGACCGTCGGCCGCTCATCCCGACCGACATCGATCGCTTCTCCGCGTCCACGCAGGAGACGATCACGACCTTCCGGACGCTGCGGCGGACGCTGGAGGGCCCCAACCAAGGGGCGGTCCAGACCTACATCATCTCCGGCACCGAGGGTCCGGCCGACCTGCTCGAGGTCCTGCTGCTGATGAAGGAGGCCAGCCTGTGCCGGGCCGGCGGCGGGGGCGCCCAGCTGCGCGTGGTGCCGCTGTTCGAGGCCGGGGCCACGCTGGAGTCGGCGCCGGCGACGATGGACCGCCTGCTGGCGATGCCGGTCTACCGCGCGGCGCTGCGCGGGGTCGACGACGAGCAGGAGATCATGATCGGCTACTCGGACTCCAACAAGGACGTCGGGTACCTGGCGTCAGCGTGGGCGGCGTACACCGCGCAGATCAGGCTGGCCGAGGTGATGACCCGCCACGGGGTCAGCTGGTGCTTCTTCCACGGCCGCGGCGGAGCGGTGGGCCGCGGCGGCGGCCCCACCAACGTGGCGATCCTCGCGCTGCCGCCGGGCACGGTGCGCGGCCGGCTGAAGATGACCGAGCAGGGGGAGGTGCTGACCGCCAAGTACGCGGTGCCCGAGATCGCCCATCGCGAGCTCGAGCTGGCCACCAGCGCCACCCTGGCCCGCGGCCGGGCGCGCCCGCACGAGGACTCGGAGACGTTCGAGCGGCTGCTGGCCGAGATGGCCGCCGACTCGGCGGCGCTCTACGCGGCGATCGTCCACGACGACCCGGACTTCGTGGCGTTCTTCGAAGCGGTCACCCCGGTGCACGAGATCTCACGGCTGCGCCTCGGCTCTCGGCCGCCCAGGCGCTCACGGGCGGCCGGCATCGAGGATCTCCGGGCCATCCCCTGGGTGTTCTCCTGGACCCAGGCCCGCATCGTGCTGCCGGCCTGGCTCGGGCTGGGCACGGCGCTGCGCCACGCCCGCGAGCGCCACGGCCTCGAGTTGCTGCGCCGGATGGCCGCCGAGTGGCCGTTCTTCACCAGCGTCCTGTCCAACGCGGAGATGGGCTGCGCCAAGGCGGACGTCGGCATCGCGCGCCGCTACGTGAGCCTGTGGCACGACGACGCCGCCCGCGAGCGCATCTGGGGCCCGCTGGAGGCCGAGCTCGACGCCACCATCGCCGAGCTCGTGCTGATCCGCGGGGGCGAGCGCCTGCTCGACCGCGATCCCGTGCTCCAGGCCTCGATCGACCGCCGCAACCCGTTCGTCGACCCGCTCTCCTTCGTCCAGGTCGAGCTGCTGCGCCGGCTGCGCGAGCACGCCGGCGAGGCCGCCCCCGAGCAGCTGGGCCGGGTCAGCCTGCTCACCATCAACGGGATCGCCAGCGGACTGCGCAACACCGGATAGTGGGGCCCGGGACCCACCGCTACCGCTTGGACGGCGAGGGGTCACCCACTACATTCTCCTGATCGTGCCGCACGCGCCTGACCTGTCCGGATGCGCTCTGGACAACCGCTACGAGCTTCACGTCGTCATCGGCGAGGGGGCGTTCGGACGCGTCTACGAGGGCCTGGACCGCCGGCTGGCGCGGCCGGTGGCGGTCAAGGTGATCAAGCCGTGGTGGACCGAGGACCCCGAGTGGGTGGCGACGTTCGAGCGCGAGGCCCAGATGCTGGCGCGGGTCAGCGACCCGGGGATCGTCCAGATCTACGACGTCGGCCACGCCGCCGAGGGGCTCTACTACGTCGCCGAGCTGGTCGAGGGCGAGAACCTGGCCAGCCGCCTGCGGCGCGGGCCGCTGGCGCCGTGGGAGGCCTGCGGGATCGGCGCCCAGCTGTGCCGGGCCCTGGCGCGGGCGCACGCCGAGCGGATCGTGCATCGCGACGTCAAGCCGGCCAACATCCTGCTGGCCACGGATGGACGGGTCAAGGTGGGCGACTTCGGCGTCGCCCGGCTGGCCGAGGCCTCGACCGACGGGACCGCCGCCTCGATCGTCGGCACGCCGCGCTACATGGCGCCCGAGCAGGGGCGCGGATGGGCCACCACGCCGGCCACCGACGTCTACAGCGTCGGCGTCGTGCTCTACGAGATGCTGGCCGGCCGGCCGCCGTTCACCGGGGACTCGGTGGTCGGGCTCGCGCTGAACCACCTCCAGGACGAGCCGCCGCCGCTGTCGGTGCGTCTGCCGACCTCGCTGGTCGAGATCGTCGCCCGGGCGCTGGCCAAGGACCCGGCCGATCGCTACGCCGAGGGCGGCGAGATGGCCGACGCGCTGGTCGATGCCCGGCGCCGCGGGCTCGCCGGCCACCGCGCCGACCGCGCCCCGGCGCGCGCCCGCACCGCCCCGCATCCGCCCCGGGCGATGGCGGTGACGACCGGCGGTCGCGGCGGGGCCGGACCCCCCACCGACGTCACCCGGCCGCGCTCGCCCTGGGACGACCTCACCCCCTCGCGCCCGCCGCGGGACCAGGCGCCGCCCCCGAGCCGGCCCGACGCGACGCGCCCGGCCCCGCGAATGTCGCGGCGCCACAACGTCAATCCCGCCGCGCGCCGGCGGGCCCTGGCCGCGCTCGGCGTCGTCATCGTGCTGCTGGCGGGAATGATCGCCGGCGCGGTGCTGCTGGGCCGCGCCTCCTACACGCGCGTGCCCCGCCTGACCGGCCTCAGCGGCGCGGCCGCCACGCGCGCGGCCCGCCGGGCCCACCTGAAGGTCGCGATCAGCAGCCGCCACAACCGGGCCGCGCCCGGCCGGGTCATCGCTCAGAATCCCGGGCCGCGCACGCGGCTGAGCCAGGGATCGCGCGTCGGCCTCGTCGTCTCCAGTGGCCCACCGCCGGTGCCGGTGCCCAAGGTGGTGAGGGCCAGCCTGTCCGACGCGCTCCAGGCGCTGCACAGCCTGGGCCTGCACACGTCCGTCAGCTACGTGCCCGCCCCGGGGACGGCGCCCGGAATCGTCGTGCGCCAGTCCCCGGCGGGCACCAAGAGCGTGCCCGCCGGCACCAGGGTCAGCCTGTCCGTGGCGCAGACGCCGCAGTGGCGGCCGCTGACGACGTTCACGAATGCTCAGTCGGGCGCGTTTCACATCATGGGCGAACGGTGGCGGATCGCCTATGGCATGGCCTACCAGGGCACCTGCACCTGGATCTTCTTCTGCGAGGGCCCGACCGCCCACGTGGTCAACACCGCCACCGGTCAGACGGTGACCAGCTTCGGCCTCAACGACGGCAGCGGCCAGACCCGCACGTTCACCACCGGCCCCGGCACGTATGCGATCCAGGTGACGCCGGGCCAGGACGACGCGACCTGGTCAGTCCAGGTCGACGACTACTACTGATGACTTGACGGGGCGCCGCCGGTCCGCCGAGAATCGGCACGTCACCCGAGACGATCCAGGGAGGGCGCGATGAGCACCTATGACTACGTGATTGCCGGCGCGGGTTCCGCGGGATGCGTGCTGGCGGCGCGCCTGACCGAGGACCCGGACGTCACCGTGTGCCTGATCGAGGCCGGTCCACCCGACGCCGCCGACGAGATTCACCTCCCGGCGGGCGTGCTGGCCGTCTCGACCAGCAAGTATGACTGGTCGCTGTTCTCCGATCCCGAGCCCGGGCTGGCCGGGCGCCAGCGCTACCTCCCGCGCGGCCGCACGCTCGGCGGCTCCTCGTCCGTCAACGCCATGGTCTACATCCGCGGCAATCGCATCGACTACGACGGCTGGGCGGCGATGGGCCACCAGGGCTGGGGCTGGGAGGACGTGCTCCCGTACTTCATCCGGGCCGAGGACAACGAGCGCGGCGCCAGCGAGCTGCACGGCGCCGGCGGGCCGCTCAGCGTCATCGACGGGCGCAGCCGCTACCGCACCTGCGAGGCGTTCATCGAGGCCGCCGAGCAGGCCGGACTGCCCCGCAACGACGACTTCAACGGACCCGAGCAGGACGGCGTGGGCTGGTATCAGGTCACCCAGCGCAACGGGATGCGCTGCTCGGCGGCGGTCGCCTACCTGCACCCCGCGCTGGGCCGGGAGAACCTGACGCTCGTCACCGGCGCCCACGTCAACCGGGTCGTGTTCGACGGCGCCCGGGCCACCGGTGTCGAGATCGATCGCGACGGCGAGATCCAGCCGGTGACCGCCGAGCGCGAGGTGATCCTCTCCGCCGGCACCTACCAGAGCCCGCAGATCCTGATGCTCTCCGGCGTCGGCCCGGCTGCCGACCTCGGGCTGGTCGGCATCCCGTGCGCGCACGAGCTGCCGGTGGGCCAGGGCCTCCAGGACCACCCGTCGACCTGGATCACCTACACGACGGGCGAGCCGTCGCTGCTCAGCGCCGAGAGCGAGGAGAACCTGGGGCTGTTGACCACGCAGGGCCGCGGGCCGCTGACCTCCAACTTCGCCGAGTCGGGCGGCTTTCTGCGTACCGAGGACAGCCTGGAGGCGCCCGATGTGCAGCTGCACCAGATTCCGCTGCTGTTCCCGGAGGCCGGCGCCGCGGAGATCCAGGTCGACGGCTGGGCGCTGTCGGCCTGCCTGCTGCGTCCCACCAGCGCCGGGTTCGTCAAGCTGCGCTCCCGGGTGCCGACGGCCAAGCCGCGCATCCTGCACAACTACCTGACCACCGACGAGGACCGGGCGGCCCAGGTCAAGGCCGTCCGCTGGTGCGTGGAGATCGCCGCCCAGCCGGCGCTGCGCTCGATCTCGACCGGCCCCTACGGGGCGCCGGCGGGCGAGGGCGATGCCAGCCTGATCGCCCACATCGAGCGCAACACGACGACGATCTACCACCCGGTGGGCACCTGCGCGATGGGGCGGGTCGTCGACGACGAGCTGCGGGTGCTCGGGCTCGACGGGCTGCGCATCGTCGACGCCTCGGTCATGCCCACGCTGGTGCGCGGCAACACCAACGCGCCGACGATCATGATCGCCGAGCGCGCGGCCGACCTCATCCGGGGCCTGGCGCCGGCCGGCGCGGCCTCCGCATCGTCGTCGGCGGCGGGCTGACCGCCGGCTGCCGGCGGGCGGCGGAGTGACCCGTCCGGGCTGCCGTCTGGTGGCGGAGTGACCGCCGGCGGCGGGCCGACCGCCCGTGGCCGGCGTCGCGACCGGGAACCGGTCAGTGGCTCGGGCCCCGCCCCGGGTCACCCCCCGCACCGACTAGCCCCCGGAAATAGCCCGGTCCCAACGGAAAGGGTGACCCAGGACGCTTGAGAGCTGCGCCATCCCCCTGGGCGCAACTCACGGAATCCCGAACCGCTTTCCGGCACGCTACGGCGCGAGCGCCCGACTGCAAAGAGGGGAAACCCTACGAGCAAACCCGCGGGCGGTCAGCTCACCGGCTCATCGTCGTGGCGCAGCGCGGCGGCCAGCCCACCGCGCGAGCGGATCCCCAGCTTGCGGTAGGCGCGGGTCAGGTTGGCCTCGACGCCCTTGACGGTCAGAAAAGCCCGCTCGGCGACCTGCTGGTTGGACAGGCCCGACGCGGCCAGCTCGGCCACGCGCCGCTCGGTCGCCGTCAGCTCCGACGGGTCCGCGCTCCGCTCGCCGGCCCGCGCCAGCTCGCTGCGCGTCGCCTGGACCCAGCGGCGGGCGCCGGTCTGCTCGAACAGCGCCAGCCCCTGCCGCAGCGTCACACGGGCCGCCGACCACTGCTTGCGCCGTCGCTGTACCCGCCCCAGCGCGAGCAGCGTCCGCCCGCGCTCGAATGGCATCTCGACGCGATCATGGGCGGCCAGCGCCTCCTCGAGCAGGTCACGGGCCTCATCCAGGTCGCCCCGGGCGGCCGCCAGCAGGCCCCGGCCACGCGCCGCCGCGGCGATGGCCCACGCCCGGTCGTGGGTCTGACCCAGCCGGCGCAGCAACTCGGTCAGCGCCTGGGCCCGGTCGAGCTCGCCCAGGGCGATCAGCGCCTCGATCTCGTCGGGGACGAACGGCAGCCCGGCGGGATCGGCGAGGCCCAGCGAGGGGAGCATGTCCGCCAGGGGTGCGAGCGCGGCGTGGGCGGCGGCCGGGTCGCCGGCGGACAGCTCCGCGAAGCCCACCGCCCAGCGGGGCCAGACCAGGGCGGTCCACCAGTCCAGGTCGCTGAACTGCGCCTCGGCGCGGGCGGCGTGCTTGCGGGCGGCCTCGACATCGCCGCGCTGGGCGTCGACCAATGCTGAGGCGCTCAGGGTCAGAGCCTCCAGGCCGCGCTCGCCCAGCAGCGCGGCCGCGGCGCTGTCGGCGGCGGCGATCTCGGCCGCCCGGTCGGTCTCGCCGAGCCACAGAAACGTCCACACCAGGTACAGCGAGAAGGTGGGGATGTCTGACTCGACGCCGCGCTCGATCCGCTCGGCGCGCAGGTCGGTCAGCGTCTGCGCCGCCTCGCGCAGGCGCCCGGTCCACAGCAGGATGAGGCCGGCGATGTAGCGGGGCGAGGTGAACACCGACCGCTGCCGGTCGGGCTCCTCGAGCGCGAGCGCCCGGTCCAACCGCTCCTGGCTGAAGCCGTCGCCGTTGAGGAAGGAGACCATGCTGACCACCGCCAGCGCGTCGGCCAGCACCCCCGGATCGCCCCCGGGGAGGTCGGCGCGGCCGACGGCGGCCTCGGCGTGCCGCAGACCCCCGCCCACGTCGCCGATCCCGACCAGGTAGAAGGCGATGTCGAGCTCGATGGCCGCGGCCAGCGACGGGTCGCCGCCGGCGGCGTCGAGCGCCGCGGTGGCCGTCTCCAGTGCCACGCTGAAGCCCACCGAGCGGCTCTCGAGCGTCGCCCGCAGCCGCAGGGCGTGGGCGCGCACCTCATCGGGAGCCGGCTGGTTCAGGAGCTGGTGCAGCAGCGCGCCGGCGCGGTCCTGACCGCCGGCGTCGAGGTGCAGCCACGCGCCGCGCAGGAGCCGCGCGGCCCGGGCCGGATCGTCGGCCGGCGGCGTGTGACGCAGCGCCAGCTCGACCAGTTCGGCGGCCGCATCGGGGGCGCCACGGTCGCGGGCCAGCTCGGCGGCGGCGTCGAGCTCGGCGGCCACCGCCGGATCGGGCTCGGTGGTGCCGTTGGCCAGATGGCGCGCCCGTTGCTCGGGATCACGCGCCGCCGCGGCCGCGGTGAGGTGGGCATCCCGGCGCTGGGCCGCCGAGGCCGAGGCGTAGATGGCCGCGGCGAAGAGGGGATGGGAGAACGCGATCCGTCCGCGGTCGTCGATGCTGATGATCCCCATCTCCTCGGCGGGAGCCAGCGCCGCGGGGTCGATCGTCCGCGTGTCGGGGACCGCGAGCACGGCGGCCTCCAGCAGGGCCGCCTGGGTCGGGCGCGGCACCTCGGCCACCCGGGAGGCCGCGAGCGCCCGGACGTCGTCGGGGACCGGCAGCCGCTCGCCCAGCGCGGCCAAATCGCCGTCGACCAGCCGCGCGATCTCCAGCGCGTGGAACGGGTTGCCGCGCGACGCGTCGGCGATCCGGGTCAGCAGGGGGCGCGGCAGGGCATGGCCCAGCCGGTCGGTGATGATCCGCCCCAGCGGGGTCAGCCCCAATGGCCCGACGCGCACGCGGGCGACGCGCGCGCGCTCGACCGAGGTCAGCAGCCCCAGTCCGGCCTCGGTCGGGCGCAGGGTGCACAGCACGCCCACCGGCTCGGCCTCGAGGCGGCGGACGGCGAACGCCAGCACGCTGGCGGTCGGGCCGTCCAGCCACTGGGCGTCGTCGATCGCCACCAGCACCGGGTGGCGCGCGGCCAGGGCGCGCACCAGCGACAGCAGCGCGGTCGCCACCAGCCGGGGATCGCGGGTGGGTCCGCCCGGCGCCGAGCGCAGCAGCGCCACCGACAGCGCGTGGCGCTGGAGCTCCGGCAGGGCGTCAAACAGCTCGTCGTCGACCTCGGCCAGCATGTCCGAGAGCCCGCTGAACGTCAGCGTGGCCTCGGCGGCGGCCGGCCGGCAGGCCAGGACGGAGACGCCCGCGTCGCGGGCACGGGCGACCGCCTCCTGCCACAGGGTCGTCTTGCCGATGCCCGCCTCGCCCTCGAGCGCGAGCGCGCGGCTGGACGTCGTCAGCTGTTGAAGGAAGGCATCGACCTCCGCCAGTTCGGCCTCGCGGCCCGCGGCACCGGGAGCGCGCATCGCGCACAGCGTAGAACGGCCCGCCGTTTCCGGCAGCCGTCGCGCGGCTGGCCGTCAGCCGCCGAGTTCGTCCAGGGCGTGGGAGATCGCGGTGGCGATCCCCTCGATCTCTGGGATCTCGATCACGAACGGCGGCGAGATCTGGAGTGTGTTGTTGGTGATGACCCGCAGGAGCACGCCCTCCTGCAGGCAGTGGCGCGCGATCACGTCGCCGGCGACCTCGGGCTTGAGCTGGACGCCGGCCAGCAGGCCGATTCCGGAGCGGACCTCCTGGACCAGCGGGTGGTGGGCCAGCGGCGCGACGGCGCGGTGCAGCTCCGGGGTCAGAGCGGCCACCTTGGCCACCAGCCCCTCGGACTCGAGCACGTCGAGGTTGGCCTGGGCGACCGCGCAGGCGGTGGCGTGCCCGGAGTAGGTCACGCCGTGGCGGAAGATGGGGGCGTCGGGGCCGTCAAAGAACGGCTCCCATACCCGAGGCGCGACGAGCACGCCGCCCAGCGGGGCATAGCCGGAGGTGATGCCCTTGGCCACCGTGACCATGTCGGGGTGCAGATCGAACAGCTGGGTGGCGAACATCTCGCCGGTGCGGCCGAAGCCGGTGATCACCTCGTCGAGCACGAGCAGGACGTCGTACTCGCGGCAGATCGCCTCCATCCGCTGCAGGTAGCCCTCGGCGGGCAGGATGACGCCGCCGGTGCCCATGATCGGCTCGGCGAACACCGCGGCGACACGGTCGGGGCCCAGTGCGCGGATCTGCGCCTCGAGCGCATCGGCGTCGTTGGGCGCGACCAGCGCGGTCTCGGGGATCAGCGACTCGGACCCGTAGCCCTCGCGGTTGAACGGGATGCCGGCCAGGCTGGTCCCGAACCCATGCAGCCCGTGGTAGGACCAGTCGCGGCTGATGATGATCCGCTTGTTGGCCTGGCCCTGGAGCTGCCAGTGGCGGCGGGCGAGCTTGGCCGCGGTGTCGATCGCGTCCGAGCCGCCGCTGACCCAGAAGATCTTGGGGTCCTCGATCGGCGCCAGCTCGGCGACGCGGTCGGCCAGCCTCAGCGCCTGGTCGTTGACGATGCGGCCGAACGTGTGGTAGGTCTCGAGCCGGCGCATCTGCTCGGCCGCGGCGTCAGCGAGCTGGTTGCGGCCGTGGCCGATGTTGGCGTACCACAGGGCGGCGGTGGCGTCGAGCAGCCAGCGCCCGTCGTCGGTCTGGATGTTGACGCCCTCGCCGCGGACGATCGTCAGGCGGTCGCCCGGCAGGCTGGGCATGTGGGCCTGGGGCTGCCACAGAGCGGAGCCGGGCTGGCGGGCGGTCGAGGTCATCGCGCCCGTGAAACCTAACTGAAGTCGCGCCGCGCCGGGAGGCGTAAAGCGCCCCGCGCGGTTGTCCGCGGGGTCAGGACAGCTCGTCGAGGACGAGCTTCACGGTTCGCTGGGTCCCGTCGCGCAGGATGATCGCGTCGATCTCGCGCCCGATCCGCTCGTGGACCATGAGCCGCTGCAGATCGGAGGCATCGGTCACCGGCTCGCCGTCGAAGTCGACGAGCAGGTCACCCCGTCGCAGTCCGGCGAGGTCGGCCGGGCCGCCCTCGACCACCTGCATGATCTGGACCGCGGCGCGCCGGCCGAGTCGCTCGGACGCGCCCGCAGGCAGCGGGCGCGGACCGACGGCAACGCCGATGTGGGCGCGCCGCACACGGCCGTCGCGAATCAGCGTGGAGATGATCACCCGGGTGGCGTCGTTGATGGGGACCGCGAGCCCCAGCCCGATCCCGGCCAGCGCGGTGTTGATGCCGACCACGTGGCCGGCGCCGTTGACCAGCGCGCCGCCGGAGTTGCCCGGATTGAGCGCGGCGTCGGTCTGGATGACGTTCTCCACCATCCTCCGGGGGCCGCCCCGCGCCCCGACCGGGAGCGAGCGTCCCAGCCCGCTGATCACTCCGGCGGTCACCGAGCCGGCGAAGCCGTTGGGATTGCCGATGGCGACCACGAGCTGGCCCACGCGCAGGCCGGCGGCGTCGCCGAGCGTGGCCGGCGTCAGATCTCCGCCGTCGGCGCGCAGCACGGCGAGGTCCGACAGCGGGTCGGCGCCGACGACGGTCATGTCGGTCTCGCGGCCGTCGCTGAAGCTGGCCACGCCGCGCCGGGCGCCCTCGACGACGTGGGCCGACGTGACCAGGAAGCCGTCGGTGGAGATGGCGACGCCGCTGCCGGCGCCCATGGCGGGACCGCGCCGGGTGCGGCGGCGGACCTGAAGGTTGGCGACGCTGGCCCCGAGGGCCTCGGCGACGGCGATGACGGTGCGCGAGTACGCGTCGAGCGCGCTGGCCGACTGATCGGCGATGGCCGCCTGATCGGTGGCGCTGAGATCAGCGGCGGCGGTGGGTTCGGCGATGGCGGTGCCATTTTGACTTGACATGCAATAATCGTACACAATCGTTTCGACTCAATCAATTGGAGTAGAAGTTATGTCCGAAGTCCTGACCCCCGGCGAGCTGGCTGACACCGTCATCAGCGTCGCCGCCCACGTGGAGGGGGAGCTGGAGGAGGCGCTGGCCGAGCACCGGCTGACCCGCCCCAGCTTCCTCGTCCTCGACGCGCTCGATCGCGCCGATGGCCACACCCTCAACCAGCGTGAGCTGGTCAACCGCGTGCGCCGGACCTCCGGCACCCTGTCGGTCCGCGTGGGCCGGCTGGAGCGGGCCCGGCTGATCACGCGCGAGCCCGATCCGGAGAACCGGCGCAGCGTCACCGTCACCCTGACCGAGCGGGGACGCGAGCTGGTGGGCGCCGCCCGTCCGGCGTACGCCGAGCGGGCGCAGCGGCTGTCCGCCGGCCTGCCCGATGGGACCGCCGGCGCGTTCGGCGAGCAGCTGCGCGCGTGGCTCGAGTTCTTCGAGCCCGGCGAGGGCGAGACCCCGCGGCTGGGCGTGGCCGTCGCCACCTCGGCGGTGGCCAAGCAGATGCGCCGTGCGGTCGGCCTTGCCGACGAGCCCGGCGTGCTGATCCTCCGCGTGAGGACGAGCAGCCCGGCCGAGGCCGCCGGTCTGTCCCGCGGCGACCTGGTCACGCGGGCCGGCGATGCGCCGGTGCGCTCGATCGGCGACCTGGAGCGCGCCGTGCGCCAGGCCAACGGCACGGTGGCGCTGAGCGTCCTGCGCGGCGCCGACCCGCGCGAGGTGACGGTCACCCTGGCGTAGCGTCCTGCCGGGGGCGCGCCGCCGGCCGCGCGCATTGGCACACTCGTGCTCGGTCCGTGCGCGCCCCCGACCCCACCCGCCGTCGCCTCAGCGCGGCGCTCGCCTGTATCGGGGCGATCGCCGTCCTGGTCGGCGCACCGCTGACCTACGCCGGCCACGTGCTCGCCGACACCGGTCAGTTCAGCACCCGGGCCACGTCGCTGCTCGACAACCCGAGCGTCCGCTCGATCATCGCGTCGCGGGTGGCCGAGCAGGCGACCGCGTCGCTGTCGGTGCCGGCGACGTTCGAGCCCGTGGTCAGCCGCGCCGTCGACGTTGCGGTCGGGACGAGCGCGTTCCGGCGGATCTTCCGGGCCGCGATCGGCGACCTGCACCAGTCGGTGTTCGTCAACGGGTCTGACACCGTCACGCTGCGGCTGGCGAACGTCGGCAAGATTCTGATCGACGAGGTGCGCAGCGTGTCACCGGCGCTCGCCGCGCTGATCCCGGAGTCCGTGGCCCACGAGGTGATCACGATCTCCGGGGGCGACTTCGGCCAGGCGACCCGGGCCGCGCGGGCGATCGAACGGGCCCATACGGTCGGCCTGCTCCTGCTCATCGCCGGGGGCGTGGCGTTCCTGTTGGCGGTGGCGCTGGCAGAGGAACGCCGGCGGGCTCTGGGGTACGTCGGGGTCGCCGTGCTCGTCGACGGGGTCCTCCTCGTCGTCGCCTACACGGTGGTGCGTCCGGTGGTGCTCAGCCGGTTCGCGGTCGGCGACGACCGGACCGCTGCGGGCGCGGTGTGGAACGCGTTCCTGACCGGCCTGCGGTCTGATGCCGTGGTGCTGGCGGTGGCCGGGGCGGTGCTGGCCGTCGTGATGTGGGTGGTGCGGCCACGGGGGCGGCGGGCATCGGTGGGGCGGTGAGAGGGGCCTCGGCGTAAGGACTGGGCCATCGAATGCCCGGTCGAGACGTGTCCGTCGCCCGTCGGGGGACCCGACCGCGCGCAAACGTCCCACTCGCTGCCCGCTGAGAGTTGCCTGGGGCGTTCGCCTTCCCACGGAAAGCGAACGCCCCATCCACCTCTGACAGCAGGTCCGTCGGGCCGTTTGCAGGCGACCGTCCGCCGAGCGCCATCGGTCTGGAGAAGCGGCTTCGATGCGACGTTTGCCGACGGCTTGGGGCGGGGTGTTGCGCGATGGGCAACGAAACCCGCGTTCCGGACCGCGCATCGCTCGGTTCGCGGGACGGTGGTTCAGAACGCGTGGTTTCCGCGCGTCTGGGACCAGCGACCCGGGATCCACCGCCAGCGCGGTCCAAGAGTGCGGGTTTCGCCGGCACCACAGGGCCCGATTCCCCAAGCCGCCGTTTTTTCGGCCCGACGGCGACGCTCAGTGCAGCAGCAGCCGCAGGGCGAGCACGAGCACGCCCAGGACCGCGCCGATGGCGGCCTGTGCGATGAGCGCGGCGCCCCGCAGGTCCGCGCGCCAGCCGATCAGGATCTCGGCGCCGATGATCGTGGCGTCGGCGACGTAGACGGTGCCGATGACGGCGGTGTTGAGCGTCGCGCCGGCCGCCCAGAAGATGAGCAGCGAGACCATCGGGACTGCTGCCCCGTAGACCACGGTCAGCTCGTGCGAGGCGGCGCGGCCCGCCATGGCGAGGGTCGCCTTCTCGCTCTTCTCCAGGCGCTCGCCGGTGAAACGCGAATAGGCGAGGGCCAGCCAGTAGGTGAGCAGGGCCACCAGCACGCCGACGACGGTCTTGGGGTAGGTCTCGCGGATCGCGCTCTCGGCCGACAGCAGCGTGGCCACGAGGATCGTCCCGTAGACGAGGCCGGCGGCGTTGTCAGGCATGGGCGCATTGTCCGGGCCGTGCCGGACGGGCCGGCCCCGCCGGATGCGCCGGTTTCTAGCGGGCGGTCGCGCCCGTCATCGCCGGAGCGCGGCGGGCCCGGGCGAACACCCACGTGCGCAGCGCCGCGTAACGGGTCACCGTCGCCACCGTGCTGGCCACCACCAGGACGGCGACCTCGAGCAGCCGCGACGGATGCGAGACGGCGGCGGTGAGCAGGTCGAGCGCGCCGGCGGTCAGCGCCAGCGCGATCAGATAGACGACCGCGCCGGCGGCGTGCTGGCGCAGCAGGCCGGCGCGACCGCGGATGCGGAAGGTGAAGCGGCGGTTGGCCTGGGTGTTGGCCACGGCGGTCACCGCCAGAGCCAGGGCGTTGGCCCCGTCGGCGCCCAGCGGGCCGCGGAGCACGAGGTAGAGCAGGGCGTAGGCGAGCGTCGAGAGCGCGCCGATGGCCAGGAAGCGCACGATGGGGACGGCGAAGGCCAGGCGAGTGACGCCGCGCAGGTCCGTGAGCGCGGTGGAGACGATGTCGACCCGCGAGTCGGAATCGTCGACCCAGTCGACGGCGACCTCGTGGATGCGCAGGCCGCGCCGCTGAGCCAGGACGAGCAGCTCGGTGTCGAAGAACCAGCCGTCGTCCTCGATCTCAGGCAACAGCCGGCGGGCGGCGTCGGCGCGGATCGCCTTGAAGCCGCACTGAGCGTCGGAGAAGCGGGCGCGCAGCGCCAGGTGCAGGATCCGGTTGTAGGCGCGCGAGATGAACTCGCGCTTGGGCCCGCGGATGACCCGCGCGCCGGGGGCCAGCCGGCTGCCGATGGCCACCTCGCTGTGGCCGGAGACGAGCGCCGAGACGAGCGGGAGCAGCGCTTTCAGGTCGGTGGAGAGGTCGACGTCCATGTAGCACAGGACGTCGGCGTCGCTGGCTGACCAGGCGACGCGCAGCGCCCGCCCGCGGCCCTTGCGGTCCAGGTGCAGCACCGTGGTGCGCTCGAGCTCGAACGCCAGCGCGCGGGCGATCGCCAGCGTCTGATCGGTGCTGGCGTTGTCGGCGATGACGATCCGCCACGCGTAGGGCAGCTCGTCAGACAGGAACGCGTGCAGCCGCCGGATCGAGTCCTCGAGCCCCGCCTCCTCGTTGTAGACGGGCACGACGACATCGATCCGCGCCGGGAGGGCGGGGCCGGCGTCGGCGCGGGGCGAGGACGGGGCCGGGCGCAGGGTGTCGATCGTGGTCATGGTCGTGCTCGCAGTCCTGAAGAGGGGATGACTCGCTCAGGAGCATCGGACCGCCGGTGAAGCCGCCGCTATGAAGCGTCTAAGACGCGCGTGTGAACGTGACCCCTCCCAGGGGGTTCCCAGGGTGTGCCGGGGGCCGTCAGGGCGCCACCGCCGGCCATCAGCGGGCGCCGGCCGTCAGCGGGCGCCGGCCGTCAGCGGGCGCCGGCGGTCAGCGGGCGCCGGCGGTCAGCGCCGCGGTGACCGCGTGCCCCGGGGAGTGCTTGGCCGCCAGCAGACGGCCGTCGGCCTGGGCGAGCAGCGTCTGGGCGGTGTCGCCGTCGGAGGGGTACAGGGCCCAGCCGATGGTGGCGTCGACGTTGTCGCCGGCGAACTGGACCAGCCGCAGGCGGTCCCGGATGCGGGCGGCGAGCATCGCCGCGCCCTCCGCGTCGGTGACGGGGGCCAGCACGGCGAACTCGTCGCCACCCTGGCGGGCGACGGTGTCGTGCTGGCGGACGGCGTCGCGCAGGGTCAGGGCCACCCGGCGCAGGACGTCGTCGCCGGCGGCGTGGCCGAGGCGCTCGTTGACATGCTTGAAGCGATCGAGGTCGATGAGCAGGACGGCGAACGACGCGCCGGTCTGCTGGTGGCGCTCGAGCTCGAGGCGCAGGCGCTCGTGGAGCAGGCGGTAGTTGCCCACCTCGGTGAGCGGGTCGCGGCCGGCGAGCTCGCGCATCCGGGCGGCGCTGCCCTCGAGCTGCTCGCGCAGGTAGACGATGACGCCGGCCACCGACACGGTCACGAGCGCGGCGATCAGCATCCGCGACACGGCGTCGGGCGGCTGGTGTGGCACCAGCAGCGGCGGTAGCGCCATCGCCGCCGCCATCAGCGCCATCTGCGCGGCGACGATCCGGCGGTCGCGGAAGGCGTAGGCGATCGCCACCGCCACCAGGACGTAGAAGAAGTTCAGGACGCTCCCGTGGCGGCCGTCGACGACCGTCGAGCAGGTGACCTCGAGCGTCGCCATCGCCGCGACGGCCTGCAGCCAGCGCGAGGGGACCCGCTCCCAGGGGAGGGTCAGGCAGACAAGCCCGGTGACGACGCCCATCAGCGTCAGCAACACGGTGGCGAGCACCGAGGGGGCGCCCATGGCCAGGTCGGCCGGGATCGCCAGGGTGCCGCCCATGATGAACAGCACGCCGGCCAGCCGGCCGAGCGTCCGGCGGTCGTGGGCGTCGGCGACCGCGGCGGGCTCGGGTGCGAACGCCGGCACGCTGGAGGCGAGGCGGACCGCGACCGGAGGGGTGGCGGCCAGCGCGCGGTCGGCCTCGTAGGCGGTGCGCACGCGATCGAAGATTGCGGCAGCCGGCTCGGGCCTGGCGAACAGGAACCCCTGCACGTAATCGCAGCCCAGGCGCTTGAGCACGTCGAGCTGCCGGGAGGTCTCGACCCCCTCGGCGACGACGGTCATGCCCAGCGCGCGGCCCATCTCGATCGTGGCGGCGACGATCTTGGCGCTGCGCGGGTCGCGGCCGAGTTCGGCGGTGAAGGAGCGGTCGAGCTTGAGCTGGTCCAGGCGGAACTCGTTGAGATAGCCCAGCGAGGAGTAGCCGGTGCCGAAGTCGTCGAGCACCACCGCGACGCCGGCGGCCTTGAGCCTGGCCAGCACCTCGCGCGCGCGCTCGGTCTGCTCGATCAGCAGGCTCTCGGTGATCTCGAGCACCAGCTGGGATGGGTGCACGCCATGGCGCGCGAGCGCCTGTTCGACCGTGGTCACCAGCTCGGGTGACAGCTGACGGGCGGACACGTTCACGGAGACCCGCACTCCCAGCTTGGCCGGGTGGGCGTCGCTCCAGCGCCGGATCTGGGCGCACGCCTCGTCGATCACCCACGTGCCGATGGCGACGATCAGGTCGCTCTCCTCCGCCAGGGCGATGAACTCGCCGGGCCCGAGCAGACCTCGGGTGGGGTGCTGCCAGCGGACCAGGGCCTCGACGGCGACGAGGCGCTCGTCGGCGGCCGCCAGCACCGGCTGGTAGAGCAGGCGCAGTTCGCCGCGCTCCACGCCGGCCCGCAGGTCGGCCTCCAGGGCGGCGCGGTGCAGCAACTCGATCCGCATCTGCTCGTCGAAGATCTCGCAACGGTCGCGGCCAAACTCCTTGGCCCGGGCCAGCGCGGTGTCGGCGTCGCGCAGCAGCCCGTCGGCGTCGAGCCGGCCGGCCTGGGCCTGAGCGCCGGTGGCACACGCGATCCCGACGCTGGCGGTGAGGTTGACCGGCCGCCCGTCCAGGCCAAACGGCGCCCGCATCGCGTCGCGCAGCTGCTCGGCGACCACCAGCGCGCCGCGCTCGGAGCCCAGCGCCTCGCCCAGCACGATGAACTCGTCACCCCCATGGCGACCGAGCGTCAGTCGCAGCGGGCCGTCGTCCTCCCGCGACAGCGCCGCGACGACCGACTGCAGCCGGTGGGCGATCATCACCAACAGCTGATCGCCGTGGGCGTGGTCGAGCGCGTCGTTGGCAACCTTGAAGTGGTCGATGTCGACGAACAGCGCCGCCACCACGGCCTCGTGGCGGGCGCGATTGAGCGCGGCCTGAGCCCGATCGCGCATCAGGTTCCGGTTGGGCAGGCCGGTGAGGCGGTCGTGCACCGCCTGATGCGCCAGCTCGCGCTGCACCCGGCGGCGCTCGCGGATCTCGTCCTCGCGGTGGCGGCGCAGGTCGCTCTCGCCCTCGGCGGCCCGCAGCACCTGGAGGGTCAACGTCAGCACGTGGGCGACGGCCGCGACCAGCTCCCCACCGGCCGGCGCGAAGGCGCCGTCAGCGCGTCCCACGACCAGCCAGCCCGCCGGCTCGCCCTCGAGCGCGGCACTGGCCAGCTCGCGGCGGCCCAGGCCGGGCAGCTCGCAGCGGCTCGTGCCCTGGCGCGCGGCCTCGGAGAGCTCGCGGACCGGCACGGTGCCCCCGTCAAAGCCGGTGGCCGCCGCCACCGCGCCGTTGCGGATGAGCACGGCGAAGTCGGCCTGCGCCACCCGGGCGGTGATCGTCACCGCCTGCTTGGCGGCCCGTTTCTCCGTCCGGGACGCGGACACGCGCGCCAGCAGTTCGGTGAGCTGGCGCATGGTGTCTGACTCGATCGAGTCGCGCATCAGCGCGGGCGGTGGGTGGGGCGAGAGCAGTCGGGCACGACGTCGGCGACGCAGGGGCCGGGGAGCCGCCGCCAGGTCGCACCCCACTTATCGGCTGATCGGGTCGAGTTCGATAGCGTCCGGGCCATGCGTCTCGTCCGATGGCTGACCGGCCCCTTCTTCGTGTTCGCGGGCGCGATGCACTTCGCGATTCCGCGGACCTACCGGCGGATCGTGCCCCCCTACGTTCCGGCGCCGGCGGCGATGGTGTACGCCAGCGGGGTGGCCGAGATCGCGGGCGGCGCCGGCCTGATGCTGCCCCGCCACCGGCGGCTGGCCGGCTGGTGGCTGATCGCCACGCTCGCGGCGGTGTTTCCGGCCAACCTGCACATGGCGCTGCACGCCGACGAGTTCTCCCAGGTCCCCGGTGGCCGGGCCGGCCTGTGGGCCCGGCTGCCGTTTCAGGCGGTGTTCGTCGCCTGGGTGGTCGCGGCGATGCGCCGGCCGGACTGACCCACTCACCACGCGATCTCAGAGCATGAGCGGCGACCACGATCACATGCCCGCGCGCCACGCGAACGGGCGCGCGTTCGAGCAGGGCCGCCAGCCCGGTTTCGCCGACTGCGCCCCGTCGGGCCGGGTCCGCCTCGACGCGCTGGCCTGCTGGCTCCAGGACATCGCCTACCTCGATGTGCAGGACGCCGGGCTCGAGCACGCGGCGGTCTGGGTGGTGCGCCGCACGCGAATCCGCGTCAACCGCTTCCCCCGGTTCGGCGAGCGCTTCTCGCTGACCACGTTCTGCAGCGGCCTGGGCCGGATGTGGGCCGAGCGGCGCACCGACATTGTGCACGCCGACGACGGGGCCTCGCGACAACCCGACGTCCAGGCGGTCTCGCTGTGGGTCCACCTCGACGCCGAGCACTGGCGGCCCTCGCCGCTGACCGCCGCCGAGCTCGAGACCTACGGTGGGGCGCCGCCCTCGCGCCGGGTCACCGCCCGGCTGCGCCACCCGGCGCCGGCCGCCGTGACCGACGGCGCGCCATGGACGTTTCGCGCGACCGACTGCGATATCGCCGATCACGTCAACAACGCCGTCTACTGGCAGCCGCTGGAGGAGGAGCTGCTCACCGGCGGCGCCCCAGATCCGGAGCGGCTCGACGTCGAGATCGAGTACCGGACCCCGGCGCAGCCCGGTGGCAAGCGCGTGCTGTGCGACGGGGACTTCCGGTGGATCGTCGGGGAGGACGGGGAGCTGCACGCGTCGATCCGGCTGGGCGCCGATGGCGGCTGACGCCGAGGCGATCCTCCGCGCCGCGCGCCGTCCGCTGGTGATCGGCATGGGCGGCGGCGGCGACGTGGTCGGTGCGCTGGCCACCGCGGAGGCGATGCGCCGCTACGACGACGCCGATCCGCTGGTCGGCGGGCTGACGTGGGAACGGCGGCCGATCGATCCGGTGCCCGGTCCGCGGCGCGTGGACGAGATCGAGGGCGCGTGGGAGCTGGCGCCGGGGGTGTTGCTGGCGGGGCCGCGGACGAAGGTCCGCGGGCGCGACGTCCACTTCGCCGAGTCGAGGATGGCCGCCTTCCTGGACCGGCCGACGCTGCTCGTCGACATCCACGCCGGTCCGGCGGCGGTGGCCGCCTCGCTCGCCTGGGCCTACCGGGCGCTGCAGCGCGACCTGCTCGTGTTCATCGACGTCGGCGGCGACGTGCTGGCTCAGGGCGACGAGCCGGGGCTGCGCAGCCCCTTGTGCGACGCGCTCATGCTGGCCGCGGCCGAGCGGCTGGTGGCGGCCGGTCACCCGACGCTGCTTGGCATCTTCGGGATCGGGTGTGACTCCGAGCTGACCACCGCCGAGGTGCTGGAGCGCATCGCGCGGGTCGCGGCGGCGGGCGGGTTGTGCGGGGCGCGCGGCCTGACCGAGCCGGTCGCCCAGCGCCTGGAGGGCTCGCTGGCGCTGGTCCCGACCGAGGCCAGCGCGCAGGCGGTGCGCGCGTTCCGCGGCGCGTCGGGAACGGTCGCCATCCGCGGCGGCGCCCGCCGGTTCGAGCTGACCAGCCTCGCGGCCCAGACGATGTTCCTCGATGTCGCGGTGACCGTCGAGGCGGTCGGACGGCTGGCCACCGCAGTCGCTCCGGCGGCGAGCCTGGAGCAGGCCAACGACGCCCTGCATGCGCTCGACGTCCGCACCGAGCTGGATCTCGAGCGCGACGCGGGCGGGTCATCGCCGCCGGGTCGGTAGCAGGGTCGTCCGACGTACTAGGCTGCCGGACAGTTCATGGCTCGCGCGGTCGGCATCCCCCATCCCGGTGGCCCCGAGGTCCTCGAGGTCATCGACCGCCCCGTCCGCGAGCCCGGGCCCGGCGAGGTCCGGATCGCGGTGAGCGCCGCCGCGGTCAATCCGACCGACATCGGGCTGCGCAACGCCGGTGGCGGCGAGCTGCCCCCGCCGTGGACCCCCGGGATGGACGCCGCCGGGACCGTCGAGTCGATGGGCTCCGGCATCGACCGGCTGACGACCGGCGAGGAGGTCATGGCCGCGGTCTCGCCCCGTCGCCCCGAGGGCGGCGCCCAGGCGCAGCTGATCGTGGTGCCGGCCGCCTCGGCGGTCCCGATCCCCGACGGCGTGAGCGTCGAGCAGGCGGCGACGCTGCCGATGAACGGCCTGACCGCGCTGCGGGGCCTGGAGATGCTGGGGTTGCCGGCCGGGGATACGCTGGCGGTCAGCGGTGGGGCGGGCCTGCTCGGGTCCTACGTCATCGGCCTGGCCACCGAGCAGGGGCTCCGAGTGATCGCTGACGCCAACCCCGCTGACGAGGAGCTCGTCCGCAGCTTCGGCGCCGACGTGGTGGTGCCGCGCTCAGACGACTTCGCCGGCGCGATCCGGCAGGCGGCGCCCGACGGCGTCGGCGGCGTCTTCGACACCGCCCTGCTCAACGCCGCCGCGTTGGGGGCGATCCGCGACGGCGGCGGGCTGACCGTGGTTCGCGGCTGGCGCGGCTCCGGGGTCCCGCGCGGCATCACCGTGCACCCCGTCATGGTCCGCGAGGTGCTGGAGCGGACCGAGTGGCTGGAGCACCTGCGCACGCTGGCCTCCGACGGGCGCCTGCAGCTGCGCGTCGCCGCGCGCTATGCGCCCGAGCAGGCGGCCGAGGCCCAGCGGCTCATGGACGCCGGCGGGCTGCGCGGCCGGGCCCTGATCGTGTTCTAGGCCGTCCGCTCGGTTCGCGGCCGGGCCCTGATCGTCTTCTAGGTCGTGAACACGATCTTGCCGACGACGTCGCCGTCGAGCAGCATCTGGAATCCCTCGCGGGCATCCAGCAGCGGCATCGTCGCGTGGACCGCGGGCCGGATGTCGCGCTCCAGGCAGAAGCGCAGCAGCCGCTCGAACTCGTCGCGGGTGCCCATGGTCGAGCCCACGACCGACAGCTGCAGGAAGAACACGCGGGTCAGCTCGGCCGGGGGCGCGTCGCCGGACGTCGCGCCCGACACGACGAGGGTGCCGCCCGGCTTCAGCGAGCGGATCGAGTGCGCCCAGCTGGCCTGGCCGACCGTCTCCATCACCACGTCCACCCGCTCGGGCAGGCGCGCGCCGGACTCGAAGGCCTGCTCGGCGCCCAGCGCCAGCGCCTGCTCGCGCTTGTGCTCGGAGCGGCTGGTCACCCAGATCCGCGCCCCGGCGGCGCTGCCCAGCACCGTCAGCGCGGTGGCCACGCCCCCGCCGGCCCCCTGCACGAGCACCGTCATCCCCGGGGTGACGCCGCCCCGGGTGAACAGCATCCGGTAGGCCGTCAGCCACGCGGTCGGCAGGCAGGCGGCGTGCTCGAAGGAGAGCTGCTCCGGCTTGGGGATCACGTTGCGTCGCGGCACCGCCACCCGCTCGGCCAGCGTCCCCGGGTAGCGCTCGGACAGCAGCGAGCGACGGGGGTCCAGCGTGTCGTCGCCCCGCCATGAGTCCGAGGTGATCACCGCGTGGACGACGACCTCGTTGCCGTCCTCGTCGACGCCCGCGGCGTCGCAGCCGAGGATCATCGGCAGCTTGTCCTCGCCGAGGCCCACGCCGCGCAGCGACCAGAGATCGTGGTGGTTGAGCGCGGCCGCCTTGATCGCCACCGTGGTCCAGCCGTCAGCGGGCGAGGGGTCGGGCATCTCACCCACCTGCAGGCCGCGCAGCGGGTCGTCGGGATTGATCTCTGAGGCGTAGATGGCGAGCATGACCGGCACGCTACCCGTCTTGACGACGCGCTGTCACAATCGGGCCCATGCCGAGAGTCGTCGCCCGCGCCACCACCCACCTGCGGGCCGCTCCGGATCGGGTGATCGAGTTTCTCCGCGACTACCGGGAGTCGCGCGAGCGGATCCTCACCGACAACTACACCGCCTATCGGGTCGAGCAGGGCGGCAAGGGGGAGGGGACGGTGTTCGCCTACCACTTCGCCGCCGGGGGACGGGAGCGCGACTACCGGCTCCACGTCCACGAGAGCCCCGGCGGGATCGAGGAGTCCGATCAGCTGTCGTCGTTCGTCACCACCTGGAAGGTCGACTCGTCGCCCACCGGCAGCGAGGTCACCATCGAGAGCTCCTGGGATGGTGCGGGCGGAATCGGCGGAGTCTTCGAGGGCCTGTTCGCGCCGATGGGACTCCGCCGGATCTACGCCCAGGTGCTGGCCAAGCTCGACGCCGCGCTGGCTACGACGCCTTGACCGGGGCGGAGGTTCCCAGCACCTTCCCGTGCGCATCGAGCGCCTGGGCGGCGATGTAGGTCTCCGGGTGGGGCAGGCGGACGGCCGTTTCGAACGCCGCGTGGGCGCCGCCGGCCACCGGCTTGAGCGAGGTCGCCGATGACCCGCCCAGGATCCGCCAGCGGGCCACGGTGTTGGCGCCGTTCCAGCTGGCGTAGGCCGTGGCCTTGCCGCCCTTGACCACCTCGGCGGCCGACGGCTTGGTCGACGGGGTGCCCGTCCAGGCGAACCGGAAGGCCCGGTAGGTCGAGTTCAGGTCCACGAAACGGGCGTCGAACACGGGGCGGCCCTTGCTGTTGAACTCGGTCATGAAGGGCTGCTCGCCCCATCCGAGCAGCGCGTCGCCGTTGGACAGGGGCTGGATGCTGCCCTCGTACTCGGCCAGCAGGCCCGGCTGGTGCTCGTCCTGGAGCACGAGCGTGGCCGTCTTGTGGACGGTGTCGAGCCGCAGCGTGATCCCGCGGGAGCGCTTGTGGACGATCGGCGGTCCGGCGCCGTCGTCGAAGATCGTGATCTGGCTGCCGCTCAGGCGGGCGTCGTGCTGGAAGGCGAACGCGGTGTTGGGGCCCATCTTGAACGTCGTCTGCCTGCCGCCCAGGATCCAGTTGATCGCGCCCGTCTGGTGGGAGAGGTCATACACCGACCAGGTGTTGCGGGCCGAGACGACGATCGAGCCGTCGGCCGCCTGGGAGATGGCATTGATGTGGAAGTAGTCGTAGGGGTGGCCGCCCGTGGTCGGCGCCGGCTGGTAGCTGGCGGTCAGCGGCACGTGGTCGAGGCTGTCCCACTGGTACAGGACCAGGCCGGTCGGGATGTCGATCTCCTGGGCGACGGCGTCGAGCACGATCTCGCCCTTGGTGCCGTGCTTGACCGAGGAGGCGTCCCAGTGGACGGGGTAGTAGGCGGTCACCAGCGCGGTGTTCTGCGACGTGAGCTCGAACTCGTGCAGGTCGGCGCGCAGGCCGTTGCCGGCGTGGACGGTCGCCACGGGCTGATAGGAGCTGTTGTAGATCTCGTCGTCACCGGTGCCGATCCCGCCGTTGACGGTGCCCTGCCACCAGGTCAGGACCGGCTTGCCCTGATAGCTCTGCTCCCGGAAGTCGGTCGCCGACTCGTTCTTGGGGACGGTCTTGAACCAGATAAGGCCGCCGTAGGGCCCGAGGATCTCGGGGCCGTACTGGACCGGCCCGGCCTGCGGCGCCACGAACAGATCGCCCGGCGCGGTGTGACTGGGCTGACGCGTGACCGTGAGCGCGGCCGGCATCAGCTGCGGGGCCGAGACGAAGTGGTCGACGTCGCCGCCCACCCGGGGCGCCCTCTGGGGCGCCGCGGCCCGGATCGCGCCCGCCGGCGTCGCGACGGTGAAGCTGTAGGCGCCGTTGGTCGCGCCGACGATGTCCAGACCGGTCCTGACCGTCACCTGCTCGCCCGGGTCGAAGGCCTTGGTCGGGATGAAGCTCCCGCCGCGACCGTCGCTGTCGGACAGCACCCGCCCGGTGTGCGCTCCGCTCTTGGAGCCGGTCACCGTGATCGTGCCCAGATCGGCCGCGGGGAGCCCGCGGAAGGTGAGCTGCGTCGCCGGCGCCGCCACGCGCCCGCCGGGGATCGGGAAGACGTTGACCGGGGTGGCCGCGGCCCGCGAGCTGCCGGACGACCAGGGGACGATCAGGACGACCGCGATCGCCGCGCCGATGAGGGCAGCGAACAGCCAGAGCCGACTTCTATGACGCAGCGGGCGGGACGCGAACAAGGGGGTTCCCCTCCTGTGGTTGACCGGGCCGGCACTACGCTCCCCGGCCGAAGGGGCGGTGCTCCAATGCAGGTGCGCGCACGGTACCCGTCGCGACGTAAGGCCTTGGTAAGCGGATCTGGTTAGCGCCCTGTGAGCGCGGCGTTAAGGTCGGTCGGCACGTGGCCGGCGGCCCAGCAGGCGTCGGCGCCGTGACAGTGCTCGTAGGTCGTCAGGGCCTGGTGGAGCTCCTGGAGCCGCGCCGGCGGCAGGGTGGGGGCGATGTTGTCGAGCTCGTCGGGATCGGTGCGCAGGTCGTAGTACTCCCGCTCGCCGTCGACGTACTCGACGTAGAGGAACCGCGCGGTGCGCAGGGCGCTGTAGGTGGGCGGGTTGCCGCTGACCGGAGACTGCGCGTCCGGATCGTCGCGGTTCAACGCCGGTCCGTGGTGCTCGACCAGGATGGCGTTGCGCCAGCCCGCCGGAGCGCCGCCGTGCTCCAGCGGCAGCAGGCTGTGGCCGTCGCCGTCCAGCCCGGTGTCGCCGATCGCCGCGAACGTCTCGGCCAGGTCGACGTTCTCGGCCATCGCATCGGTGGTGGCGCCGGCCGGTATCCCCGGACCGGCGATGACCAGGGGCACGTGGATGTCGGTGTCGAACGCGGTCAGCTTGCCGGGCATCAGCCGGTACTCGCCCGTGTGCAGGCCGTTGTCAGAGCTGAATACGACGTAGGTGTTCTTCAGCAGGCCGTTGCGCTGCAGCGCGGCCTGGACCGCGGCGATCATCCGGTCGACGGACTGGACCGCCTGGGCGCGGCGGCGAAACGCCCGGTTGATGCGGTCGATCTGGTTCGGGCTCAGCGGCGGGTGCCCGGCCAGCCACGAGGGCGCGTTGGTGGGCAGCACGTCGAAGTTGGGGGGCTCGGGCGCCGTCAGCCCCGGAAAGTCGCCGCGGTCGCGCGGGGCCGGGGTGTAGGGGGAATGGGGCGCGAACGTGGCCAGCTCGAGAAAGAACGGATGGCCCGAGTTCGCGGACCGGTCGATGAAGGCCGCCCCCTTCCGGGCGAGGACGCCGGTCAGATAGGCCTGCGGGCGGCGGCCGTAGTGGTGCACGGTGCCGTTGATGTCCATCCGGTAGTCGAATTCCGGATAGCCCCAGCCGGCGACGTCCCACTGGTTCCAGCCCGGCGGCACCTCGGTCGACGGGAACGCCGCCCGGCGCGGACCCTCGAGGTAGCCGTTGAGGTACTTGCCCATCATCGCCGTCCGGTATCCGGCCCGCTGCAGGGCCAGGTTGAACGTCTGGTGCTCGTCGCCGTGGGCGTAGAACCCCCGGATCCCGCCGTTGGGGCCGGAGTTGGTGAACACGTGCGTGTCGTGCGGGAATTCGCCGGTGAAGATCGATGCGCGCGACGGGCAGCACAGCGAGTCCGAGACGAAGTAGTTATCGAAGGTCAGTCCGCGGCCTTGCAGCGCCTGGACCTGGGGCATGTAGCGCAGCAGGTCCATCGAGAGATCGTCGGTGAGGACGAACACGATGTTGGGACGCGACGCCGTCGGGGCGCCGGTCTGCAGGGTGCCGGTCGTCGGCGTGGCGCCGGTGGTCGGCGATCCGGCGATCGGCGAACCGCCCGGGGAGGTCGCGGCCGGCGTCGGCGGGGACGAGTGGCCGGCGTCGGCGGCGCCTCGCATCGCGCCCGCCGCGATCGAGGCCACCGCGGCCGCCAGCAGCGCGAACGTGACCGCTCGCCGTCTGAGCACCGCGCCGAGAATGATCAGCGGGCCGACTTGTAGTTGCGCATCACCGCGTCCACCTGCGCCGGCTCGAGTGGGCCGGCGGACAGCGGCGGGACCGCGTCGGGCGTGGCCGACAGCCCGCGCAGCACGATCTCGAGGGAGCGCCGCCACAATTCCGGCGCCTCGTCGCGCGAGGCGTCCATGACCGAGCCCACCATCAGCTGGACGACGGGGATGTCGGTGGCCGCGATGTCATCGCGCAGCTGACCCGCCGCCTGGGCGCGCGTCACCAGCTCCTGCCCGCGCGGCAGCAGCCGGTCGCGGATCCGGCAGATCCGGTTCATCCCGTCGGGCGTGCCGACGATGAGCTCGTGCAGCGCTCGGTCGCCGGCCTGGAGCTCGAGCGCGCGCTCGAGGAAGGTCGTGAGACCGTGCCAGGGGTCGGTGTCGGCCAGCGCGTCATCGCTGAGGGCGACCAGCCCCTCCATGCGTTGCTCGAACAGGTCGTCGATCAGCCGCGACTTGTCGGGGAACCGGCGATACACGGTCCCGACGCCGACGCCGGCGTGATGGGCGATGTCGTTGAGGGTCACGCCGAGGCCGCGCTCGGCGAACAGCTCGCTCGCGGCATCGAGGATCCGCTGCCGGTT
This sequence comes from Solirubrobacteraceae bacterium, assembly GCA_036267215.1. GTDB lineage: Bacteria > Actinomycetota > Thermoleophilia > Solirubrobacterales > Solirubrobacteraceae > Palsa-465. The sequence continues at coordinate 56,874 of DATAWL010000027.1, read as the reverse complement.
GCGCTCGGCGTCTTTGCGGAGGGGCTTGTCTGCGTCGATCAGCGTGATCACGGTCACTTTAGCACCAAAGTGGATTGACAGTATCCGCTTTCGTGATAAAGTGGATAGCGGTTATCCACTCGGATCAAATGAATCCACTTCTTCCGACCACTTCTCCCCGACCCCGACCCGGAGCTTTCTCATGACCCAGGCCAATCCCCATCACGAGCGACGCTGGGCCATCCTGGCGATCCTGGGCATCGCCCAGCTGATGGTCGTCCTCGACGCGACCATCGTGAACATCGCCCTGCCCTCGGCCCAGAAGGCGCTGCACTTCACCAACGACAACCGCCAGTGGATCGTCACCGCCTACTCGCTGGCGTTCGGCAGCCTGCTGCTGCTCGGCGGCAAGATCTCTGACCTGTTCGGCCGCAAGTGGACGTTCATCGGCGGCCTGGCCGGGTTCGCCCTGGCCTCCGCCGTCGGCGGCGCGGCCCAGTCCTTCGGCATGCTCGCCGTTGCCCGCGCCTTCCAGGGCGCGTTCGGCGCGCTCCTGGCACCCGCCGCCCTGTCGCTGCTGACGACCACCTTCACCGAGACCACCGAGCGCAACAAGGCGTTCGGCATCTTCGGCGCGATCGCCGGCAGCGGCGCGTCGATCGGCCTGCTGCTGGGCGGCGTGCTCACCCAGTACCTGAACTGGCGCTTCAGCATGTACGTCAACTCGATCTTCGCCGTCTTCGCCATCTCCGGCGCGCTGGCCCTGCTGCACAACCAGCCGGCCGCGGACCACGCCAGGCTCGACATTCCCGGCACGGTCACGGTCTCCCTGGGCCTGTTCGCCCTCGTGTTCGGCTTCAACCACGCCCAGACGACGAGCTGGAGTGACGCGCTGACCCTCGCCACCCTCGCCATCGGCGTCGCCCTGCTGGGGCTGTTCGTCGCCATCGAGCGGCGGATCGCGCACCCGCTGATGCCGATGCGGGTGCTCGCCGACCGCAATCGCGCCGCCTCGTTCCTGGCCATGCTGCTCTCGGCGGCCGCCATGTTCGGCGTGTTCCTGTTTCTGACCTACTACATGCAGCAGACCCGCGGCTACTCGCCGGTCACCACCGGCCTGGCCTTCCTGCCGATGACGGCGGTGATCATGGTCACGGCGGTGATCGCCACCACCCGCCTGCGCGCCCGCTTCGGCGCCCGGGCGCTGGTGACGACCGGAATGGCGCTCGGCGCCGCCGGCATGGTGCTGCTGACCGGCATCGGCCTGACCTCCGCCTACCTGACGACGATCCTGCCCGCCCTGCTGGTCATGGGTCTGGGCCTGGGTCTGGTGTTCTCGACGGCGATGAACAGCGCCACCCTCGGCGTCGCCCCCAGCGACGCGGGCGTCGCCTCGGCGACGGTCAACGCCAGCCAGCAGGTCGGCGGCTCACTGGGCACCGCGCTGCTGTCGACGCTGGCGGCCGGCGCGGCGACCAGCTTCCTGGCCGGCTCGCACCCCACGACGGCCCTGGTCGCCCAGGCCGCGGTCCACGGCTACACCGTCGCGTTCGCCGTCTCGGCCGGCATCTTCGCCTTCGGCGCGATCGTGACCGGGCTGCTGTACGAGCGCGGCGTGTCCGCCGCCGAGACCGTCGGCGAGCCGGTGCTGGCCGCCTGACCCCCCTGCTCCACGGGTCGGAGCTTTCGCCGGCCGGCGGCCGTTACGCGCCGGCCGGCGAACCTGTTTCCTGCTGACGGCGCGCCCGGTCCGGGGCCGGGTCAGTCCCAGCGGCCGATCGGGTACTCGATTGCGGCCTGGGCGGCGGCGATCCGGGCGATGGGCACGCGATAGGGGGAGCAGGACACGTAGTCCAGGCCGGCGCGGTGGAAGAAGACGACCGAGTCGGGATCGCCGCCGTGCTCGCCGCAGATGCCGAGCTTGAGGCCGGGGTGGGCCTCGCGACCGACCCAGGCGCCGAGGCGGACCAGCCAGCCGACGCCGGGCTTGTCGATCGTCTCGAACGGGCTGCGGTCGATGATGTTGCGCTCGAGGTAGACGGGGACGAACTTGGACTCGACGTCGTCGCGGGAGAAGCCGAGCGCGGTCTGGGTCAGGTCGTTGGTCCCGAAGCTGAAGAAGTCCGCGAACCGGGCGATCCGGTCGGCGACGAAGCAGGCCCGGGGCAGCTCGATCATCGTCCCGACGGTGTAGTCCTCGCCGACGGTCAGGCCCTCCTGCTCGCCGATGCCCACCACCAGCCGGCGCATGATGTCCAGCTCGTGCTCGTAGTCGACGAGCGGGATCATGATCTCGGGTTGGGGCGGCTCCGGCATGTTCTTGGCCGCCCGCAGGATCGCGTGGACCTGCATCTCATAGATCTCGGGATAGAGGATCCCGAGCCGCACCCCCCGCGTGCCGAGCATCGGGTTCTCCTCCGAGATCTCGTGCACGCGCTCGAGCAGCCGCTCCAGCCGCGGCAGCTCGTCGGACTGATCGTTGCGGGCGCGCTCGATGCTCGTCGCCAGATCCTCGGCGTTGGGGAGGAACTCGTGCAGCGGCGGGTCCAGCAACCGGACGGTCACCGGCAGCCCCGCCATCGCCTCGAAGATGCCCTCGAAATCGGCCTGCTGGAGCGGCAGCAGGTCCGCCAGCGCCACCTTACGGGCCTCGGCGTCGTCGGCCATGATCATCGCCCGCATCTTGGGCTGGCGGTCCTGCGCCATGAACATGTGCTCGGTGCGGCACAGCCCGATCCCCTCTGCGCCCAGCTCGCGGGCCTTGCGCGCGTCCTGCGGCGTGTCGGCGTTGGTTCGCACCCCGAGGCGGCGGACCTGATCGGCCCATTCGAGCACCGTGGTGAAGTTGTCATCAATCCGGGCCTGGACCAGCGGCACGTCGTCGACGGTGACCACGCCCCGGGTCCCGTCGATCGCGATCGCGTCGCCCTCGTGCAGCTGCGTGCCATCCACGCTGACGGTCTTGGCCGCGAGGTCGATCGCCAGCGCCTGGGCGCCGACCACCGCCGGGCGGCCCATGCCCCGCGCCACCAGCGCCGCGTGCGAGGCCTTGCCGCCCTCGCTGGTCAGGATCCCCCGGGCGGCGTGGAACCCGGCGACGTCCTCGGCGTCGGTGAACGGGCGCACCAGGATGACGTCGCGGCCCTCCTTGGCGGCGGTGACCGCGTCGGCGGCGGTGAACACGATCGCGCCCTTGGCCGCGCCCGGCGACGCGTTGACCCCGTGGGCGAGCACCTCGAACTCGGCCTGGGGATCGAACGTGGGATGCAGCAGCGCGTCCAGCGTGTCGGGGTCGATCGTGACCAGCGCCTGCTCGCGATCCAGCAGCCCCTCCTTGACCGCGTCCACCGCGAAGCGCACCGCCGCCTGGGCGGGCCGCTTGGCGTTGCGGGTCTGGAGCATGTACAGCCGCCCCTCCTCGACCGTGAACTCGGTGTCCTGCATGTCGTGGTAGTGGCCCTCCAGCGTGCCCAGGATCTCCATCAGCTGCGCGTGGGCCTCGGGCAGCCAGTCGCGCATCTCGGCGATGTCGCGCGGCGTGCGCACGCCCGACACCACGTCCTCGCCCTGGGCGTTGGGCAGAAAGTCGCCCGACGGCTCGGGCGCGCCGGTCACCTCGTCGCGCGAGAACGCCACGCCCGACCCCGACGTGTCGCCCTTATTGCCGAACACCATCTGCTGGACGTTGACCGCCGTTCCCCAGTCATCGGGGATCTGGTTCAGGCGCCGGTAGGCGATCGCGCGATCGCCCGTCCAGGAGTCGAACACCGCGCGGATGGCGAGCCGCAGCTGCTCGCGCGGGTCCTGGGGGAAATCCTCGTCGGTCTGCTCGCGGTAGATCTCGCGGAAGGTGGCGGTCAGCTCGCGCAGCGCGTCGACGTCGAGCTCGGTGTCCTGCGTGACCCCGCGCGCGCTCTTGGCCTGCGCGATCGCGTCCTCGAAGCGCTCCCCTGCGATTCCGCGGCTGACGTTGCCGAACATCTGCACGAACCGGCGATAGGAGTCCCAGGCGAACCGCTCGTTGTCGGTCGTCTGGGCCAGCCCGTCGACCGAGTCGTCGTTGAGACCGAGGTTGAGCACCGTGTCGAGCATCCCCGGCATCGACTCACGCGCGCCCGACCGGACGGACACCAGCAGCGGATCGTCGCGGTCGCCCAGGCGCTTGCCGGTCTGCTCCTCCAGCCGCTCCAGCGCCTCGGCCACCTGCTCGGCCATCCCGTCGGGCTCCTGGCGATCGGCGGTCATGTAGGCCACGCACGACTCGGTGGTGATCGTGAACCCGGCCGGCACCCGGTCGGCCCCGAGCACCAGCGTCATCTCGGCGACGTTGGCCCCCTTGCCCCCCAGCAGCTCGCGCATGTCCTTCGAGCCCTCGGAGAAGTCGTAGACCCACTTGGACACGGTGCGATCGTATCCCGGATCGGGCCCGCGGGCCCGGCGCGGCGTGGCGCGTCAGGCGCTCGAGGCTGCCAGCGCTCGCGGCTCGAGGTCGAACGCCTCGGCGAGCAGCTCGTAGGAGCGCCGGCGCATCGCGTGGTCGTGGGTGATGGTGACCACGATCACCTCGTCGGCGTGGTAGGCGCCGGCGACCTCCTCGAGCCCGGCCCGCACGGTCTCGGGCGACCCGACGACGCCGCGCCGGCCGGGGATGTCCCCGGACGAGGTCAGCCGGGCCTCGCGCGCGAGGAACTCCGACGCCTCCTCGGGCGGGGGCACGGCGATCAGCGTGCCCCGGCGCAGTTGGGTGAAGGTCATGCGACTGCTGGAGGCCAGGAACTGGGCCTCCTCGTCGGTGGGGGCGGTCAGCGTCCACACCGCCACCGCGGTGCGGGGCGCCTGGAGGTCGCGCTCGGCGCGGAAGCGCTCGCGGTAGGTCTGGGCGATGTGCGCGCCGCCGGGGTTGATGAAGTCGGCAAACGCGTAGCGGAGCCCGAGCTCGCCGGCCCAGATCGCGCTCTGCTCGCTCGAGCCCAGCAGCCACGGCACCGGCAGCTCGGGGAGACCCGGCAGGGTGGCGGCCAGGTGGCGGAACGGGTGGTCCTCGGGCAGGTCGTCCTCGAAGTAGGCGAGCAGCTCGCCCAGCTGCTGGGGGAAGTCGTCGGGCGCGGCCTGCCGGCGGTCGCGCTGCAGGGCGAACGTGGTCAGGGGATCGGTCCCGGCGGCGCGGCCGAGGCCGAGGTCGATCCGGCCGGGGAACAGAGCGGCGAGGATGGTGAACGACTCGGCGACCTTCAGCGGGCTGTAGTGGGGCAGCATGACCCCGCCGCTGCCCACTCGGATGCCCTCGGTGGCGGCGGCGATCGGCCCGATCAGGACCTCGGGGCTGGGCCCGGCCAGCATCGGCCCGCCGTGATGCTCGGCGACCCAGTAGCGGTGGTAGCCGAGCGCGTCGGTCAGCGTCGCCAGGTCGACGGTGTTGTTCAGCGCCTGGGCTCCGGTCGACCCCGCGGCGATGGGGGATTGGTCGAGGACGGAGAGGAGCATGCACTTGATGCTAGAAAGGCGCGCATGCCGGTCAGCACCCGCCGACTGCGCGCGGTCCTCGCCACGCGCTACGTCACCGCCCTGCGCGAGGGCGGATCGCTGCCGGGGCTGGTCGAGGCCGACGACGACGGCCTGTACGTGACCAAGTTCCGCGGCGCCGGCCAGGGCCTGCGGGCGCTGGTGGCCGAGGTCATCGTCGGCGAGCTGGCCCGGGCGGCCGGCCTGCTCGTCCCCGAGCTGGTCACGGTCTCGATCGACGCCCGGTTGGGAGCCGCCGAGCCCGACCCCGAGATCCAGGACCTGATCACCGCCAGCGAGGGGATCAACCTCGGCGTCGACTTCCTGCCCGGCGCCCTGGCCTACACCCCGGCGGGCGCCTGGCAGCCGCCGCCCGAGCTGGCCGCCGACATCGTGTGGCTCGACGCGCTGTCGACCAACGTCGATCGCACCGCGCGCAACCCCAATCTGCTGCTGTGGCACGAGCGCCTGTGGCCGATCGACCATGGCGCCGCCCTCTATCTCCAGCACGGGGGTCTGGATCCGGCGGCGCACGCTTCGCGCCCGTTCCCGTTGATCGCCGAGCACGTGCTGCTGGGACGCGCCGGCTCGGTGCTCGAGGCTGACGAGCGGATGCGGGCGCGCCTCGGCGACGGGGCGGTGGAGGCGGCGGTCGCGCTCGTCCCGCCGGAGTGGTTCTCCGGCGCCGACGCTCCCGAGGTCTACGTCGACTACCTGCGCCGCCGGCTGGGCGACGGCGGGTTCGCGGAGGAGGCCGAGCGTGCCCGAGCCGGACGCTAGCCCCTTCACCTATTTGATCCTGCGGGTCGTCCCCAGCGTCGAGCGGGGCGAGCGGCTCAACGTCGGCGTCGTCGTCTTCTGCCGTCAGAAGGGCTTCCTGGGCGCGCGGTTCGAGCTCGACGGGCGGCGGCTGGCGATGCTGGCGCCCGAGGTGTCGGCCCGCGAGGTGGCGGAGTACCTCGCCGGGCTGGTTCGCGTCGCCGAGGGCGACCCGGACGCCGGGCCGATCGCCACGCTGTCCCAGTCCGAGCGCTTCGGCTGGCTGGCCGCGCCGTCGAGCACGATCGTCCAGGCCTCCGAGGTCCACACCGGCCTGTCGAGCGACGCGGCGGCGACGCTCGACGCGCTGTTCACGCGGCTGGTGGTGGCGCCGGCCGGTTAGCGGCTCAGCGGTTTCGCCCGAGGGCGCGGGCAGTCATGGCCACGATGGCGAATGGTTCGTCGTTGACCTGGCGGGCGGTGACGCGGACGACGTCGAGACCGTGGTCCTTGAGGTCGCTGTCCTTGCGATGGTCGCGCTCGAACCGGCGGCGGGTGGTGTGGAACGGGAAGCCGTCGACCTCGAGCACGACCTGGTGGTCGGGCCAGTAGAAGTCGAGCTCGTAGCCGTGCAGGCGTGTGTTGATGAGCGGTTGGGGGAGGCCCGCGGCGTGAATGAGTTGCCGGGCGCGTTCCTCGGCCTCTGACTTGGTGAGCGCCGGACCGTGTTCGCGGTCGGCCAGACCGGCCAGCAGACCCCAGCCGTGATGTCCGCGGGCGCGGGCCAGGAGCTCCACCATCTCGTTGCGGCGCACCGTGCCCTCCACCAGGGCCTGGTCAAATGCCCGCTCCAACTGCCGGTCAGACAGCAGGGGGGCGCTGTCGAGCAGCGTGCGGGCCGGCGAGGTGACCGGCAGCCCGTGATGGATCCGGAGGTCCTTACGCGTAAGGGTGTCGCTGCGATGCGCGATCACGCCCGGAAGTGGGGCCCGCTTGGTCGGGTTGGTCGCGTGGACGACGTCGCCGGGGTGGGTGACCAGCCTCCACAGGCATGCCGCGGACAGATGACTGAGCACAGCGTCTTTGCCGAGGGCCAACAGCGCGGCCGTTTCGTCGCCCCACTCCGTGGGCGCCTGGTGGCCAACGCAAAAGACGCCACGAGCGAGAGGGTGCAGATACCCGCGCGCGACCCGCCGTCCGATCGCGTCGCTCGTCACACCGGCCGACCGCAGCTGGCGGCTGGCGACCCGGCCGCGCTGATAGGCGGCGATCTGGGCGATCCGCTCGTCGATCGACCCCGAACCGACACCACAGACCAGACCCCCAGTACCTGGACGACGTGTGGTCTGTCAGGTCGGGAATCCGCGTCTCCCAGACCAGACGTCCCCGCTTCGGCCGACGTCTGGTCTCCACGGTCGGTTTCGTCGCCCATCACGCAACAGTCGCAGGCGACAGCCCGTCCCCACCTTCGAAAGCCGTCGTTTTTCGCACTTCTGTCACACCCCGTGACACGGGCGTAACAGATCGGGGTCAGCCCCTCGAGGCCGGCCCCCGAGGCCAGCGACTCGAGGCCGGCCCCTCGGACTCGGCGGCGCGAGGTCAGCCCCTCGGACTCAGCGGCGCGAGGCCGCCCCTCGGACTCAGCGCCGCGAGGCCGCCCCTCGGACTCAGCGCCGCATGAGCCGGCCGACCGCGTCCATCAGCTCGGCGGTCTTCTCGTCGCGCTCCTGGGCGGAGTCGGCTCCGATGACGCAGTGGTGGGCGTGGTCGTCGAGCAGCCCGAGGGCCACCTTGTCCAGCGCTGCGCGGGCGGCCGAGATCTGGGTGAGGACGTCGATGCAGTAGCGGTCCTCCTGCACCATGCCCTCGATGCCGCGGATCTGTCCCTCGATCCGCCTCAGCCGCGCCAGCAGCTGCTCCTTGGTGGCTGTGTATCCGCGCTCGGTCATCGGCGGTAACGATACCACTACCCCCTAGGGGTATAGTCAAGCGGACGATGACCTCGATCCTGGACTTCGTCTGGCATGTCGCGCGCGACTCCCTGCTGATGGCGTGGGAGGTGTGGTGGGCGCTGGTGCTCGGCTTCGCCATCTCGGCGATCGTGCAGGCGTGGGTGCCGCGCGAGCGGGTGCAGCGCACGCTGGGCGGCGCCGGCGCCGGCGCCGCGACCCGGGCGACGCTGCTGGGCGCCGCGTCCTCGTCGTGCTCCTACGCCGCGGTGGCGATCGCCCGCTCGCTGTTCGTCCAGGGCGCCTCGGCGGCGAGCGCGCTGGCCTTCCAGTTCGCCTCGACCAACCTGGTGTGGGAGCTCGGCCTGGTGCTGTGGGTCCTGATCGGCTGGCAGTTCACGGTGGCCGAGTACCTGGGCGGGATCGTGATGATCGTGCTGATGACTCTGGTGCTGAGGCTGTTCGTCAGCCGTCGCGCCGAGGCGGACGCCCGCGCGCATGCGACCGACGCCGACGCCGGCCACCAGCACCACTCCGCCGCGTCAGAGGGTCTGAGCTGGCGCGAGCGGCTGACGTCGACGGGCGCCTGGTCAGACGTCGCCCACAATTTTCGCGGCGATTGGCAGATGGTGTGGCGCGAGGTCACGATCGGGTTTCTGCTGGCCGGGCTCGTCGCCCAGGTCCCTGACCACGTCTTCCGGACCCTGTTCATCCAGAATGCGCCGGCGCCGCTGCCGGCGATCCAGAACGCCGTCGTGGGGCCGCTGATCGCCGTCCTGAGCTTCGTGTGCTCGGTCGGCAACGTGCCGGTGGCGGCAGTGCTGTGGTCGGGCGGGATCAGCTTCGCCGGGGTGCTGTCGTTCCTGTTCGCCGACCTGATCGTCCTGCCGATCGTGGCGATCTACCGCAAGTACTACGGCGGCGCCTTCGCCCTGCGGATCACGACGCTGATGTTCGTCACGATGGTGGTGGCGGCGCTGGCGGTGGCCGCGCTGTTCGCGGCGCTGGGCATCAGTCCGACCGGTGCGCGGCCGAGCCGGTCAGACATCTTCGGCGCGGTCCACCTCGATTACAAGCTGGCCCTCAACGTCTTCGCGACCGCGATCTTCGCCGCCCTGCTGTGGCTGACCGCACGGCGGGGCGCGCGCGATCCGATGTGCGGCATGACCGTTGACCGCGCCAAGGCGGTCACCCGCACGACGGCGGTCGGCGCGACGGTCTACCTCTGCTCAGAGCACTGCGCCCACGCGTTCGACGCGGCCGGCGGGCGGGCGGCGGCCAGCGGTGGGGGGCCGGGCGGACACGCGACCGGCCCGGCCCACGACTGATTCAGGCGGCGGCGACCGCCGGGGACGCCGTCGCCAGCGCGTCCGCGGTCGATGCCGCACCCTCCGTCGATGGGGCGTCCGCCGCGCCCGCCGTCTCCTCCTCGGCATGGACGATCAGCACCGGGGCCTGGGAGTGGTTCAGCGCGTAATGGCTGACGCTGCCCAGCAGCGAGGAGGTCAGCGCCCCGCGGCCGCGCGAGCCCATCACGACCAGATCGTGCCGGCCGCTCTTGATCCGCTCCATCAGCGCGTCGCGGATCGGCTCCCGGGTCAGGATCTTGGTCACCGGGATCGAGGCCGGGACCCGGTCGACGGCGGCGCGGAGGGCGTCCCGGGCCTCCCTGGCCAGATCGTCGGCCAGCGACTGGATGCCGGTGACGGTGGAGGGGGTGCACGCCCAGTAGGGCGGGTGGGGAATGGCGGTGAGGATCGTCAGGCGCGACCGCTCGGCTTCCGCCAGGTCGATCGCCTCGGTGAGCGCGCGCTCGGCGTGGGCGGAACCGTCGACACAGACGAGGATGTTGCGAAACATGACAACCACCCTTGACGTTTTATTGGCATGCCAAAGGTTAGCATGGCAAGGGTTGCTACGCTGCCGATGTGGACCTCATCGGTGACAGCGGGGCCGGCGGGTTCGTCGCCCGCGAGGCGGTGGCCGAGGTCCGATCCGCGGCCGGCGGAGCCGGGTCCGCGGTGGAGGAGGAGTTCCTGGTCTCGTTCGAGACGCTGGCCCAGGCGGTCCGCCGCGCCCGCGGGGCGGCTCCCCAGGACCGGCCGGGCCGTTTGACGCTGTCCCAGTACTCGCTGCTGCTGCCCCTGTGCACGAGCGAGACCGCGCGGGTGTCGGACCTGGCGCTCGAGGCGGGCATCGCCCCGTCGACGGCGACGCGGATCCTCGACGCGCTGGAGCGCCGGGAGATCGTCCAGCGCGCCCGGTCCGAGCATGATCGCCGCGGCGTCACGGTGACGCTGACCGCCACCGGGCGGGCGCTGCTGTCGCGTCAGGACGCATGGATGCGGGCCCGCCGGCTGGACTTCTTCTCCGGGCTGCCGGACGGCGAGCGGGCGCTGGTGTCCGATCTGCTGGTTCGGCTGGCCGCGCTGATCGACGATCTGGGCGCGGGCCCGCCCGACGGCGCCTGACGCCGCCCGACGACGCCTGACGCCGCCCGACGGCGCGGGCCCGCCGACGGCGCGGGCCCGCCGACGGCGCCTGACGGTTTCACAAGCGGTCAACATCCGCGCCGGACCCGGCTCGTATAACCAGTCGAGTCACTCGCCGGGCGCCTCTCTCCTCGGGCGCCCGGCGAGCGCCGGGTCCCGGGATGACGCCGCTGTCAACCCCCCGACTGTCGGTTGTTGCCCCGGCCGGGCTCGCATATCGACCCCCGATCCCGCAGGTTGTAGCTTTATGACGACGACCCTGCCCCTCGAGCCGGAGTTTTCGCCTGCGCCCGCGCTGCTCCCGCGCGCCGGCGCCGTGGCGGCCTCAGTCGCTATCAGCGTCCCCGAGACGGTCGTGACCAACGCGGAGATCGGCGCCCGGCTCGGCGTCGACGACGACTGGATCGCGCGACGCACCGGAATCCACACCCGGAGGGTGGCGCGTCCGGACGAGCGACTGGAGACCCACGCCACGGCGTCGGCGCGTGCTGCCCTGGCGGCGGCGGAGATCGACCCGGTGGACGTCGATCTGGTGATCGTCGCCACCACGACCTCCGACGAGCTGATGCCCGGCACCGCGCCGCTGGTCGCCCACGCGCTGGGCGCGACCGGCGCCGGCGCGTTCGACGTGGGCTCGGCCTGCACCGGTTTCCTCTCGGCGCTGGCCGTCGGCGCGGCCCAGGTCGAGGCCGGCCGGTCGCGCTGCGCGGTCGTGATCGGCGCCGACTTCATGTCGCGGATCACCGACCCCACGGACCGGGCCACCGCGGCGGTGTTCGCGGACGGCGCCGGGGCGGTCGTGCTCGAGCAGACGACCGGGCGGGGCCGGATCGGGCCGGTCATCCTGGGCTCTGACGGCGCCGGCGCGGGGCACATCTACGCCAGGCGCGACGACGCCACGATCCGCATGCGGGGCCACGAGACCTTCCGCGAGGCCGTCGCCCGGCTGACGCTGTGCACCCACCAGGCGGTGCGCGCGGCCGGCGTGGGCCTCGAGGACATCAACCTGTTCGTCTACCACCAGGCCAACGGCCGCATCCTGTCGGCCGTGGGCGAGCGGCTGGGGCTGCCCGCCGGGCGGGTGGTGGACTGCATCGGCCAGTACGGCAACACCTCTGCGGCAACGCTGCCGCTGGCGCTGGCCTTCAGCGAGACCGAAGGGATGCTGGCTCCCGGCGACCGGGTCCTGCTCGGCGCGTTCGGCGCCGGGTTTACCTGGGGCGCGACCGTCCTGGAGTGGGGCAGGCCATGAGCGCCCTGCTCGAGCGCGACCCCCCGCGCCGCCGTCCCGACCGGCGTCCCGACCATGGGGCGACCCTCAGTCCACTGGCGCGTCTGGAGTCGCTGTGCGATCACGGATCGCTCCAGCTCATCCGCTCCGACGTCATCTCCCCGACGATGGGCGCCAAGGCCCGTGACGGCGACGGCGTGGTGGGTGGCTCGGGCACCGTCGACGGCCGGCGGGTGTTCTGCTACGCCCAGGACCCCGGCTACGCCGGCGGCTCGCTGGGCGAGGCCCACGCGGACACGATCGCGCGCGTGCTGGAGCTGGCCGGGCGCGGCCGCGCCCCGGTCGTCGGGTTCGTGTCATCGGGCGGTGCCCGCATGCAGGAGGGCATCGGCGGCCTGGGCGGCTATGGCCGGATCTTCAAGCGCACCGTGGCCCTGTCTGGCCGGGTGCCGCAGATCTCGATCGTCACCGGGCTCTCGGCGGGCGGCGGCGCGTACTCGCCGGCGCTCACCGACTGGGTGGTGATGACCGCGGAGTCGAGCATGTTCCTCACCGGCCCGGGCGTCGTGCGCGAAGCGCTCGGGGAGGACGTCGACGCCGCGCAGCTGGGCGGCACGCGCGTGCACGAGCGCAACGGGGTCTGCCACTTCGTGGCCGCCGACGACCTCGACGCGTCGCGGCTGGCCCGCGACCTGCTCGGCTATCTCCCCAGTCATCGCGACGCCAGCCCGCCGGTGCTCGAGCGCCGGCCCCCGAGCGGGCTGGATCCCGCCCGGCTGGTGCCGCCGCAGTCGCGCCAGGTCTACGACGTGCGCGACGTGATCGGCGCGCTGGTCGACGGCGGCGAGCTGCTCGAGATCTCCGCCGGCTGGGCGCGCAATCTCGTCACCGGCCTGGCCCGCATCGACGGCCGGACGGTCGGCGTCGTCGCCAACCAGCCGCGATATCTGGGCGGCGTGCTGGACGCCGCCAGCTCTGAGAAGGGGGCGCGGTTCGTCGCCAAGTGCGACTCGTTCGGGATCCCGTTGCTGGTCCTGGTCGACACCCCGGGCTACATGCCCGGCATGCGCCAGGAGGCGGCGGGCGTGATTCGTCACGGGGCGGGGTTTGTGCATGCCTTCGCGCAGGCCACCGTGCCGCGGGTCACGGTCATCCTGCGCAAGGCGTTCGGCGGCGCCTTCATCACCATGAACTCCAAGGATCTCGGGGCCGACTACGTGTTCGCCTGGCCCCAGGCGGAGATCGGCGTGATGGGCGCGCGCCCGGCGGTCGGCGTCATCCACCGTCGCGAGCTGGCGGTCGCCGAGGATCCCGAGGCCGAGCGCGATCGCCTGGCGGCCCTGTACGCCGAATCTCAGCTGCGCTCGGACGTCGCCGCCGCGCGCGGCTTCGTCGACGAGCTGATCGCGCCGCAGGACACCCGGACGCGCCTGGTCTGGGCCTTTGACTCGCTGGCGATGAACACATGAGCGCGCGCGACGGCGACGTCCTGCTGACGGGGGCGACCGGCTTTGTCGGCATGGAGCTGCTGGCCCGATATCTGGAGCGCAGCGACCGCCGCGTGATCGCGCTGGTCCGTGCCGACGACGACGCGGGAGCCGACGCGCGAATCGACGCGGTGGTGGAGAACCTGTTCGGCGCCCGCGCCTACGAGTACCGCCCCCGGGTGGAGGCCGTCGCCGCCGACATGACCGCGCCCGACCTGGGTCTGGCCCCGGCGACCCGCGACCGGTTGGCCGACCAGACGAGCACGGTCTTCCACAGCGCCGCCTCGGTCTCGTTCACGCTCCCGCTCGAGGAGGCGCGGTCGATCAACCTCGAGGGCACCCGGAGGATGCTCGAGCTGGCCGATCTGGTCCAGCGCCGCGGCGGCCTGGACTGCTACGCCCATGTGTCGACCGCATTCGTCGCCGGCACCCATCCCGGGCGCTTCGCGGAGTCAGACCACGACGTCGGCCAGGAGTTCCACAACTCCTACGAGCGCTCCAAGTTCGAGGCCGAGGAACTCGTCCGCTCGCGCGATCTGCCGTTCACCATCCTGCGTCCCAGCATCGTGGTGGGCGACCGCAACAACGGTTGGACGGCGGCGTTCAACGTCCTGTACTGGCCGCTGCGCGCGTTCGCCCGCGGGCTGTTCACCGCGGTGCCGGCGATCCCATCGGCGCCGGTGGACGTCGTCTCGATCGATTACGTCGCGGACGCGGCCTACGCCCTGGTGGAGTCCGGCGGCGGCACCGGGGCCACGTACCACCTGACCGCCGGGCCGGACGCGTCGACGATCGCCGAGCTGGCCGGCCTGGCCAGCCGCTACTTCCGCCGCCCGGTGCCCCGGGTCATCCCGCCGGCCGAGTTCGCGACGCTGGAGCTGAGCTCGTCGGAGCGATCGGCCCTGAACGCGGGCAGCGAGTACTTCCCGTACTTCACCATGGAGGCCGCGTTCGACGACGCCGCGACGCGCGCCCGCCTGGACCCGGCCGGGATCACCTCGGCGCCGCTGCGCGACTACATCGATCGCCTGCTGGACTTCGCCACCCGCAGCCGATGGGGCAAGTGCCCGATCGCCCGGGTCGATGCGTTCGCGCCGGCCGCGGTCCCCCTGCGCGCCGCCTCCTGATCGCCCGCCCAGCCCGGCCACGTCTGACCGCCAGACCTGCCGGCACCCCCCAACTGGGGGGTGGTGGCACCGAGCCGGTTGAGCTCGGCCGAGCCGGCGGCCATAGTCAAGCGATCGCCACGCTCGCTGACATCGCGCGCTTTGCACTCGATGATCCCGACGTGCTCGTTGCCGCGGCGCTCGCCTGCCCGTTCTGCCTGCGCGCCGACGTCGTCGACTGGGAGGACAGCCTGGAGGGTTACGATCCGTCGGTCCAATGCCGATGCCCTTCGTGTCAAGCCCAGTGGCGCGTCTACCTGACGCCGGAGCAGGCGCTCCGGCTCGGGCTCATGCACGCGTACGCCTGACGCGGTCGCGCCTCGCCATCGCGAGCGCTCCGACGGCGCCGTGAGCCTCGACGTGTCACAGGGGGGACGGGCCGGTCTGGGGATCGAGGCGCTGGAGCTGTTCGTCGAGGTCCTCTCGCAATCGGACCCGTCGGCCGCCGTCGACGGCTTCTATGACCGGTTGTGCGAGGCCGTCTGCCGGCTGGCGCGGATGCGCCGCGCGCTGATCTTCCGCTACGACTCGGCCGACCGCCGGGTGCGTGCCGCCGGAGCCCACCGGATGGACATCGCGGCGTTCGCCGGGGCGTACGTGACGGTCGATTCGGCGCCGATCGCCGCCCGGGCGATCCGCGAGGACCGGGTCGTCGAGGTGGTCGGAGACCTCAGCGGCCAGGTGCCGGATGCGTTCGCGCCGCTGGTCTCAGAGCCGGCCCGGCTGGTGTGTGCGCCGATGGCCGCGGCGGACCGCGCCTTCGGCGTGATCTTCGCCGACCGGCTGATGACCGAGCCCCCGCTCGACGACGCCGACCGGACCCTGCTGTGGACGCTGGGCAAGGCCGCCGCCCTGGCATCGGTGGCCCGGACGGTGTCCACCCAGTTCGAGCGGGCCAGCCAGCTCGAGCAGCGCATCGACCTGGCCCGCGAGATCCACGAGGGCGTCATCCAGCGCCTGTTCGGCGTTTCGATGGCGCTCGATGGCGACGGCGAGCTGCCGGCGTCGGCCCGGCACCGCTGTGCCGAGGAGACCCAGGCGGCGCTCAGCGACCTGCGGGCGGCCCTGCAACGCCCGCTGGGACGCGCTCCCCGGGCGACCCGGACGACGCTGATCGCCGAGGTCGAGCGGCTGGGCGGCGCCCATCCCCATCTGGGCCTGGTGCTCGAGGCGGGGGGACCCGACGACGTCCCGCCCGCGCTCGAGCCACTGGCCCAGTCGGTGCTGATCGAGGCCGTGCGCAACGCGGACAAGCACGCCCGGCCGACCCGCGTCAGCGTCCGGCTGGGGCGGTCCAACGGGGCGTTCTGGATGGAGGTGGCCAACGACGGCGTCGAGTCCGCCCGCCGCCACGCCGGCATGGGCCTGCGCCTGGCCGCATTGGAGGCGCTGCAATCCAACGGCGTCGTCGAGTTCGGCGAGCGCGAACCGGGGACCTGGCAGGTGCGGCTGGTCGTCCCCCACGACGAGGACCGGTGAGGCGGTGACCGCCGTGGACGACGACGACCTCGCCCGCGTGGACGACGACGACCTCGCCGAGACCGACGACGCCGGGCGCAGCCCGGAGCGCCTGCGGGTGCTGGTCGTCGACGACCACGACGTCGTGCATTGGGGGTTCCGGCTGATGCTCACCCAGCAGCCGTGGGTGGAGCGATGCGTCAGCGCCCACACCGGTCCCGAGGCGGTGACGATGGCGACGCGCTACCGGCCGCACGTGGCGCTGGTCGACCTGTTCATCGGAGAGGAGTCCGGCGCCGAGGTGTGCGAGCGCCTGCGGGAGGCGGAGCCCAGCACGCGGGTGCTGCTGTTCTCGGGGGCGGGCGAGATCTCGGCGCAGGCCGCGCGGGCCGCCGGCGCGTCGGGGTTCGCCTACAAGGACTGGCCGGCGCGCAAGATCGCCGGCGCCGTGCGGCTGGTCGGCCTGGGCCGCACGGTGTTCGAGCACCACGACCGCCAGGGCGCCCTGGGGCTGTCGGACCGCGAGCGGGCCGTGCTCGAGCTGATGGCCGGTGGCGCGACCAACCCGGAGATCGGCGAGGCGCTCCATCTGTCACGGCACACCGTCAAGGAGCACTCCAGCGCGCTGTACAAGAAGCTGGGGGTTCGCAACCGGACCGAAGCGGTCCAGCGCGCCCAGCGTCTCGGGCTTTTGCGCTAATTGGTTCAAACGGTACGGTTTTGAGTTGAGATGACGGTTTATCGCGACCGGAGGGCGAACTGGACGCCGGCCTGAGCGAGGTCGCGCGGTTCCTGGCGCAGCGCCCGCCGTTCGACGCGCTCGCGCCCGATGAGCTCGCCGAGGTCGCCGCCCAGGCGGCGATCGAGTTCTACCTGCGCGGAGCAGTGATCATCTCCGAGCAGGGCGGCCCGGTCACGTTCCTGCGGGTCATCCATTCCGGCGGAGTCGACATCTCCCACGAGGGCCGGCTGCTGGATCTGCTCGGCCCCGGGGACGCATTCGGCCACGCGGCGATGCTCTCCGGGTTGCCGCCGGGGTTCGAGGCCCGGGCCGCCGAGGACACGCTGGCCTACCGGATCCCGGTCTCCGTCGCCCGGCCCCTGCTCGACCGGGCCCGCAGCCGCGAGCTCCAGGTGGGGCGCACCGACCCGGCCTATCAGCCGGTGGTCAGGATGATCCGCTCCGCGACGGTCACGTGCAAGCCCTCGGAGAACATCGGCTTCGTCGCGGAACGGATGACCGCGGCGGGCGTCAGCGCCGCCGTCGTCGAGCTCGAGGACGGCGGGATCGGGATCCTGACCGATCGCGACCTGCGCGCGCGGGTGCTGGCCGTCGGGCGTTCGGGCGCGGTCCGCGTCGACGCCGCGATGACCGCGCCGGCGTTCACCGTCGGTCCCGATCGCCTGGCGAGCGAGGTCCTCTATGAGATGCTCGGGCGCGGCGTCCGCCACGCGCCGATCATCTCCGAGCGCGGGCGGCTGGTCGGCGTGGTCGAGGACGCCGACCTGTTCGCCGCGCAGCCCCGCTCGTGGTTCGGGGCGCGGCGGGCGATCGAGCGGGCGCGCAACCTGGACGCGCTCGACGCCGCCGCGGCGCGGCTGCCCGCGCTCGTGCTCGACCTGCACCATTCCAGCGTGCCCGCGCTGGAGCTGGCCCCCGTGCTCTCGGCGCTGGTCGATGCGCTCACCCGCCGGGCGCTCGAGCTGGTGACCGCCGACGGGGCCGACGCGCCCGACGGGATCGTCTGGGTCTCGCTGGGCAGCCAGGCCCGGCGCGAGCTGACGCCCGGCTCCACCCGGCGAGGCGCGCTGATCCACGCCCCCGAGCTGCCGCCCTCGCCCGAATGGCTGGCGACCGTCGGGTCGGCGCTGGCGCGGTGCGGTCTCACCGGTCCGCTCGTGGCCCGGCCCGCGGCCGAGTGGATCGCCCGCGGCGGCGAGGATGAGCTGGCCGCGTCGGTGCTCGCCGACCGGCGGGCGCTGTGGGGGATACCGACCGCGCCGCTGCCGGTCGCGGTGGGCCAGCAGCGGGTGGCGCTGCTGCACGCCCTGGCATCGCGGGCGTTCTCGCGGGCGCTGCCCACCGGCTTCGACGAGGATGCGGTGCTGACCGAGGCGGGCCGCCGCAGCCGCCTGAACATCCGCGAGGCGGCGATCGTCCCGATCGCCCTGATCGCCGGCTGGGCGGCGACCAAGGCGGAGGCGGGGGAGGGGTCCACCCCGGAGCGGCTCCGCGCCGCCGCCGACGAGGGCGTCCTGCGCGCCGATCAGGCTCAGACGCTGACCGAGGCCTTCGACCTGGCCCTCGAGCTGCGCATCGTCCATCAGCTGGAGCAGATCGCGGCCGACCAGACGCCGGACGACATGCTCGACCCGGCGGTGATGACCCCGCTGACGCGCGGCTACCTGCGCGACGTGTTCCGCGCGCTCGCCACGGTGGCGCGGGAGCTGCGCCCGTGAGGCTGGCGCTGCGCCGCGGCGAGGCGGCGACCCGCTTCGCCCACGCCGCGCTGCCCCGCCCCGACACGCCGTGGCGCGAGGCGGAGTGGTGCGCCGTCGACCTCGAGCTGACCGGACTGCAGCGCTCCGACGAGATCATCTCGATCGGCGCCGTCCCGATCCGCGACGGGGCGCTGATGCTCGGCGAGGCGATGTACACCCTTGCGCGCCCCGATCGCGCGCCCACCCACGCGGCGGTGCTGGTGCACAAGCTGCGTTCCGCCGACCTGCGCGGGGCGCCCGCGCCCGACGAGGCCATCGACCTTCTGCTCGACGTCCTCGCCGGCCGGATCCCGGTGTTCCATACCGCGGTGGTCGAGCGGACGTTCCTGGGCCGCGAGCTGCGCCGCCGGCGCCTGCGGCTCCCGGCCGACGCCGACACCGAGGTGCTCGGCCGGCTGTGGCTGCGCGAGCGCGATGGCGTGGCCCCGGCGGGGATCTCGCTGGCGCGGCTGGCGGCGGTGTTGGGTCAGCCGGGGGAGGACCCGCATCATGCGCTGGGCGACGCGATGACCACCGGCAAGGCCTTCGTCGCGCTGGCGAGCCACCTGGACGCGGTCACGCCTCAGACGGTCGGCACGCTGCAGGGGGCCGAGGGCAGGCTGCGCGGCGACGCCGGGGCCATGCGCCGCTTCGGCCCCGGCTGACGCTCAGCGCGGTCTCAGAACAGCTGGAGGTAGCGGTCGAGCTCCCAGTCGGTGATCTGCTCGTGGGCCGCCTGCCACTCCCGCCGCTTGACGGAGATGAAGTAGTCGATGTAGTCGCCGTCGCGGACGGTGCCCAGCGCCGAGCGCAGCACGTCGCAGCGCTCCAGCTCGCGGGTGGCGTCGAGCAGGTTGGCGGGCAGCACCTCGATCCCCTGTGCCTCGCGCTCGGCCGCGTCCAGCGTGTACAGGTTGGCCGAGTTGGGCTCGCCGGCATCCAGGCCGCGGGCGACTCCGTCCAGCCCGGCGGACAGCATCGCCGTCGCCGCCAGGTACGGGTTGCACGAGCCGTCGACGGTGCGGTCCTCGATCCGGCCCGGACCGGGGATGCGCAGCATCTGGGTCCGGTTGTTGTAGCCGTAGCTGATGTACGCCGGCGCCCAGGTCGCGCCGCTGGTCGGCGCGCCGACCACCAGCCGCTTGTAGGAGTTGACGGTGGGCGCCGTCACCGCGATGTAGGCCTTGGCGTGGGCCTTGAGCCCACCGACGAAGTTGTAGGCCAGATCGCTGAGGCCCAGGCCGCGGGGATCCTCGGCCGGGTCCCGGTCGAACACGTTGACGCCGTCCTTCCACAGGCTGACGTGGAAGTGGCAGCCGTTACCGGTCAGGTGAGCGAACGGCTTGGGCATGAACGTGGCGATGAGCCCCCGCTGCTGAGCCAGCGACTCGACCATGTAGCGGAAGAAGATCGCCCGGTCGCACGTGGTCAGCGCGTCCGCGAACTGGAAGTTCTGCTCGAACTGGCCGTTGGCGTCCTCGTGGTCGGTGGCGTAGTTGTCCCAGCCCAGCTTGGTCACCGCTTGGGAGACCTCGGAGACGAAGTCGAGGTTGCGGGTCAGCGCGCGCATGTCGTAGCAGGGCTGGTCGAGCGTGTCGAGCGGGTCGGCCAGCTGCAGCGAGCCGTCGTCGCCACGGCGCAGCAGGAAGTACTCGAGCTCGGCGCCGACCTTGAGCTCATAGCCCTGCTCCGCGGCGCGGGCCACGGCGCGGCGCAGGATGGTGCGCGGGCAGTAGGGCCACTCCTCGCCCTCGACGGTGACGTCGCAGGCAAAGCGCGCCACCGTCGGGCGCCAGGGCAGGATGGTCAGGGTCGCGGGGTCGGGCATGGCGATCATGTCGGGGTCGTCAGGACCCTGGCCGATGTCGCCGGCCGCGAACCCGGCAAAGCCCGCGCCCTCCGTCAAGAGGTCGTCGAGATGGTGGGCGGGGACCAGCTTGGCGCTCGGCTTGCCGTGCATGTCGACGAACTGGGCGAACAGGAACTCGATCCCGTTGTCCTTGACGATTCGCCGGACGTCGTCTTCGTTTTTGGGGGCGTCGGTCATAGGCGCAGTTCTATCCGGCGGCCACGGTGCTGCACAATGGTCCTCGGCACCCCGTTACCGCCCCAAGGCATGTGCGCCCCGCACATAGGAGGCTGTTGCAAGCAGTGGCACTAGGCGCAGAATCGCCGACTCCGATCGGCACCGAGCTCCATGGACTCCGCGAGGAGAACCGGACCCTGTACGGGGTCATCAAGCTGGTCTCCTCCTCGCTGGAGCTGGCCCCGATGCTCCAGGGGGTCGTCGACCTGGCCACCGAGGCCACGGGCTGTCACGCCTGCTTCATCTACCTGCTCGAGGACGGCCGCCTGACCATCCGGGCGGCGTCGCCGGTGTTCGGGGAGGCCGTCGGCAACGTGTCGTTCAGCGTCCAGGAGGGCCTGACCGGCTGGGTCGCCCGCCACCGCCGCCCGGAGTTCATCCGCGACCGGGCGATGAAGGATCCGCGCATGAAGTACGTCCCGCTGCTGCAGGAGGACAGCTTCCAGTCGATGGCGGCCGTGCCCATCCTGTCCCGGGCGGGGGAGACGATCGGCGTGATCGTGCTCCATACCCGGGCCCCGCACGAATTCGGCGAGGACACGCTCAAGCTCCTGATCCACATCGCCTCGCTGGTCTCGGGCGCGATCGAGAACGCCCAGCTGTATGACCGGGAGCGCCGCCGGGTCGACGCGCTGACCGGGCTGTCGGAGCTGGGACAGCAGGTCGCCGCCGCGCCGGGCGCGACCGACCTCGGCGCGACGCTCGTGCGCGGCACGGCCGCACTGCTGCACGCCGATGTCTGCCAGGTCCTGCGGCTGGAGGACGACGGCGAGAGCGTGCGCCTGCTGGCATCGTTCCCGGAGGCGCTGCCCGCGCCGGCCATGACCTCCGCCGCCGAGGTGATGCTGGCCGGCCTCGAGGACCGGGGCGGTCGCTCGCCGGCCCAGTCGCTGTGGCCGGGCGAGACCCTGGCCGACGTGCTGATCACGCCGCTGGCGGCCGGCGGTGACCGCGTCGGTGTCCTGTGCGTGGCCTCGGGGGCAGCCCGCGCGTTCGGCGACGAGGACGCCGAGCTGGCGCGGGCGATCGCCCACCTGGCCGCGGTGGCCATCCGGCGCGCGGAGCTGATCGAGGGGCTGACCAAGGCCAACACGATCAAGGACATGTTCGAGGCCCTGGCGGCCGGGGCCACCGCCTTTGCCGCGGAGAAGGCCGCCGAGCTGCGCTGTGACCTCACCGCTCCCTATCTGGTCCTGCGGGCCGAGCCCGCCGGAGGCGTCGAGCAGTCCTCAAGCGAGTGGCGCACCGCCGCCGAGACGCTCGGGGAGGGGCTGGCCGAGCTGGCGCCCCGGTCGGCCGTCGAGGCCGGGCCGGGTCCGGTGCGGGCGCTGCTGGCGTTCGGGCCCGGGCGGCGTCACGCCGTCGACGAGCTGCTGCGCGATGCTCGCGAGCTGGGCCAGCGCACCGGGGCGGTCATCGGCGTGAGCGAGCTCCGCGAGTCGCCCGTCGACGCGCCTGGCGCTGACCGCGAGGCGCGCGACGCGGCCACGATCGCGGGCGCCCTGCTGCGCGATGGCGGGGCGATCGCCTACTCGCAGGTCGGCGCCTACCGCTACCTGGTGCAGATCGGCGCCGACGACGCGCCGCGCGATCGGATGCGCGCCGCCGTCGACCTGCTGATCGACTACGACCGGCGGCGGCGCACCGCGCTGCTCGACACGCTGGAGCGCTACCTGTCTGAGCGGCGCAGCGTGATCGAGTCCGCCCGGGCGCTCTACATCCACCCCAACACGCTGCGACAGCGGTTGGGGCGGATCGAGGAGCTCACCGGCCTGGACCTCGACTCCGACGACCTGTTGTCGCTGGAGCTGGCGATCAAGCTGGCCCGGCTGCACGGGCGCCCGGGTGCGCCCAGCTGAGGGCCGCGTCCTCGCGGGCTCCGCGGCGGCCCACGCCGGCGACCGGCGCTAGCGACCGGCGCCGGTGCCTTCGTCCGGCACCAGGAACACCGGCAGCTTGGCCTTGCGGCGCACCCGCTGGGGTTCCTGGCTCCACATCATGTTCCCGGTGAAGCGGTTGCGATCCGGGTCGGCCGCCATCACGATCGCCTCGCAGTTGTGCAGGGTCGCCTCGGCCAGGATCTTCTTGGTGGCGTTGCGGGTGCCGAGCACGTGGCCGCCGGCCTCGATGCCCTTGCGCTCGAGCCGGCGGATCGTCTTGGAGACGATCTCCCGCTGCTCGGCCCACTCCTGTTTGGTCGGCATCAGGCCGGGGACCGGCATACCGAAGGCGGTGCCGTGGATGCGCGCGATCGTGAACACGTGCACGCTCGCGCCCGCGGGCTTGGCCAGCTCGATCGCCCGGGCCACCGCCGCCGGCGGGATCGGCCGGCCCTCGGAGGCCAGCAGGATCCGCCGGGGGCGGCTCTCCCCAGGTGTGGGCTCCGCCACTTGCGCGGTGGCGCTCAATCCCCGGCTCCCGCGACGCCCGCCTGGGACGGAGACATCGCCTCGGCCGGTGAGTCACGCGGATCCTCGACCCGCTTTCGGTAGTAGTACAGCGGGAGGTAGATGAGGAGCACGCCCCAGCCGATGAAGTAGAAGGGGAGTGTCTTGGTGCCGGCGGCGTTACAGGCACACGAGGCGTAGATGGGGCCGCCGTAGAAGTAGATGATGGCGTACAGCACCGCGATGGCGATCGCCACCCACTTCATCCACTCGGGCAGCTTGAACGGCCGCCGCACGTTCGGGCGGTGCTTGCGCAGCAGGTAATAGCCGACGAGCACCGGGATGAATGACGCCAGGTAGCCGACATTCGACAGCGTGTAGATCTGCACCGCGCCACCGGCGAAGACCACGAGGATCGAGCAGACGACGTTGAAGATCATCGCCCGGTCCGGAACCCCGTGGTGGTTGACCTTCTGGAAGAACTTCGGGAACTGCCCGTCGGTCGACATCTGGTGCAGCGAGCGGGCCGTGCCCGTGATCGCGTTCAGCGCCGAGAGGATCAGCGCCAGGATCAGCATGATCGCGATCAGCCAGTCCAGGAGGTTCGATCCGGCGCCGGCGCCGAACACCTTGGAGGCGAAGGTCACGAACATCGTCTGCGGATCGACGAGCGCCGGGTTGCCCAGCGCCTGGTTGCCGATCACGATGATGAATGCCACCGGGATCATCGTGTAGATGAACAGGCCGTAGAGCCCCTCCAGGTTCATCGCGATCTTCGCGTCGCGGTCCGGGTTCTTGGTCTCCCCGATGTAGCAGGCCGCGGCCTCCATGGCGATCACGTTCCAGGTGAGCAGGAAGCTGAACGCGATGTACAAGGTGAGCCAGTTATGGCCGAACAGGCTCGAGAAGAACCCGGTGCCGTTGGTGTGCTGGAAGTGGAACAGCTGACCGAAGTCGACCACGGACGGGTTGAAGATCCACGAGATGGCGAGGAAGGTGAGCGGGATCATCGACAGGACCGCCAGCGTGGTGGCGAACATCGTCCCGAAGCGCAGCCCGCGGATCGCCGGCACCGACAGGACGATCAGGCCCACGATCGAGATGGCGAGCGTCCAGTAGCTGATCGGAGTGCTGAACACCGTGAGCGACCCGCCGGTAAGCTTGAACCGGTCGGCGATATAGAGCGACGCCAGGATCATGTTCAGAGGCGCTACGGGGAACCAGCCGAGCCAGTAGGCCCAGGCGGTGAACCCGTTGACATGCTCGGCGAACCGCGGCCATTTGTCCTTGTACGCCGGGTAGGCGTAGGAGGGGAGTCCCCCCGAGCGGTCGGGCATCATCGCCGAGAGCTCCGCCAGCAGCAGGCAGACGATGTAGCCGGTGATGGTGATGAACACGATCACCGGCACCGAGGCCGCGCCCAGCTCCGTGACCATGACCGGCGCGATGCCGGTGACCAGGATGGTCCCTGCCAGGCCGATGACGAAGGCCCCCCACCAGTTGGTGGTCTTCGGCAGGCCGCCGCCCTCGTAGACGAGTTCATCCTCGAATGGTCCGGGCGCGGTCGTTTCGTCCGGCATATGCCCTCCAGGTCCGCTGGTCGTTGGTGGCCTTACCCTGACATGTCGTCGGTGGCTGGCAAGGCAAGATGCGAACACAATTGCGGCACGTGACATGGAGCACCTGGACACATTTCTCGCCGGTCATCCGCCGTTCGACGCGCTGCCCAGCGGCGAACTGACCCGTCTCGCGGCCGAGGCGGCGATCGAGCAGTACGCGCCAGGGACCGTGGTGCTGGTGGAGGACGGGCCGCCGGCGACCGCGCTGTGGGTGGTCGCCACCGGCTCGATGGACATCGTCCACCAGGGGGAGGTGATCCAGGTGCTCGAGCCGGGGGAGTGCTTTGGCCACACCTCGCTGCTGACCGGCATGGGGCCGGCCTTCTCCATTCGCGTCCGTGAGCCGTCCACCTGCGCGCGCTTCACGCCGCCCGCCGCGCGCCGGATCCTCGCCACCGAGGCCGGGGTGGCCTACGTCGCGCGGTCGTTGCGCAAACGCCTGACCCGCGCCGGGCACACGGTCCACGGGCTGCACGACGTCGGGACCACGCCCGTGTCGGCGATCATGCGCCCGCCGGTGTTCGCGCCGCCCGCCGAGACGGTCCGCGCCGCCGCCCAGCGGTTGGGACAGGACGGGGTGCGGGCGCTGCTGGTGGCGCTGCCCGGCGACGCGCTGGGCATCGTCACCGACGCCGACCTGCGCAACGCCGTGGCGGCCGACCGCGGGGACGGAGACGGCGCGCTGGGCGATCTGGCCCGCTCGCCGGCGCCGAGCGTGTCGATGCGCCAGCTGGCGATCGAGGCGACGGTGGACATGGTGGCCGCCGGCGTCGAGCACCTGGTCGTCCTCGACGGCGACCGAGTGTGTGGGGTGCTGTCAGCCGCCGATCTGCTCGGGCTCGACGCCTCGAGCCCGATCGGGCTGCGCCACACGATCCTCCGTGCCCCCGACGAGGCGGCGCTCGAGCGGGCGGTCGCGCAGCTGCCCCAGCTGTTCGTGACCCTGGTGCGGGCCGGCGTCTTCTCCCGGGACCTCGGGCGGGTGCTCAGCCTGGCCCACGACGCCGTCGTCGCCCGGCTGATCGACTTCTCGATCTGGACCCACGGGCCGGCACCGATGGCGTGGGCGTGGCTGGATCTGGGCAGCGCGGCGAGGCGCGAGTTCACGCTGGCCTCCGACCAGGACAACGCGATGGCCTATGCCACGGCGGACCCGGACGCCGACGCGTACTTCGCCCGGCTCGGCGCGGATGTCAACGACGGCCTGGCTCGCTGCGGCATCGGGGTCGACAACAACGGGGTGCTGGCCGGCGACCGGCGCTGGCGGATGTCCAAGTCCGACTGGCTGCGGACGTTCGACGAGTGCCTGACCGAGCCCGACGAGTCCCACCTGATCCGGGCCACGGTGGCCTTCGACTTCCGGCCGGCGGCCGGCGGCCTGGGCATCGCCGCCGAGCTGACCGCCCGCATCCGGATGGCCCGCGACCACGGCCCGTTCATGCGGCTGATGGCCCGGTCGGCGGCGGGCTTTCCGGTGGCGCTGGGCTTCCGCGGCCAGCTGGCGACCGGGCGCGATGGGCGACTGGACATCAAGAGCGGGGCGATCATCCCGGTGGTCAACCTCGTCCGCTATCACGCGCTGTCGAGCGGGGTGACGATCTCGCCGACCGCCGACCGGCTGGTGGCGATCGCCGCGGCCGGCGGCCTGGAGCGCGAGGAGGCCGACGCGTTGCGCGAGGCGTTCGAGGTGATCGCCCGGATCCGGTTCGAGCACCACGCCCAGCTGATCGCCGACGGCGGCGCGGCGGACAACCTGATCGATCCGGGGGCGCTGCCGCCGATCGCGCGCACCGATCTGCGCGAGGCCCTCCAGGTCGTCAGGCGAGCCCAGAAGCGGCTGCCGGTGTGAGCGTGGACGGCCGGCTGGCCATCGGCGAGGTGGCGGCGCTGACCGGGATGACGACATCGCGGATCCGCTACTACGAGGTCCGCGGGCTGCTCGTCGCCCCCGACCGCGTCGCCGGCAAGCGCCGCTACACCCACGACGCGATCCGGCGCCTGCGGATCATCGACGCCGCCCAGCGGGTCGGGTTCAGCCTGGACGAGATCGGCGATCTCCTGGGCTCCCGGGATCAGCCCGCCCACGAACGGCTGCGCCAGCTGGCGCTGCTGAAGATCCCCGAGCTCGACGCCCTCATCACCCGGGCCGGATCGGTGCGCCGGCTGCTCAGGCTCTGCAGCGAGTGCGACTGCGCCTCCATTGACGAGTGCCACATGTTCGACGACCGGATCATCTCGCGCTTGACTTCGACCTAGGTTGAAGTGCAACACTGGCGGCGCGATGACCTACGTGATTGCCGAGCCCTGCATCGGAACCAAGGACCTCTCCTGCGTCGAGGTCTGCCCGGTCGACTGCATCCATCCCACCGAGGACGAGCCGGGCTACGACCAGGCGCCTCAGCTCTACATCGACCCGGAGGAGTGCATCGACTGCGATGCCTGCGTCGAGGCCTGCCCCGTGGACGCGTGCTTCGCGGAGGATCAGCTCCCCGATGAGTGGCAGAGCTACATCAAGATCAACGCCGACTACTACGCCGGCTGACCCGGTGCGCCGGCGGGCATCCGGCGCGTGGGTATATGTACCCATCGTGATTGTGGCAAATGCCACGTACTTTGGCGAGGCACCGGCTGTGGCGGCCAGCGCCACATTCAGTACTCAAAGTGTGCGCGCGCGCGCCATTGGAGCGCGTCGCATCACGGTTTAGGCTGCCCTTCATGTGCGGCATTGCGGGGCTCTACACCAAGACGGACGCGCTGCGCTCCCAGTTGGGCGCGCACCTGGCCTTGATGCTCGACCAGCTGTCGTTCCGCGGACCCGACAGCGCCGGCGTGGCCTTCTACCGCGACCCGGCGCCCGCCGGCTGGTGCAAGATCTCGCTGTTCAGCGCCGGCGCCGGGCCGGCCTGGGACGCGCTGGCCGGCGAGCTGACGGCCGTGTTCGGCGACGCGTCGCTGAGCGGCGTGCGGGCCACCCACGCGGTGTTCACCGTGGCCGGCGACCCCGAGGCGGTGCAGGGCTGGCTGATCGAGGCCCATCCGGAGCTGACGCTGATGAGCGCGGGGGAGACGATCGAGATCTTCAAGGAGGCCGGTCCGCCGGCGGACTTCGTGCGGCGCTTCGAGCTGGACCGGATCGACGGCAGCCACGCGCTCGGCCACACCCGCATGGCGACCGAGAGCCGGGTGACGACCGAGCACTCGCATCCGTTCTCGACCGGCCTGGACCTGTGCCTGGTCCACAACGGCTCGCTGTCGAACCACAACCGCCTGCGCCGCGCGCTGCGCAAGGAGGGGATCCGCTTCCAGACTGACAACGACAGCGAGGTGGCCGCCGGTTACCTGACCTGGCGGCTGCGCGAGGGCGCCACGCTCGAGCAGGCGCTCGAGGGTTGCCTCGACGACCTCGACGGCTTCTACACCTTCGCGGTGGGCACCGCGGACGGGTTCGCCGTGCTGCGCGACCCGATCGCCTGCAAGCCCGCGGTGATGGCCGAGACCGAGGAGTGGGTGGCGATGGCATCCGAGTACCGCGCGATCGCGGTGCTGCCGGGCGCCGAGGGCGCGGTCAGCTGGGAGCCCGAGCCGGGCCGGGTGTACAGCTGGGGCCGGACGCTGGTGGCGTGATGGCCACCGAGCAGGTCGCCCCGCCGCTGAGCTTCGACCTGCGCACCGACAGCGTGCGCGAGCTCAACCGCCGGCTGCACGCCGGCGAGTCCATCGGGCGGGTGCTGGTCGCCCATCCCGACGGGCGCCACAGCGTCGCCGTCGGGCTCGACGCCGACTACGACGTCGAGATCGACGGCCATGTCGGCTATTACTGCGCCGGCATGAACCAGCGGGCCACCGTGCGCGTGCGCGGCAACTGCGGCGTCGGGGTGGCCGAGAACATGATGTCCGGCAGCGTGATCGTCGACGGGTCGGCGAGCCAAGCGGCCGGGGCCACCGCCCGCGGCGGCCTGCTGGTGATTCACGGCGACGCGTCGGCGCGCTGCGGCATCTCGCTCAAGGGCGCGGAGATCGTCGTCCGCGGCTCGGTCGGGCACATGAGCGGCTTCATGGCGCAGAAGGGCTGCCTGGTCGTGTGCGGCGACGCCGGCGAGGCGCTGGGCGACTCGCTCTACGAGGCCCGCCTGTACGTTCGCGGGCGGGTGGCCGGGCTGGGCGCAGACTGCGTGGAGAAGGAGATGGGCGAGGAGCACCGCGCGCAGCTGGCGGGCCTGCTGGCCCGGGCCGAGATCGACGCCGAGCCGGTGAGCTTCCGCCGCTACGGGTCCGCGCGCCAGCTCTACAACTTCAAGGTCGACAACGTCGGGGTGTACTAGGCCATGAGCGTCAGCACCAACGGGTCCGGTCGTCTCGGCCGTGGCTGGCATCCCGGCCTGCGCGAGTCGGCGACGTTCGATCGCAACGCGATCGCCGAGATCCAGCGGGCCGCGCGCGAGGGCATGTACGACATCCGCGGCTTCGGCGCCAAGCGTCCGGTCCCGCACTTCGACGACCTGCTGTTCCTCGGCGCGAGCGTGTCGCGCTACCCGCTGGAGGGCTACCGCGAGCGGTGCGCCACCGACGTGACGATCGGCACCCGCTTCGCGTCGGAGCCGATCCACCTCGACATCCCGATCACGATCGCCGGCATGAGCTTCGGCGCGCTGTCGGGCAACGCCAAGGAGGCGCTCGGGCGGGGGGCCAGCGAGGTCGGCACCTCGACGACGACCGGCGACGGCGGGATGACCCCCGAGGAGCGCGAGCACTCGACCAAGCTCGTCTACCAGCTGCTGCCCTCCCGCTATGGCATGAACCCCGACGACCTGCGTCGCGCCGATGCGATCGAGGTCGTCGTCGGCCAGGGCGCCAAGCCGGGCGGCGGCGGAATGCTGCTCGGCCACAAGATCTCCGACCGCGTGGCCGAGATGCGCGACCTGCCCGCCGGGATCGATCAGCGCAGCGCGTGCCGCCACCCGGACTGGACCGGCCCCGACGATCTGGAGATCAAGATCGAGGAGCTGCGCGAGATCACGGACTGGCGGATCCCCATCTACATCAAGGTCGGGGCGTCGCGCACCTACTACGACGTGGCCCTGGCGGTCAAGGCCGGGGCCGACGCGATCGTCCTCGACGGGATGCAGGGTGGCACCGCCGCCACCCAGGACGTGTTCATCGAGCACGTCGGCATCCCGATCCTGGCGGCCATCCCGCAGGCGGTCGAGTCGCTGATGGAGCTCGACATGCACCGCAAGGTGCAGCTGATCGTCTCCGGCGGCATCCGCACCGGCGCCGACGTGGCCAAGGCGCTGGCGCTCGGCGCCGACGCCGTCTCGATCGGCGTGGCCGCGCTGATCGCGCTGGGCGACAACGCCCCCGAGCACGACGCCCAGTACGCCGAGATCGGCTCCGCCGCCGGCTACTACGACGACTGGCAGGCCGGCCGCGACCCGGCGGGCATCTCCACCCAGGAGCCGGAGCTCGCCGCGCGCCTGGACCCGCAGCTCGGCGGCCGGCGCCTGGCCAACTACCTGCGCACGCTGACGCTCGAGTGCCAGACGCTCGCCCGCGCCTGCGGCAAGTCCCACGTGCACAACCTCGAGCCCGAGGACCTCGTCGCGCTGACGATCGAAGCGGCCGCGATGGCCAAGGTGCCGCTCGCCGGGACCAGCTGGATCCCGGGGCTCAACGGCGGCGTGTAGGCCGGCGCACCCAGCCGCGCCGCGTCACCTATGCCTCGACCTCGCGGCCGTCCTCGCCCCACATCACGTGGAAGGTGCCGTCGCGGTCCACGCGCCTGTAGGTGTGGGCGCCGAACAGGTCGCGCAGCCCCTGGATGAGGCTGGCCGGCCCGCGGGCGCGGCGATAGCCGTCGTAGTAGGCCAGCGATGACGAGAAGGCCGGCGTGGGGATCCCCAGCTCGGCGGCCCGCCCGACCACGCGCCGCCACGGGTCCTGTGCCTCGGCCAGCGCGCTGGAGAAGAAGTCGGCGAGCATCAGGTTGGCCAGCCCGGGCTCGGCGTCGTAGGCCTCGCGGATCCGGTCCAGGAACCGCGCGCGGATGATGCAGCCGCCGCGCCAGATGGTGGCCATCGACCCCAGATCGACGTCCCAGCCCTCGGTGTCGGCGGCCGCCGCCATCTGGGCGAAGCCCTGGGCGTAGGAGACGATCTTGGACGCGTAGAGCGCGTGCGAGAGGTCGTCGGCCAGCGAGTCGTCAGCGGCCGGCCGGGGCTCCGGTCCGGCGAGGATGTCGGCGGCGTGCACCCGCTGGTCCTTGAGCGCGCTCAGCGCCCGCGCGAACACCGCCTCGGTGATCCCGGTCAGCGGGACGCCGAGCTCGAGCGCGTCCTGGGCGGTCCAGCGACCGGTGCCCTTCTGCTCAGCGGCGTCGAGAATGACGTCGACCAGCGGCCGGCCGGTGGCCTCGTCGGTCTTGGACAGAACCCGGGCCGAGATCTCGATGAGGAAGGACTCGAGCTCGGACTCGTTCCAGGTGCGGAAGCGGTCGGCGATCCGCGGGACATCCCAGCCGACGCCGTTGCGCAGCAGGTCGTAGCTCTCGGCGATGAGCTGCATGTCCGCGTACTCGATGCCGTTGTGGACCATCTTCACGTAGTGGCCGGCCCCGTCGGCACCGACGTAGGTGCAGCACGGCGTGCCGTCGACCTGGGCGGCGATCGCCTCGAAGATCGGCTTGACCGACGCGTCGTAGGGCTCGCGGTCGCCGCCGGGCATGATGCTCGGCCCCTCGAGCGCTCCCTCCTCGCCGCCGGACACCCCGACGCCGAGGAAGTGGATGCCCCGCTCGGCCAGCGCGGCATGGCGGCGCTGAGTGTCGCGGAAGTTGGCGTTGCCGCCGTCGATCAGGATGTCGCCGCGATCGAGGTGGGGGGCGATGTCGTCGATGACGGCGTCGGTGGCCGGGCCCGCCTGGACCATGCTCATCAGCACGCGCGGCGACTCCAGCGCCCGCACCCACTCCTCGGTGGTCTCGTGGCCGCTGATCGGGCCCTCGGAGCCGTGCTCGTCCAGGAACGCGGTCATGCGGCTGGTTGTCCGGTTGTGGACGGCGACCGGGATGTCGTGGTGGGCGACGTTGCGGGCGAGATTGGCCCCCATCGTGGCCAGGCCGGTGAGGCCGAAGTGTCGTTCTTCGCTCATGCGCCCCAACTTACTCCCTGCGCGTCAGGCCGCCCCGCGGGCGACCAGGCCGGCCGCCGCCGAGCCGCCGAGCAGCATCACCACCCCGTAGACGCCGGGCACGCCGCCGGCGGCGCTGCCGAACGCCTGGGACGCGAGCACGGCCGCGACCGCGAAGTCCCGCATGGCGATCGACAGCGCGCCGGGGACGGCCACCGGGCGCGGGGTCGCGCGCCGCCACAGCTCGCCCAACGCCGTCGCGACGGCGAGGAACACGAGCGCCGCGACCAACGCGGCGCCCAGGCCGTGAGCACCGGACGTCCCGCTCAGCGCGGCGTACACGAGTGCGGCGACGGCCAGGGCGGCCACGCCCTCGCGTTCGGGATCGACGCGTTCGATGCCGGGCCAGAGTGTCCGCACTGCCACCCCGGCGACCAGCGGAGCGATGACGACGATGGCGAACCGGCCGAGCAGGTGGCCGGTGCCGCCGGGGATGGGCTGACCGGCCAGCAGCCCGATCGCCACCGGCCCCAGCAGGGCCGACGCCACCAGCGAGCCGGCGACCGCGCCCAGCGCGATGGTGGCGTCGGCGCCGGCGAGCGCCACGAGGCCGACGGTGGCCACCTCCGAGCTCGACGCGCCCACCGCCAGCAGACCGTCGCGGACCTCGGCGCCGAACGGCCGCCCGATCGCCCAGGCGGCGGCGGACAGCACCACCAGCGGCACCACCGACAGGACCGCGATCGAGGTCGAATGCCGGCGCAGGTCGTCGCGCAGCTCGCCCGCGCCGATCCCCAGCGCGGTGACGAGGACGAGCAGCGCCAGCAGGAGGTCCGAGCGGTGGGCGATCGGCCCCGATGGCACGATCAGCGCCAGCCCGGCCGCCGCCAGCGCGACCGGCGTCAGTGCGCGGGGCGCCGCCGCCAGCAGCTTCATGCGAGCGCCGCCGGCCGCCGCGCGCGCGTGAGTAGGGTGGGGTTCATGAACTACCGCACACTAGGAAGCACCGGCGTCAGGGTCAGTCCGCTGTGCCTCGGCGCGATGATGCTCGGAGACTGGGGCAACACGGATCACGACGAGGGCGTCCGCATCATTCACCGGGCGCTCGACGCCGGGATCAACTTCATCGACACCGCTGACGTCTATTCCCGGGGCGAGTCCGAGGAAATCGTCGGCAAGGCGCTGGCCGGTGGCAAGCGCGAGAACGTGGTGCTGGCCACCAAGGTCCACGGCACGATGGGGGACGACCCCAACGAGTTCGGCAACAGCCGGCGCTGGATCATCCGCGAGGTCGAGAACTCGCTGCGGCGGCTGGGGACCGACTGGATCGACCTGTACCAGATCCACCGCCCCGAGGCTGACACCGACATCGACGACACGCTCGGCGCGCTGACCGACCTCATCCGTGACGGCAAGGTCCGCTACGTCGGCTCCTCCACGTTCCCGGCCTCGCAGATCGTCGAGGCCCAGTGGGTGGCGCAGCAGCGCGGCCGCGAGCGATTCCGGTGCGAGCAGCCGCCGTATTCGATGCTCGTGCGCGAGATCGAGAAGGACGTGCTGCCCACCTGCCAGCGCTACGGGATGGGGGTCATCCCGTGGAGCCCGCTGGCCGGAGGGTGGCTGTCGGGCCGGTACCGCGTCGGCGCCGACACGCCCGAATCGACTCGGGCCGATCGCATCCCGGCCCGCTACGACCTCGCGCGGCCCGAGAACCAGCGCAAGCTGGAGGTGGCCGACGCCCTGGCGAAGCTGGCCGACGAAGCCGGGATCACGCTGATCGAGATGGCGATCGCGTTCGTCATCCGCCACCCGGCGGTGACGGCGGCGATCACCGGCCCGCGGACGATGGAGCACCTCGAGTCGCAGCTGACCGCGGCTGACGTCGAGCTCTCCGACGAGCTGCTGGACAAGATCGACGCGATCGTGCCGCCCGGGGTCAACGTCAACGCCGCCGACGGCGGCTGGCCCAATCCGGCGCTGGAGCCCGCCGCCCGGCGGCGTTAGATCCTCCGGGCGCGGTCGCCGCCGCGCGCGTGCGTCAGGTGCGCAGGCGCGCGGCGGTCTCCGCGTCCGCGGGGAAGAACGCCTCCACCGACAGCTCGGAGACGGTCACGTCGACGGCGGTGCCGAACGTCGTCACGGTGCTGAAGAAGCGCAGCGGCCCGGCGGGCGTGGTGAGGTGCAGCTCGATCATGATCGCCGTGCCGTCCAGCGTCGGCTCGGCGTCTGAGCCCGGCGGCCCCGGATAGCCCCGCAGCTCCTCGTAGAGGGCCATCAGGTCGCCGTCGCCGGTGAGCCGCATCTCGCGGGCCAGGCGTGCGAGCAGGTGGCCGCGCCACTCGGCCAGGTTGAGGATGTTGGGGGCCATCCCGTCGGGGTGCAGCGCGACCCGCAGCACGTTGACCGGTGGCACGAGCAGCTCGTCGGCGACGCCGTCCAGGAGCGGAGCGAGCGCGGCGTTGGACGCGACCAGCTCCCACTGGCGGTTGACCGCCAGCGCCGGGAACGGCTCGTGGCCGGCCAGCACGTGCCCCAGCGCATCGCGCACCGGGGTCAGCTCCGGGTCGTCGAGCGTGCGCGCCTCGAAGCGCGGCGCGTAGCCCGCGGCCAGGAGCAGGTCGTTGCGTTCGCGCAGCGGGACCTGGAGCTGGTCGGCCAGGTGCAGCACCATGTCCGGACTGGGTCGCGCCCGCCCCGTCTCGACGAAGCTGAGATGCCTCGTCGAGACCCCGGCCTCCAGCGCCAGCTCCATCTGGCTCAGCCGCCGGCGCTGGCGCCAGTCGCGCAGCAGGATGCCCACCCGTCCGGCGGTGTTGTCGGCGACGGTCACCATCACGAGCCTACCGTCGCCGGAAGCAGCCGGCTCAGCGCAGCGACCGCGATCGAGGACACCGCCAGGGCGCAAACGCTGAGCTCGAACGCGGGACCGAACCCATGCGGCAGAGCGCCATAGAACAGGACGCCGATCACGGCGACGCCGAGCGCCGCGCCGACGTACTGCATCGTGGCCAGGACCCCGGAGGTCGCGCCCATGTGCTCGGGACCGGTGGTGGCCATGATCAGCGACGTCAGCGGGGTGATCCCGAGGCCCATACCCGCACCGACCAGGATCAGCCCCGGGGTCAGCACCGCGACCGACCCGCCGATCCCGACGTCGCCGACGGCCAGCGCCAGCGCGAGGTGACCGGCGGCCAGCACGAGCGTGCCCGCGGCCAGCACGCGCCGGCCGTGGCGCTCGGTGAGCGCCGGCGCCCGCATCGACGTGGCCAGGTAGGCCACGGCCAGGATGGTGAACACCAGTCCGGCGTGCAGCGCGCTGAGGTGGCGGCCCATCTGGAGGTACAGCGCCAGGACGAGGAAGAACGACGCCTGGCCGCACCAGAACAGCAGCTGGGCGATGAGCCCGGCGGCGAAGCCGCGCGATCGGAACAGCACGCCCGGCAGCAACGCGGCGCCGCCCCTAGCCGACAGCCGCCGCTGCTGGAGTGCCAATCCGCCCAGGAGCGGCACCGAGGCGGCCAGCGACAGCCACGTCCACAGCGGCCGGCCATGCGCACGCCCGTCGACCAGCGGGAGCACGATCGCGGTCAGGCCCAGCGTGGCCAGCACCGTGCCGGCGAGGTCGACTCCGGCGATCCCCGGCGCCCGCGACTCCGGAATGACCCGCGGCGCGAGGGCGACCGCGGCCAGCCCGATCGGGACGTTGATGAGAAAGCAGCTGCGCCAGCCCAGGCCGGCGACGTCGGCCTGCACCAGCACGCCTCCGATCAGCTGGCCCGACACGGCGGCGAAGCCCATGCACATGCCGTAGGCGGCCAGCGCCTTGGCGCGATCGGTGCCGGTGTACAGGACGCCGATGATCGCCAGGACGTTGGGTCCCAGCAGCGCGGCGGACGAGCCCTGCGCGAGGCGGGCGATGACGAGCAGCTCGGCGCTGCCGGTCAGGCCGCAGGCGGCCGAGCTGGCGGTGAACAGCGCCAGACCGACGGTGAACACCCGGCGGCGGCCCCAGCGGTCGCCGAGGCGGGCGCCGGGGATGAGGAACACGGCAGTGGTCAGGCCGTAGCCGGCGACGACCCACTCGATCGCGCCGCTCGAGGCGTGCAGCCCGGCCTGCATCGATGGCAGGGCGACGTTGACGATGAAGAAGTCCAGCACCATCATGAATGTGGCGGCGAGGATCACCGCGAGCGGGGCCCACCGGCGCACGGCCGACGGGGCGAGGGACTCCGGCCGCGACGCCTGCGCCGAGCCCGTGGGGGTGAGGGTTTCGGTGATCATGGCGGCACGGTCCCATGCCGCGGTCACGGCGTCGATTACCCGCCGGGTAACGGCGGGCGCGACCCCTTCGTCAACTCTTCATTTTCTGTAACGGGCGTCTGACGAGCGCGCTGCATCGTGTGGTCCACGGAGATGACGCCCCTCAAGCACACGAAGCGACCGCTGCTGACGACGCCGGCGGATGCCGCCGCCCTGACGGGTGACGGCGCCGCGATCGCAAGCGCCGCCCCGCCGGCGGCAGCGGACGCGCGTGCGGCGCGCCTCCCCGACTCCAACATGTGATCGGCCCAGACCGCCGATCACCCATATCCCCCGCCGCAGTTGGGCCGGCTCGCAGGTGGAGCCGGCCCAGCCGCCGGCAGGGGCGTCAGTTGAAGGAGATCACGCTGCGGATCCCGTCCTGGCGCTCCATCAGCTCAAAGCCGCGGTTGACGTCGTCCAGGGAGATCCGGTGGGAGATGAACGGGTCGATGTCGATCTTGCCGTCGAGGTAGAGCTCGACCAGCTCGGGAACCTGGTCGCGGCCCTTGACCCCGCCGAACGACGATCCGCAGATCCGCCGGCCGGTGATGAGATAGCGCGGGATCACGTTGAGGGTCTCGCCGCGGCCGGCCACGCCGGCGACGGTGCACAGGCCCCAGCCCATGCGGGCCGACTCGACCGCCTGGCGCATCACCGCGACCAGGCCGGTGGCCTCGAAGGTGAAGTCGGCGCCGAACCCGCCGGTCTCGTCGAGCACCCGCTGGACGGTGTTCTCGTCGCCGATCCAGGTCTCGGTGGCGCCCTGGCCGGCCGCCAGCGCGAGCCGCTCCGGGGACAGGTCGACGCAGATGACCCGCTCGGCGTCCTGCAGCCGGCAGCCCGCGACGGCGCCCAGCCCGACCATCCCCGCGCCGAACACGACGCAGGTCGACCCGGGCGTGACCTTGGCGGTGTTCATCGCCGCGCCCAGCCCGGTCGACAGCCCGCAGGCGAACAGGCACGCGTGCTCGGGCTCGGCATCAGGCGAGACCTTGGCCAGCGCGATCTCCGGCATCACCGTGTACTCGGCGAACGTGCTCGTGCCCATGAAGTGGCGGATCGGCTCGCCGTCGCGGGACAGGCGGGTGGTGCCGTCCGGCAGGAAGCCGAGGTTCTGCTGCTCGCGGATGGCCAGGCACAGGTTCGTGTCGGGGCTCAGGCAATGGACGCACGCGCGGCACTGCGGCGAGAACAGCGTCACCACCAGGTCCCCGGGGGCGACGCCGGACACGCCCTCGCCGACGCGCTCGACGATCCCGGCGCCCTCGTGGCCGAGTACGGTGGGCGCGTAACCGGAGGGGTCGACGCCGGAGGCGGTGTACATGTCGGTGTGGCACACGCCGCAGGCGGCCAGCCGCACCAGCACCTCGCCGGCGTTGGGCTCGGCCAGATCGACCTCGGTGACGTGCAGCGGGGCGCTGAACTCCTCGAGCACGGCGGCGCGGATCTTCAAGGATGCTCCTTCCTCAGGTGGTCTGGAGCAACGATATTGCTCGGGCGCGTCCGGTCGCGGGTGCGGCGCGCGCGAAGCCGCTAGCCGCGCTGCGTATCGAGCGCGTCGATCATCAGCTGGAGCATGCGCGGCCACTGCTCGGGCTCGACCCGGCGGGCCGCCCGGGTGGCGGCGAACAGCAGGCGCAGGTCCAGGTTGGTCGCGTCGGCGCGCAGTCGGCCCTCGGCGCGGGCGGCGGCCAGCAGCCGTTCCTGGGCCTCGTTCGCGCGCGCCACCGCGGCGACGACATCGGGGTGGTCGGCCACCTCCGCGCGGGCCTCGCCCATCATGTAGTCGGCCCGCTGGGTGCGGACCAGGTAGGTGAGCATGTCCGTCAGCGCCGTCCACCGGTCGCCCTCCTGGGCGCCCGCGTTCTCGGTGGCGCGGGCGATGTGCTCGAAGCGCCGGGTGACGATCGCCGCCAGCAGCTCGCGCTTGGAGGCGAACATGCGATAGACGCTCGCCACGCCGGCGCCGGCCGCCTCGGCGACCTCGCTCATCGGCGCGTCGAGGCCGCTGCCGGCGAACACCTCGGTGGCGGTCTCGAGCAGCCGTTCGCGCTTGGTCGCCGGATCCAGCCGCGACCACTCGCTGCGCTCAGCGCCGCCCGGTTCGGCGCTCGTCCCCGAGTCCCCGGTGGACCCGGAGGGTACCTCCGTATCAGCTACCGGAATGATCATTCCGCTAGAGTACCGGGCGTGACGTCAGCTAGCCACAGGGATC
This sequence comes from Solirubrobacteraceae bacterium, assembly GCA_036267215.1. Taxonomy (GTDB): domain Bacteria; phylum Actinomycetota; class Thermoleophilia; order Solirubrobacterales; family Solirubrobacteraceae; genus Palsa-465. The sequence continues at coordinate 18,636 of DATAWL010000027.1, read as the reverse complement.
ACGGGGTCCATCCCAACGTGATCCTGGCGGTGACGGCGCTGGCGGGGCTGGCCTACGCGGTCCTGAGCTCGGCGGTGATCCCCGCCCTGACCTCGATCCAGCACAGCCTGCACACGACCGAGACCGGCGTGACCTGGCTGCTGACCGGCTATCTGCTGTCCGCATCGGTGGCCACGTCGATCCTCGGCCGCCTCGGGGACATGTACGGAAAAGAGCGGCTGCTGGTGATCACCCTGATGATCCTCGGCGTCGGCACGGTCGTCTCGGCGCTGTCGACGTCGCTGGTGCCGATGATCGTCGGCCGGATCATCCAGGGCGCCGGTGGCGGGATCTTCCCGCTCGCGTTCGGGATCGTCCGCGACGAGTTCCCCCGCGATCGCGTCGCCGGGAGCATCGGGCTCCTCTCGTCGATCCTCGGCGTCGGCGGCGGGATCGGCATCGTGCTGGGCGGGCTGATCGTCGAGCACCTCAACTACCACTGGCTGTACTGGATCCCGCTGGTCGTGACCGTCGCCGCCGTGATCTGCACCTGGCGCTTCGTCCCCGAGTCCCCGGTCCGGGTCCCCGGGCGGGTGAACTGGCTGGCCGCGGGGCTGATGACGTTCGGCTTCTCCTGCGTGCTGATCGCGATCTCGGAGACGATCACCTGGGGCTGGGGCTCACCCAAGACGCTCGGTCTCCTGGCCATCGGCTTCATCGGGTGCGCCGCCTGGGTCACCGTGGAGGTCCGCAGCGATGAGCCGCTGATCGACATGACGATGATGCGGATCCGCGGCGTGTGGACGACCAATCTGGTCGCGTTCCTGCTCGGCGGCGGAATGTACGCGTCGTTCCTTCTGTACCCGCAGTTCGCCCAGCTGCCGACGAGCACCGGTTTCGGCTTCGGCGCCTCGGTCGTCACCGCCGGCCTGTACCTGCTCCCGGCGGCGCTGGGGATGAGCCTGCTCGGCTCAGTGGCCGGACGGGTGGCCCGGCGCTACGGCTCCAAGCCCGCGGTCATCGTCGGCAGCGGCGTCACCGCCGTGGCGTTCGGGCTGTTTGCGGCGGCCCACGCCCATCCCTACGACATGCTGATCAGCGCCGCGCTGATGGGGATCGGCATCGGGCTGGCCTTCGCCGCGCTCGGCAACCTCAGCGTGCAGGCGGTCCCGGCGCACCAGACCGGCGTGGCGACCGGGATGAACACGGTGATGCGGACGCTGGGCGGGGCGCTCGGCGGCCAGATCGCCGCCACGTTCATCGCCAACAACGTCGCCCACGGACTGCCGACGGTCACCGGCTTCACCGAGTCGTTCACGCTGGAGGCGGCCTTCCTGGTGGTCGCGATGCTCGCCGGCGTGCTGGTACCGGCGGCGGCGCGCGAACCGCGCGAGGCGGTGTTGGAGCCCGAGCTGGCGCACGCCCAGGAGGTCGCCTGATGCCCCGGGTGTCATCCCTGCGGGGCACGCGCAGCGATCCGCGCGGCCCCAACTACAAGTGGATCGCGCTGTCGAACTGCACGCTCGGGGTGCTGCTGGCGACGCTCGACGCGTCGATCACGCTGATCGCGATGCCCGACATCTTCCGCGGGATCAAGCTCGACCCGCTGGTCCCGTCCAACAGCTTCTACCTGCTGTGGATGATCCTCGGCTTCCTGGTCGTCTCCAGCGTGCTGATCGTCTCGCTGGGCCGCCTGGGCGACATGTACGGCCGGGTGCGGATCTACAACCTCGGCTTCGTCATCTACACCGCGGCGTCGCTGGTGCTCACCGTCGACTGGCTGACCGGCAAGGAGGGCGCGATGTTCCTCATCGTCTTCCGGATCGTGCAGGGGGTCGGCGCCGCGTGCCTGCTGGCCAATTCGGCGGCGATCATCACCGACGCGTTCCCGGCCAACCAGCGCGGGATGGCGCTGGGCATCAACAACATCGTCGGGGTCAGCGGCATGTTCGTCGGCCTGGTCCTGGGCGGTCTGCTGGCCCCGATCAACTGGCGCCTGGTGTTCCTCATCTCCGTGCCCGTCGGCCTGTTCGGAACCGTGTGGGCCTATCTCAAGCTGCAGGAGCTGTCCAAGCCCTCCCGGGCGCGCATCGACTGGGCCGGGAACGTCAGCTTCGCCCTGGGTCTGATCCTGATCATGGTCGCGGTCACCTACGGCATCCGCCCCTATGGCAGCTCGGCCACCGGGTGGGGGAGCCCGAAGGTGCTCATCCTGGTCGGCTGCGGGGTGGCGTCGCTGATCGTGTTCGCGCTCGTGGAGCGCCGGGTCCAGGACCCGATGTTCCGCCTGCCGCTGTTCAAGATCCGCGCGTTCAGCTTCGGCACGCTGTCGACGTTCCTGTCCGCGGTCGCCCGCGGCGGTCTGATGTTCATGCTGATCATCTGGCTGCAGGGGATCTGGCTGCCCCAGCACGGCTACGACTTCACCAAGACGCCGCTGTGGGCGGGGATCTACATCCTGCCGCTGACCGTCGGGATGCTGTTCGCCGGGCCCACCTCCGGCTTCCTCTCTGATCGGTTCGGCGCCCGGCCGTTCGCCACCGGGGGGATGATCGGGGCCGCGATCAGCTTCGTCCTGCTGGCGCTGCTGCCGGTCGACTTCTCCTATCCCGTGTTCGCGGCGATCCTGTTTCTCAACGGCGTCTCGATGGGGATGTTCGCGTCGCCCAACCGCGCCGGGGTGATGAACAGCCTGCCGCCGACCGACCGCGGTGCCGGCGGCGGCATGAACCAGACCTTCCAGAACTCCGCCCAGGTGCTGTCGATCGGCATCTTCTTCACGCTGATGATCATCGGCCTGTCGGCGACGCTGCCCCACACGATGGCGACCGGCCTGGAGGCTCACGGCGTTCCGGCCCACACTGCGGTGGCCGCCGCCAACCTTCCACCGGTGTCGATCCTGTTCGCCGCCTTCCTGGGCTACAACCCGATCCAGCACCTCGTCGGTCCCCACGTGCTGGCGCAGCTGCCGGCCGCCCAGCACGCGCTGCTGGTGGGCCGCTCGTTCTTCCCGCAGCTGATCTCGGCGCCGTTCCGCTCGGGCCTGCACGAGGCGTTCGCGTTCGCGATCATCGCCTGCCTGGTGGCCGCCGTGGCGTCCTGGTCGCGCGGCGGCCGGGCGTTCGCGGCCGGCGATTCGGGCGGTGCCGCCGAGGCCGATGGCGAGGCCGAGGCCGACGGCGAGGCCGGCGCCGCCGCGCGCCCGCGCACCCGCGGCGACCAGCACGCCGGCGCCCGCGTCGCCCGCTGACGACGGCTCGTCGCCCCTCCCGGCGGTTGAGCGTGGGAGATAATTCAGTTATGTCCTGGTCGATCGCCCACGCTCACGCGGCGGGGGCGCGTGGGCGCGGGGGGGCGCGGGGGGGTGCGGGGGGCCGGGGGCGGCGGGGCGGCGGCGCGCGGCGCGCGGGCGGGGGCGGGGCGGGCCGGGCCGGCGGCGCGGGGGCGGCGGAGCGCGTGTGGCCGCGCGCCCGGTCCAGGCTGGCTAGCCAGCCAGTATCATCGGCGGCGGTCCATCGGCCCGCCAGGAGGAGACGGTGACATCCATCGACAGTGACCTCGACCAGGTGCTGGTAACCGAGCGGGAGGACTGGCGCGAAGGCCCTCCGCACGAGCTGTTTCACCGGCTGCGCCACGAGTGCCCGGTCCACTGGACCGCCCGCGTGACTGAATATCCCGAGGAGGCGGGCTACTGGTCTGTGACGCGCGCCGACGATGTCCACACCGTCTCCCGCGACTGGCGGACCTACTCGTCGGCCACCGGGATCACCGCGGTCTCGGACCTGTTCATGGAGCTCATGCAGGCGATGTTCATCGGGATGGACCCGCCCAAGCACGACCGCCTGAAGATGCTCTTCCAGGCCGGCTTCACGCCGCGGCGGATCGCCGCCCACGAGCCGGCGATCCGGCAGATCGTCATCGACGTGCTCGACCGCCTCGACGGCCGCGACGCCTGCGACCTGGTCAACGACGTCGCCCAGCCGGTCGTCTCCCGCGTGATCGGGAGCTTCATGGGCATCCCGCCGCAGGACGACGCGGCCTGGGCCCGGCTGATGAACACGTCGCTCGCCGCCGGCGATCCCGACCTCGGCCCCGAAGGGATCCAGGGCGTCCTGGCCAACGAGATCCCCGAGATCTTCCGTCGCTGCAGTGAGATGATCGCCGAGCGCCGCGAGCGCCCCACCGACGATCTGACCAGCGTGCTGGTCCACGCTGAGATCGACGGGCAGAAGCTCGAGGAGCACGAGATCGTGATGGGCTTCTTCCTGCTGGTCGCCGCCGGCAACGATTCGACCAAGGCGACCTATTGCAGCGGCATGCGCGCGCTGATGGAGCACCCCGAGGAGCGGGCCCGGCTGCTGGCCGACCCGTCGCTGATCCCGAGCGCGGTCGAGGAGTCGCTGCGGATGTTCCCCGCCTTCGCCCACTTCCGCCGGACCGCCACCTGCGACACCGAGCTGGCCGGGCAGCGGATCCGCCAGGGCGACAAGGTGGTGATGTGGTACGTCTCGTCCAACCGCGACGAGAGCCGCCACCAGGATCCCGACCGGTTCGACGTTGCGCGCAATCCGGATCACCAGGCGTTCGGGGCGGGCGGCCGCCACTTCTGCCTGGGCGCCGCGCTGGCGCGGATGGAGCTGCGGATCATGTTCGAGGAGACGCTCGCGCGCTACCCGCGCATGGCGCCGGCCGGGCGCCCCGCGATGGTCGAGTCCGGGTTCATCAGCCAGCTCAAGGCGCTGCCGGTCGCGCTGTATCCCTGACCGGCCGGGCCCCCGGGCCGCGCACGGGCCCCCCACGGGCCGAGCGGCCCGTCGGGCCGTCAGTGCCAGTCAGACCAGGGCGAGAACTCCTGGGCGTCGTCCTCGTCGGCGCGGATCACGTGCATCACGGCGTTGATCAGCGCCAGATGGGTGAACGCCTGAGGGAAGTTGCCCAGGTGGCGGCCGGTCTGAGGGTCGACCTCCTCGGCGTAGAGCCCGAGCGGGCTGGCGTAGCCGAGCAGCCGCTCGCACAGCGACCGGGCGCGGTCGACCTCGCCGATCTCGCACAGCGCCGAGACCAGCCAGAACGAGCAGATCAGGAACGTCCCCTCCTTGCCCTCGAGCCCGTCGTCGGTCTCCTCGGTCCGGTAGCGCAGGACCAGGCCGCCCTCGGTGAGCTCGTCCGCGATCGCGAACACGGTGGCGCGCACGCGCTCGTCGTCGGGCGGGAGGAAGCGCATCAGCGGCAGCAGCAGCAGCGACGCGTCGAGCGCCTCGGTGTCGTAGTGCTGGACGAACACGCCGCGCTCGTCGACCCCGTTGGCCAGCACGTCAGCCTTGATCTCCTCGGCGGCCTCGCGCCAGCGGCTGGCCCGGCCGAAGTCCTCGCGCAGCTCGGCCAGCCGCGACCCGCGGTCGCAGGCCACCCAGCAGAACACCTTGGATGAGGTGAAGTGCTTGGGCTCGCCGCGGATCTCCCAGATGCCGCGGTCGGGCTCGCGCCAGTTGGCCATCGCCGCCTCGACCTGGCGCGACACGATCCGCCACACCCGGTCGCCCAGCGAGTCGCGTGAGCGGGTGTGCAGGTAGACCGAGTCCAGCAGAGCGCCCCAGACGTCGTGCTGCTCCTGCTTGTAGGCGGCGTTGCCGATGCGCACCGGCTGGGCGCGCTCGTAGCCCTCGAGGTGGTCGAGGAGGTGCTCGTCGAGCTGGCGCTCGCCGTCGAGCCCGTACATGACCTGGAGGTTCTCCTCGCCCGAGGCCACGTCGGCGATGAAGTAGAAGAAGTCGTTGGCCTCCCACTCGAAACCGAGCGACAGCAGGGCCCACAGCATGAACGTCGAGTCGCGGATCCAGCTGTAGCGGTAGTCCCAGTTGCGCTCGCCCTGGGGGGTCTCGGGCAGCGAGGTGGTCGCCGCGGCCAGCAGCGCCCCGCTGGGCGCGTAGGTCAGCCCCTTGAGCGTCAGCGCCGAGCGCTGCAGGAAGGTGCGCCACGGATGGTCGGGGAAGTTGCCGCGGTCCAGCCAGTGCTGCCAGTGATGGGCGGTCCACACCAGCCGGTCATAGGCCTCGTCGATGTTCTGGGGCGCGGCGTGCTCAGACCAGGAGAGCGCGGCGTAGACGACCTCGCCCTCCTTCATCAGGTGGCGCGCCGTCGCCCGCGATCCCTCGAAGCCCAACCGCAGGTCGGTGGTCAGCGTCAGCTCGACGCTCCCGTCCTGGCTGCGGACCACTCCCTGGTTGTAGCCGTCGCCCTTGTACCCCCAGCGGGCCGGGTCGCGGCCGTAGTCGAACTTGGGCTCGCAGTCGAGCAGGAGCTGGACCTCTCCGTTGACGCAGCGGACGGTGCGCAACAGCACGTGGTCGGCGTCGTAGTCGGTGGGGGCGCGACGATGGGTGTGGGAGCGGTCGCCCGCGTGGTGCCACTGGCCGATCAGGAGCACGTCGCGAACGATGATCCAGCCCGAGCCCGAGCCCCAGCTCGTCTCGAGCACCATCGTGCCGGGGAGGTAGCGCCGCGCGGCCGGCACGGTCATGCCGTCGGGGCCCAGGCGGAACCAGCCGGCATCGCGGTCGAGCATGGCGCCGAAGACACTCGGCGAGTCGACCCGGGGCAGGCACATCCACTCGATCGCTCCCGAGGGGGCCACCAACGCGACCGTCTCGCAGTCCGACAGGAACGCGTACTCAGCGATCGGCGGGAACGAGCTCGTTCCCAGGCGGGGATCGTGCTCCCGCTCCCGGGTCACCGGCGTCGGGGCCGGTTTTTTCTTCGGCCGGGCATCGGCCTGGGTGCTGTGGGGCTCGTCGCGCAAGTCAGGCAGTATCGTCAACCGGCGGCAAATCGCAAAGTTCCGGTGGGGCTATGTCAGGCTGCCCGCCGGGGAGCCTGCAGCAAACCTGTCAGCCGCCGAGGCCGCCCAGCAGGGTGAACGGGTTCCAGGGCCGGTGCTCGTAGATCGAGCGCTGGTTGCGCTCGACGGTCACGTCGCTGCCGGCGGGCGCCTCGGCCCGCAGGCGGTCGGCCAGCGCGCCGGCGCTGTCCTCGTCGTTGGCGCCCACGAGGACATAGCTCCAGCGGTGCACATGCGGGACCTCCTCCGCGCTCAGCCGGTGGGCGAACTCGCCCGCGTCGTGGCGGGTCTCGAACTGGACGCGCACCTCGAACTCGGGATAGCCCTGATCCGACGAATCCTCGCGCTCGTCGGCGACCCGCTCCTCCCGCTCGGTCTCGGTGGCCGCGGCGCCGGCCGGTTCGGCGGCGTCGGGGTCCTGCCACTCCTCGGCGACCGGGTGCCAGTGGCTGAGCGACAGCTCCACCGGCCAGCCGTGCTCGGCGGCGATCTGGCGGATCAGCTCCTGCGCGCGCTGCGCCTGGTCGCGAGTTCCCGTGTAACAGAACACGGTGGGCCCGTCGACCGAGACGACCACCCGGTCGTGGAAGGAGTGCTGGAGGTCGTGCTCGAGCTCGTCGGCGTTGAGCTGCTCGGCCAGCTGATGGGCCAGGCCGTTCTCGCGCAGCGTGATGACCACGCGCCAGTCGTCGTTCATGGCCCGACACAGTAGTCGGTCGGCCGCCGTCTGAGGCGCAACGTTCCCCGGGATGCCGGCCAGAACGGCTGCCCTGCAACCGTCCGGGATGCCCGCGCGAAGACGTGCCCGGCCGCCGCGCGGCCACCGCGCGCGCGTGCCTAGGATGAGAGACAACGATGAGCTCTTCAAACCGTGGATTTGCCGCGTCGCAGGGCGCCGGGGGATCGGGTGCCATGCGCGCGCTGCGCGGCCCCGGCAAGAAGCCACCGCCGCTGATGGATCCCACGCGCGAGCGCGACGGCCGGCGCATCGTGGCCCTGTTCAAGCCCTACCGCGCGCGCCTGTTCGCCGTCCTGGTGCTGATCATCATCTCCTCGGCGGTCAGCGTGCTCAATCCGTTCCTGCTGCGCGCGACCATCGACCAGGGCCTCCTCGGGCACGACGCGACGCTGCTGACCGAGCTGGTTCTGGCGATGATCGGCGTCGCCATCTTCGCCAACGCCACCAGCGTCTGGCAGACCTACATCTCCAACGTCGTCGGCCAGCGGGTGATGCACGACCTGCGGGCCGCGGTCTACCGGCACCTGCAGCGGATGTCGCTGGCGTTCTTCACCCGTACGCGGACCGGGGAGATCCAGTCGCGGATCGCCAACGACATCGGCGGACTGGACAGCGTCGTCACCACCACCGCGACCACGATCGCGTCCAACGTCACCACGGTGGTGGCCGCGCTGGTGGCGATGGTGCTGCTCGACTGGCGGCTGGCCCTGTTCTCGCTGATCTTCGTCCCGCCCAGCGTGTGGATGACCCAGCGCGTCGGCAGGATCCGGCGCCGGATCACCACCGAGCAGCAGAAGCGCCTGGCGGACATGTCCGCGCTGGTGGCCGAGTCGCTGTCGGTCTCCGGGATCATGCTGGGCAAGACGATGGGGCGCGGCGGCGATCTGGCCGACCGCTTCACCGGCGAGTCCAAGGGGATCGCCGACCTCGAGGTCCGCAGCCGGATGACCGGCCGGTGGATGATGGGCACGATCCAGTTCATCTTCGCCGCCCAGCCGGCGGTCATCTACTGGTTGGCCGGGCAGTCGTTCATCGCGGACTCGATCAAGATCGGGACCGTGGTGGCGTTCACCACGCTGCAGACGCGCCTGCTGTTCCCCATCAACTCCCTGCTGGGCGTGCAGGCCGACATGGAGTCCTCGCTGGCGCTGTTTGACCGCATCTTCGAGTACCTCGACCTGCCAGTCGACATCGTCCAGGCGCCGGACCCGATCGAGCTGCGCCCGGAGGAGGTGCTGGGCGAGGTCCGTCTCGAGGACGTGTCGTTCCGGTATGGCACGGACGGCGGCGGAGAGGGCGCGGACTGGACCCTGCGCCACGTCGACCTCGTGGTCCCGGCGGGCACGCGGACGGCGATCGTGGGGGAGACCGGGTCGGGTAAGACGACGCTGGGGTACCTGGTGGCGCGCCTGTACGAACCCCAGGAGGGCCGGGTCACGGTCGACCGCATCGACATCCGCGAGGTATCGTTGGAATCGCTGGCCGCGACCGTCGGGGTCGTCTCCCAGGAGACCTATCTGTTCCACGCCAGCGTGCGCGAGAACCTGCGCTTCGCGCGGCCCGACGCCACCGACGCCGACATCGAGGACGCGGCGCGCACCGCGCGCATCCACGATCTGGTGGCGTCCCTGCCCGACGGCTACGACACGATCGTGGGCGAACGGGGCTACCGGTTCTCCGGCGGCGAGAAGCAGCGGATGGCGATCGCTCGCACCGTGCTGCGCAACCCGCCGGTGCTGGTGCTCGACGAGGCGACCAGCTCGCTCGACACCCAGACCGAATTCGCCGTCCAGGCCGAGCTCGAGCGGCTGGCCGAGGGCCGCACGACCATCACCATCGCCCACCGGCTCTCGACGGTGCGCGACGCGGATCAGATCGTCGTCATCGACAAGGGCGAGATCATCGAACGCGGGACGCACGACGAACTGCTGGAGCGGGCCGGCGCCTATGCCGCCCTGGTTGCACGGGATGTGACCGAAGAGGCTGTCGAAGGCTGACTAAAGCGGCCCGTCCATTCGTCCGTGCGCCGGGTCGGATGCTTGAATGGGCCCCGCGCCGGATATACGCTGCCTGACCGGTAGCGGGTGAGCTTCGTACGGGAGGTACGTCCATGTCAAGGAGTCGACGTCGGGCAGTCGTCGTCGCAGTGTCGATGCTGTGCCTGGCGGCCTTCGGGATCGCCGGCGCGGCCGCTCGCGTTCGCACGGCGGGCGGAACCGTCTCCAAGACGAAGCTCCGCCACGCCGCCGGCCCGTTCGCCGCTCGCCATCACTACCGCGGGCTGTCGGTCAAGAAGGCCGAGGCTGGAACCAAGGCGGTCTCCACCCGTGTGATCGTCGTGCTGCGCAACCAGCTGAGCTCGCTGCCGGCAACGCGCGCCCACGTTCGCGCCCGCGTCTCCGCCGAGGCCAGCGCCGACGCGGTGATCGAGTCCGACGTCGCCCGCGCGGGCGGCCGGATCTACCAGCGCTATCACGCGCTCAACGCGTTCGCGGCCAAGGTCTCGACGGCGGAGAGCACCGCGCTGCGCCACAACCCGCAGGTCTCCCAGGTCGTCCCCGACACGGTCGTCACGCTGCCGGGCATCGACAACCCCGCCGGGCCGATCAACACCCGCGATCACGCCGCCGCCCCCGCGGCCGACGCCCAGCAGGTCTGTCCGAGCGACCCCAGCCAGCCGCTGCTCGAGCCCGAGGCGCTGCAGACGACCCACACCGCCTACAGCGACCCGTCGACCCCGCAGGCGCAGAACCTGGCCACCGGCCAGGGGGTGAAGGTCGCGTTCTTCGCCGACGGCCTGAACATCAACGACCCGGACTTCATCCGCCCCGACGGGTCCCACGTGTTCATCGACTACAAGGACTTCAGCGGCGAGGGGCCGAACGCCCCGTCCAGCTCGCTGGAGGCGTTCGGCGACGCCAGCTCGATCGCCGCCCAGGGCCGCGTGACCTATGACATCTCGCAGTACATGAACCCGGCCCACCCGCTGCCGCCCGGCTGCACGATCACCGTCCGCGGCATCGCGCCGGGCGCCTCCCTGATCGGGATGAAGGTGTTCGGCGACAGCGACAGCGCGTTCAACTCGGTCATCCTCCAGGGCCTGGACTACGCGCTGACCGTCGATCACGCCAATGTCATCAGCGAGTCCTTCGGCGGCTATCCGATCCCGGACAGCACCCAGGACCTGACCCGCCAGTTCAACGAGCAGGCCGTCGCCGACGGCGCGACCGTCGTCGAGGGCACCGGCGACTCCGGCGTGGAGGCCAGCCCGGGCTCGGCCTCGAGCGATCCCGAGGTGATCGCGGCGGGCGCCAGCACGACATTCCAGAACTACGCGCAGGGCACCCAGTACGGCTACCAGTTCGCCAACGGCTGGCTGAACGACAACATCTCCTCGATCGAGTCGGCCGGCTTCACCCAGGCCGGCCGCGTCCTCGATCTCGTCGCGCCGGGCGAGGCCAACTGGGCCCTGTGCGATGCCAACACGGCGGTCTACCAGGGCTGCACCAACTTCGCCGGCCAGCCGACGGACCTGCAGAGTTTCGGCGGGACCAGCGAGTCGACGCCGTTCATCGCCGGCGGCGCCGCGCTGGTGATCCAGGCCTACCGGCAGACCCACGGGGGCGCCACCCCCTCGCCGGCGCTGGTGCGCCAGCTGCTGACCAGCACCGCGACCGACCTGCACGAGCCGAGCGTCGAGGAGGGCGCCGGCGAGATGAACACGCTGGCCGCCGTCCAGGCCGCCGAGTCCGTCGGCCACCCCGCTCACGCGATCGGGCAGAACCTGCTCGCCGGACCGACCCAGCTCGACCTCAAGGGCGCGGCCGGGTCCCCGTTCAGCCAGCGGGTCCAGGTCACCAACGTCGGCAGCTCGGCGCAGACGGTCTCCGGACACGTCCGCGAGCTGTCCTCGGCGCTCGCCAACCAGACCGGGACGGTCACCCTGGACCCGACCAGCCCCACGTTCGTCGACCAGTTCGGCAACACGGTGCCCTACGAGAAGATCACCTTCACCGTTCCGGCCAACGCCGATCGCCTGGTCACGTACCTGTCCTGGGAGGGCGGCACCTCGCGGGTCGGCCTGACGCTGATCGACCCGAACGGCAAGTTCGCCGCCTACACCCGGCCCCAGGGGGACGGCAACCACGGCGAGGTCGACGTCGCCAGCCCGGCGGCCGGAACCTGGACCGGGATCGTCTTCCTGCGCGATGGCACGTTCCAGGGGCCGGTGCAGTGGCAGGCGACGTCGCAGAGCTACGGCAGCGCGGACACCGTCTCCCCGTCGTCGCTGACGCTCGCCCCCGGCCAGACGGGGACGTTCCGGGTCAGCTCGACGTTCCCCAGCTCCGGCGGCGACTCCAGCCAGGACCTGATCTTCCAGTCCACCCAGGGCACGACGTCGCTGGTGCCGATCGCGCTGCGCTCGCTCGTCGCGGTCGACCACACCGGAGGGCAGTTCGACGGCAACCTGATCGGCGGCAACGGGCGCAACGGGGCGTTCCAGCCCGGCCAGATCGACAGTTACGAGTTCGTGGTGCCCCGCGGCAGGCCGGAGCTCACCGTGGGCGTGTCGCTACCCACCGACCCGGCCACCGACGTGTTCGGCACGCTGATCTCGCCCACCGGGCAGGCGATCACCGCCGCTGACAGCGGCTTCATGGGCGGCGGCGGGGTCGTGTTCACGACCACCGGCCTGCAGGCCTACGCGCCGCATCCGGTGCCGGGCGTCTGGCGATTCGTCGTCGACGTCAACAACCCGGTCGGCGGCGCCGTGCTCTCGGCGCCATACACCGGAACGGTCGGCTTCGCCCCGCCGCCCTACCAGGTGACCGGGCTGCCCGACAGCCCGCACGCGGTGCTCCAGCCGGGCCAGGCGCAGACGGCGACGATCTCGCTGACCAACAACGGCGACGGGTTCGACTTCCTGTTCCTCGATCCGCGCACCGACCAGCGCCAGATCTTCTCGCTGGTGTCGCGGACCCCGGACCAGGGGATCGCGCTGCCGATCGCCGGCACCGCGCCGCCGACCTACCTGATGCCGACCGAGACCGACGCGGTGGGGGCGTTCGCCCAGGCCACCCAGCCGGTCACGTTCGACTTCGGCTACAGCAACGGCGACCCCGACCTGGCGGCGATCACCCACGGCAACGCCGCGGGCGGCTACGTGTTCGGCCCGGCGACCCCGGGGTTCTGGGACATCGCCCCCGACGAGGTGGGCCCGTTCGCCGGCCCGGCGCCGGCGGCCACCGCCTCCACAGCGATGATCGCGCGGACGCTCGGCTTCGACTCCAACGTGACCACCTCGACCGGCGACGCCGAGGACGAGGCGGTCAACCCCAGCGACACCAGCTACACCCCGCTGGTGCTGCAGCCGGGCCAGAGCGGCACGATGACCGCGACGATCACCCCGCCGGCCACCGGCAGGGGGCTGGTGCGCGGCACCCTCTACGTCGACGTGTTCGACAACGTGTTCGGGGTCGCCGGTGAGGTTCTGGCCCTGCCGTACGAGTATCGCGTGGCCCAGCCTCCGCACCATCACGGCCGGGGCTCCGGCGGCGGGAACCAGGGTCACTCCCGCCGCCACACGGGGCGCTGAACCGCGGACTCAGCGCAGCAGCGAGCGTGAGATGACCAGCCGCTGAATGTCCGAGGTGCCCTCCTCGATCTCCTCCAGCTTGGCGTCGCGCATCCACTTCTGCACCGGGTACTCGCGGGAGTAGCCCCAGCCGCCCAGCGTCTGAACCGCCGCCCAGGCGCACCACATCGCGGTCTCGGAGGCGTGCAGCTTGGCCATCGCCGCCTCGGCGGTGGCCCGGTGGCCGTCGTCGAGCATCTCGGCCGCCCGCCAGGTCAACAGCCGGGAGGCGTCGACCCGCAGCGCCATGTCGGCCAGGCGGAACGCGACCGCCTGGTGGTGGGCGATCGGCTTGCCGAACTGCTCACGCTCCTTGGCGTACTCGACGGCGTACTCCAGCGCGGCCCGGGCCAGCCCGGTGGCCGACGCGGCCAGCGTCACCCGCGAGCGATCGAAGGTGTGCATCAACCCCGAGAAGCCCTCGCCCTCGGCGCCGATGCGGCGGTCCTCGGCGACGAACACGTCGTCGAGGAACAGCTCGGTGTTGGGAATGGCCCGCTGACCCATCTTGCGCAGCGGGGAGCCGCAGCGGAACCCCTCGTCGCCGTCCTGCACGATGAACGCGGTGATCCCCTTGTGGCCACTGCCCGGCTCCACGGTGGCGAAGATGAGGTAGTAGTCGGAGATGCCGCCGTTGGAGATCCACGCCTTCTGCCCCGACAGGACATAGCCGCCGTCGACGCGGCGCGCGTGGGTGCGGATCGACGCGGCGTCGGAGCCGCTCTGGGGCTCGGTGATGGCCAGCGCGGTGAACGGGGGTTCGTCGCCGGTCAGCGGTGACAGCCAGCGCCGTTTCTGCTCCTCGCTGCCGAGGGCGAGGACCGGCTCGGCGAAGAACCCGTTGGAGGTCAGCAGGTTGCCGATCCCCGAGCAGCCGTGCGAGAGCTCCTCCTGGACGATGCACGAGGTCAGGCAATCGGTCATGCCGGCGCCGCCGTACGCCTCGGGGAGCATGAACGACGTCAGGCCCAACCCGGCGGCCTGACGCCAGATCGCGCGCGGCACCTCGGTGTCGGCCTCGTCGACCGCCAGCGAGATCGGCCGGATCTCGCGGGCGGCGAAGTCGCGACAGACCCGCTGGATCTCGCGCTGCTCGTCAGTGAGCTCAGGCATGGACGGTGGCGTCCGCGGCCGCCGCGCCGTTGGTCGCGCCGGGAGCGCCGGCGCCGCCCGCGCCGCCCTCGTTGGCCGCGCCGTAGGTCACCAGCGACTGGAGGCCGCGCTTGGCCACCTCGTTGGCGATGACCATCCGCTGGATCTCCGAGGTGCCCTCCCAGATCCGGTCGACGCGGATGTCGCGGTAGAGGCGCTCGACCGGGTTCTCGCGCATGTAGCCGCGCCCGCCGAAGATCTGCAGCGCCCGGTCGACGACCCGGCCGGCGGCCTCCGAAGCGGTCAGCTTGACCATCGCCGCCTTGGCGTGCAGCAGCTTCGGCGACAGCCCGGCGTCGGCCTCCCAGGCGACCTGGTGGGTGAGCGTGCGGCACAGGGCGATGTCGCACACGCTGTCAGCGATCATCGCGCCGATCAGCTGGTGCGAGGCGATCGGGCCGCCCGACTGGATGCGCTGATTGGCCCAGTCCGAGGCCAGCGTCAGCGCCCGCTCGGCGGCGCCGGTGGCGCGGGCGGCGATCATCAGCCGCTCCTCGACGAACCAGCCGCGGGTCAGGTCATAGCCGCCGCCGATCTCGCCCAGGACCTGGTCGGACTCCACCCGGACGCGGTCGAAGACGAACTCCGGGTGCTCGAACACGAACGTGTGCATGTACGCCGGGGTCCGCTTGACCGAGACTCCGGGAGTGTCCTTGTCGACCAGGAACAGAGTCGGAGCCCGCTCGGGGCCGACGAGCGCCTGGACGATGAGGAAGTCGGCGACGTCGCCGACGGTCACGAACCACTTCTCGCCGCTGATCAGAAAGCCCGAGCCGTCGCGCTCGGCCACGGTCTCGATCAGGGACGGGTCCGAGCCGGCCTTCTCCTCGGTCACGGCGAAGCAGTCGCGCCGCTCGCCGCGGATGGCCGGGATCAGGTAGCGCTCGCGCTGGGCGGGCGTGCAGTGGCGCAGCGCGTTGGCCGGGCGCCACACGGCGTCCCACAGCGCGTTGGTCAGCTGGCCCAGACGCTCCTGGACGATCACCTGGTCGAGCACCGATAGCCCCTGGCCGCCCCACTCGGCCGGCATGTTGATCGCGTTGAGGCGGTGCTCGAGGGTCAGGCGGCGGATCTCAGCCAGGGACTCGTCGTGCAGTCCCCGCCCGGCCTCGCATGGGTCCTCGAATGGGATGATGGCGGCGGTCAGGCGCTCGGCGCGCTCGCGCAGCTCGCGCTGCTCAGCGGTGTAGGTGAAGTCCACGGTTTCGGCTCCTGGGTGGTGATGGGGGCAGGGACGATGCGGGCATCGAGAGCGATCGCTGCACCGGGGGTGACCAGCAGGGGGTTGATCTCGATCTCGGTCAGCTCGGGGTGGGCGGCGGCGACGCGGGAGAGCGCGGCGAGCGCGGCGGCGGCGCCGCCGATGTCGACCGCGGGACGTCCGCGGGCGCCCGCGAGCAGGGGCGCCGCGCGCAGCGCCCGGAGCATCGTCTCGGCCCGGCTCGCGTCGACCGGCGCCAGGGCGACCTGGGTGTCGCGCAGGATCTCGGCGTGGATGCCGCCGCTGCCGGCCAGCGCGATCGGCCCGAAGCGGGCGTCCCAGCGCGCGCCGATGAGCAGCTCGACGCCGTCCGGCAGTGCCGCCATCCGCTCCACCGAGCACTCGGCGGGAGCCAGCCGCGCGCGCAGCTCGGCGTGGGCGGCGGCCAGCGCGGCGTCGTCGGCGATGCCGAGGACGACTCCGCCGGCGTCGGACTTGTGCGTGTGCCCGAGCGCCTTGAGCACCACGGGATATCCGATCTCCCGGGCCGCGGCGATCGCCTGCGCGGTGGTGGCGACGGTGCGCTGGGCGGCGAACGGGATCCCGGCCTCGCTCAGCAGCGCGCGGGCCGCGTCGTAGCCGTCGCCCGCGACCGGGAGCGCGGCGCCGCCGATCGGCGGGATCGGGAGCGGGCGCCACTCGCCCCGCGCGGCCAGCCGCGCCATCGCGGCCATCGCCTGCTCCACCGACGCGTAGACGGCCACGCCACCGCGGCGCAGCGCCTGAGCCGCCGGACCGGCGGGGTACATGGTGTGCACGACGACCGGGCGGCCGGTGACCTGTGCGGCCTCGCCGAGCAGCTCGGCCGTGCTCAGCTCCTGCACCGCCGCCTCCGGGCCGTACTCGGCGTAGCCGCCGAAGTAGCCGGTGACGACGAGCCCATCGACCTCGCCGGAGCGCAACAGCTGCAGCGCGATCCGGTCAAAGGCGTGGACGTCCTGCTCGGCGGCGCCGGCCAGGTCCACCGGGTTCGAGACTCCGGCCGCCTCGGGCAGCCCCGCGCCCAGCCAGCCGGCGGTGGCGTCGCTGAGCTCCGGCACGTCCAGGCCGGCATCCGCGCCGACCGCCGCGGCGATGCTCCCGTGACCGCCGCCGTCGGCCACCACCGCCACCCGCCGACCCCGGGCGACCGGACAGCGCAGGAGTGCCTGGGCGGCGTCGATCAGCTCCAGCGGGGTGCGCACGCGCTCGATGCCGGCCGCCCCGAAGGCGGCATCGATCGCGGCGCCGTCGCTCGCCAGCGCGCCGGTGTGAGACCGGACGGCCCGGGCGCCGGCCCCACCGCCGTCGATCGCCAGCGCGAGCACCGGCTTGCCGGCGATGACGGCGCCGGCGGCTGCCCGGGCGAAGGCGCGGCCGTCGCGGAAGTCCTCGATGTAGAGCGCGATCAGCCGGGTCGCATCATCGGCCGCGAAGGCGGCGACGAGGTCGGTGGCCGTCAGGTCCGCCTGGTTGCCCACGGAGGCGAACCGGGAGAACCCGAGCCCCGTCGGACCGGCCATCAGGCCGAGCTCCAGAGCGAGGTTGCCACTCTGGGAGATGAGGCCGATCGGGCCGGCGGGAAGCGGGTTGGGCACCAGCTCGAGCTGGGCGTTCGAGTCGAGCACGCCCAGGCAGTTGGGACCCAGCAGCACCGCGCCGGCGGCCTGCACGCGCGCGGCCAGCGCGGCGTCCAACGCGGTCGGGTCGTCGCGGTCGCCGCCGCCGGCGCTGATCACCACGATCGCCCGGGCGCCGACGGCCAGGGCATCGTCGACGGCCGCCGCGACCGCCGCCGCCGGCACGGCCACGACCACCAGGTCGGGCGGCTCGGGCAGGTCGTGCAGCGAACGGTGCGCGGGACGGCCGAGCACCTCGGCGGCACGATGGTTGACCAGGTGGGCCGGCCGGCGCGCCTCGCCGCGCAGTGCGCCCTGGGCGAGCCAGTGGCCCCACTTGCGCGGGTCCTCGGACGCGCCGACGACGGCGACGGACGTCGGGTCAAACAGCGCATCGATGGGGCGGGAGGTCATGTGAAATACTAATTTGAAATGACGGTTTCACGCAGCACCGTACACGAGCGACCCCGCCGGCGTCTCGACGATGTGCGCCGGCCCCAGATCCTGGCCACCACGGTCGAGCTGATCGGGGAGCGCGGGCTGTGGAGCGTGCGCCTGGCCGACGTCGCCAAGCGCGCCGGGATCAGCGCCACCAGCGTCGTCTACTACTTCGGTTCCAAGGACCAGTTGTTCGCCCAGGCCATCGCCGATGCCGACGACGGCTTCTACGAGCCCCTGCTGGCGGAGCTCGCGCGGCTGGACACCGCCGCCGAGCGGATCGCCCTGCTGTTCGTGCGCTCGAGCACCAGCGACTGGCCGTTGTGGATGGACCTGTGGGTCTACTCGCGCCGGCACCCCGAGACGGCCGCGGCCCAGCGCCGGTTTCACGAGCGCTGGCGCACGACCATCGCCGACGTCGTCGCGTTCGGGTGCGCGACCGGGGAGTGGACGGTCGCGCAGCCGGGGGAGGTGGCGCTGCGGCTGTCGGCGCTGACCGACGGGCTGGCCGTGCATATGGTGCTGGGCGACGCCGAGCACACTCCCGAGCGCTACGTGTCGATGTCGCTGGTGACAGCTTCGCTGGAGCTCGGCTGCGAGCTCGCCGCACTGGAGCGCGCGGCGGCGGCCTGCCCGCCGGCGCGGACCTGAGTCCAGCGAGCGTCTACGGTCGAGCCGGGAGCCTTCTTGGCGCCCTGGTAACGATTTGGGTTGAAATCGACAGTAGGGGTTATGACGAGAGATCATCAGTGGGATCGCAGCGCGGTTGAGGCGCGGTTTGCCGGGGTTTTTGTGCATCTGGATTTCATTTCGGCCTATGTGGGTCGTCGGGGGGCACGCGATCCGGATGGGATTGCGGCTGAGGTGATGGCGATTGCGTGGCGTCGGTTGGCGGATGTTCCGGCTGCTGATGCTCGGCCGTGGCTGATTGTCACTGCGCGTCATTTGCTGTTGGCTGAGCGTCGCAGCGAGCCGCAGGCCGGGCGGCAGTCGCTT
>DATAWL010000026.1:0-9529 GCA_036267215.1 Solirubrobacteraceae bacterium | reverse complement strand
GTGTCGAGGAGCGGTTTCAGGGAGTGTCGAGCGCGGTGGCGTGGTCAGCCGCCACCGGGAAGCGGCACGCCCACGCGGTTGCAGATCTGGTTGGCCCGGACGAAGGCCGGAGTGTTGACGTCGATCCCGGAGCTCGCCGCGGCCCATTGACGCCGCCGCGCGGGCCGAAGGTGGGATCCGAAAAGTTCGGCACGCCGTGTCGGCGCATGCACTCGGCGTTCTCGAGCATGCCGCGCCGCTGCGCGGCTGAGAGGCGCGCGGTAACGGCTCATAACGCCGATACAGCGCCGTTATATACGTGATCGCAATGCTCGATAATCGGGCTTATGTACACCGCTGAGGAGAGAGGCGGCCAGAAACCGGAGACCGGTGGCCGGATCAGCCCCGCTGGCGGCTCAGCAGGGCCTGCAGCGGCCGGGTGTTGAGGACGTCGGCCGCGGTGGCCCACCCGCGGCGCGCCGTCGCGACCGAGAGCGTGATGTTGTCCAGGCCCGCCGGCGAGTGCGCGTCCGTCGAACAGACGATCGAGACGCCGGCCCGCAGCGCGTCGCGCACGTGCTCGCCGCTCAGGTCCAGCCGGGCCGGCAGTCCGTTGACCTCGAGGGCGACGCCGCGCGCCCGCGCCACGTCATAGATCCGCTCCAGGTCCAGCGCGCTCTCCGGGCGGCGGGTGATCAGGCGGCCCGTCGGGTGGCTGAGACAGCGAACGGCGGGATGGCGCAGGGCCTCCTCGACGCGCTTGGTCATCTCCGCGCGGGGCATCCGCTGCCCGCCGTGGACGCTGGCCTGGACCCAGTCGAGCTCGGCGAGGACGTCGTCGGGCAGGTCGAGCCGCCCGTCGGGCAGGATGTCGCACTCGATCCCGCTCAGCACCCGGAACGGCGTCAGCTTCACGTTGGCCACGGCGATCTCCTCGCCCTGACGGCGAACGTCGTCGGCGGTCAGCCCCGGCACCGCCCCCACCGCCGGCGTGTGATCACAGATCGCCAGGTACGCGTAGCCCCGGGCGCGCGCGGCGCGCGCCATGTCCGCGACGCTCGCCCGCCCGTCTGACCACGTCGTGTGGCAGTGCAGGTCGCCCCGGATCTGCTCGGCCTCGACCAGCGCCGGCGGCCGGCCGCGGAAGGGCGCCTCGCGCAGCTCGGGCGGGCACCACGGCACCCCCAGGGCCGCGTAGACGCCATCCTCGGTGGGCCGGGCGGGCAGTGGCTCGAGCGCCGCCACGTACTCAGGGGATCCGGTCGCCCGCACCATCGCGGTCCCGAACCAACCGGGCTCGGGGACGGTCAGCTCCACCGGCGCGCCGTCGACGGTGACCCCGACGGCGCGGCGCTCGCCCTGCTCGATCACGGCGACGATCTGGGGCAGCGCGGCGAACGCCGCCAGCACCGCGTCCGGACGGGCCGCCGCCCGGACCACGGCGAGCCGGCGGCACGCATCGCGCCAGCGCCGCACATCCCCGGCGGGCTCGGCCGCGAGGGCGCGCGCGATCCCGCCCACGAGCTCCCGGGCGCGGTGCAGCAGCAGCCCGCGGGGCGAGCGGGCCTCGGTCTCCCGGGCCAGCGCCGACACGATCTGCGCCTCGATCTTGGGGCCGATGCCGGGGACGTCGCGCAGGCGGCCCGCGGCGGCCGCCTCCCGCAGCTGGGCGGCGCTGCGGACGTCGAGCGCGCGGGCGATGGCGATGGCGCGCCGGGCGCTCAGCCCCAGGTAGCGGCCGAGGCCGACGAGGTCGGGCACGAGGTCGCGCTCGAGCTCGGCGAGCTCCGCGATCTGTCCGGTGGCCACGAGCTCGCGCAGGCGCGCGTCGATCCCCGGGCCAATGCCGCGCAGCTCGCGACCGCGACCGGCGGCGACGAGCTCGGCGACCGGCGCCGCGCTGTGGCGGACGGCCTCGGCCGCTCGCCGGTAGGCCCGGATCGTGTACGGGTTGGCGTCGCCGAGCTCCAAAACCGCCGCGAAGGCGTCGAGGCGGTCGGCGATGTCGGCGTTGTCCACCACGTCTTTCTACCGGTGCGCGAGATCGGGGTCCGTAGGAGCAACCGAAGAACGCCCGGTCTTGACGCGGACCCGACGTAGAGATCCATACCGTCGCCGACGGCACATGGTCAACCGCAAGGCAGTGGGTCTCATCGTTCTGGCACTCGCGGCGCTCGCGCTGCCCGCGACCGCGCTGGCGCTCACGCTGCGCGCCGCGACCAAGAGCCGATCGACCAGGACCACCCGCATACCCGCGTCGAGCACGTCGACCGGGGTGTCGAGGATCGGCGCGTTGTACGCCAACGCGACCACCACGCTGCACGCGTGCACTGCGAGCGTCGTGCACAGCCGGGCCGGCAACACGCTGATCACGGCCGCGCACTGCGTCTCGGGCAGCGGCGCCGGGATGGTGTTCGACCCGGGTCAGAACGCGACCAAGGCCCCCTACGGGCGCTGGACGGTGACGGCGGTCCACGTCGAGCCCAAGTGGGTCAGGCGCCAGGATCCGCACGCCGACGTCGCGTTCCTGACCGTCGCGCCGCGCACGATCAACGGCGTCCGCACCGAGATCGAGCAGGTCACCGGCGCCTACGCCCTCGGTTCGACTCCGGGGCGCGGCGTCACGGTGACCGTGACCGGCTATCCGGCCGGCAGCGCGAACAGCCCGATCACCTGCACCACCAGGACCTACCTCACGAGTGCATTCCCGTCATTCGACTGCCGCGGCTACGTGGACGGCACCAGCGGATCGCCGTGGCTCCGGGCCACGCGGCACGGGACGGACATCGTCGGGGTGATCGGCGGGCTCAACCAGGGCGGCTGCGTCGACTACACGTCCTACAGCTCGCCGCTGGCCTCGGACGCGGACAGCGCCTACAACCGCGCCGACGCCGACGCTCCGGCGGACGTCGCGCCCTCGCCCGCCGGCGACGGCTGCTGATCGCGCGCGCCGCCGCGCCCCGCGGCGGGATTGGCCCGGGCGATCGCCCTTGAGCTGCGGCCGAGGGTTCGGATACGATCGCTCGGCAAGAGCAATGAGGCTGCCTGCACCAATGGAATGGGCGTGAGCGGCCGGATGACGGAGAGGGGGGCGATGATGGTCTCGATGGCGGTGGCGCGGCGCGTGGGCGTCGGAGTGGCGGTGGCGCGGCGCGTGGGCGTCGGAGTGGCGGTGGCGCTGGTGGCGGCCCTGGCGTTGAGCGTGCCCGGGGCGCGGGCGGGCACGTGGGTGGAGATCTCGTGCGTCAATCCCGACGGGTCGGCCGCACCCAGCCAGGGCTGGTCGCCGGACGCGGTCGGATTCCCCGAGGCCGGGTCCCAACAGTCGGTGACATGCGGACCGGGGGTGCCGATGACGGCGTCGCTGTCGACGAGCACTCCGGCGCCGGCTGACACCAAGGAGGCCCTCGAGTACCAGCCGCCGGCGGGGTCGACCGTCATCGGGGGCACCCTCGACGTGCATCTGGTCGCCACGAGCACCGGTCCGGCTCCCTACGATGCCGTCAGCGCGGGCGCCGTGTTCGAACCCGCACTGGCCGACCTGCCCAACGACTCCGTTCTGGTCTGCTCACCGCTGCTGCAGCCCTGCCAGAGCGGCACGGACACCTACACCGGGGGCGTTAGCCTGCCACCGAACGCCGGCGGCGACGTGTTCGCCTCCGCGGAGTGCCTCAGCCAGTCCGGCAGTGGATACTGCCAACAGAACCCGCAGGACGGAGCGTGGTCGACGGCTCATGTCTTCTGGGCCCGGCTGGTGCTGACGACGGCGGCGCTTCCGCAGGCCAGCAACTGGAGCGGGGGCGCGCTCCAGCCTCGCGCCACCGGGCTCGCCCACGTCGTGTTCACCGCCGCCGACGCCGGCGGCCCGGGCATCTACCGGGCCGATGAGACCCTCGACGGCCGGACCATCTATGCGGGCACGCCTGACACCAACGGCGGCGCGTGCGCGTCGGTCGCAACCGATCCCACCACCGGGGCGTCGATGTACGACGCGTCGCAACCATGTCCAGCGGTCGAGAACGTCGACCTGCCGGTGCCGACCACCGGCCTGCCCGACGGCCCGCACGATCTGGCGGTCAGCCTGACCGACGCCGCCGGCACCACCTCGCCCGTGCTCGATCAGACGATCATCACCTACAACCCGCAGACCACGCCCGTCCCCGCGGGCCGCCGGTCGCTGCGAGCGCGCTTCGTCATCAGCTGGAGCTGGGAGGGCGCGAGGACGGTCCTGCGGTCGATCAAGGTCTCCCGCCTGCCGCGCAACGGCCGGGTGGGCGTCAGCTGCCGGGGCCGGGGCTGCCCCAAGCTCAAGGTCCGCTCGGCCGGCGCCCGCCGGATCGGGCGCCTGCTGCGGGCGCTGACCGGCAAGCCGTTGCGGGCGGGCGACATCGTGCGGATCACCATCACCGCCCCCGGCCACCGCGCCGAGCGGATCGAGCTGGTCGTGCGCAACGGCGCCGAGCCACGGGCCCGGTTGCTGAAGCCCTAGTGGCCCCAACCGCAACGTCGCACGCGGGTTTCCGGGGGGCCGGGCGGTAGTGTTCGCCGCGAGATCGATTCACCCCACCCGGGGTCAGGGAATCCGGTCAGAAACCGGAGCTGACGCGCAGCGGTAGGGATGTGGGAGCGGTCGAGCGCCACTGGGCCGGCCTGGCTTGGGAAGGCGGCCGATTCCCGACACATCCGAGCCCGAAGACCTGTCGACCTCCCGCCGGCCCACATCCGGCGGACCGGTAATCGCGGCCCCGCGACTGGGCCGCCGGCAAAGGAGACGCACCGATGGCGCGAGCCACTGACGGGCGGGGCGAGTCGGCCGAGAGGCCGTGAGCGTCGCGTTGAGGCGCCTGCCCCCGCTGGCCACAACCGGCGTGGGGAGCCTGCCGTTTCACCGGGCGGCCGAGGCCGCCCACCACGCCGTCTCGGCCTACGAGCTGCCGTTCTGCCCGCAGCTGCCACAGCTCTATGGCGACATGATCGAGGAGTGGCTGGGCGCCGATCCCGGCCGCTGCGGCTGGACGCCGGATCGCGACCGCCAGCTGCCCGCCGCCTGGGACGCGTTCGTGCTCGAGCTCGAGCGCGACCCACCCGAGCACCGGGTGGTCAAGCTCCAGGTGACCGGTCCGCTGACGTTGGCCGTCGCGCTGGAGGGCGAGCGGTCGCGCGCCACGTTGCGCGCCGAAACTCATCGGCTGGCGTACGAGATCGCCGGCTGGCTGGCCGCGGCGGCGGCGGACCAGGCGGCGGCGCTGGAGGAGCTTGGGTTGGACACCCTGCTGATCGTCGACGAGCCGGGTCTTGCCCGGCTGGCGCTCGACACCGCGGCAGCCGGCGTGTGGGACCCGCTGCGAGCGGCGGCGAGCGCCTGGGGCCTGCACATCTGCTGCGCGGTCCCGTGGCACGTCGTCGACGCCGCCGCGCCCGACGTCGTCTCGTTCGACCTGACCCGCTATCCCCCGCCCTCGGCCGGACGGCGCACGCTGAGCCGGCTGGTGGCTCGCGGCGGACGCGTGATGTGGGGCGCCGTCGGCACCGGCGTCGCCGGCGACGCCGTGACCGCGGCCGCCCTGGTCACCGCGGCGGCGGCCGCGCTGGCCGACAGCGCCCTGATCGAGACGGCGCTGCTGTCGCCGGTCTGCGGGACCGGACGCTGCACCGTGGCCGCGGAGCGGCGCGTGGCCGAGCTGGTGCGCACGACCGCCGACGCGGTACGTGCGGGTGCGCCACTGCTGCACGCCGCGTCCCCGGTGGCGCGGCGATAGGCTACCCGCCGGTTCTGGGACCCCGGCGAAGGACCGGCGGTCGCCGTCGCCGAACCATCTCTTCCAGCCCCATGAGATCCGGTCAGCGCAGCCTTCGCCTGTTCGCTGCGGCCGCCTGCGCCGCCGCGGCGGCGTTATGTCTCGTCGCTCTCCCCGCGCTGGGCGCGGGCGGCGGCGCCGGGGTCACCGTGCCGGGCGGCGTCTCCGGCGGGGTGTCGATCCTGGGTGGCGGGCTGGCGCCCACGACCGCCGCTCCGGTCAAGATCCCCCCGCCGCCCAGCAAGCACGCCAAGGGCGGCTGGCTCCCGGGGGTGACCATCACCGAGTACTGGCCGGCGCCCGAGTCCTGGTTCGTCGGGCGCATGGTCAAGGCGCCCGGGTTGCCCGGCCTGCATCACATCGACTGGCTGTACTCAGCCTCGGGCATCTCGATGCAGGGCGAGGGGATCGGGCTCGACGGACGGATGTACCACATCCAGAACCTGGGCAGCGGAGGCTGGGTGACGTCCTCCGGGGCGGCCACCTCCCCGGGCGACGGCTGGGCAGCGGGGGCGCCGTACTGGCGGGCCGGCGGCTACTGGCACAACCGGGCGCGGGCGGTGACGTTCCCACTGGCCGCGGGCGGATGGTCCCACGGTCGCGGCGGTGCCTACATCGCTCTGCGCAACGTGAGCTTCGCGGCCGGACCGTCACTGCCGCTGCGCTATGACCAGTCGATCGCGGTGGACCCCGGCGTGATCCCTCTGGGCAGCCGGGTCTACGTGCCCGCCTACCGCAACGACGGCTACGGCGGCTGGTTCATCGCTCAGGACACCGGCGGGGCGGTCGCGGGCCGCCACATCGACGTCTACCGCAGCCCGCCGGCCAGCGCCCTGGACTCGGGGCAATACCTGACCTCCCAGCGGATCTTCGTGATCAGGCCAAAGCGCTGACGAAACCGGTCAACGGGACACTAGACTCCATTCACCATGCCCAAGCAGCAGCGAATGATGCGCGTCGAGCAGCGCGGCCAGCTGGCGGCGATGCAGCAGCTCGAGAGTCGCAGCGACGAGGAGCTCGAGGCCGAGACCAAGAACAAGGCGGCCGCGCAGGCGATCCTGGGCGCCCGCGCCGCCGAGCGCTACGACGCCAAGGCGGCGCGCGCCCACTTCCAGCGCGCGATCGCCGCCGCCCGGCCGCAGGAGCGCCTGCAGCTGCGGCGCATGGCCGACGCGTCACTGGCGCTGGCCGAGCGCCGCGCCGACGATCTCAAGAAGGCCACCGAGCGGCTCGGGGTGGAGTCCCCCACCAAGGGCCAGCTGCGCGGCCTGCGGTTCATGGGCCTGATCGCACCGTCCAAGAGCGCCGGCACCCTGGCCAGGGCCCGGGGCGTGCTGATCATCGTTGCGCTGATCGTCGCCATCCTGCTGCTCGGCTTCGGCATCGTCAGCCTGGTGGCGTTGCCGTTTGGCGGGCTGTCGCTGGACCTGCGCATCTTCTACGGCCTGGCGCTGGTCGTCGTCGCGATCGGCGTGTTGGTGTTCTTCGGGCGACGGCGACAGCGGGCCGCGCAGGCCAAACGCGCCGAGCAGGTCGCGGCGCGGTCGCGCTGACCCCGCGCAGAGACGCGCGATGTGCGGTCGTTACTCGCTGGCCACGCCCGATCCGTTCGACCTCCGGGCTCGGTTCCCGATCGGTGAATCGGCCGAGGTCCGGCGCCGCTACAACGTGGCGCCGGGCGACGAGGTGCTGGCGGTGACCACGGACAAGGAGGGCCACCCGCGGGGCGACCTGCTGCGCTGGGGCCTTGTCCCGTCATGGGCCAAGAGCCCGGACACGGGCCTGAAGATGATCAACGCCCGTGTGGAGACGGCCCGCGAACGGCCCGCGTTCCGGCGGGCGTTCGAGCGCTACCGCTGCCTGATCGTCGCCGACGGCTTCTACGAGTGGCGGCCGACGCAGGGCGGCCCCAAGCAGCCGTTTCACATCACGCGTACTGACGGCGGCCCGTTCGCGTTCGCCGGGCTGTGGTCGGTCTGGTACCCGCCCGAGGGCGACAAGCTGCGCACCTGCACGATCCTCACCACCGCCGCCAACTCCGCGATCGTGTCGATGCATGACCGGATGCCGGTGATCCTCGCGCCCGGGGCCGAGGATGCGTGGCTGGACACGGCGACGCCTCGGTCAGAGCTCGACGAGATCCTGCGCGGCCTGCCGGCCGACCAGACCGCGCTGACCGAGGTCGGTCTCGCGGTCAACGACGCCCGCTACGACGGGCCCGATTGCCTCCAGGCGCCGGCGCCCAGCGCGCAGGCGGCCCTGTTCTGATCAGCGTCTCGTGGTTCCGACCGTTGCGGTTGGCGCCACTAGGCCTCGGGGGCCGAGACGGTCACGCCGCCCAGGTCGACCGCTCCGCGGCCGATCGCCGACGGGATGTCGTGGCGGGCCGCGATCCCGGTATCCGGTGCGGTGTCGCTCAGCCAGGCGGTGAACGCGTCGGCCGGCATCGGGCGGCTGACGTGATAGCCCTGGGCGTGATCGCAGCCCAGGGCGGCCAGCTGCTCCAGCGTGGCGCCGTCCTCGACGCCCTCGGCGATGACGTTGAGGCCCAGATCGTGCCCGAGGTTGATGGTCGAGCGCACGATGATCAGATCGCTCTCGTCGCGCAACATCGGCGAGACGAACGAGCGGTCGATCTTCAGCTCGTCGATCGGCATCTTGCGCAGGTTGGCCAGCGACGAGTACCCGGTGCCGAAGTCGTCGACGGAGAGACGCATGCCCAGATCGCTCAGCCGGCTGACCGTCGCCAGCGCCCGGTCCGGATCGGACATGATCATGCTCTCGGTGATCTCGAGCTGGAGCGAGTCGGCGGGGACCCCGTAGATGCCGAGCAGGCGCTCGATCTCCTTGGGCAGGTCCGCGTCGAGCAGGTTGCGCACCGACAGATTGACCGCCACCGACATCTCGCGCCCGTTCCTGCGCCAGTCGGCGCATTCGGCGATCGCGTGCTCCAGCACATGGCGGGTGAGCGGGCCGATCAGCCCCGTCTGCTCGATCGTCTGCACGAACGCCCCGGGCGGGATCAGCCCGTGCTCGGGGTGCTGCCAGCGCACCAGCCCCTCGGCGCCGCGCACGCGCAGGTCGTCGAGATCGATGATCGGCTGGTAGTGGACGACGATCTCGTCGGCGGCGAGCGCGTGCCGGATGTCCGACAGGACGCTCAGGCGCTGGACCGAGTGCTGGTTCTGCTCAGCGGTGTAGATCTTGTAGTCGGTCTGGGCCTCCTTGGCGGTGTACATGGCGATGTCCGCGCAGCGCAGGAGCGCGTGCGAGTCCTGACCGTCCTGCGGGAAGCGGGCCACCCCGACGCTGGCCCCGACCTCGAGCGAGAGCTCGTCCACGCGGAACGGCTCGCTCACCGAGCTCAGCAGGCGGGTGAGCACGACCTCGAGCACCGCGGGGTCGTCGGTGTCCTCGGGCAGCAGGATTCCGAACTCGTCGCCGCCGAGCCGGGCCACCAGTCCCCCCTCTCCGATCGACTCGACCAGCCGCGGGCCGAGATCGCGCAGCAGCACGTCGCCGTAGTGGTGGCCGAGCGTGTCGTTGATCTCCTTGAACCGGTCGAGATCCATCAGCAGCACCGCGAAGCGGGTCTCCGCGGCCCGGGCGTCGGCGATCCGCTGGTCGACGACCTGGCGGAAGTACTCGCGATTCGCCAGTCCGGTCAGCTCGTCGGTGATGGCGATGCGCTGCAGGGTGTCGCTGCGGCGCTTGGACTTCAGCAGCTCGCCCACCAGGTACTGGAAGATGAC
>DATAWL010000025.1:0-206695 GCA_036267215.1 Solirubrobacteraceae bacterium | reverse complement strand
CTCAAACCGTCGGCAAACGTCCCAACCAACCCCTGCCCCCGGCCCAATGGGGCGTTTGCCGTCGTCACGGCGGCAAACGCCCCACCCGACTTCCAGCGGCCATCCACTGGGACGTTTGCCGACGCCAAGGGGCCGCCACGCCCGCCAGGCACCATCCGTGCCGCCCTCGATAGCCGCCGTTGACGTTCGCCGATACCCCTCTCAAGGCCCCACGGCAGACCGCCACACGACCACCGCGCGACGACGGCACAGCCCCTAGTTCCAGGCCAGCCCCGAGCGGGTCTCCCAGTAGACCTCGGGATCCTCGGCCAGCTGCCCGGCCAGCCGCTCCAGCAGCTCGTCGCCGGCCCCCTCGACCACCTGGTAGGCCCCCAGGTTGCTCGTCAGCTGCGCCACTGTCGCCGCGCCGCTGAGCACGACGTCGACCCATGGCTGGGCCAGCACGGCGGCCAGGGCCAGGGCGTCGGGCGTCACGTCCCGCGCACGGGCGGCTTCCAGCAGCGTCGGCACGTCGCCACGGGCTGTGAGCCGCCCATTGGCCACCGCCTCCTTGACGATCACGCCGAGTCCGGCGTCATGGGCGGCCGAGAGTGCCGGGCCCGCCGAGGGGTCGAGCAGGTTGTAGGTCGCCTGGACGGCGTCGAAGCCGCCGACCTCGAGCGCCCGCTCGATCGTGTCGCGCTGCCGGGGACCGGTGGCGGTGCACCCGATGTACACCCCGCCGGCCCGCAGCCGGGCCAGCTCCTCCAGCACCGCCCCATCCGAGAACACGCCGCTCTCGATCGTGGCCGAGTGGATCTGGTAGAGCCGCAGGTGGTCGCCCAGGAACGAGCGGGTCTCGGCCTCCTGGCGGCGCAGGGTCTCGATCGACAGGTCCTTGACCTCGTTGACCTCGGCGTCGACGCGCCAGTCCGCGGTGTAGGTGTAGCCCCACTTCGAGCCGACGGTGAGATCGTCGCGCCCCAGCCCTCGGGCGATCAGCCACGAGCCGAGGAACTCCTCGGCCCGGCCGTAGGAGCGGGCGGCGTCGAAGTAACGCACCCCGGCGGCGTAGGCGGCGTCGAGCACCGCGTGAGCCCGCGCCTCCATCTCGGCCACGTCGGTGTGGCCGGAGAAATCCCCGGCGTGCCCGAGGTTGATGTATCCAGGCCGGCCGAGCGCCGCCAGACCGAGGCCGATCCGGGTCACCGGCAGCGAGGTGTGACCAAGTCTGCGAAACACCGCAGCGTGACAGTACCCTGGCGGCGATGCGATTGACGATTCGCCGCGAGTTCACGGCCGACCCCCTGCTGGCCGCCTCGGCCACGATGACCGACGATCAGCGCGAGCACCCGGTCGTCAAGCTCATCCGGCGCCGCCGCGACGAGGGGTCACGCCCCGGCGATCGCCGCGACGACCGGCGGGTGGCGCTCGTCATCGAGGGCGGCGGGATGCGGGGCGTTGTCTCCGCGGGGATGACGGCGGCGATCGAGCAGCTCGGCCTGCGCGACGCCTTCGACGAGGTCCACGGCGCCTCCGCGGGCGCCTTCAACGGCGCGTTCCTGCTCGCCGGCCAGGCGTCGTACCTGACCGCGCTCTACCAGTACGGATTCGGCAACCCGGCATTCGTGAGCCTGCGCCAGCTGCTCCGCGGCCGGCCGCTGTTCGACCTCGACTACGTGATCGGCGAGGTCTGGCGGCGCCAGCGACCGCTCCAGATCGATCGGGTTCTCTCGAGCGGGATCGACCTGCACTGCACCGCCACCGACGTCGCCACCGCCCAGATCGTCGACCTGACCGACCTCGCCGACGGGGAGCAGATCCGGTGCGCCATGCGCGCGTCGGCGCGGCTGCCGTGGCTGGCCGGGCCCCCGGTGACGTTCCGCGGGCGGCGATTCCTCGACGCCACGCTGGCCGAGGCGATCCCGATCCACGTGGCGCAGCGCACCGCCACCGACCTGCTCGTGCTTCAGACCCGTCCGCACGGGGTGGCGCACACCCCCCTGTCGAGTATGGTCGCGCGACTCACCGACGCCTACCTGCGCAAGATCAACCCCGACCTCGTCCGGCTGCGCCTGGCCCGGTCCGAGCGCTACGACGAGCTGAGCGCGCAGCTCGGCGCCCAGGCGATCGACCCCGAGGCGTCACCCGCCGTGTGCGTCATCCGCCCGCCGTCGGACGCGCTGATGATCAGCCAGACGGAATACCGGATGAACGCGCTGGCCACCGCCGGCAGCCACGGGCTGCGCGCGGCATGGATGGCGCTGGAGGGCGCGGACCCGGAGCTGCTCAGCACGCCGCGGGCCTACCCGAGGCGTCGGCCTCTGGCCCCGCCGCACTCCCCGGAGGAGGCAGAGACGACCCGGGTGACGCCCGCACGCGCTCAGGATCTGTAGCGGGGCGGCTCCTCGTCCTGGCCCTCGCTGAAGCGCCGCTGCTCATGCTTCTCCGGGTCTTCTTCCGGGAGCTCCTCGACTCCCTCGCTGAAGCGTCCGTGATGGAGCTTCTCCGGGTCGTCGGGCGGCAGGTCTTCAGTCCCCTCGCTGAAGCGGCCCACCGACTCCTCTTCTTCCGGGAACTTCTCCGGCTCGGCCTCGCCTCCGGCAAAGCCCGGCTTCTGGTTCGGATCGCTCATGAGTCCCCTTTCCGTCGGTCGTGCCAGCGCCGAACGTCAACCTTAGCGGCTTGACTCGCAGCGGCCGCACGAATGTGTAACGGTTGTCACGCACGGGGGTATCTCGGGCGGTGTCGCCGTTTCGCCGCAAGCGCTCCTGGCAGCGCCGGGTCACAGACGCGGCGCGTAACGCCCCCCAGAAGGGGCGCGAGCTGCGCGATGCCGCCGCACAGCTCGACCTCCCGTGGGCCCGCTCGGCCCCGGCCCGGTTCGTGCGCGAGCGCTTCATGCAGTTCGTGCTCAACCCGGTGATGGACTACTACGCCGCCCGCCGGGCGACGGGGCGCGAGACCCTGGCGGCGATCAAGCAGCCGGTGATCCTGGTGGCCAACCACGCCAGCCACATGGACACCCCGGTGATCCTGTCGGCGCTGCCCCGACGGCTGCGCAAGCGCACCGCGGTGGCCGCGGCGGCCGACTACTTCTACCGCAACCGGTTCGTGGCCTCCATCGTGTCGCTCGTCTTCAACACGGTGCCGATCGACCGCAAGGGCGGCGGCGGGATGGCCAAGAACGGCAGCCACCTCGACTCGCTGCTGGACCAGGGCTGGAGCCTCCTGCTCTACCCCGAGGGCACCCGAGCGCGCGGAGGCGAGACCGGCCGCGTCCGGCGCGGCGCGGCGGTGCTGGCCGCGGCCCACAACCTGTCGATCATCCCCATCCGGGTCACCGGCACCGCGGACGCGATGCCGCCCGGCCGGCTGTGGCCGCAGCGCCTGCGGGGCCGGCTGGTCTCCCGGCGCCACCGGATCACCGTGTGCTTCGGCGAGCCGATCCCGCCCAACGGCGGAGACACCGCGGCGCTGATCGAGCGGGTCCAGAGCTTCTTCGACAACAACGGCGACGGCGGCCCCTCGCGCTCCCCGTACCGGCGGTCGCCCAAGAACCAGGCCGTCAAGGCGGTGCCGACGCCCAACGGCGGCAACGGGGCCGCGGCCGCCAAGAACCTCACCGGCCAGGCCCGGCAGCTCAACGGCCGCGCGTCCGGCGAGCAGGCCACCACCGGCCTGAGCTAGTCCACCACCGGCCTGAGCTAGTCCACCGCCCGCTCGCGCGACACCGCCGCGCTCCGGCCGGCGCCGTCAATCATCGTCGTCGTCGAGCCAGTCCGTGGTCAGCGCGACGGCCTTGCGCCACTTGCGGTAGCCGCGCTCGCGCAGGTCGGAATCCATGTCCGGCAGCCACTGGGCGGCCATGTGCCAGTTGGCGCGCAGGACCTCGGTGTCCGACCAGAAGCCGACGGCCAGCCCGGCGGCGTACGCGGCGCCCAGCGACACCGTCTCGGCGACCATCGGCCGCACGACGGACACGTCGAGCACGTCGGCGAGGAACTGCATCAGGAGGTTGTTGGCGGTCATCCCGCCGTCGACGCGCAGCGTGCTCAGGGGCACCCCCGCGTCGGAGATCATCGCCTCGACCACCTCGCGCGTCTGCCACGCGGTGGCCTCCAGCACGGCGCGGGCCAGGTGGCCCTTGGTGATGTAGGAGGTCAGCCCGGCGATGACGCCCCGGGCGTCGCTGCGCCAGTGCGGGGCAAACAGCCCCGAGAACGCCGGCACGAAGTAGCAACCGCCGTTGTCCTCGACCGTCCGGGCCAGCGTCTCGATCTCGGGCGCGGAGCCGATCAGGGTCAGGTTGTCGCGGAACCACTGCACCAGCGCGCCGGTGACCGCGATCGATCCCTCCAGCGCGTAGGTGGGCGGCTCGTCTCCCACCCGGCAGGCCAGCGTGGTCAGCAGGCCGCTGCTCGACGGCACCGGACGCTCGCCGGTGTTCATCAGCAAAAAGCTTCCGGTGCCGTAGGTGCACTTGGCCTCGCCGGGGGAGAAGCAGGTCTGGCCGAACAGTGCCGCCTGCTGATCGCCGAGCGCGGCCGCGACCGGCACGCCGGCCAGCTGACCCCCGGCGTCGCCGTAGACCTCGGCCGAGGATCGGATCTCCGGCAGCATCGCCCGCGGCACCCCCAGCGCGGCCAGCAGCTCGCGGTCCCAATCGAGCGTGTGGAGATTCATCAGCATCGTGCGGCTGGCGTTGGTCAGGTCGGTGAGATGGCGCCCGGTGAGCCGCCAGATCAGCCACGAGTCCATCGTCCCGAACAGCACCTCGCCGGCCTCGGCGCGCTCGCGCAGCCCGTCGATGGTGTCGAGCAGCCACATCAGCTTCGGCCCCGAGAAATACGTCGCCGGCGGCAGGCCGGACCGCTCGCGGAAGAAGTCCTGGCCGTGCTCCTTGTCCAGGGCACGGACGATGTGGTCGGTGCGCATGTCCTGCCAGTTGATCGCGTTGTGGACCGCCTGGCCGGTCTGGCGATCCCACACGACGGTGCTCTCGCGCTGGTTGGCGATCCCCAAGGCCACCAGGTCGCTGGCCTCCAGCCGGGCCTCGCCCAGCGCCCGCGCGACGACCTCCTCGACGTTGCGCCAGATCTCCTCCGGATCGTGCTCGACCCAGCCCGGCCGGGGAAAGATGTGGGGGTGCTCCTTCTGGGCGACCGAGACGATCCGCCCCGACCGATCGAACACGAGGCAGCGCGATGAGGCTGTGCCCTGGTCGATCGCGGCCACGTATCGCTCTCTCATCGCCACCTCGTCCTCACCATGGGATCGCGCCGAGTTCGCGTGACACGGCCCGGGCCGCCTCACGCACGTAGGCGAGCAGCTCACCGCGCGGCTGACGGGCCGCGAGCAGGCGCTCCGGAGGACCGAAGATACCCACCGCTCCCACGGTAAGGCCACTACGATCGATGATCGGCGCCGCCAGCGACACCTGAGCCGGCGTCAACTCGCCGATGTCGGCCGCCCAGCCGCGCTCGCGCACGCGGGCCAGCTCGCGCTCCAGCCGTTCGGCGTCGCAGATGGTCGCGTCGGTGAACGAGGCCAGCCCCTTCTTAGCCAGCTCGACGGCCACGTAGGGGTGGTTGGCCAGCAGGACCTTCCCCAGCGCGGTGGCGTGGGCCGGCAGCAGGGAACCCACGTCGAGCGTCTGGAGGCTGTCGTCGGGGCGGAACACGTGGTGGACGATCAACACCTGCCCGTCGTGCAGCGTGCCGATCCGGACGGCCTCCTGCGTGCGGGCAGCGAGCGAGTCAGACCAGTTCAGCGCGCGGGTGCGCAGCTCGTTGCCGTCGAGGTAGCTGGAGCCCATGTGCAGCAGGGCCGCCCCCAGCTGGTACTTACCGGTCTCCTGGTCCTGCTCCACGAAGCCGACGCTCTGGAGCGTGCGCAGCAGGCCGTGGACGGTGCCCTTGGGCAGCCCCAGCTCGCCGGCGAGGTCGACGACGCCCAGGCGGCGGGTCCGCCCCGACAGCAGTCGCAGGATCGCGGCCGCGCGCTCAATGGATTGGATGTTGCCAGGCACCGCGGGACCACGCTTGCCGAATCAGGACAGATGATTCTCGGAGGCGCTCCAAGAATGTGAACCACAACCTGTGGTGTTGAACCGAGTTACAGTTGATCGAACTCTGTTTGACATTGTCGAACGGACGAGGATAGTATCGCGGCGTCCGCAGGTTCGTTTGAGGAGGGAGAGAAATTGGGCGCGATATCGGCAGCAGTAGTGGCCGTGCATTTGCATTTCCCGACGCTGGGCATCATTCCGTCAGAGATCATCGGGACCGCGATCCTGATCTTGCTTGGCGATGGAGTGGTCGCGGCGGTGCTGCTCAACCAGTCAAAGGCTCAGAATTCGGGCTGGATCGTCATCACCTTCGGGTGGGGCATGGCAGTGATGATCGCCGTCTATGCCGTCGGGTTCTTCGACGGCGCGCATCTGAACCCGGCGGTGACGCTCGGGATATGGATCCACGGCGGGATCGACGGCTCCCAGGCGATCAAGTACTTCATCGGGGAAATGATCGGCGCGATGGTCGGCGCCTTCCTTGTGTTCCTCGCGTATTACCTCCACTGGAGCGAGACGGAGGATCCAGGGTTGAAGCTGGCGGTGTTCTCCACCGGCCCGGCGATCCGCAACTACGGATGGAACCTGGTCACCGAGATCATCGGCACATTCGTGCTGGTGTTCGGAGTCCTGACCATCACCGGTCCGTGGAACGTGTTCTCAGGGGCGGACCTGGCACCGCTGCTGATCGGCCTGCTGGTCTTCGGCATCGGCCTGTCACTCGGCGGGCCGACGGGTTACGCGATCAACCCCGCGCGTGACCTGGGGCCACGGATCATGCACGCGATCCTGCCAATCCCCGGCAAGGGCACGTCGGACTGGGCCTACGCCTGGGTGCCGGTGCTGGGACCGCTGATCGGCGGCGCACTCGCCGCGATCTTCTTCGACGCCGTCTTCGGCAGCGCACCGTTCTGAGGCGATGGCGATGAAGAAGCTGATCAACGCGCCCGACGCGGTGGTCGCGGATGCCCTGCGCGGAGTTCAGGCAGCACACGGAGATCGCGTCCGTGTCACGTTTGAGCCGTACAGCGTCATCCGGATCGACGCGCCGGTGCCGGGAAAGGTGGGATTGATCTCCGGGGGTGGCTCTGGCCATGAGCCCATGCACGGCGGTTTCGTCGGGCCGGGCATGCTGGATGCCGCCTGCCCCGGGGAGGTGTTCACCTCGCCTACGCCCGATCAGATGATCGAGGCGACCAAGGCCGTCAACGGCGGCGCCGGAGTGATTCACATCGTCAAGAACTACACCGGCGACGTGATGAATTTCGACATGGCCGCTGAGATGGGCAAGAGCGAGGACATCGAAGTCGAGACGATCCTGACCAACGACGACGTGGCGGTGGAGGACTCGCTCTACACCGCAGGCCGTCGTGGGGTCGGGGTCACCGTGCTGGTCGAGAAGATCTGTGGGGGCGCGGCGGAGGACCGGCGCAGCCTGCAAGAGGTCGCCGAGCTCGGCCGTCGTGTCAACGCCCAGGGGCGGTCGATGGGCATGGCGCTGACGCCATGCATCACGCCCGCCTCGGGCGAACCGAGCTTCG
This sequence comes from Solirubrobacteraceae bacterium, assembly GCA_036267215.1. Classification (GTDB taxonomy): domain Bacteria; phylum Actinomycetota; class Thermoleophilia; order Solirubrobacterales; family Solirubrobacteraceae; genus Palsa-465. The sequence continues at coordinate 199,105 of DATAWL010000025.1, read as the reverse complement.
AGCTCGCTGACGACGAGGTCGAGATCGGGATCGGGATCCATGGAGAGCCGGGCCGTTTTCGCGAGAAGATCGGCCCCGCCTCCCAGATCACCGAGAGGCTGATGACCCCCATCCTGGAGGACCTTCCGTTCTCCTCGGGCGATCGCGTGCTCGCGTTCGTCAACGGGATGGGCGGCACGCCACTGCTGGAGCTCTACATCGTCTACGCCGAAGTGGCGAAGATCGCTGCAGAGCACGGTCTCACCATCGAGCGCAACCTGATCGGCAACTACATCACCTCACTGGAGATGCAGGGCTGCTCGATCACCCTGGTCAAGCTCGATGACGAGATGGTCCGCTACTGGGATGCCCCGGTGAACACGCCAGCGTTGCGCTGGGGCGTCTAGCAGTGGCCATCGATCGCGACGACACGCTGGACTGGATGACCCGATTCGCGGGCGAGATGTCCGAGCACCGCCAGGAGCTCGTGCGTCTGGACACCGCGATCGGCGACGGCGACCACGGGACCAACATGAACCGCGGCATGCAGAAGGCGCTGGAGAAGCTCCAGACGTCCGAGCAGGCCGATCCCGGCGCCGTGCTCAAGACGGTGGCGATGGCGCTCGTGTCGAGCGTCGGCGGCGCCGCCGGTCCGCTGTACGGGACCCTGTTTCTGCAGATGGGCACGGCGATGGCCGGCCAGGCCGAGGTTGACCTCCCCGGCTTCGCGGCAGCGTGGCGTAAGGGCTTGGAGGGCGTCCAATCTCGTGGCAAGGCTCAGCCTGGCGACAAGACGATGGTGGACGCTCTCCTGCCCGCGATCGATGCGATGGAGCAGGCCACCGATCTCGACAGCGGTCTCGCCGCTGCCGTGGTGGGCGCCGAGCAGGGGATGAACGCGACCACGCCGTTGGTCGCGCGCAAGGGACGAGCCAGCTATCTGGCTGAACGCTCGGCCGGCCACCAGGATCCCGGCGCCACCTCGACCTACTACCTCTTCAAGAGCGCCGCCGAAACGCTGGCGGACTAGTCAGGAGACAAGGATATGCCGAAGTACGCAGTCGCTCTCGACCAAGGAACCACGAGTTCACGTGCGATGGTCTTTGACCACTCTGGACGCGTGGCGGCGGTCTCCCAAAAGGAGCACGAGCAGATCTATCCTAAGCCGGGCTGGGTCGAACACGACCCGATGGAGATCCTGGCCCGCTGCTATGAGGTACTCGACGAGGCGATGGAGAAGGCCGGCGCCAGCCGGGACGACATCGCCGCGCTGGGGATCACCAACCAGCGCGAGACCGCGGTGGTCTGGGATCGCAATACCGGCGAGCCGGTGTACAACGCGATCGTCTGGCAGGACACCCGCACGGACAAGCTCGTCGACGAGCTGAGCAAGGACGGCGGCCAGGATCGCTTCCGCGAGACCGTCGGTCTGCCGTTGGCGACCTACTTCTCCAGCCCGAAGGTGCGCTGGATCCTGGACAACGTCGACGGCACGCAGGCGAGGGCCGACGCCGGGGACCTGGCGTTCGGCAACATGGACTCGTGGCTGATCTGGAACCTGACCGGCGGCGTGAACGGCGGGCGGCACATCACCGATGTGACCAACGCCAGCCGGACGATGCTGATGGACCTCGACACGCTGTCCTGGGACTCGGACATCGCCGCGACGATCGGGGTGCCGATGTCGATGCTGCCGGAGATCCGGCCCTCCAGCGAGGTCTACGGGGAGGTCAAGGTCGGCAACCTGACCGGGCTCAACATCGCCGGCGACCTCGGCGACCAGCAGGCGGCGACGTTCGGGCAGGCCTGCTTCAGCGCCGGTGACGCCAAGAACACCTACGGCACGGGCAACTTCATGCTGCTCAACACCGCCACCGAGGCCGTGCAGTCCAAGTCGGGTCTGCTGACCACCGTCTGTTACAAGATCGGCGATCAGGCGGCGGTGTACGCGCTGGAGGGCTCGATCGCGATCACCGGAGCGCTCGTGCAGTGGCTGCGCGACAACCTGCACATGATCCAGGCCGCGCCGCAGGTCGAGGAGCTGGCCAAGTCCGTCGATGACAACGGCGGCCTGTACATCGTGCCGGCGTTCTCGGGCCTGTTCGCCCCGTACTGGCGCTCGGACGCCCGCGGCGTGTTCGCCGGCCTGACCCGCTACGTCAACGCCGGCCACATCGCCCGGGCCACGCTGGAGGCCACCGCCTTCCAGACGCGCGAGGTGATGGACGCCATGGAGACCGACTCCGGCGTGACGCTGACCGAGCTCAAGGTCGACGGCGGCATGGTCCAGAACGACCTGCTGATGCAGTTCCAGGCCGACATCCTCGGCGTGCCGGTGATCCGCCCGCAGGTGGCCGAGACGACCGCGCTGGGCGCGTCCTACGCCGCCGGCATGGCGGTCGGCTTCTGGGAGGGCGAGCAGGACGTCCGCGACAACTGGGCCGAGGACAAGCGCTGGGAGCCCAACATGGACACCGCCAAGCGCGACGCCTATTACAAGGAGTGGAAGAAGGCGGTCACCCGGACCTTCGACTGGGTCGACTGAAAGCCGCGCTCGTTGCTCGGGAAATCGGTGGAAAATGGAGGCGGTCCTCGTGGCCGCCTCCGCTGTTCACCCCCCCTCCGCGGATGTAGGCTGCTGGCATGGCCACACTGAGCACCGACGTGCTGGTCATCGGCGGCGGCGCCACCGGAACCGGCATCACCTGGGATGCGTCGCTGCGCGGGTTGGACGTCGTTCTGATCGACCGGCAGGATCTGGCCGAGGGCACCAGTGGCCGCTTCCACGGCCTGCTGCACTCGGGCGGCCGCTATGCGGTCAAGGATCCGCGCGCCGCGGTGGAGTGCATCGGCGAGAACCGGATCCTGCGCCGGGTGGCCTCCGACTGCATCGAGGACACCGGCGGGTTCTTCGTCACCACGCCCTGGGACGACCCGGCCTACGCCGATCGCCTCGCCCAGGGCTGCGCCGAGACCGGCGTGGACTGCGAGGAGATCTCGGTCGCCCAGGCGCTGCGCGAGGAGCCCCGCCTGAACCCGCAGGTCTCCCGGGTGTTCCGCGTGCCCGACGCCAACATCGACGTCTGGAAGACCGTCTGGGCGATGGCCCACGGCGCCCAGCAGCGAGGCGCGCGGATCCTGCCCTACCACGCGGCGATCGCGATCCACCGCGAGGGCGACGCGATCACGGGCGCGCGTGTGCGCGACGCGCGCACCGGCGAGGAGTCAGAGATCCAGGCCCGCGTGACCGTCAACGCCGGCGGCGCCTGGGCCGGCCAGATCGCCGATCTCGCCGGGATCGAGGGCGTCCGCGTGCTCCCCGGCCGGGGGATCATGGTCGCGATGAACCACCGGCTGGTCAACACCGTGGTCAACCGGTGCCAGATGCCGACTGACGGCGACATCATCGTCCCCATCCGGACCGTCTCGGTGGTCGGCACCACAGACGTGAACACCGACGATCCCGACGACCACACCGTCAACCAGAACGAGGTCGACCTGCTGCTGGATGAGGGCGAGAAGCTCGTGCCGGGCTTCCGCCAGGCACGTGCGCTGCGGGTGTGGACCGGCGTGCGGCCGCTGTTCGAGGACGACAAGCCGACCGGTACCGACTCGCGCGACGTCACTCGCGCCCACGCCCTGCTCGACCATGAGCAGCGCGACGGGATCCGCGGATTCGTCACCATCACCGGCGGCAAGCTCACCACCTTCCGCCTGATGGCCGAGGAGACCGTCGATGCCGTCTGCCGCCACCTGGGCGAGACCCGCCCGTGCCGGACGGCGACGGAGTCTCTGCCCGGCTCGGAGAGCGGTGAGACCTACCGGCTGGGTGAGCGCCTGGCCCGCAAGGAGGCCAAGCTGATCGACGAGCAGATCATCTGCGAGTGCGAGCTGGTGCCGCGCTCCAAGCTCGAGGAGGCCATCTCCCGCACCGGCTCCACCAACCTGGACGACATCCGCCGCCAGCTGCGGCTGGGGATGGGGCCCTGCCAGGGCGGGTTCTGCATCTACCGGGCCGCGGGGATCATGCAGGAGCGCGACAGGCTCAGCGCCAAGCAGGCCGACACCTCGCTGCTGGACTTCCTGCAGGAGCGCTGGAAGGGGGAGTGGCCGGTGCTCTACGGCGATCAGCTGCGTCAGGCCCGGCTCGACGACTGGATCTTCCAGGGCGTGCTCGACGTCGCGCATCTGCCGCGATGAAAAGTGAGCTGCACTTCGACGCGGTGGTGATCGGCGCCGGCATGGCCGGGCTGGTGGCGGGGACCCGGCTGGCCCAGGGCGGCGCGCGGGTGTGCGTGCTGGCCAAGGGTCACGGTTCCACCCACCTGGCGCCGGCGACGATCGACGTGCTCGGGTACGCCCCGCACCTGGTGCAGGAGCCGGTGGCGGCGATCGAGAAGCTGGTGGCCGAGCACCCCCAGCACCCCTACGCGCTGCTCGGCAGCGAGTTGGTCGGCGAGGCGGTCGGCTGGTTCGCTGACACGGTGGCCGGGGGCCCGCTGCCCGGCTACACGTACGTGGGCGGCCTGGAACGCAACCAGATGCTGCCCACCGCCGTGGGGGCGCTGCGCCCGTCGGCGCTGGTGCCCGAGACGATGGCCGCCGGCGAGCGCGACCAGCTGGCGCGGGTGTGCATCGCCGGGACGCCGTCGCTGCGCGACTTCCACCCCAGCCTGTGCGCCGCCAACCTCGCCGCGGCGGGGATCGAGGCGCGGTCGGTCAGCCTCGACCTCAAGCTCGAACGCGCCGACATGAGCACGCTCGGCATCGCCCGCCACTTCGACGATCCGACGTGGCGGCGGCAGTTCTGCGCGGAGCTGTCGCTGACCCTGCGGGCCGAGGAGCATGTGGGGCTGCCGGCCATGCTCGGACTCACCGACCCCCACGCGGTCCTGAGCGACCTCGAGCACCGGCTGGGCCGTCGGGTGTTCGAGATCCCCACGCTGCCGCCGTCGGTGCCCGGTATGCGGCTGTACGAGATCCTCCGGGCCGCGTTGCGCGCCGCGGGCGGCCGTCTCGTGCTCGGCGGCGAGGTGGTGGGCTCCACCCGCGACGGCGCGCGATTGACAGCGGTCAGCACCAACGCGGCCGGGCGCGACCTCAGCTACGTGGCGCCGGCCTATGTGCTCGCCACCGGCGGTTTCGCCTCCGGCGCGATCGAGCTCGACTCGCGCTGGGTCACCCACGAACGGGTGCTGGACCTGCCGCTGCGCGGCCTGCCGGCCGACGGCGGCCCGCGCTTTGTTTCCACCTACCTCGACGAGCAGCCGCTGGCCCGGGTCGGCGTTGCCGTGGACGGCGACCTGCGAGCCGACGGCACGGACAACGTGTTCGTCGCCGGGGCCTCGCTGCCCGGCGCCGCCCCCTGGCGCGAGGGCTCGGGCGAGGGGATCGCGCTGGCCAGCGGATACAAGGTGGCCCAGATGGTGGCCGGCCGGCCACAGGCAACGCAGGAGGCGACCGCATGACCGATCTGGCTGAACCCGAGTTCCTGCGCGAGTCGCTCGACCACTGCGTCAAGTGCACGATCTGCGAGACGCAGTGCCCGGTGTCCAACGTCTCGCCGCTGTTCCCGGGGCCGAAGTACGCCGGGCCACAGTCCGAGCGATATCGCGTGGCCGACGACCCGTCGGTCGACCTCTCTGTTGACTACTGCTCGGGCTGCGGGATCTGTTCGATGGTGTGCCCGCAGGGGGTCAAGATCGCGGAGATCAACGCTCAGGCGCGGGACAAGCTCAAGCGCCAGAAGGGCGTGCCGCTGCGCGACCGCATCATCACCCGGCCCACCTGGCTGGGCCGCGTGGGGACGGCGACCGCGCCGATCGCCAACTTCTCGCTGGGCTTCAAGCCGGCCCGGGTCCTCGGCGAGAAGGTGCTGGGCGTCCACCGCGACGCGCCCGCGCCCAAATTCGCCGGCCGCCGTTTCTCTCGCTGGATGAAGGGGCGGACGAGTCCGAAGACCGGACGCAAGATCATCTACTTCCACGGCTGCGGCACCGAGTACTACGAGCCATGGGAGGGTGAGAAGGTCGTCGCGATTCTCGAGCACAACGGCTTCGAGGTGGTCGTGCCCAAGCAGGACTGCTGCGGGCTGCCGCTCCAGTCCAGCGGGCTGTTCGACGACGCCCGCAAGGTGGTGCTGCGCCTGGCGCGCAACCTGGCTCCGCACGTGCGCGACGAGGACACGATCATCGTCGGCAACGCCACCAGCTGCACGCTGATGCTCAAGCGCGAGGCGCGAGAGATCCTCAACCTCGAGGACGACCCGGCGCTCAAGCGCGTGTCTGAGCGGACGTACGACATCTGCGAGCTGCTGCTCGAGCTCCACGACCGCGGCGAGCTCAACACCGACTTCCAACCGGTCAACGAGACCGTCGCCTACCACGCCCCCTGCCAGCAACAGGGCCAATGGATCGGCAAGCCGGCGCTGGAGCTGCTGGCGCTGGTGCCGGGGCTGGAGGTCAAGGAGATGAACGCCCGCTGCTGCGGGATCGCCGGCACCTACGGCCTCAAGGCCGAGAAGTACGACATCGCCCAGGCCGCCGGGCGCGACCTGTTTGACCAGGTGGCGGCGTCGGGAGCGTCGACGGTCGCCTGTGATTCCGAGACCTGCCGCTGGCAGATCGCGGCCGCCACCCAGCGTCCATCGGTGCATCCGATCGACTACCTGCACCGCGCCTACGGGCTGGACCGCAACGGCGCCTAGCGCGCCGGGCGGGGACGGAGGCCATGGTCGGGATCGTCGTCGTCTCCCACAGCGCGATGCTCGCCGAAGGCGTCGTGCGTCTGGCCCGGGAGATGGCCGGCGAGGAGCTGGCGCTCGAGCCGGCCGGCGGGATCGAGGACGACGACCCCGCCCACCCGGTGCTCGGTACTGACGCCGACCGGGTGCGCTCGGCGATCGAGCGGGCGATGTCGCCCGACGGCGTGCTGGTGCTGATGGATCTCGGGAGCGCGCTGATGAGCGCGGAGTTCGCGGTCGAGCTGCTCGATGGCGCCGCCGGGCCGGTACGGCTCAGCGCCGCGCCCCTGGTCGAGGGGACGGTGGCCGCCGCGGTGGCGGCGAGCGCCGGCGCGTCGCTGGAGGAGGTCGCCGCCGAGGCCCGCGGGGCGCTGGCGATGAAGGCCGGCCAGATCTCGGACGGCGTCGACGCGACGGCCGATTCCGAAGCCGACGTCCTGCCCTCCGACGCCTCCGCCGAGCTCGAGGTCCGCAATGCGATCGGGTTGCACGCGCGCCCCGCGGCACGGTTCGTGGAGACGGCGCGGCGCTTTGATGCCGACGTGCGCGTGGCCAAGGCTGGAGGCGGGAACCCGGTCCGCGCCGGCAGTCTCACCAACCTGGTGGCACTGGGCGCGCGGTTCGGCGACAGCCTCGTGGTCACCGCGTCGGGGGCGGAGGCGGAGGCGGCCGTCCGCGCGCTGCAGGAGCTGGCGCAGAGCGGCTTTGGCGACGGCGTGACCTCCGAGCCGACCCCGGCCGCGCAGCCCCGGGCGGTGGCGGAGCCCCGGCCGGTCGCGGCGGGCGGTGCGGTCGCGGAGGCCGAGGTGGTGCCACCGCCCGCGCCGGGCGCGGTGCTGAGCGGCGTTGCCGCGTCGGGCGGCGTCGCCATCGGGCCGGCCCATCGCATCGGCGGCGGCCTGGGCGAGGTCCCCGCCGACCGCGCCGCCGATGACCCGGAGACCGAACGCCGCCGGCTCGACCACGCGCTGGACGCCGCGCGCGCGGGCATCGAGCATGACCGCGGCGTGGTCGCCGCTCGCGCCGGCGACGCCGACGCCGCGATCTTCGACGCCCATGCGGCCCTGCTCGACGACGACGCCCTGCTCGAGCCGGCTCACGCCGCCATCTCGGCCGGGGCCACCGCCGAGCGCGCCTGGTATGGCGCCGCGCAGGAGGTTGCGGCGATCTACCGGGGACTCGACGAGCCGCTGCTGCGCGAGCGCGCCACCGACGTGCTCGACGTCGGCCGCCGGGTGGTGGACGCCGTCACCGGCGCCGAGTCCGCCGGCGGGGCGGCCGCGGGCGTCATCATCGCGGACGAGCTGACCCCCGCCGACGCCGCCGCGCTGGACCCCGAGCGCGTGCTGGCGATCGCCACCGCCCGCGGCTCGCCCACCGCACATGCGGCCATCCTGTCCCGGGCGCTCGGGCTGCCGGCCGTCGTCGGGCTGGGCGCGCCGGTGCTGGGCGTCGCCGATGGGACGATCCTGCTGCTCGACGGCGAGGCCGGCACGGTGACCGTCGATCCTCCCCCTGAGGTGATGACCGCCGCCGCCGCGGCGCGCGAGCGGCTGGCCGCGCACCGGGCGGCGGCGCTGAAGCATGCCCACGAGCCGGCCGTCACCCGCGACGGCGTGCGGATCGAGGTGTTCGCCAACCTCGGCGCCGCCGGCGAGGCCGCCCGGGCGGTCGAGCTCGGGGCCGAGGGGGTCGGACTGCTGCGCACCGAGTTCCTGTTCCTGGGGCGCGACATGCTGCCCGACGAGGACGAGCAGGCCGACACCCTGCGCCGGATCGCGGTCGCTCTCGACGGGCGGCCGCTGGTGGTCCGCACGCTCGACGCCGGTGCTGACAAGCCGCTCCCGGCCCTGCCCATGCCTCCGGAGGAGAACCCGTTCCTCGGCGTGCGCGGCATCCGGCTGACGCTGGAGCGCCCCGACGTGCTGGCCACTCAGTTCCGGGCGATCCTGCGGGTCGCCGCCGAGTACCCGGTCAAGACAATGCTGCCGATGGTGGCAACGCTGGACGAGATCCTGGCCGCGCGCGCGGTGCTCGCCGAGGCCCGCGCCCAGACCGGAATCGACGCGCCGATGGAGCTGGGCATCATGGTCGAGGTCCCGGCGGCCGCGCTCGGGGCCGAGCGGCTCGCCCGGCACGTCGACTTCTTCTCGCTGGGCACCAACGACCTCACGCAATACACGATGGCGGCCGAGCGGGGCGACGCCCGGCTGGCCGCCCTGCTCGCCGGGCCTCAGCCCGCGGTGCTGCGCCTGGTGCGCGCCACCGTGGAGGCGGCGGCGGCGCACGGCCGGTGGGTGGGGGTGTGCGGTGAGCTGGCCGGCGATCCGGCGGCGGCGGTGCTGCTCGCCGGACTCGGCGTCACCGAGCTCAGCATGGCGACCGGGCTGGTCCCCGGGGTCAAGGCGGCGCTGCGCGAGGTCGAGCTGGCGCAGGCCCGGTCAGCGGCGCTGGCGGCGCTGGACACCGACAGCGCCGACGCCGCCCGTCGGCTGGCGTTGGAACTGCTGTGAGATAGTTCCCGACTGTGGAGGCGGGTACCCTGATCGCGTTGCGATCTTCCCGAGCGCTCGCGGTCGGCACCGGGGTGCGGATCGTGGTTTCCCCCGTGATCATGGCGCTCCTGCTCGACCATTCCTTCACCCCTGCCGTGATCGTGTTCCTCGTCGCGGCCGCCACCGATTGGGTCGACGGCCGCCTGGCGCGCCGCTGGGGGGTGACGACGGCATTCGGCTCGTTCCTGGACACGACGGCGGACAAGCTGCTGGTGACCACGGCGCTGGTCGGCCTGGTCGCGGTGCATCGGGCGTCGCCGTGGGTCGCCCTGATCATCATCGCCCGCGAGTTCACCATCCTCGGGCTGCGCGCCGCGGTGGCCGCCGGCGGCCACCAGTTCGAGACCTCGATGCTGGGCAAGTGGAAGGCGACCGTGCAGTTCGTCGCGATCGCCCTGGCCATGCTGCGCCCGGACGTCACCATCGCCGGCGCCTACCTGGACCAGTGGGCGATGGTGGTGGCGGCGGTGGTCACCGCCTGGTCAGGCGCCGATTACCTGATCCGCTCGTCCGCGGCGCTGCGAGCGTAGGTCCCGCGGCGTGGCGCGCGTGTTCGTGACCGGCGGGACCGGCGTCATCGGCCAGGCGCTGGTGGGGCGGCTGCTGGAACGCGGCGACGAGGTGGTCGGCCTCGCCCGCTCCACGGAGGCGGAGCACAAGCTGGCCGCTCGAGGCGTCGAGGTGCGCCGCGGGGAGATCGACGACGAGACGGCGCTGGCCGAGGGGATGGCCGGCTGCGTGGTGGCCTACAACCTCGCGGGGGTCAACGCGCTGTGCGTCGACGATCCGGCGCCGATGCGGCGCGCCAACGTCGACGGCGCGGTGGCCGCGGTCCGGGCGGCGGCGCGAGCCGGACTGCCACGGCTGGTGCACACATCGTCGGCGGCGACCATCGGCGAGCCGGCGGGCACCATCGCCAACGAGTGGACGGCCCATCGCGGCTCGTACCTGTCGACCTACGAGCGGACCAAGACCGAGGGCGAGCGCGCGGCGATGGCCGCCGCCCGCGAGGTCGGCCAGGACGTCGTCTATGTCAACCCGTCCTCGGTGCAGGGCCCGGGCCGGGCCAGCGGCACCGGCCGCTTTCTGCTGCTGTTCCTCGACGGGCGCCTGCCCGTGTTCGTCGACACCTACGCCAGCATGGTCGACATCGCCGACTGCGTCGACGGTCACCTGCTGGCCGCCGAGCGCGGCGTCGCCGGCGAGCGCTACCTGCTCAGCGGCATCAGGGTGACGGTGGCCGAAGCGCTGACGCTCGCCGCCGACGTCGCCGGGGTGGAGCGCAAGCCACGACTCGTGCCGCGCGCCGTCGCCACCGTGGCCGGGACCGTGGTCGAGCGGGCCTACCGGCTGCGCGGCCGCCAGCCGCCGGTATGTCGCGAGATGGTTCGCACGTTGCTGCACGGCCACCGCTACGACGGCTCGCGGGCCGAGCGCGAGCTGGGCGTGACGTACACCGAGCCCCGGGAGACGGTGCGGCGGACGGTGGAATGGGCGCGGGCCGAGGGGCTCCTGCACAACGTGTGAGGCGGCGGGTCAGCGAGGCGGGGTGGCCAGCCCCCAGCGGTAGGCGTAGTTGACCGCCTGGGCGCGGTCGCGAAGCCCTGCCTTGGCGAACAGATGGTTGACGTGGGATTTGACCGTCGTCGGGCTGACCACCAGTCGCTCGGCGATCTCGGCGTTGGTCAGGCCCTCGGCGATCAGCGCCAGGACCTCCGCCTCACGCGGGGTCAGGTCGTCAGGCAGCTGCGCGGCGGCCGGCGCGCCGACCCCCGACAGCGACGCCGCCGGCTCGGCGGCCAGGGCGGCGACGACGTGGCCCTGGATCGCCGGGTCCAGCGCGGCGTCGCCGGCGGCCACCGAGAGGATCGCGCAGCGGATGTCGTCGCTGGAGGCGTCCTTGGTCAGATAGCCGCGGGCCCCGGCGCGCAGCGCGCCCAGCACGCTCTCGTCGTCGGCGTAGGTCGTCAGCGAGATCACCTTGATCTCCGGGTGCTCGTCGCGGAGGCGGCGGGTGGCCTCGATCCCGTCCATTCGGGGCATCCGCAGGTCCATCAGCACCACCTCCGGGTGGTGCTGGCCGGCCAGCGCCACCGCCTCGACGCCGTCCGATGCGCTGCCCACCAGCTCGATCCCCGGCAGCAGGCCCAGCAGGGTCCCCAGGCTCTCGCGGACCAGGCGCTGGTCGTCGGCCAGCAGAACCCGTACCGAGCGGCCCGTGGACGGCGTGTCGCTCATGACGGCAGCCGCAACTCGACCCGGAACCCGTCGTCGGTCGGCTCCGCGATCAGGTGTCCGCCCAGCAGCTCCGCCCGTTCGCGCATCCCGGTCAGACCGTAGCCGTTCCCGGCGATGCCAAGCGCCACTGGCGGTGGCGTGCCCGGCAGGGCGTGATCCTCGACCACCAGCACGGTTCCCTCCGGCAGGTAGGAGAGCGTCATCTCCACCCGCTGCGCGGTCGCGTGGCGGCGCACGTTGGTCAGCGCCTCCTGGGCGGTGCGGTAGACGGCGAGGCGAGCGTCGGGCGCGAGGCGGCGCGGCTCACCGCGGGTGGCGATCTGCACCGGCAGTCCGCTCTGCTCGCCGAAGGCCTCGGCCAGCACGTCCAGCCGCTCGGGCCCGGGCAGCTCGTCGCCGCGGGCGGTGGCAATGGCGCGGCGGGCGTCCTGGAGCCCGGTCGCCGCCACGTGGTGGGCCTGGTCGATGGCGCGGGCCACGTCGGGGTCGACGTGTCGGTCGTGGGCCAGCAGCCGCGTGCTCTCCAACTGCAGGGCCAGGGCCGACAGCGAGTGGGCCAGGACGTCGTGCATCTCGCGGGCGAGGCGGCCTCGCTCGGCCGCCGCGGCGGCTTCGGCCTGCGCCTTCTGCGACGCCGCCAGAGCGTCGCGCTGATCGCGGACGGCCCGCATCAGCCGCATCACCAGAAACCACGGGATCGCCGCCAAACAGGCGCCGATCGCGCCACCCTTGTGGCCCATGCTGGCCGAGACGATGACGATCACCAGCAGCGAGGCGGCCAGGGTGATCGCGCCCGTCCTGCGGTCCAGGCGCATCGCGGCCATGATCCCGATGAAGTAGGGGCCGGCCTCCCACAGTCCGTCGGGTTGGGCGACGGCCAGCACCGCGGTGGCGATGGTCACCGCCGCCAGTGTGGCCACGCGCCGCCAGGTGGGGACGTCGGCGCGCTGGGGCTGAGTGGTCACCGCGGCGGCGACGAACGCGATCATCGCCAGCAGGACGACGAGGCCACGGCCACCGAGCCCGGGGGTCGGCTTGGTCAGGATCGAGCTGACGATGAAAACGGTCAGGAACGTCATCCCGAACAGCCGCAGCACCACCGCCTCGACCGGCGCCGGACGGTCGCGCTGCGGAGACATGTCCAACCCGTTGTAGGTGACCCAGCGGTACAGGGGCCCTCGGCTCATCCAGCGGTGGAGCGTTCGCATCGCCGGGCAAACGATAAGCCGCGTATGCGGGGACTTCATCGGTCGGCGGGTGGAACTCGTCTCCACCCAGGGGTCGAGTCCGCGGCATCGAGCCGCCCGGTCAGGTTCGACCCGTGCGCCGATGACAGCCGGCCGTCCGCCGCATAGCGTGCCGGGCATGCTCACGAACTCCCTCGACGCCGCGGTCGCTCAGCGCCGCGCCGTCGCCACCAAATACGCGAGCTCCGATCCGGTCATCTCGATCAAGGGGCTCCACAAGCGCTACGGCGACCGCGAGGCCGTGCGCGGCATCGATCTCGAGGTCCACCGGGGCGAGATCTTCGCGTTCCTGGGACCGAACGGGGCCGGCAAGACGACGACCGTCGAGATCCTCGAGGGGTTCCGGCAGGCCAGCGACGGCGACGTGTATGTGCTGGGGCAGAATCCATGGCGCGCCCACTCCTCCTGGCGGGCGCGCATCGGCGCGGTGCTCCAGGAGTCAGGGGCCGAGCCCGGTCTGACCGTCCGCGAGTGCCTGCAGCTGTACGCGGGCTACTACCCGGCGCCGCGCTCGGTCGACGAGACGATGGGGCTCGTCGACCTGGGCGAGCAGGCCGACCAGCGCGCGACCGCCCTCTCGGGCGGGCAGCGGCGCCGCCTGGACGTCGCCCTGGCGCTGGTCGGCGATCCCGAGCTGATCTTCCTGGACGAGCCGACCACCGGGTTTGACCCGTCGGCGCGGCGGGCGGCCTGGGTGGTGGTCGAGGGTCTGCGCGACCTGGGCAAGACCGTGTTCCTCACCACCCACTACATGGAGGAGGCCGAGCGCCTGGCCGACCGGATCGCGGTCATCTCCGCGGGCCAGATCGTCGCGGAGGGCACGCCCCAGACGCTCGGCGGCCGCCAGCAGGCGGCGGCGCAGATCACCTTCGAGCTGCCCACATCGATCGGCGCTGACGAGCTGCCCGCGGCGCTGGCCGATCGTGCCCACGCCGAATCCGGCGATCAGGTCCTGATCACGAGCGAGAGCGTCACCGCGGACCTGCACGAGCTGTCGGGCTGGGCGCTTGCGCGCGGCATCGAGCTCGACGAGCTCGAGGTCAACCGCCCGACCCTCGAAGACGTCTACCTGAAGCTGACCACCAACGACGACGCAGGGAGCTGACGATGTATTTCCTGATCAAGTGGATCATGAAGAAGCTTCGCGAGCGCAAGTTCGCGAAGGCCGGTTCGACCGCCGGCGGGCGTGACACTCCCGCCGGCGACGACGCTTCCACGTCCGCTGACCGCCCCGCCGCCGTCGCCGCCTCACCGACGCGCCGCGCCCCGGCCACGCCGACGCCGCACGGTCCGTCGGCCGCCTCGCAAGGGCCGCTGGTGCTGCTCGCTCATCAGGTCAAGTTCGACCTGATCGCCAGCCTGCGCAACCCTCGGGCCCGGTTCTTCACCTTCTTCTTCCCCATCGTGCTGCTGGTGGTGTTCAACGGCGTGTTCGGCCACGGCACCGCGATCGTCGACGGCGTGCGCGTTCCGCTGTCGCGCTTCTACGTCCCGGGGATCCTGACCATGGCCCTGGTCGTCGCCTCCTACGCCAACCTGGTGATCGCGGTGGCCACCGCCCGGGAGACCGGGGTGCTCAAGCGCCGTCGCGCCACCCCGGCCTCGCCGGTCCTGCTGATCGCCGGGCAGGCCCTGGCGACGGTGGTCATCGCGGCGATCATGGGCGCGCTCCTGCTGATCATCTCGCGGGTGTTCTACGGCGTCGGCTTCTCCGTCGGCGCGATCCTGGCCATCGCCGTCACCGCGGTGATCGGGACCATCGCATTCGCCTGCATCGGCTACCTGGTCTCGGGGCTCATCGGCTCGCCGGAGGCGGCGCAGCCGATCGTCCAGGCCACGATGCTGCCGCTGTGGTTCATCTCCGGCGTGTTCATCCCCACCTCCAACCTCTCGAGCGGACTGCGCAAGGTGGGCGAGCTGTTCCCCGTCGAGCACCTGGCCAACGGCATGCACGTCGCCTCGGTCCACTCGACGTTCGCCTCGGCCATCTCCCCCAAGGACCTGTGGGTCCTGGTCATCTGGGGAGTCGGCGCCGGCCTGCTGGCGGCGTGGCGGTTCAGCTGGCTGCCCAGCGCGGTGACCGCCTGACGCCGTCAGCGTAGGTGCGGCGGCCACTGCATCTCCAGCTGCGGCCGTTCGCCCCACACCAGCAGCACAGGACACCCGGCGTGGTCGACGACAAACCGCGCGAAGTGGCCGATGCTCTTGGGCTCGCGCCGCGGCGCGCCGTCCCGGGCCAGCACCAGGACGTCGGCGGGCAGCTCGTCCACGGCCTCGAGGACCTCGCGCTCGACCCGGCCGCGGCGGGCCACCGTCTGGGCGCCCCGGCCGAAACGCTCGGCGGCGGCCTGAAGCAGCGACCGCGCCTCGGCCTCGCCGATCTCGCGCACGGTGGGCCCGGGGGGCGCCGGCCGGTGGCGGCCCAGCCGACCCGGCCCGGGATGGCCGGCCAGCTGCTCGACGTCTGAGGCGGCGACATGGAGGATCGTCACCTCGGCGTCGGCGGGCAGCAGCTCGCGGGCCTGATCGACGCACGCCTGCCACGAGACCTCGGTGATCCAGACCAGCGCGCGCATCACACCACCTGCAAAGCCAACCACAACCCGACGGTGGCCGCAACGAGGATGCCCGGGACGGTCAGCGCGCCCAGCTTGAGGAACTGACCCACGTCCACATCCTCGTCGTGGGCGTGGACGATACGCCGCCACAGCAGCGTGGCCAGCGACCCGACGTAGGTCAGGTTGGGCCCGACGTTGACCCCGATCAGCATGGCCAGCACCGCCCCGGGGGCGCTGGCCGACACCACCGCCACCACGATCAGCGTGGCCGGGAGGTTGTTGACCAGGTTGGCCAATATCGCCGAGACGAACGCCACCGCCAGCAGGGCCGGCAGGTCGCTGCCGTGCGGCAGCAGCGAGTCGACCACGGATGACAGGCCGTTGACCCCCGCGGCGGACACGATCACCCCCAGCCCGAGCACGAACACCAGGAACGCCGGCTCGGCCGCGCCCACCAGCGAGCCCACCGACGCCGGCGGCTGCGCGATCGTGAGCGCCACCGCGCCGGCGGTGGCAAACCACACGGGCGCGACCCCGACCACCGAGCTGACGGCGAATCCGGCCAGCGTCAGCCCCACCACCGCCAGCGCGAACCGCGGCAGACCCGGGCGCTCGGCGGCCGCGCCGGACGGCACGACCGGCGCGGCGCCCCGCAGATCGTCCGCGAACACCCGCGTCAGAACCACCCACTCGATCGCCAGGGCCGCCAGCCACGGCAGCGCCATCAGCGCCGCGAACCGGGTGAACGACACGCCGCAGGCGGCGAACGCCAGCAGGTTGGTCAGGTTGGAGACCGGCAGCAGCAGCGAGGCGCTGTTGGCCAGGTGCGAACAGGCGTAGACGTGCGGGCGCGGGCTGGTGGGCAGGCGCGCGGCGGTGGCGAACACGATCGGGGTCAGCAGCACGATGGTCGCGTCGAGGCTGAGCACCGCGGTCGTCCCCGCCGCCGCCAGGAACACCATCGCCAGCAGCCGGCGCGGCCGCCCGTGGGATCCCAGGGCCATCAAGCGGCCGAGCGTGTCGAACACGCCGGCGCGGCGGCAGCCGTCGGCGAGCACCAGCAGCGCGGCTAGGAAGCCGACCGTCGGCCCCAGCCGCCCCAGCGCCGTCCGCGCGCCGTGGAAGCTCAGGGCGCCCACCGCGACCACGATGACCGCCCCCAGCGCCGCCACGATCCAGTCCGGCGCCCAGCGCCACCGCGCCACCGCGGCGGTCAGCGCCGCGGCCAGCGTCACCAGCGCGATCGCCTCGTTCACCGCGCGCCTGACCCCTGAGCCATGGGTGCATCATGACCGGGGCGGCGGGCGCCGCGTGGTTGGGGGGTTCGAGCCGGTGGCTCGTGGGTACGAGCGTCGATGTCGACGGGACGGCAGGCCCGCGGCGCACATCCATACGACCTCGGGAGGGTCAATCTCGATGACGAGTCATCGACTTCACGTGCTGATGTCCCGGTCCACCGCTGCGGCGGTCCTAATCCTGTCGTTCGGCGCGGCCAGCGCGTCGGCGGCCACGATGCACCGGCTCGGGACGCCGGCTCAAATACCGACGGGGGCGCACGCGCTCGGCGCCCTGAGCTCCGGCCGGTCCATCCAGGCGACGGTCACGCTCGCGCCGCGCGATCCCGCTGCGCTGCGGTCGCTTACGCAGGAGGTCTCCACGCCCGGCAGCGCGGAGTACCACCAGTACCTCACGCCCGCGCAGTTCGTGGCGCGGTTCGGTCCGACAGCCGCCGAGGTCGATCAGGCCCGTGCCGCGCTCGCCACGCGCGGCCTGTCGCTCGGCGCGCTGTCGGCGAACCATCTGTCATTCGCCGTCTCCGGGTCGGAGGGAACGGTCGCGCACGCCTTCTCCGTCTCACTCACGCGCTACCGCCTCGCCGACGGCCAGATCGGCTATGCGCCGGGCGACGCGCCCGCCGTCCCGACGGCGATCGCCCCCGACGTGCAGGGCGTGCTCGGCCTCGACACGCTCGCGCCGGCACACCCGCTGTCGCTGCAGCATGCCCACCGGCTGGCTCAGCCGTACGCCCGCGGCAATGCGACGGCGTCGGCTTCCACGGTCTCCCCGTGCAGCGGGGCGACCTCGGCCGCGAGCCAGTACGGCGCCTACACGCCGAACGAGCTCGCCGGCGCCTACGACTTCGACGGCCTCTACTCCGGCGGGGATCAGGGCGCGGGCACGAGCGTCGCGCTGTACGAGCTCGAGCCGCATCTCAGCTCGGACATCTCGGCCTATCAGTCGTGCATGGGCACCGATGTGTCGGTGGCGAACACGACGGTTGACGGTGG
Organism: Solirubrobacteraceae bacterium; assembly: GCA_036267215.1. Lineage (GTDB taxonomy): Bacteria > Actinomycetota > Thermoleophilia > Solirubrobacterales > Solirubrobacteraceae > Palsa-465. The sequence goes on along the minus strand of DATAWL010000025.1, from coordinate 181,498 downwards.
CGCGGGCAGCGGTGCCGGCGAGGGCGAGGCGGCGCTTGACATCGAGGACGTGATCGGCCTCGCGCCGGGCGCCTCGATCGACGTCTACACCGGCCCCAACACCGACAGCGGCGCCTACGACACGTACTCGGCGATCATCTCCGCCGACACCTCACAGGTGATCTCGACCTCCTGGGGTCAGTGCGAGGCCGCCGAGGGCTCCTCGTCGGCGAGCTCCGAGAACACCCTGTTCGAGGAGGCCGCCAGCCAGGGGCAGTCGGTGTTCGCTGCCGCCGGCGATTCCGGTGCCGACGACTGCGGCGACGGAACTGCCAGCGTCGACGATCCCGCCAGCCAGCCCGACGTCACCGGCGTCGGCGGCACGACGCTGTCCTCGGACACCGGTGCGGCCAGTCAGACGGTCTGGAACGACGGATCGGGCGACGGCGCGGGCGGCGGCGGCGTGTCCGAGCTGTGGTCGATGCCCAGCTACCAGACGTCGTTCGCGGTGCAGGGCGGGAACCGTGAGGTTCCGGACGTCTCGGCCGACGCTGACGAGAACACCGGCTACGTGGTCTACTACGACGGCAGCTGGACCGCCATCGGCGGCACGAGCGCGGCGGCTCCGCTGTGGGCCTCGGTGGCGGCGCTCGCCGACACCTCGTGCGGCTCCCCGATCGGGCTGGCCAACACCGCCCTGTATGACGCGGCCTCGTCGAGCTACTCCGCCGACTTCGACGACGTGACCGCGGGCGACAACAGCTACGACGGGGTCACCGGCTTCTCCGCCGGAGCCGGTTACGACATGACATCGGGCCTGGGCACCCCCAAGGTCGCCTCGCTCGTTCCGGCTCTCTGCGGCTGACCCGGACCCCGCGCGGCGGGGCGGCCCGGTATGTCCGGGCCGCCCCCCGACGGTCTTGGGGCAGGCCATCGGCGAACCTCAGGGCCTTTGCGACTGGCCTCCCGGACTGTCCAGCGGCGGATGCGAGCGCGGCCGGCGCCGATGACACTGCTCTTCGAGCCGACACACCGCCTGCGCACCAGCGAACTGGCCGGCCACTCGGCAATCGACGCCGACGCCTGGCGTCATCCCAACCACACCGATGGAGGTCACCATGAGCAGCACCGACGTGCGCAGCGAAATGTCGGCCGTCAATCCCGACGCCCAGCCCATGAACATGCGGCTCGAGGTCGTCGTCGTGCCGGTCTCCGACGTCGATCGGGCCAAGCAGTTCTATCAGTCGCTCGGCTGGCACCTCGACGCCGACTACGTCGGCGACGACGACTTCCGGATCGTGCAGCTGACGCCCCCCGGCTCGGCCTGCTCGATCATCATCGGCACCCGCGTCACCTCAGCCACGCCGGGCTCGATGGAAAGCCTGCTGCTGGTCGTCGACGACGTCGAGGCCGCGACGGAGGAGCTCATCGCCCGCGGCGTCGAGATGAGCGAGGTGTTCCACGACGCCGGCGGGGTGTTCCACCACGTCGGAGACACGGACCGCGTGCCCGGCCCCGATCCGGCGCGCCGGGCAAAGCGCTCCCTGGCCTCGTTCAGCGATCCCGACGGCAACGGCTGGGTCCTCCAGGAGGTGCCGGCGCGCTAGCCGGCCGGCGGCGACGGCATCACCCCGCGCGAGTCCTCACCCCGCGCCGGGTGTCGCCGTCGCCGGGCCGCCCCGGATCGTCCCTGGCCACCGGTCACCACCACCAACACGAGTTAACGATCGTCATGAACCGCCGTCTTCACCTTCTGTCAATCACCACGCTCGGCTGCCCGCTGGTCGTCCTGGCGCTCGTCGGCGCTGTCCTCAGCGGGAGCCTCATCGTCGCTGGACTCGCCCTGCTGTTGCTGCTTCTCGTCACCGCATCGCTGACCGCGGATGTCCTGTGGGTAACCGCCGACCGAACCGACGCCCCGGGCACGGGGCCGAGCCCCGATGTCTGAACGTGACGCTCAGGAGACGAGACGCAGGATCGCCAGCGCGGCCGCGGCGACCGCAAATCCTCCAACGCCGCAGGCCAGGAATCGGAGCAGGACAGACGGCATGATCGGTTGCCCGAGCCGGATGGCCCGCTCGTTGCGCTGCCAGTGGCGGTAGCCCGTGAACGACATGAAGGCGCCGAAGGCAACCAGCGCCAGCGCGACGGTCAGAGCCCGCGCCGCCGGAGCCGACCTTCAGCAGTTGAGACACTGCCAATCCGCCGGCGATCAGCGCGAGCGCCGTGCGATTCCACGCCAAGAACGTTCGCTCATTGGCAAATGAAACTCGGGGGTCGGGAGCCGCGCGGTCGGCCGAGGCATCACTGTCAGCTATTGCCATGAGGTACTCCTTGGACGGTGCTGGATTTGAGCTGGTGGGTGTTCGTCGTCGACGATCTATGAGTCGAAGCCGAGTCCCAGGCGATCCAGGGTGCGCAGCCACAGCCCGCGGCGGCCCTGGTGGCGATCGGCGGCGGCGAGCCGGTTGCGCGTGAGCTGGATGACGCCGGTGCGCAGCGGCTCGGGCGGGAACGGCACCGGCCGGCGGCGCACCAGGGCCAGCCCGGCGAGCTCGGTGTCGCGGCCGTCGAGGAGGTCCAGGGCGACCGCCGCCCCGAACCGGGTGGCGCCCACCCCGAGCCCGGTGTAGCCGAGCGCGTAGGAGACGCGGCCACGGTGGGCGCGGCCGAAGAACACGGAGAAGCGGCTGCAGGTGTCGATCGCCCCGCCCCAGCGGTGGCTGAAGCGCAGGCCCTCCAGCTGCGGGAAGGCGGTGAAGAAGTGCTGGGACAGCCGCGCGAACGTGGCGTCGTCCTGATCGCGGTGGGGTCCGACGTCGCCCCCGAAGCGGTAGACCGCGTCATAGCCGCCCCACAGGATGCGCCCGTCGCGAGTTGGCCGGTAGTAGTGGAACTGGTTGCCCATGTCGCTGACCCCCTGGCGGGCATCCCAGCCGACCGATCGCCGCTGATCGTCGCTCAGCGGCTCGGTCATCAGCGCATAGTCGTAGACCGGGGCGACGTAGCGGCGGATGCTGTGCAGCAGCGGCGGATAGGCGCTGGTGGCCAGCAGGACCCGCGCGGCGTGCACGACGCCGCCCTCGGTGCGCACCGCCACTCCGCTCCCGCTCGCGTCCAGTGCCCGGGCGGGGCTGAGCTCGCAGATCCGCACGCCGGCGGCGACCGCCGCCGCCCGCAGGCCGTCGGCCAGCCGGCCGGGATGGACCAGCGCCGAGCCGGTGCGATCCCATAGCCCGCCGAGGTACGTCGGCGAATTCAGCTGCGCCCGCACCCCGGCGCGGTCCAGCAGCTCGACGTCGTGACCGAACCGCCGCACCAGCTCGAGCTCCTCGGTGAGGTCGTCGAGCTCGCGCTCCTCGAGCGCCACGGTCAGGACCCCGGTCGCCTCGTAGTCGCAGTCGATCCCGTGGCGCTCCAGGTCGGTGCGCAGCCCGTCGAAGTTCTCCTGGCCCAGCCGTTCGAGCTGTTCGATCTCGTCCGGGAAGCGGGTGAGTCCATTGCCCAGCCCATGGGTCAGCGACGCCTCGAGGAAGCCGCCGTTGCGACCGCTGGCGCCGCCGCCGCAGCGGGTCGCCTCCAGGACGATCACCTCGCGGTCGCGGTCGCGCGCCTTGGCGGCGAGCGCCGCCCACAGGCCGGTGTAGCCGCCGCCGACGATGCACAGATCGGCGTCGGCGACCTCGGCCAGCGGCTCGTGCGCGGGACGGCCGGGCAGCGAATCCAGCCAGTAGGAACGCGGCACCGCGTCGGCGTAGGCGTAGCGGTCGGCGTCGCTGGGTGAGGTCTGAGGCCAGGGTGAGGACAGGCGACCAACCGTAGTGCAGCCCCGCGGCGACGCGCCGGCCACCGGCCTCGCCTCAGACCGAGACGGCCCGCTCCAACCCGAGCAACCGCCCGGCCCCGGCCAGGACCGTGCGCATCGCCTCGACGATCTCCTCGAGCACGGCATCGTCGGCGATCAGCGGGGGCGCGATCTGCAGCACCGCGTCCCCACGATCGTCGGCCCGGGCGATCAGACCGGCCTCGCGCAGCGCGCCCGGCATGTAGCCGCGCAGTACGCGCTCGCGCTCGTCGGCGTCAAGGCGGGCGTCGCGCTCGCCCTTGACCAGCTCGACCGCCCAGAAGAACCCGGTGCCGCGCACGTCGCCGACGACCGCCAGCTCGCGCAGCGACTCCAGCAGCTCGCGCAGCCTGGGCTCGCGGGCGCGGACGTTCTCCAGCACGCCGTCGCGCTCGAAGATCTCCAGGTTCTTGAGCGCGATCACCGCGCAGACCGGATGCCCGCCGAACGTGATCCCGTGCAGGAGGGTGCGCCCGTCCTCGTACAGCGGCGCCGCGATCCGGTCTGACACGAACACCGCGCCCATCGGCGCGTAGGCGGAGGTCAGCCCCTTGGCGGCGGTGATGATGTCCGGCGTGGCCTGAACCTTCGTGGACCCGAACCACTCGCCGAGTCGCCCGAAGCCGGTGATGACCTCGTCGGCGACGAGCACGATCCCGTAGCGGTCGGCCAGCTCGCGCAGGCCGGACCAGTATCCGGGGGGCGGGGTCAGGCAGCCGCCGGCGTTCTGCACCGGCTCGGCGATGATCATCGCGACCGTCTCGGGGTCGGCGTCGTTGATCGCCTGCTCCATCTCGGCCAGCAGCGCCGCGGTCAGCTCCTCGCCCTGGAGCTGTGCGCGGAACTGGTTGGTGTTGGAGACGTGGGTGGTGTCGATCGCCGGCGGGCCGAACGGCTCCTTGTAGCCGGGCACCCCGGTCAGCGACAGGGCGCCGAGGGTGACGCCGTGGTAGGCGATCTTGCGCGCGATGGCCTTCAGCCGCCGGGGCTGCCCGTTGGCGAGGTGGTACTGGCGCACGATCTTCCAGGCTGACTCCACCGATTCCGAGCCGCCGGAGGTGAAGAACACCTTGTTGAGCCCTTCGGGCGAGATCGCCGCCAGCCGGTCGGCCAGCTCCAGCGCCGGCGGATGGGCGGTCCCCCAGAGCGTGTTGAACGCCAGCTTCTGAAGCTGCTCGCCGGCGACGGCCGCCATCTCGGCGCCGTAGGAGTAGCCGATCTGCGCGCAGAACAGGCTCGACAGTCCGTCGACGTAGCGCCGGCCGTGTCGGTCGAAGACGTAGGGGCCCTCACCGCGCTCGAGCACGAGCAGGTCGGACGCGCCCGGGTGATAGGCGCCGTTGCGGGAGAAGTGGAGCAGCGCTGAGCCTTGATCGATGGTCATGCCCGGATCTTGCCCGGGGTCCGGCGCACCTTCAAGGGGCGAGATGTCCCAGAGGATCCCGATCGCCCGTACGGGATGGCGCTTGGCCGCCCGGTGCGCGCGGCGGCGCGTCCGGCGGCGGGTCGAACACCCGGCGCGCCTCGAACAACAGGATGACCAGGCCCGCGTCGAACGGCTCCTCCACGGTGGTGGCCAGGCGAGCCTGGGTCTCGGTCTCGATCTGCGCCACCTGGGCCAGCCACTCCTTGGTCGCGGCCGCCATCGCGGACCAGCCCTCCTCATCGAGCCTGAGCGGCGTGCGGGTGAAGTGGGCGTCGGCGCGATCGAAGCCCCCGGCGGCGGCGCTCTGGGTGGCGTACTCGCCGATCTGGGACAGGATCGACGCGATCATCACGTGCTTGGTCATCGGGCTCGATGCCGACCAGGCGCGGTCGGTGATCCGGGGGTGCTCCCGCGCCGCGTAGACGTGCTCGGTCGCCCCCCGCCGTTGGTGGGTGGCGACCATCTCGATCAGACCGAGCTTCTCCAGCGTGCGCACGTGGTAGGCCACCGTCCCGAGCGTCGCGTCGAGGTGCTGGGCCAGCTGCACCGGGCTGGCGTCGCGCTCGGCCAGCAGGGCCAGGATGCGGATCCGCAACGGGTGCGCCAGCGCCTTGACATAGCGCGGATCCTCGATGTCCGTGATCGGCTTGATCGTCGGCCGGCGCGCCATTGCCCGCCACGGTAGCTCCAAAGACTGGCGGCGGCGGAGGTTCAACGGTAAGGTTGCGCTAGGGGTTGAGGTGACGAGACCGGGTCTACTGCGAGCGGCTGGGCCGGCGGCGTGTGCGGTGGTCCTCGGGCTGGGGTTCGGTCACAGCGCGGCGGCCGCCCGACCGGCCAGATCGCCGAGCTCACGATCCCGACCGCGGGCAGCCAGCCGGAGGCGATGGTGGCGGGACCGGATGGCAACCTGTGGTTCACCGAGTTCGCCGGCGACAAGATCGGCGAGATCAATCCGATCACCCACACGATCACCGAGGTCACGGTCCCGACGGCCGGCGCCCAGCCGTTCGGGATCACGGCCGGCCCGGACGGCAACATCTGGTTCACCGAGCTCGCCGGGGACAAGATCGGCGAGATCAACCCAACGACGCACGCAATCAGCGAGTTCCCGATCCCCACCGCCACCAGCGATCCGGTGGACATCGCCGCCGGGCCGAACGGGGGCCTGTGGTTCACCGAGTCACTCGCGGACAAGATCGGCGAGATCAACCCGATCACCCACACGATCACCGAGGTCACGGTCCCGACGGCCGGCGCCCAGCCGTTCGGGATCACGGCCGGCCCGGACGGCAACATCTGGTTCACCGAGAAGACCGCGAACAGGGTCGGGGTCATCACGCTGTCCTCGGGGACGATCTCGGAGTTCTCCGTCCCGGCGTCATCCGCACCCAACGGCATCGCGACCGGACCGAGTGGGAGCCTGTGGTTCACCGCGTCGCGGACCGACGACGTGGATCTGTTCAACACCACCACACACGCGACGACCGCGATCGCGACGCCGTCGGGTGGCACCGGACCACTGGTGATCGCCCCGGGCCCGGACGGGAACATGTGGTTCACCGAGGGGGGCGCGCCGGGCGATGTTGCACTGGTCGATCCGGTCACCCAGGACACCCAGCAGTTCGCCACGACGACCGGCGGCAGCGACCCGATCGGCATCGCCACCGGCGCAGACGGCAACTTGTGGTTCACCGAGGCCGGCGCAGACAGGATCGGCGTGATTGGCGCCGGCGCGCCCGCGGCGTCCACCAGCCCGCCGGCGATCAGCGGCACCGCCCAGGTCCCAGACACGCTGACCTGCCAGGGTGGCGGCTGGTCCTCGTGGGCCGGACAGCCGCCCTCGGCGACCGAGTTCGGGTTCGACGGCTTTGCCTGGCTGCTCGACGGCAGCCCGGTCGCCGGCGCCACCGCCGCGACGTTCGCGGTGCCCCGTGCGGACGCCGGCCATCAGCTCGCCTGCCGCCAGACCGTCACCTACCCGCTGGTGGGGACCACCGTGCCGGCCATCAGCGCCCCCGTCACCGTCTCGCCCGCGCTGGAGGCGTCGCTGCAGCGCATCTCGACCGCCGGTGACACCGTGTCGCTGACGATCGCCTGCCAGGGAGCGCCCGGCCAGAGCTGCCGCGGCGCGGCGACGCTGACCTCCCGCGTCACCACGCAGGGCGGCAAGGTCGTCGCCGTCGCCGCCAGGGCCAAGCCCAAGCGCAAGGTCACCAAGACCGAGCGCGTGGCGAGCGGCTCCTACTCGGCCGGCGCCGGGAGGATCGCGACCCTGGTGCTGACGCTCAACGCCACCGGCCGGGCACTGCTGAACCGCTCCTACCGGCTGCCCACCGAGCTGAGCGTATCCGGGACCGTGTCGCTCTCAAAGCCGGTCAGGCTCAGCTACGGCCGCCTGCACATCTCGCCGTCCTCCGCGTGGGCCGCGGGCTCGCAGTCGACGACCGCCACCCGGCTGACGCTCCGCCACCTGCCGGCGCGCGCCCGGGTGACGGTCATCTGCCACGGCGGCGGCTGCCCGTTCCCGCACCGGACGTTCACCGCCGAGCACGGCACCGTCGCGTTGGCAGGGTCGCTCGCCCACGGCCGGCTGCGCCCGGGGGCCACGTTGCAGCTGGAGATCACCGCGCCCGATGACATCGGCGAGGTCGTCGTGTTCACCGTCCGCAGCGCTCGCACCCCGGCCGAGGCGTTCCGGTGCCTGCCGCCCGGCGCTCACGCGCCGTCGGCCTGTACCTGAGCCGCGCGGCCGGTCAGGTGTTGGGGCCGGCGCCCGCCCCCAGCGCGTTGAGCCAGGCGCGCATCGAGCGGCCGGCCGGGGTGATCTCGCCCTCCTCGTAACCGGTGGTGGCCACGGCCAGGGTGATCCCGCTCGGCGTCGACCACCCGTACTCGATGGCCGTGCCGGACGGCGCGTAGCGGGCGATCGTCTGGCCCTGCTGGAGGATCGTCCCGGGCCTGGCGATGTCGGTGATCTCCTCGGCCACGTACTGGACCTTGCCCGCGTCCGGCCCGCCGAGCAGCTCGAAGTACACCAGCGGCTGGCCGGCGTACCAGCCGGGCTCGATATCGAGGATCTTCACCGTGCACGGCGCCAGGATCGGCGCGCCGACGGGCAGCTGTGCGTCGACCCCCTGATCCGTGCGCTCCCAGACGGTGACGTAGCGGAGCGGGTCGATGTAGCTCGAGTTGGTCACGGGCGCCGCGACCAGCTCCAGCCGCAGCTCCTTGCGGACCTCCGACAGCGGCGGGGCGTGGGCATTGACGTCGCCGACCGGGGCGCCCGGCGGGGCGCCCTGCGCCGCCTGCTGGCCCGCCGTCGGCTCGACCGCCTGGGGCTTGGCCTGGGGGATCGTCGAGGAGTCCGAGCTGGTCGTTCTCGAGGTGCTGATGCTCGAGCCGCACCCGGCCAGCGCCCCGCCGGCCAGCGCCAGCACGGCCAGACCCGTCGCGACGCGGCGGGCCACGGGACGGTCGGCTGAGAGGCGGCGACGCGAGGGCATTGCTGAGCGGATGGTTCCCGCTCGCGGCGGGGACGATACGTCCGACACGCTAACAGGGGCCGCGGGCCCGACTCGCCGGTCGTCCGGCTCGGGGTCCGCTCTCAGTACCTGCCCCGCGCGACGCGCACCCGGGTGCCGCCGGCGCGGTAGGAGCGGCGGTCGAAGCGGGCGGGTCAAAGTCGGGCGCCAGGTGGTTGCAGTACGAGCCGGACTGGACGACCGTCACCAGCGTTGTGGTGGCCGGAGTGCGCGATCGCGGCGGTTCGGGCATGCTGAACCCATGCCTCGCTGGCTCGGCGTCGACGTGGGCGGCGTTCGCAAGGGCTTTGATGTGGCGCTCGTCGACGAGCACCGGCTGCTCCTGCTGCGCGGCGGGCTGCGGCGCGGCGCGGTCGTCGAGCTGGCCGACACCACCCAGCCGACGGTGGTCGCGATCGACGGGCCCCGGTCCTGCGCCGCCGACGGCCACGCCGTCCGGGACGACGAGCGCGCGCTGAACCGCGCCGTGTGCGGGATCCGTTGGACGCCCGACGCCCGCCAGGTGCGCGCCAATCCGTACTACGCCTGGATCCTGGCCGGCCTCGAGCTGTTCGAGGCGCTGACGGCGCGGGGCATCGACGCCATCGAGGTGTTCCCCACCGCCTCCTGGACCCGCTGGTTCGGGGCCCGACGCACCGCGACCCGCGCCGGCTGGAGCGCCCGCGGCCTCGCCGCACTCGGCCTCGCCGGGGCGCCAGGGCGCACCAACCAGGATCAGCGCGACGCGATCGCCGCCGCGGTGACGGCGCGCCAGCACAGCCAGGGACAGACCGAGGCGATCGGCGAGATCGTCGTGCCGGCCGGCCGCTGGCCGCGCTAGGGCGCCGTCGGCGCCTGGTCGCCCACGCAAAAAGGCGACGCGACGAACACCGGATGCAGCGGCCCGCGCGCGATCCGCCCGTCGATCGACCCCGAAACCGACACCACAGACCACACCCCCAGCACCCGGACGACGTCTGGTCTGTCAGGTCGGGAATCCGCGCCTTTCAGACCAGACGTCCCCGCCCGGGCCGACGTCTGGTCTGCACCGTCGGTTTCGTTGCCCATCACGCAACAGTCGCGGTCCCCGCCTGCGAAAGCTCCCGTTTGTACGCACTTCCGCCGCACCCCGGAACGGAGGCGCAACAGAACGGGTGCTAGATACCCAGCGCCTCCAACACCAGCGCCGCCGGCGCCTCCGGGTCGGCCAGCACCCCGTCCAGCCGCCCACCCGCCAGATCGGCCACCTTCAGAGCCAGGTCATCAGCGGACGCCGGGTTCTCCGGCCCGCCCCGCGGGTACGGCACCCGCGCCAGCTCGCCACCGCCGCTCCGCAGGACGGCGCCGAACTCCGGCAGCGACGCGTCGACCACGACCGCCACGTCACGAGCGGCGGCACACACCTCCTCGTCGACGCCCGCGAAGTCCCGGACGCGCGGCGACCGGCCGCGCAGCAGCGTGAACCCCACGCAGTATGGGATCGAGAACTTGGCCGCCAGCCCATCGTGCACGGCGTCGCGGTGGGCGGCCTGACGGGCCACCGGGTGCACCACGACCTCGACGCCGCCCCCGTCGAGCCCGAACCCGCCGTCGAGCGCGGCCGCCGCACACTCGATCGGCGAATGGGTCCCCAGGCAGCTCGGGTGCAGCTTGATCCAGTTGCGCTCGATCGCCGGCGCGCCGTCGCCCGCGCCGCCCGAACCGCCCACGACCCCCGCGGGCCACGCGGGCCACGCGGCGCCGAGCACGCCGACGAACCCCAGCTCGCCGAAGATCGCCGCCGGGTCCACCTGGACGCCGGCCTGCGCCAGCAGCGCCGCCTGCACCCCCGCGGCCGCCGCCTGGCCGACCTGAATCGCCTTGCCGTCGGATCCGAACGCCGCCCGGGTACCCCCGGCCCGGAGCACCGCGGCCGCGACCGCGTTGTCGCGCTCAGCCTCCGACAGCCCCAGCAGCCGCGCAGCGACCACCGCCGCGCCGATCGGGCCGCACACCGCCGTCGGATGCCACCCGCCGCGATACAGCGCGGGGTGGCTGGCGGCGGCGACCGCGGCCATCGCCTCGAAGCCCTCGGCGTAGGCGGCGAGCATCTCGCCCTGCGTGCGCCCGAGGCGGGCCGCCAGCACCAGCGCCGCCGGCGCGCAGGTGGCGCTGACGTGAGCCACCCCGTCGGAGAACGTGTCGTCGAAGTCGAGCACGTGCCCGGCGCTGGCGGCGAACGCGACCTCGCCGAGCATCCCCTCGCCGGCCGCCCGCGCGGCCCGGGCGGCGCGCTCCCCGGTGCCGCCACAGGCGCAGGCCAGCCAGTCGACGAACGCGACGCCGTACGCGGAGTCAGCCGTCGGCCGGGTCAGATCCAGAGAGCCCGAGGCCATGACCCCAAGACTAATCGCCCCCAGGTCGGTGATTTCACGTCGCGCTCGGGAGCCAACGCCCCGGAAAGCTGCAACATTCGTCCACGGACCGATTGGGATGCCCTGCGAGCGCGCATAATCGCCGCAGCGAAGGGACCGCTGACTCTAGGTGGGGTTGTTCGTCGCCATGGCGAAGCATCGTTTGTCTGGACTGGGAGGGCGTCGAGCAGACGCGGTCGTCGCGATCGCCGCGATCGTCGTCGCGGTGGGGTTCGTCGTGCTGGGACTCGAGCTGGCCGGCACGCAGAGCCGGGCCCGCCAGAGCCTGACCGAGCGCTTCAGCGACCGCGCCCGCGTCGTTTCAGCGCTGATCCAGGCCGAGATCTCGTCAGTGGCGACGTCGACAGCGGCGACCCCGACGTACAAGTCGGCGGCCGTCAGCCGGCGCGTGCTGGACCGGGCGGTCGCCCAGAGCCACCTGGCCTTCGCGGTCGTCGTGTCCCCCAGCGGACAGGTGATCGCGGCGTCCAGGACGCTGACCGCCGGGGATCTGTCGCAGGCGCTGTCCTCGCCGGCGTTCGCCCGGGCGCGCGCGGGCGCGCCGGCGTGGCTATCTGATGTGCTCAGCGGCGGTCCGGGCGGTGCCGCGGTGGTCGATCTGGCCGTCCCGCTGCACACCGCGGCCGGCCCGCGCATGCTCATCGCCGGTCTCCCGCAGGGCGCGCTGAGCGCGTTCCTGGGCCCCTACCTGCAGCGCATCGGGACGAGCACCGGAGCGGCCTACGTGGTCGACAGCCGCGATGCCGTCCTGGCGTCGAGCGCATCGCCCCTGGTGGCGGCGCTGGCCCACACCGCCCCGGTCCCGCTGCGAACGGTGGACGGCGCGACCGGCGGGTCCTACGGCCACGGGCGTTATTTCGTGTCCGCGGCCGTGCCCGGCAGCACGTGGCGCGTGCTGCTGACCACGCCCGAGTCGACGCTGTTCAGCTCGGTCGAGGGATCCCGGAAGTGGCTGCCGTGGGCCATCTACATCGCCCTGGGCCTCGTGGCGGCGGGATTCCTGCTGCTCCTGCGCCGCCTGCTGGGCAACGCGGCCGCGCTGGGTACGGCCAACGCGCAACTCGAGGACAGCAACCGCCGGCTGCAGAGCATGAACGATCTGCTGCGCCGCGCCGCCGAGCTCTCGCGATCCAACGCCGAGCTCGAGCAGTTCGCGTCGATCGCCTCCCACGATCTGCAGGAGCCGCTGCGCAAGGTCCAGACGTTCGCCGCCCAGCTGAACGCCACTGAGAGCGAGCGCCTGTCTGACCAGGGCCAGGACTTCCTGCGCCGCATGTCCGATGCCGCCGGACGGATGCGAGCTCTGATCGACGACCTGCTCGTGTTCTCGCGGGTCTCGACCCAGGCCCGGCCGTTCGTCGACGTCAACCTCGGCGACGTCGTGGCCCACGTGATGCTCGACCTGGAGGTGAGCATCGAGGAGGCGGGCGCGCAGGTGACCGTCGACGAGATGCCCACGATCCAGGCCGACCCGATGCAGATGCGCCAGCTGCTGCAGAACCTGCTGGGCAACGCGCTGAAGTTCCGCCGCGACGGAGTCCTCCTCGAGGTCCGCGTCACGGCCGACGTGTCCGACCACGTCGCCGAGCTGACCGTGAGCGACAACGGCATCGGGTTCAACGACCAGTACGCGACCCGCATCTTTCGCGCCTTCGAGCGGCTGCACGGCGCCCGCGTGTACCCGGGGACCGGCATCGGGCTCGCCCTGTGCCGCAAGATCGCGGAGCGCCACCACGGCACGATCACCGCCCACGGCGAGCTGGACCACGGTGCCACGTTCACCGTCAGGCTCCCGGTGGAGCAGCCGGCCGACGGCGACACGCCGGACGGCGCGGCCTTCGACGGGATCGAGGCCCTCGAGCACGAGGTGGGTCGTGTACCCGTCTGAGGTTCTGACCGCCCGCCGGTCGATCACCATCCTGATGGCCGACGACGACGAGGACGATCGGCTGCTGACCGCCGACGCCCTGCGCCGCTCCCGGTTGATCAACGATCTGCGATTCGTCGTCGACGGCGAGGATCTGATGCAGTACCTGCGCGGCCAGGGGCCCTACGGCGACGGTGGAACTCCCGCCCCCCGGCCCGGACTCATCCTGCTCGACCTCAACATGCCCAAGAAGGACGGGCGCGAGGCGCTGGGCGAGATCAAGACCGATCCCGACCTGCGCCGCATCCCGGTCGTCGTGCTCACCACCTCCAAGGCGGAGGAGGACATCGTGCGCACCTACGACCTGGGGGTGAACTCGTTCGTGTCCAAGCCGGTCACGTTCGAGGAGCTGGCGTCGGCCATGCAGCGGCTGGCCCTCTACTGGTTCGATCTGGTCGAGCTGCCCCAGGACGACGGCCATGACGACTACTGATCCACTGCGGATCCTCCTGGTGGAGGACGACGAGGACGACTACGTCCTGACCCAGAGCATGCTTCTGGCCAATGGCCGGGCGCGATACGACGTCGACTGGGAGCAGAGCTACGCCGACGCGCTGCAGGCCACGCGCACCACCCGCCACGACCTGTACCTGGTGGACTACCGGCTCGGCGAGCACACCGGGCTCGACCTCGTCCGCACCGCGTGGGGCACGGACCCGCCGGCGCCGGTGATCCTGCTCACCGGCCAGGACGACTACGCGGTCGACCTCGAGGCCACCGCGCTGGGCGTCACCGACTACCTGGTCAAGGGAACGATCGACGGCCCGAGCCTCGAGCGCACCATCCGCTACGCGGTGCGCCAGCACCAGGCGATGCTCGATCTGCGCCGCAGCGAGGAGCGCTACGCGGTCGCGGTCCGGGCCACCAACGACGGGATCTGGGACTGGGACCTGACCACCGGCCGGGTGCACTTCTCCGACCGGTGGCGCGACCTGCTCGGCCACGAGCAGCTGCCCGCCGACGACGCCGGCACCTGGTTCGCGCTCGTGCATCCCGACGATGTCGAGCGGCTGCGTCGGGAGATCGACGAGAGCGTGGCCGGCCACAACCCGCACTTCGAGAACGAGCACCGGATCCGTCACGGCGACGGCAGCTGGCGGTGGGTGCTGAGTCGCGGTCTGACCACCTGCGACGCCGCCGGCACCCCGGTGCGGCTCACCGGGTCGCTCTCTGACATCACGGAGCGGCGCAACGCCGAGCAGCAGCTCATCCATGACGCCCTGCACGACAGTCTCACCGGGCTGCCCAACCGCACGCTGCTGATGGATCGGATCACGCAGTGCCTGAGACACGGCGACCGCTCGCCCGCGGGCGGCTGCGCCGTGCTCTACATCGACCTCGATCGGTTCAAGCTGGTCAACGACAGCGTCAGCCACGCCGCCGGGGACCGGCTGCTGGTGGAGGTGGCGCGGCGGATGGAGCGCGTCCTGCGACCGGGGGACACGCTGGCCCGGCTCGGCGGCGACGAGTTCGCCGTCGTCCTCGAGCACATCACGGCGACGTCGCAGGCGCGCGAGATCGCCGCCCGCCTGTGCCAGACGATCGCCGACCCGCTCGTGTTCGAGCGCCGCGCGCTGTCGATCGTGGCCAGCATCGGCATCGCCCACACACTCGACGCGCCGGCCGACGCCGAGGACCTGCTGCGCAACGCGGACATCGCCATGTACGACGCCAAGACGCGCGGGGGTGGGCGCTACCGGGTGTTCGACGCCAGCATGCACCAGCGTGTCGTCGACCGCATGTCGCTGGAGACACAGCTGCGCCAGGCGATCGACCAGCGTCGGCTGCGGACGTTCTTCCAGCCGATCGTCGATCTGGGCACCGGAACCCTTCGCGGACTGGAGGCACTGGCGCGGTGGCCTGACGGCGAGCATGAGATCCCGCCGGCCGAGTTCATCCCGGTGGCCGAGGAGTCGGGGCTGATCGACCGGCTGGGCCGACTCGTGCTCCGCGATGCCTGCCTGACGCTGAGCGACTGGCGCCGCCAGGGATTGGTGGCACCCGAGGTCACGATCAGCGTCAACGTGTCGATCCGGCAGATCACCGACGCGGGCCTGGTGCAGGACGTGCGGGCCGCCCTGACCGAGGCCGAGCTGCCGCCCAGCTGCCTGGTGCTGGAGATCACCGAGAGCACGCTGATCGAGAACGCCCAGCTCGTCCGAGCCGTCCTGGCCGACCTGCTCGAGCTCGGGGTCACCGTGGAGCTCGACGACTTCGGGACCGGCTACTCGTCGCTGACCGTGCTCCACGATTTCCCCGGCGACACGCTGAAGATCGACCGGGCCTTCGTGGAGACGATGATCGAGCGCGCCGAGAGCGAGACCATCGTCCGCTCGATCGTCGGCCTGGCCCACAGCCTCGGCCTGAAGGTCACCGCCGAGGGCATCGAGGACGTCGACCAGCTGGAGGCGCTGACCGCACTCGGGTGCGAGTTCGGCCAGGGCTTTCATTTCAGCCGCCCGCTGCCGGCGGACGAGATCGCCGCGCTGCTGGCCGACCTGCGCCCGGAGCTCCGGCGCAACGGCGCCTCGCGCGTCTGACGCGTTCCGCACGTCAGACGGCGATGCGGTGGGGTCTGTGCGGTGGCCGTGCGGCGGGGTCTGCGCGGTGCGCGGGCGCTATGGTTCGGGCCACGCGCGTCGGTGCGCGTCACCGGCGCCAGACGATCATCCCGGCGTGGGAGGTGCAGGCTTCGTGTCCGATGTCCAGACGCAGACGACCGGGACGGTGGTGCAGGCCCAGGCGGTCCGGCTCGTCGATTGCGACGTCCACGCGCAGGCCACCGAGCCGATGCTGGCGGAGTTCCTCGGACCGGCCGCACGCCGCCTGCTGGAACGCTACGGACGCCGGACGCCGCGCATCACCGAGTGGTACCCGCGCGCCCGCAACGCCGGCATGCGCGTCGACGCCTGGCCGGGCAAGCCGGGGCACATCTGGGGCAGCGACCCGGAGACGACCCGGACCCAGCTGCTCGACGAGTACGGCGTCGATTACGCGATGCTCGAGGTGCTCAGCGGGCAGGACTGCTACGACGGCGCCGATTTCGCCGCCGAGCTCAACGGCGCGGTCAACCGCTGGCAGGCCGAGCGCTGGCTCGAGTTCGACGACCGCTTCCGCGGTTCGATCGCGGTGGCGCACGAGTACCCCGCGCGGGCGGTGGCCGAGATCGAGCGCTGGGCGGGCGATCCGCGCTTCATCGCCGTGCTGATGCCCTCCAGCGCGATGGAGCCGCTGGGCGCCGAGAAGTACTGGCCGATCTACGAGGCCGCCGCCGCCCACGGCCGGCCGGTCGCCTTCCACACCGGCGGCTACATGGACCACCGCGGCGCCGGCTACCCCTCCTTCTATCTCGAGTACCACGTCGCCAACGGGATCGGCATGCAGTCCCAGCTGGCCAGCATGGTCGCCGGCGGCATGTTCGAGGCCGTCCCCGATCTGCGGGTCGTGCTCACCGAGTGCGGGCTGGCCTGGGCCGCCGCCCTGCGCTGGTCCATGGACGCCGCCTGGGAGCTGATGCGCGACGACATGCCCCGCCTGCCCCGGCGCCCCTCCGAGTACGTCCGCGACCACGTCTGGTTCACCACCCAGCCGATCGAGGAGCCCGAGAACCCCCAGCACCTGCTCTACGCGATCCAGCACGCCCAGCTCGAGGACCGGCTGCTGTTCGCCACCGACTACCCCCACTGGGACTTCGACTCGCCCACCCAGGCGCTGCCGCGGGCGATGCCCAAGCAGCTGCGCCAGGCGATCATGTGCGAGAACGCGCTCGCGCTCTACGGCCTGCCGCGGGAGCGCCCGGCCGGCGGCTGACGCGGCGGGTGCGCAGCGATGCGCCCGCCCCGAATTCGTCGGCAAACGTCCCAGCCGAGCGGCTTCCGCGACCCGCTGGGGCGTTTGCCTTCGTCACGGCGGCAAACGCCCCACCCAACTCCGACCGTCCCCCGGTCGGGACGTTTGCAGACGCCAAGGGGTCCCAGACACCATCCGCGCCACCTTCGAAAGCCGAAGTTGACGTAACGCCGATACCCCGCCCCCGGACGACGCTGAGCAGGCGCGGCGGGCGGCGCGGGGCGGCCGGGCGGAGGCGGCGGGAGGCGGCGGCGGGGGGCGGCCGGGCGGAGGCGGCGGGCGGCGGGCGGGCGGAGGCGGCGGGCGGCGGCCGGGCGGGGCGGGCGGGCCCGGCGGTCCCAGCCGTGCTTTTGTATGGACGGTGGTGTCCCCACAGCAACTGGTGGCGCTGGGCATGACCGGCTACGTGCGGGCCAACTTCCGCGTCCGGACGTTTGGCCTGGATCGGCTGGCGCTCGAGCCGTCGACGATCTTCGCCCCCAACCACCGGTCTGACAACGACGTCCCGCTGCTGGCGACCGCGCTCCTGCCGCGCTGGTCGCGCGCGGCCGGCCACGGGGTGCCGTGGCCCACGTTCGCCGCCGACGACCACGCGTTCTTCCGCGGCTTCCTCGCCGGGTACCCGGAGGGCATTCCGCTCGGGGTGCGCCGGGCGCTGTGGCCGGTCCGCGTGGGCGGGGTGCTCGAGCGCCACCTACAATGCGTGCCGGTCCGCCATCCGGCGCAGATGCGGCTCGTCGAGTTGCTGCGCTACGACCCGCAACAGCGTTTGGACGGCCAGCTGCCCCCGGAGGTCCACGCGGCGCTCGCGCAGCGGGCGCACGAGCTGGGACGCCCGGCGCCGGCCCGCGGCGCCGAGGCGCTGCACGGACGGTATGCCGACATCCTGTGGACCGAACTGGACCGGGACCGCACCCCGGGCGTCGACGAGATGTGGCGCGCCCATCTGCGCTGTGCCGTGGCCGACTTCCGCCGCCTGATCGCCACCGTGCGCGGCGGCGGGCTGGTGATCATCTTCCCCGAGGGCGAGCTCAAGACCGAGGGGGAGGTCGGTCCGCTCGCCCCCGGACTGGCCTCGCTGGCCCGCCGCGGGCGGGCTCGGCAGGTTCAGCCCATCGCCATCTCCTATGACCCCCTCACCTCCGGCCGGCCACGGGCGTACGTGTCGGTGGGGCCATCGATCAAGCCCGCTCCCGGCGAGCTCATCGGCCAGGTCACCGAGGGTCTGCGCCGCGCGATCCCGCTGACCGCCGGCCAGATCGCCGCCACCGTGCTGCGCGAGTCACCGACGGCGACCGCGACGGCGACCGCGCTGGCCCGCGCCGGCGATGACTGGGTGGCCCGCGCGCAGGCGGACAGGCGGCCGGCCGAGCCCGGGCTCCTGCGAACGAGGCGCGAACGCGAGCGCCTGCTGGCATCCGCGTTCCGCCATGCCCAGCGACGCGGGCCCGACGACCATGCGGTGAGAAGCCTGGCCCGGGAGCTGGTGGGCGCCAACCCGCCGCCGTGAACCACCACCGCTGGCGACGATCGCTGCTGGTCGCCGGCCTGGGGATCGGTGCCACCGTCGTCGCCGTGGTGCTCATCACCCAGGCGACGCGCAACCTGGCGCTGGTCTCGCGTTTGCGCGACGCGACGCCGGGATGGCTCGTGGTCTGCGCGATCGGCGAGGTGGCCGCGTACGCCGGCTTCGTCCTGTCCTACCAGGCGATGGCGCGCGTGGCCGACGGGCCGCGGCTGCCGGCCTTGGTGGTGATCCGGGTGGTGGGCGTGTCGTTCGGCGCCTTCAGCCTGGCCACCGCGATCGGCGGGCTCTCCGTCGACTTCTGGGCGCTGCACGAGGCGGGCGAGCCGACTCGGGTCGCCTCCGCACGCGTGATCGCGCTGGAGACGCTGCGATGGGCGGTGCTGTCGGTGGCGACCTGCCTGGCGGGCATCGCCGTCCTGGCCGGCGCCGGCCACAACACGGGATGGGTCGCGCCGGTGGCGTGGCTGGCGGTCACCCTGGCGTGCTTCGCCGGCGGATTGTGGGTGAGCGCGTCCCGGCGGCGCGCGGCCCTGGCCGCGCGCCCCGGTCGCCTGGGCGGCCTGCTCGGGATTGCGGTGACCGCGCTGGTCTTCATCCGCCGGCTGATGGGTGAACCGCGCGACCTGCGCCGGCGGGCGGTCGGGGGCTCGGCGCTGTTCTGGGCCGGCGAGCTGCTGTGCGCCTGGGCGGCGCTGAGGTCGTTCGGCGTCCGCGTCGGGGTCGCGCCGCTGCTGATCGGCTACGCGACCGGCTACGTGGCCACCGGGCTGCCGCTGCCGCTGGGCGGCGCCGGCAGCGTCGACGCTGCGCTGACCGGCGGGTTCGTCCTGGCCGGGGCCCCGCTGGGGAGCGCCCTGCTGGCCGCCCTGACCTTCCGGCTGTTCAGCTTCTGGCTGCCCGCCGTGGGCGCGCTGGTCGCGGTGGCCACCGCCCGCGGCCTGCCCGAGCGGCTGCGCGAGATCGCCCGCGCGCGCCGGCCGCCGGAGCTCAGGGTCGAGGCGACGGAGCCTCGAGCATGACGCCGTCAGGGCCCGGGAGCGCGTCGCCGTCGAGCATGCGCCGCACGCCGACGGCGCCGGCCAGCCCCAGCGCGAGCGGCACGAAGATCTGCACCGCCCGGTAGACGACGATCGCCGCCGCCGCCGCGCTGACCGGCGCGCCGTAGAGGACGAGCACGCCGAGCAGCCCCGCTTCGGTCGTCCCCGGCAGCGAGACGACCGAGCCGATCTGCCCCAGGGTGTAGGCCAGAAACAGCGTGCCGACCGGCAGCGGGACGGCTTCGACGGCGCCGAACGCCACCGCCAGCGCGCCGAGATCGAACAGCACGAAGGCGGCGGCGCTCAGCACCAGGCGCATGTCCCCGGCCCGCAACAGCGCTGCGGTCGCGCGCAGGCCATCGATGATGCGATCGGTCACCCCGTGAATCGCCCGTCGGACGCGACCGGCGTCGGCCGCGACCGGCTCCGGCGGACGCCACGCCAGCGCCGCCAGAGCCGCGCACACGACCACGGCCAGCAGGGCCGGAAGCAGCGTGAACTCCCGGTCGGCGTGACCCGGCAGCACCCCGGTGCCGACGCCGAGGCCGCCGACGATCACCATGGCCACGTTGGTGAGCGCGGCCGCGATCACGAACAGCGCCAGCAGTCGGCTGATCACGTAGTCGCGTGACATCCCCAGGCGGACCATGACCACTCCGATCGCCGCCAGCCCGCCGGTACCGCCGGCCGGGACCAGAACGTTGACGCCCTGCGCGGTCGTGGCCAGTGAGGCCGAGCCCCACCAGCTCAGGTCCCGCACGAACGTCCGGTGAAAGGCGACCGCGAACGCGACCACCGAGGCCACCTCCAATCCGGTGGCGATCACCACCCACCCTCCGTCGGCCCCGGCCAGCCGATCGCGAACGCCGCCCAGGTCGGGCAGCGCGACGATGACCAGCGCGACGATGACCATCCCCACCAGCAGGCGCACGAGGCGGGAGATCACCCGAGGGCGGTCCAGGCCGGTCAGATCTGAGGACTCAGGGTCCAGCGGGGGGCTCCCTCGCTCACCCGTCGTCCACGGCCAGCGCCCACTCAAACTCGCCGGCACCCAGCCGGGCCAGCAGGGTGTGCAGCGCGTCGCGCTCCGCCGGGTCAAAGCCGGCGAGCATCTCGTCCTCGACCACCTGAACCGCCTGATCGACCTCGGCCAGGGCACGCTCGCCGCGGGGCGAGAGCTCGACGATCGCGCGACGGCGGTCGCTGCGATCGCGATGACGGATGACCAGTTCGTCCTCCTCGAGCTCGTTGAGCAGGCAGACCAGGCTGCTGGCGTCCATGCGCAGCCGCTCGGCAAGCTGCTGCTGCGCGGTCGGACCGTGTTCGCGCAGGTAGCTGAGCGCCACCACGTGGCGCTGGCGAAGCCCCAGCGGGGTCAGGACCTGCTCGAACCGCTGCCTCAAAACGCGCGCCAGCCGGGCGATCAGAACCGTGCACTGGCTCGGAACGTCACCGGCTCGCGCCTGGCTCAGGGCGCCCATTGAACGAAAGTCTACCCGAGGTATATCGTTTCGAGAAACATGATGGTTGTGTTACAGACAAGTAATCTGGCCATCGGAGAGCGGCGCTGATGCGCGGCCTGGTTCGCCACCGGCGGACCGTCGCCGCGACGGCCGGCGAGATCCTCCGCGACGTCGCCGGCGGGCAACTGGCCGCGCTCCCGGTGACCGTCCGCTTCTGGGACGACAGCTACCTGCCGGCGGCCGCCCGGCCGGGTGCAGATCCGGGTGGCCGACTACCGCGAGCTGGCCGATGGGCCGTTCGCGAAGATCGCCAGCGTCGACATGTACGAGCACGTCGGCCGCGCCGAGCTCCAGCGCTACATCGGCCGCCCTGGGGACCACCGGATTCGAGCTCCGCGACGTCGAATCGCTGCGCGAGCACTATCCGCTGACGCTCCGGCGGTGGGCGGCCAACCTCCAGCAGGGGCAGGCGCGAGCGGTGCAGCTCGTCGGCTCAGAGCGCGAGCGGGCGTGGCAGTTGTACATGCTCGGACCGGCACAGGCTTTCGATGACGGTGAGATCACCGTCTACCAGGTGCTGTCCGTGCGCGACGGCGCACCACACCGCCTGCCGCTGGACCGAGCACGCCTGCCGGGCGCCGCGGCCGCCGACGTGGCCGCCGCTCACAGCTGAGCGCGCGCCCCCGACGTCCGCCGGCGGCGGGCCAGCCGTCGCTCGGTGGCGACACACCAGTCGGCCGCCCACTGGTTCCAGCCGGCGCCGAACTCGACCGCGAGCCGGTGAAACGGGTCGTCGAACTCGTCGGCGTCCAGCAGCGCCTGGAGCTCGGCCACGCGCCGTTCGTGCATCCCGCGCATGCGGTTGACGACGTCGAGCTGCTCGGCCGGCTCGAGCACGCCGGCGAACCGCATCTGCAGCAGCGCCTCGTCACGCAACTCCAGCACGGGCTCGCACGGGTCAGTCAGCCACCGCCGCAGAGCGTCGCGGCCGGCCTCGGTGAGCTCGTAGCAGTGGCGCACGGTGTCTCCGCGGGGATCGTCGCGGGCGCTCACCAGGCCGGCGGCGGCCAGCCGGCGCAGCTCCGGGTAGATCCCGCCCACGCTCGCCCCCCAGTACAGGCGGGTGGAGCGCTCGATCTCGGCCTTGATCGCGTAGCCGGTGGTATGGCCCTCGGCGATCATCGCCAGCACGATGCGAGCGGTCTGGTTGAGCGAATCGGGCGCGGTCGGGGCCATCGGACAAGTATGCCCGCTCCGGAACCGACCGGCCAGTGGTAAGCAATCGGACTGAGCCCTCGGACCGATAGCTCAGACTGATATGGTGTGAGACATGAGCGGCACGGGTTCCAAGACCAGGCTCAACGGCCCCGGAACCAGCCGCCCCGCCGCGGCATCCATGACCGCGGTCGACCCATTGGAGGTTCTGACCTTCCGGAGGTTTCCATGAACTCTCGTTACCTGACCAACATCGGTCTCGCCATCGCGGGCGGGTTCCTGGTCGTCGCTTCTCAGGCGTTCGTCGTCTCCGTGTTCGAGTGGCTGATGCTCGGCATCGGCGCAGTCGCCGTGTTGGCCGCCGGCGCCGCGGTCCTGCGTGGGCGCGGGCGCATCCAGCGCGGCCTGGACGGCATCATCGGCGTGCTCGGCGCCTGGACGATCGTGGCCAGCCTGATCTTCGCCGGATCGACCATCACCTGGCTGGGCTTCGCCTCCGGCGCAGCGCTGGTCGCCCTGGCCCTCGCCGGCCTCACGCTCCACGAGCTCTCGACCGAGCGGGTCGTGCACTCCTTCGAGGTGCGCACGGCGTCCTCCGAGGCGGAGTTCGCCGGCATCAGCTAGGCCTGCCTCCGGGTCGGGCCCCGCGGTGCGCCGCCGGTGCGCCGCGGGGCCGTCGGCCTGTCATGGCCTCGGCGACAGCCCGGCTCGTGACCTCTCAGTCCCCCGGCAGGGCGCCGTCCACGCCGGCGATGAGGTACGCGGCGATCTGGTCCCCCAGCCCGAACACCGGGAAGAACCCCGGCAATCGCGGGGTCTCGCAGTGGAAGCGCAGGTCGACCCGGGTGCCCTGCGGCTGCGCCTCGGCCAGCGACCAGGTCAGCGCGATGCGGTCCCGCTCGGTCGGGTCCTCGACGGAGACCAGCTGTACCGAACGTGGCGACTGTGCCTGAACGCGCGCGGTGAACGCGAAGTCCTTGCCGATCGGACTCTGCGAGACGTGCAACTGCATCCGCACCACGGTTGGCCGGCCGTCCTCGTCGCGCTCACGCACCTCGACCGCCGGCACCAGCGCGCCGTTCCAGCTCGGGTAGGCGTCGACCGCCGCCAGCAGGGCAAAGGTGTCGTCGACGCCGGCGCCGACCGTCGCCGTGGCCCGTCCGTCGATGGTCTTCATGAGACCATGACAGCAGGCCGGGCGGCGACTGTCGACCAAGCGGCAGGCTGACGCTCTACCGGGCGGTGAACCGCGAGCGCAGGTGACGCCCGTTGACCAGGGCGGCGACACCGAGGAGGAGCAGCCCGCACACGCCCTGCTCGATCTTGAGCCAGACGGGGAACGGCCCGGGCGAGGCGACGATGGCCGTGATCGCCGCCACCATGAGGACGCTGGCGACGCGCAGCCGCAGGAACGCCCGCCGCGACCCGTTCGCCGCGCGCAGCACGAATGACAGGCTCACCAGCGAGCTGGCCATGACGACCGCGCCGCGCGTCCACACCGCCGAGTTGACCGCCCCGTGGTCGTCGCGCAGGATGCCGATCACCAGCAGCGTGAGGACGCTGAGGGCGACCTAGGCGGTCACCAGCCGCCTGACATTGTGCAACGCCACCTGGCCACGCCCGAGATCGACGCTCGTCCGGCCGGTGGCGGCAACGCCGTCGCCCAGGTCCGTCGCGGACTGGATGAAAGTGGCAGTTGAGGTGTTCACGATGTTCCTTTCCGTGCCCGCCGCTGGGATTCGAGGGGTGACCGGCGGCCTCAGAGAAGGTGACAACTCGGGCGCCCGCGCGGTAGAGCCGGACGTCACCAGTTGCCGGTGACAAATGTCATCCACGCGCTCGGCCGCCGCCCCGGGGTCCGAGCGCGACCGATTCCTTTCGCGCCGCCCCGGCGTCTGCCCTCTTGAAACCCTCCCCGAGACGCAAAGGACGGACGCCATGAGCATCACCGCACCATCGATCGGCGAGCAGGACCTGCTGGAGCATTACCGCGCGAGCAACGCCGCCAGTCACGGATCCATAACGCCGGAGATCGCCGCCGACCAGGATCACCGCTGGGGCGACGTCGCGAGCGAGCCGGGCGGCGTCGACTACATCGAGACCACGGTCGCGGGCGTGCCCGCGCTGTGGCTGGCGCCGGCGCGGCGCGTCGACGACGTGGTGCTGCTGTGCCTGCACGGCGGCGGATTCATCGGCGGCTCGATGTACACCCACCGCAGGATGTACGCCCACATCGCCAAGCGGAGCGGCGCGCGGGCGCTGGTGCTGAACTACCGGCAGATGCCCGACCATCCCCATCCGGCGGCGGCGCTGGACGCCGCGGCGGCCTACGGCTGGCTGCGGGGCCAGGACCTGAGGTCGATCGCCGCGGTCGGCGACTCGGCGGGCGGCGCCCTCGCGCTCGGGCTCGCGCTCACCTCCGACCTCCCGGCGCCGGACGCCGTCGTGGGGCTGTCGCCGTGGACGGACATGACGCTGTCGGGCGCGTCGATGCGGACCAACCGCGCCACTGACGCGCTGTTCGGAGGCGAGCATCCATTCGACCTTGCGAGCATGGTCGACTACGTGCTCGGCGGACCGGACGCCGACCGGCGAGACCCCCGGATCAGCCCGCTGCACGGCGACCTCGACAAGCTGCCGCCGACCTATCTCCAGGTCAGCGGCACTGAGATGCTGCTCGACGACGCCGCCGGCGTGGCCGAGGCGGCGCCGGACGTCGTCGCGCTGGACGTGTTCGACGGCCAGCAGCACACCTTCCAGATGGCGGCCGGCCGTTCGCCCGTCGCCGACGACGCCGTCGCCCGGGTCGCCGCCTGGTTGCGGGACCGCCTCGACATCCCCGGACGGTGACCGAGACGGAGTTCATGCAGGAGGCCGAGCCGCTCCGCCGCGAGCTGCTCGGCCACTGCTACCGGCTCTCGGGCTCGGTGCAGGACGCCGAAGATCTCGTCCAGGAGACGATGCTGCGGGCCTGGCGATCCTACGACGCGTTCCGGGGCGACGCGACGGTCCGCACGTGGCTGTATCGCATCGCCACCAACGCCTTTCTCAGCGGCCGGCGCCGCCGGCGGCATCTGCCCTCCGATCTGGGGCCGCCCGCCGCGGACATCTCGCTCGACACGATCGCAGCGCCCGACGCCGCCTGGGTGGATCCGCTCCCCGACGGGCTCATCGCCTCGGCGGATACCGACCCCGCGACCCGGACCGTCCAGCGCGACCAGCTGCGCCTGGCGCTGGTGGCCAGCCTCCAGCGGCTGCCGCCGCGCCAGCGCGGCGCGCTGTTGCTGCGCGAAGCACTGGACTGGTCCGCGGCCGAGATCGGCGACGCGCTCGACCTCAGCGCGCCCGCGGTCAAGAGCCTGCTCCAGCGCGCCCGCGCGACGCTGGCCGGAATCGAGGAGCCCGCCGCGGATGCCGGACGCGCCCCCGATGACGCCACCGCCGACATGCTGCTCGAGACATACATGCGCGCATTCGAGACCTCCGACGTCCGCCTGCTCGAGCGCATTCTCACCGCGGACGCCATGTTGGAGATGACGCCGACCCGGACGTGGTTCGCCGGGCGCGCGACCTGCCTGCCGTACCTGGCGACGGTGACGGGCGTGGCCGGAGAATGGACCATGCGCGCGACGAGCGCCAACGGTCAGCGGGCGGCGCTCGCTCACCGCCACGGCGAGCCGTTCGGCGTCGCCGTCCTGGGGCTCCGCGCCGACGGCCTGGCCCGGATCTCGCTGTTCACCGAGCCCGCGGCGGTGCGCCGGTTCCTATGACCGCCATGGTCCGCCGTCTCACCGACGGTGACATCGACGCGGTGGTCGCCGTCTCGCTCGCGGCCTGGGCGCCGGTGTTCGCGAGCTGTGCGGCGGAGATGGGCGACGACGTCTACGGACGGGTGTTCCCGGACTGGCGCGCCGCCCAGCGCCAAGCGGTCCGTGACGCCTGCGAGGATCCGGCCAACGAGATCTGGATCGCCGCCATCGCCGACGATCCGGTCGGCTTCGTCGCGGTCCGCCAGACGCGCGAGGGCGAGGCCCGCGCCGGCGAGATCTACATGATCGCCGTCGATCCCGCCCACCAGCGGGCGGGCATCGGCACCCTGCTCCTGCGCCACGGCATCGACGAGCTGCGCCGCGCCGGCGTCGAGCTGCTGGTCATCGGCACCGGCGGCGATCCTGGGCACGCTCCCGCTCGCGCCCTGTATGAGGACGCGGGGTTCGCGCCGTTTCGCCAGGTCCGCTACTTCCGCCGTCCCTGATCGCCGGCGCCGGGCTCGGTGCTGCCCCTGATCGCCGGCGCCGGGCTCGGGGGTGCCCGCCCCACTCCGGGTTGACCGGTGGGCATCCTTGTCAGCTCCCGCTCGGCCCTCGATGCTCCATGGCGTGGCATCCACACGCGCGGCTGCGGTCGCGACCGGCGGCAATCTCCTTCTGTCAGATCTGCGGACCGGCTACCTGCTGCTCAACGAGCTTCGCTACCGCGCGATCGTCGGAACGTTCGGAGTCTCGCGCCAGCAGGCCAACCTGGTGACCCTGGTCGGGGTCTCGATGGTGGCGCAGGCCCTGCAGGACCGGGCGACCCGTCTGCTGCGCGTCACCGGCCCGCCGATGGCGATGGACGGCGCACTCACCGTCGCCGGCTTGCGAGGCGTCCTCTGCCAGGTCGCCGGCGTCCCCAGCGCCGACGTCCCCGGGGCCGGCGCCCTGCTGGCGATGGGAATCCTCGGAGGGGCGTTCGCGCCAACGCTCACCCGGGCGTTGCGCGGTCTCCGGGCGGACTCCCTGCGGCTCAGCACCGACTTCCATCACCGGTACGGATATCTCGTCGATCCCGGCCACCGGCGCGCGCGCCGCGCCCGGACGCGTGACACGGCGCAGGACGGCGGAACGCCTACCTGACCGGGCTGAGGATCCCGGCTTCCAGGGCACGGGCGACCGCCTCCGAGCGGGAGGCGACGCCGAGCTTGCGGTAGATCGCGTGGGCCTGGGTCTTGACCGTGTTGCCCGACACGTTCAGCTGCGCTCCGATCTCCCGGAACGAACGATGGCTGGGCAGGAAGCGCAGGACCCGCAGCTCGGCGATCGTCAGCGAGGATGGGCCTGACAGGCTGGCCTCGGCGAGCGAGTCCATGTGCGCCCACGCGGCATCGAACCAGCGGCTGAACATCACCGCGTCCGGGATCCTGCGAGCCAGCCGCGAGGCCTCGGCCAGCAACGCCCGGGCCCGGACCACGTCGGCCAGCCACAGCGACGCGTGGGCCAGCAGGATCCGCGTCTCGGCTCCGTACCACGGCCGAAACTCTCCCAGCGCGGTCAGGAGCTCGAGGCCGAGGCGCAGGTCGGCCTTGGCCTCGTCGCCCCGCCCCTGCCTGGCCCGTGAGGCGGCGACCGCGGCCAGGACCAGGGCACACACCGGCGTGGAGTCCAGCCCCGACGTCGTCAGGATCTCGCGGGCGCGGTCGGTCAGCTCGGCCGCCGCATCCCAGTCCTGCTCCTCGAGCGCGATCATGGCCCGCTGGGCCAGGGCCAGAGCGGCGACCGCCGGCGCGCGGTCCCCGATCGAGTTGATGGCGGCGTCAAGTATCGCGCCGGCGCGGGCCGAATCGCCCGTCAGATGGACCGACAGACCCTGCAGCGCCAGGCACAGCGCGGCGCCGGCGCCGGCGCCGGCGCCGGCGAGCGTCGCAGCGGCCGCCTCCGCGGTCTCGCCCAGCTCGTGGGCGCGGCTCGCGCCGGCGATGGCCGCGGCCACCCGTAGCGCCGCCGCGACCTGCGGCCCGCCGTCGCGGCCGGCGGTCAGGCCGGCCTCCGACCATCTGCGCGCCTCGTCGGCGTCGCCCTGTGACAGCGCGGCGAACGATCCGCAGAGCGCGAGGACCGGATCCTCGCCCACCACTCCGCCACCGAGCGCGGACAACCACCCGCCCACCAGCCGTCCCCGGTCCTGGGTCAGGTCGCCGAGCGCGCGGCGCGAGAGCAGGCGCGCGACCAGCTCGCCGTCGCCGGCGGCGGCGGCATGCTCGATGGCCCGGCCACTGTCGCCTCGCCCGAGATACCAGCCTGCGGCGCGCGCATTCAGCTCGGGCTCCCGCTCGGGCTCGGACCGGCGCAGCTCGGCACGCAGGGCGTCGCGCACGATCGGATGCCACCGGAAGACCTGATGGGACGGGTGCGTCGGGGCCAGCAGCGGGCTCAGGTCCGCCAGCCGCGCGAGGTCCCCGGCGGTGCCTTGGCGCCCGAGGATGGCATCGCAGCTGAGACCGGACAGCTCGTGCAGCGGCGAGGTGCGGATCGCCACCCGCCGGAGATCCGCGGGCAGTGAAGCGACCACCTCATCCCAGACGTAGTCGGAGACCAGATGGTGGCTGCCGTCGAGCTCGGCCAGCCGGCCGGAGGCGTCGCGAGCCGCCAGCGCGGCGAGCAGCAGCGCGGCCGGCCACCCCTCGGTGCGCGCGACGAGCGAGGCGATCTTCTCAGCGGTCGCGTCGACCTCCTCGGCGTCGAGCAGCGCCGCCGCCTCGGTGCCGTCCATCCGCAGATCGGCGGTGCGAAGCTCGACGAGCCTGCGCTGGGCGCGCAGGCGCCCGAGCGGCAGACGGGGCTCGGTCCGAGACACCACCGCGATCGCCCAGCCGGCCGGAAGGTCCGCCAGCGCCGCCTCCACGAAGTCCTGCATCACCCCGGGCGCGACCTGGTCCGCGGGATCGATGACCACGACACAACGCTCCCGCCGGGCGCGCAGAGAGGTGGTCAGGCGACGGGCTCGGCTCCCCCGCCCGCCCGGCGTCAGCCACAGAAACCGGCGTTCGTCACGCTGCGCCCACTCGGCGATGAGCGTCGACTTGCCATACCCCGGAGGGGCGACGATGACGACCAGCGCGGGCCCGCGGGCCTGGATCAGGCGGCGCACGAGCGACGGACGCGGCACGAGCCGGGTCGGCGGCGAGGGCGGCGGCCGGCCCAGGACGCGCAGGGCATGCGCGGCCCCGTCCGTGCGCACGGACGTCGTCGGTGCGGCGGCTTCGTAGACGGCGGTCATAGAGTCCCGGAACGGGCGTGAAACCCGCACCCGATTTGTCGCGCACAGGCGCGCGACCGGCAAGGGCGTGGGCTGGTGTGTGGGGGGATGCGGACACCACAACCCCGACGGCCGGCGTCAGGCCCTATCACCCGGATCGGGGGACGACCCGCGCCCCGGCGGGGCCTACGCTCTGAGAGTGGACAGGGTTGAGCGCTTGCTTCGACTGTTGTCAGTGAACAACGAGGAATCGCTGGAGAAGGTGCTGGCGGGTCAATCGGCTGACGATCTTCCGACGGCGCTGACGCCCAAGGTCGACCTGCTCGTGCGACTGGGGGCGCTGCTGGCGCTCGGCGCCCCGACCGCGCCGCTGCGGGCCACCGTCGAACGAGCGGTGGCGGCGGGGGCGACCGAGGACGAGATCGCCGACGTCCTGGTGACGGTCGCGCCCACGGTGGGGTTGGCGCGGGTCGTGTCCTCGGCCCCGCGTCTCGCGATCGCCCTGGGCTACGACGTCGAGGACGAGGACGAATAGCGGCGGGCGATCAGGCCGCCCCGACCGGAGATGAGTGAAAGGGGAGCATCGATGGACGAACCCCGAGGTTTGGGCCGGACGATCTCGCTGTTCAGCGTGTACGGCGAATCGACCTCCGCCCCCGCCGGTCCGACCGCCGAACCGCCAGCAGGCTCCGCTCAGCGGCCGGATCAGGTCCCGACCCACAGGTGATTTCAGTGAGCGCCGCCGAGGCTCTGCTCGTCCGCCTCGCCGCCGCCGACGAACGGTCCCTGCACGCGACGTTGACCGCGGTCGCCGTCGCGCGCCACGACCGACCGGACGCGCCCGCCGGTCTGGACCGGCGCAGTCGCTGCCTGGTGCGCCTGGCCGCGATGCTGGCGGTGGGGGCCCCCCGTGAGTCGGTGTGCTGGGCGGCCGATCAGGCAAGCACCAGCGGCGCCGATGACGACGAGCTGGCGGCCGTCCTGCTGGTCATCGGGCCGTGCGCGCGGGCGGCCGGCCTCGCCGTCGCCGGCCCGCGACTGGCCGCCGCGCTCGCTGACGTGCGCGACCCTCACGGCTGACCGGCGCCAAGTCGAACTAGGACTTGTCGCCTCGCGCGATGAGCTCGGCGAGGGTCCCGTCGGCGAGCGCCTGCTCGCCCCGGGGCGCGATCGACCAGAACGGCGACCGCTGCAGCGACACCGACGAGACGAGCTCGGCGTTCTCGAGCATGGCCAGGGCGGTGTTCACGCGGCCCATCAGCTGCAGCGGCTGCATCCGCCCGCCGCCGGGAAAGTCGCGCAGCAGGTACTCGCACAGCTGCTGCACGCGCATGCTGCGGCCGCTGCCGACTCCGTCAGGGCCCAGGGCCGGGAGCAG
Source organism: Solirubrobacteraceae bacterium (assembly GCA_036267215.1). GTDB lineage: Bacteria > Actinomycetota > Thermoleophilia > Solirubrobacterales > Solirubrobacteraceae > Palsa-465. The sequence continues at coordinate 150,900 of DATAWL010000025.1, read as the reverse complement.
CTGCGCAGCCACCTCGGCGACCGGCAGCGACTTGATGCGGGCGATCTCCTCCTGCACCGCCGCCTCCTGGGCCTTCTTCTCCTCGCTCTTTCCAAACAACGCCATCGCTGCGCCCACATCCTCCGTCGGTTGCCGGGGCGAGCCGACAGGGCTCGGCGCAGCAGTCTAAGCCCCGGGGGTCGGTCAGCGGCGCCGCGGCGACATTACGCGGCGGCCCCGGCGCCGCGGCCCGCCGCGCCGGGCTTCGGCTCAGCGGGCGCGGTGCCGGCGCTGGCGCTCGCGCAGCCCGCAGGGCCGCTCGGCATGCCAGCGCTGGGTGCCCGAGCGGCTGGTGTCGTAGAACACCAGCCGGCATTCGGAACGCTCGCACCGGCGCAGGCGCGATGGTTCGAGCTCGCCCAGCTCCTCGAACAGCGCGACCAGCAGCGCCGCCATCACCGACGCCCGCCGGGGACGGAGCCGCGGCACCGGCCGCCCGTCCGGCCCGCGCTCCAAAACGCAGATCACCGGCTCGCGCTCCGCGATCGCGTTGAGCCCGTCCAGGGGCGGCGGCGAGCCTTCGATCACGGCATCGACGATCGCGACGACCGCGCGCTGAGCCGCGCGCAGGGCCGGCAGCTCCCGGGCCGCGACGGGCGCCTGGAGCAACGGTGCGAGCAGCTCGCCGGCGCTGGCCGGATCGGCGAGCCCGTCGTGGGCCACCCGCTCGCGCGCGTGCGACGGCCGTCGGTCTGACCGCGCGTTGGCGAGCGCGACGAGCAGCGCCGCGTCGGTCACAGGGCGGCCGCAACCGTCCGGCGGCGCGGCTCGCTGACCAGCTGGTCGACCCGCCGCGCGTTGGCATGGGTGGCGTAGCCCATCGCCGCATCGGCCGCCTCGCGGCTGTCCCACCGCGCGAGCACGACCAGGTGGCCCGGCTCGTCGAGGTCCTGTACCAGCTCGTGGCCGACGTAGCCCGTGAAGTCCCGCATGTCGGCCCAGATCTGCTTGGTGGCCTCGACGCCCTGATCGGCCGACTCGGCCGGGAACCGCGACTCCCAGATCGCATAGACAGTCATGACATGACCTCCTGTGTAACGGTCAAAAGACAAGACAACCGTTATACCGTACCAGACCGGCAGGCCGCCGGCGACATCGCCGGGAGTGATCTGACCCGGCGCTGCCGCCCCGCGGCCGGTGCCGGTCAGTCGCTCTCGCGCTCCGCCGCCCGGATGGCCGCGGCGAGCTCCCGGACGCCGGCGCGGATCGCCGGCTCGGGCAGCTGCGCGTAGCCCAGCAGCAGCGCGGGCGGGCGGCCACCCGCTCCCGGGCGGAACTCGTTCATCGTCTCGATCTCCACCCGCCGGCGGCGCGCCTGCGCGCGGATGGCGTCCTCGCCGGCGCCGCCGGACAGCACGACGGTCACGTGCAACCCAGCGGCCACGCCGTGGACGGTGGCCTCGGGGAGGTCGCGCGCCAGCGCGTGCACCATCGCGTCGCGCCGGCGCCGGTAACGGGCCCGCATCCGCCGCAGGTGGCGATCGAGCTCCCCCCGGGCGAGGAAGTCCGCGAGGGCCAGCTGTTCGATGCGCGCGGTGCCCCGGTCGGCCAGCAGCTTCTCCTGGACGACGGCGTCGAGCAGGGCGGCCGGGACGACCAGCCAGCCGAGGCGCAGCGCCGGCGCCAGCGTCTTGCTGCACGATCCGGCATAGATCACCCGATCCGGCGCGAGCCCCTGCAGGGCGCCGACGGCGGCACGGTCGTAGCGGTATTCCGCGTCGTAGTCGTCCTCGATGGCGGTCGCGCCCCAGTCGCGCAGCCAGGTCAGCAGCGCCGTTCGCCGTTCGCCGGCGAGCACGACGCCGGTGGGGTGCTGGTGGGCGGGCGTCAGCACCACGGCGTCCGCCCGGGCGCGCTCGAGGTCGTCCACGCGGGTGCCGCGCTCGTCGACCTCGACGGCGACGGGGCGCAACCCGGCGCGCTCCACGATCAGCCGATCCTCCGGGTTGCTGGGGTCCTCCAGCGCGATCCGCGTCGCCCCGCCGGCGGCCAGCGCGCGACAGACGACGCCGAGCCCCTGGGTGTAGCCGCTGGTCACGATCACGTGCTCGGGATCCGCCACGACGCCGCGCACCCGGCCGAGGTAGTCGGCCAGCGCCGAGCGCAGCGCCGGCACGCCGCGCGGGTCGCCGTAGCCCAGGTCGGAGTCGGTGGCCGTCGCCAGCGCCTCGCGCAGCGACCGCAGCCACGCCGCCCGGGGGAACAGCGAGACGTCGGGCACGCTGGGCCGGAAGTCGAACCGCGCGCTGGGCGATGCCGGCGCGGTGCGCGCCGTCGCCTCGGGGGCGGCGGCCCCGGCCGCGGCGACGCGCGGTCGGGCGCCCTGCCGGAGGCTCAGGTAGCCCTCCGCCGCCAACTGGGCGTAGGCGTCGACCACCACCCGTCGCGAGATGCCCAGCTGGCGAGCGAGATCGCGCGTCGACGGGACCCGAGCGTCCGGCCGCAGGGCACCGTCGCGAATCGCCCGGCGAAGCTGATCCTCGATCTGCCTGCCCAGGGTCTGAGCGCCCTCGCGGCTGACCGCCAGGAGCAGCTCGAAGGGCTGACTGGTCTCGTCTAGTGGCACCAAACTGGATCTTCTCGTTGCACCAGTTCAAACCTACCATCGCCGCATGCGCTCGATCACATCATCCGCCTCCACCCGCCGCCTGTTCGCCCTCTCCATCATCGCCCGGCTGCCGCTGGCGATGCTCAGCATCGCGTTGCTCGTCCGGGTCCAGCGCCTCACCGGCTCGTTCGCGCAGGCGGGCGTCGTCTCGGGCGCCTACGCCATCGCGTTGGGGGTCGGCGGCCCGCTGCTCGGCCGTGTGGTCGACCGCCGCGGTCAGACGACGGTGCTCGTCGCCGCCGCGACCGTCGCCGCCGTGTTGCTGGGGGCGATCGCCTTCGTCCCGGCCCACACACCGCTGCTCGTGCTCGCCGGGCTCGCCGCCGGCATCGGCCTGGCCGAGCCACCCATCGGCGCCTGCCTGCGGACCCAGCTCCCGACGCTGATGACCGACCCCGACATGGTCGGTGCCGCGTTCGCGTTCGAGGCGTCGGTCGTCGAGCTCGCCTGGGTGGTGGGGCCGCCGCTCGTGCTCGGCGTCGGCGCGCTGTGGTCGCCCGGCGGCGCCCTGGCGATGTGCGGGGCGATCCTGCTCGTGGCCACGGTCGCGTTCGCGCTGCAACCGGCCTCGCGCGGGTGGCACCCGATCACGGCTCTGACCGACCGCCCGCGCGCCAGCTCGCTGCGCACGCCGGCGATGCGGACCCTGGTCGTCGTCCTGCTCGCCGTCGGGGTGATGCTCGGCGCCGACGAGGTCGCGGTGACCGCGGCCGCCAAGGCCCTGAACGGCACGACCGCCGGCGCCGCTCCGCTGCTGGCACTATGGGGCGCCGGATCCTTCGCGGGCGGTCTGCTCGTCACCCGCCGCGGCGGCGGCGCGCGGACCATGGCGGGGCTGGCGGCGATGCTTGCGCTGCTCACCGTCGGGCACCTGGCCCTGATCCCGTCGCAGGGAAGCGTCGGCGCGTTCGGCGCGGTTCTGTTCCTGGCCGGCACGGCGATCTCGCCGACCGAGTCCGCGATCAACGCGATGGTCGACGCGGCCGCCCCGGCCGGCACCGTGACCGAGGCCTTCGCCTGGCTGGCGACGGCGACGGCGGTCGGGGGAGCGCTCGGCGCGGCCGGCGCGGGCTCGCTGACCGACCAGGCCGGCGTCACGGGCGCGTTCGCGCTGGCCGGCGGGGCCGGGGCCGTCGCCGTGGTGGTGGCGATGCTGGGAGCGCGGTCGGCCGCGCGGCTGGCTGCGCTTCGCCGCCGAGGTGCGTCAGGCCACCCGCTGCCCCGCGGCCGCCGAGAGCGTCTCGCCGAGCCTGTCGTGGCCGAGGCCGAGCCGGCGCTGATCGGCGATCCCGCCAACGCCGCCTACTGACCCTGAGCGTCTCCGGCGCTGATCACGGCGGCGTCGGGCGGATCGGCGTAGAGCCGGGCCACGTCGGCGGCCCGGCGCTCGATCGTGCGGCGCTGGTTGAGGTAGCCCTTGTCCGTGACCTCGCCCGCGTCGAGGCTCGGCGCCTCGGTGAGCAGGAGCAGCCGCTCGATCCGCGAGGCCGAGCCGGCGTTCTGGTTCAGCGCGCGCAGGGCATCCGCGAGATGCGCGCGCAGCCGAGCATCGTCGAGCGCGAGATCGTCGGTGGCCCCGGTGAGCTTGCGTGCCTCGGCCTGGTTGACCCAGGCCATCGCCGCCACGTACTCGCCGTCGTGGCCGCAGATGACCGCATCGCTCAAGACAGTCGCAGCGCTGAGCAGCCGCGTGCGCAGCGCGCCGACGGCGACGAAGGTGCCGGTCAGCAGCTTGAAGTTCTCCGCGATCCGCCCGTCGAACAGCATCCCCCGGTTGGGGTCGGACTCGTCGATCAGCTTGACGGCGTCCCCCGAGCGGTAGAAGCCATCCTTGTCAAACGCCTCCGCGGTCAGCTCGGGCGCCCGGAAGTAGCCCGGGGTGACGTTGGGACCCTTGACCCGGATCTCGAGCCGGTCGCCCACCGGCGCCAGCTTGACCGAGCAGCCGGGGATCGGCACGCCGATGCACCCGGTCGGCGCGCCCAGGAAGTGCATGCTGGTGGCGCAGGGCGCGGTCTCGGTGGTCCCCCAGCTCGAGGTCAGCGGCACCTCGTGGTCGGCGTGCCCGCGGGCCAGCCGGCGCAGGCGCACGGCCAGCGCGTCGGGCAGCGCCGCCGCGGCGTAGAACATGAACCGCAGCCGGCTGAAGAAGCGCTGCGCGAGCTCGGGGTCGGTCTCGAGCGCCGGCGCCAGCAGGGCGTAGCCGGCCGGCACGTTGAAGTACAGCGTCGGCGGGATGTCCTTGAGCGCGGAGATCGTGCGGTGAAACAGCGGCGGCGCCGGCTTGCCGTCGTCGATGTGGATCGTGCCCCCGTTGAACAGGGCCAGGTTCAGGTTGTGGTTGGCCCCGAACGTGTGACTCCACGGCAGCCAGTCGACCAGCACCGGCCGCTCGTCGGCCAGAAACGGCCAGATCGCCTGAAGCATCGCCTGGTTGGAGCACAGCATCCGGTGGGTGTTGACGACGCCCTTGGGAACGCCGGTCGAGCCCGAGGTGAACAGGAGCTTGGCCACGGTGTCGGGCGTGGGCCCGTCGCCGGACACCGCCTCTGCCGGCGCCGCAGGCGCACCCAGCAGGTCATCCAGACGCAGCGCCCCGTCGCGGTCCCCCCGCGCCACCAGCACCCGCGAGACCGTCGCCGCCAGCGCGTCGAGCGCCTCGGCGAACGGCCCGGCGTCGTCGGCGAACACCAGTCCGGGCCGGGTCAGCTCGGCGATCGCCCGGATGCGGGCGTGGTCGGCGCTCATCAGCGAGTAGGCGACGCTGATCGGCATGACCGGCACTCCGGCCGCGTAGGCGCCGAGGCTGACCGCGAGGTGGTGCAGGGAGTTGCCGGAAAGGATCATGACCGGCCGGTCGGGACCGAGCCCGAGATCGAGGAACGCGCGGGCCACGGCCTGCGCCATGCGCTGGGCGTCGCCGTAGGTGAGGGTGATCCACCGGTCCTCGGCGCCGCGCTCCGCGGCCAGGGGATGGTCGGGGTGCTCCGCGGCCCGCCGCGCGAGGACCGCGGCGATCGACCGCTCGCAGTCAGGCGGGACCTGGCGCGGCCACAGCCGGATCGAGCCATCGTCGCGCCGCTCCATCGCGATGTCCGGCGCCACGAACGTCGGCAGCTCCGGCAGCGGGGTCATGATGCGTTCTCCTCTCCTCCTGCGCGCCTCACATGATCACGCACGGTCGAGCATCGTCGACAGGATGATCAGCGTCCGGGTGCGCACGATGTTGGGGTCGCGGCGCAACCGCTCGACCAGCTTCTCCAGGTGCTCGATGCTGTCGACGCGGACGCGGATCACCGCGTCGGCCTCGCCGGAGACCGTGAACGCCGAGACGATCTCGTCGACGGTGGCCAGCGAACGGCCCACATCGGCCGGCGAGGTGCGGTCGGCGCAGTAGATCTCGATCAGCGACTCGATCGCCTCGCCCAGCGCCCGCCAGTTGATGCGAGCCCGGTAGCCGATGATCACCCCGTCGGCCTCCAGGCGATCGACGCGGCGCTTGACCGCCGTCGCCGAGAGGCCGACCTCGGCGCCGAGCTCGGCCAGCGTGCGCTTGGAGTTGTCCTGCAGCAACGCAATAATCTTGCGGTCAATTGGGTCAAGAGGGCGGCTCAGCTGCACGATAGTGGCGATTCCATGCGTCTTGGTTGCGCTGAGCGTATCACCGAGCAACATTCCACACATGACCGCTACCGCTTTGCCACATCACGTCACGGGCCGGACGCTGCTGGACCTCGACGGGGGCTCCCTGACCATCGCCGACGCGCTCGAGGTCTCCCGCCGCGAACGCACCGTGCGCGTGTCCGACCGCGCCGCGGACGCGGTCCGGGCCAGCCGGACGCTCAAGCAGGAGCTGATCGCCAAGGAGATCCCGATCTACGGCGTCACCACCGGTTTCGGCGACAGCGCCCACCGCCAGATCTCGCCGGCCAAGGCGGCGAAGCTGCAACAGAACATCCTGCGCTTCATGGGCGTCGGCACGGGCCCGATCGCGCCCCCGGAGGTCGCGCGAGTGACGATGCTGCTGCGCGCCAACTGCTTGTCGAAAGGCAACTCGGGCGTGCGCGTCGAGCTGATCGAGCGGGTGCTGGACCTGCTCAACCACGACGTGGTGCCGTTCATCCCGGAGCGCGGGTCCTGCGGGGCCAGCGGCGACCTGGCGCCGCTGTCCTACGTCGGCCGGGCGCTGGCCGGCGACGGTGATGTGCTGTTCGACGGCGTCCCCCGCCACGCGTCCGACGTGCTGGCCGAGCTGGGACTCGAGCCGTTCCTGCTGGAGGCCAAGGAGGGTCTCGCGCTGACCAACGGCACCTCGTTCATGAGCGCGTTCGCCTGCCTGACGGTCGCGGGCGCCGTCGAGCTCGCCGATCTGGCCGACCTCATGACCGCGATGACGTCCGAGACGCTGCTGGGCAACCGCGGCCACTTCAACGCCTTCCTGTTCGACGGCGCCAAGCCGCATCCGGGGATGGTCACGAGCGCCCGCCACATCCGGGAGCTGCTCGCCGACTCGGGTCTGGCGTCCGACAGCGACGAGCTGTTCGATGCCGGGATGGACGGGGCCGGCTTCCGCGAGCTCGACCGCCAGGTCCAGGACAAGTACTCGATCCGCTGCGCGCCTCATGTGATCGGCCCGCTGCGCGACGTGCTCGACTGGGTGCAGGACTGGATCGCGATCGAGATCAACTCCTCCGACGACAACCCGCTGTTCAACGTCGCCGGCGGGCGCGTCGAGAGCGGCGGCAACTTCTACGGCGGGCACATCGGGCAGGCGATGGATTCGCTGAAGGTGGCGCTGGCCAACCTGTGCGACCTGATCGACCGCCAGATCGCCCACGTCGTGGACGAGAAGTTCAACCGCGGGCTGACCGCCAACCTCATCCCGCGCTTTGACCCCACCGACCCTGAGGCCGGCCTGCACCACGGCTTCAAGGGCATGCAGCTGTGCGCGTCGGCGATGACCGCCGAGGCGATGCACCTGTGCGCGCCGACCACGATCCACTCGCGCTCCACCGAGGCCCACAACCAGGACAAGGTGTCGATGGGGACGATCGCGGCCCGCGACGCCCGCTCGATCCTGGAGTTGGCACAGAACATCGCCGCCATCCACCTGATGGCGTGCTGCCAGGCGCTCGAGCTGCGCGGCATCGAACAGGCCAGCCCGCGCACCCAGGAGGCGTTCCGCCGGGTCCGCCAGCACGTCCCGTTCGCTGACCGCGACCGCTACTTCGACGCGGACATCGCGACGACGGTCGAACTGATCCAGTCCGGGGCGCTGGCCGGCCTGCTGCAGTAAGCCGGGCGCCGCCGGCCGCCGCCGGCCGCCGCGGGCGCCGCCGGCCGCAACGGACCGCGCGGGGACCGCGAGGTTTGCGGCCCCGCGTCGGCGGCAATGAGAGGACCATGACGCGACGCCTGACCGCGCTGATCGTCGTCGTCGCCGGCCTGGCGGCGCTTCCCGGATCAGCGTCCGCGGCCACGACGGCCAGCACGCCCACCGCGGCCGTCGCGGCCGTCGCGGCCAAGCACGCGCTGGCGACGGGCAGCGGCGGCGCGGTGGCATCGATGGACGTCAATGCCAGCCAGGCCGGCATCGACGTGCTCAAGCGCGGCGGCAACGCCGTCGACGCAGCGATCGCGACCGCGAGCGCGATGGGCGTCACCGTCCCGTTCGTCGCCGGGCCCGGCGGCGGGGGCTTCATGGTGATCTACCTGGCCCGCAAGCACGAGGTGGTGACGATCAACGGCCGCGAGACGTGCCCGTCGGCGTGCACGTCGAAGCTGTTCATCAACCCCAAGACCGGCAAGCCGCTCGACTACGACTATGCCTCCGACCAGCCTCTGTCGACGGGCGTGCCCTCGATGGTGGCCACCTGGGCCAAGGCGGCCGGCCTCTATGGGCGGCGCGGTCTGGCCTTCGACCTGCAGCCGGCGATCCACATCGCCACGCGCGGGTTTCGCATCAACACCGACTTTCGCCAGCTCGAGCAGGCCGGCCTGCCACTGCTCCGGGCCTATCCGGCCAGCCGGGCTCTGTTTTTGACCCGCGCCGGCAATCCGTTGCCATTGGGCGGCGTGCTGCGCAACCCCGATCTGGCCGCCACCTACCGGGATCTCGCCACCCACGGGCCGTCATACCTCTACGACGGCCCGCTCGGCCAGGCCATCGTCAACGCCGTCGATCATCCCTCGCTGACCGCCGGGCAGAAGGTGATCCAGCTGCCGGGGATCATGCAGATGTCAGACCTGCGGTCCTATCGGGCCCGGGTGCAGGCCCCGACCCGCTCGTCCTACCGGGGCCTGAAGATCTACGGCATGGCGCCGCCGTCGAGCAGCGGAACGACGGTCAGCGAGGCGCTCAACATCCTGAGCGGCTTCGATCTGTCCGCCGAGCCGCGAGCGACCGCGCTGTTTCACTATCTGGAGGCCTCGCGCCTGGCCTATGCCGACCGGGACCGGTACGTCGGCGACCCGCGGTTCGCGAAGGTGCCGGTGGCGCGGCTGACCAGCCCCGGGTTCGCCGCCGGCCGGCGGTGCCTGATTCACAACCGCGCGCTGAGCTCCCCGGTGATGTTCGGCAACCCGTTCGCCCCGTTCCATGGCTGCCGGGCCGCCTCGGCCGCGACCGGTCAGGCGATGTCGGCGTCGCCCGAGGCTCACCACACGAACAACATCGTCGCCGTGGACCGGTGGGGCGACATCGTCGCCTACACCAATACGATCAACTTCTTCGGCGGCAGCGGCGAGACCGTGCCGGGCTATGGCTTCCTGCTCAACGACGAGCTGACCGACTTCGACTTCGCCCCGCCCGCCAAGGGCGTCATCGATCCCAACCTCCCCGCCGGCGGCAAGCAGCCGCGGTCGAGCATGGGTCCGGTGATCGCCATGCGCGGCGGCGCGCCCATATTCGCGGTCGGCGCCGCCGGCGGCTCGACGATCCCCACCACCATCCTGCAGACGATCGTCGACCACGTCGACTTCGGCACGCCGCTGCCCAGCGCGCTGGCCGCGCCGCGCGTCAGCCAGACCAACGAGGCGACGTCGCTGGCCGAGCCGGCCTTCTACCACAGTCGCCTGCGCCGGCAGCTGACGCGGCAGTTCGGCGAGAAGTTCACGCTCGCCACCGGGCCGGTGCTGCCGCTCGACCACTACCCCGGCGACGCGACCGCCCTCCAGATGCTGGGAGGCGGCCGCGTGCAGGCGATCGCGGAACCGGTGCGACTGTACGGCGGCAGCGCGCTGGTGGTTCATCGGTCGCGCTGATCTCGCCCGGGCGCCAGTGGCCCCAACCGCAACGGTCAGAACCACTAGCCGGACTGGTGGGCCAGACCACCGGCGACAGGGCCATCGGGCCGATCCGCCGCCCCAGCGTGGGTCGGGTGGCCCGGGCTCTCGCGCGAGGAGATCAGCACCGCCGCGAGGATCGCGCCGGCGATCGCGAACCCCGAGCCGACCAGGAACGCCCGGTCATAGCCCTTGGTCATCGCGACCGCCGCGGTGTGCACGCCACCGTGGATCACGCTCCGGGCGTCGCTGTTGGCCACCGTCGCCAGGATGGCCAGCCCGAGCGCCCCGCCGACCTGCTGCGAGGTGTTGATCAAGCCTGACGCCAGACCGGCCTCGTGGGGCTGGGTGCCCGACATCGCCGCGAGTGTGACCGGGACGAACGAAAGGCCGAGACCGAGGGCGGCGAGCACCGACGGGCCGAGAATGTCTGCGACGTAGGACCCGCCGGTGGCCGGTACCCGCGAGAACCAGACCAGCGCGCCGGCGATCAGCAGCAGGCCCGCGATCAGCGGCGGCTTGAACCCGAGGCGCGTCACCAGCTGCGACGCCAGGCCGGCGGCGAGGATGATCCCCATCGCCAGCGGCAGGTAGGAGATCCCCGTCTTGATCGGCGAATAGTGCATCACGCCCTGGAGATAGAGCGAGATGAAGAAGAACATCGAGAACAGCGACATCCCGATGAACAGCCCGACGACGTTGGCCCCGCGCAGCGTGCGCAGCCGGAAGATCGACAGCGGCATCAGCGGATGGCGCTGGCGCTGCTCGATCACGACGAACGCCACCAGCAGCGCCGCCGCCACGGCCAGCCGCGCGATCGTCGAGGTGGCGCCCCAGCCGACGTTGGCGGCGTCGACCACCGCATAGACCAGCAGGGCCAGCCCGGCGGTGACCGTCAGCGCTCCCGGGAGATCGAAGCCGGCACCGGCGTCCTCGCGCCGGCTCTCGGCGAGGATCCGCGGAGCGCAGGCCGCGGCCGCGATGCCGATCGGCACGTTGACGAACAGCACCCACCGCCAGCTGAGGCCGCTGGTGAGGATGCCGCCCAGCAGCACTCCGGCGGCTCCGCCGGCGCCGGCCACCGCGCCCCAGACCCCGAGCGCGCGGTTGCGCTCGGCGCCCTCGGCGAAGGTGGTGGTGAGGATCGACAGCGCGGCCGGCGAGACGATCGCGGCGCCCATCCCCTGGATCGCCCGCGCGGCGATCAGCCAGCCCTCGGACTGGGCGAGCCCGCCCGCCAGCGACGCCAGCGAGAACAGCACCAGGCCGAGCATGAACATGCGCCGGCGTCCGAGCAGATCGGCCAGCCTCCCGCCGAGCAGCAGGAATCCGCCGAACGTCAGCGTGTAGGCGTTGACCACCCACGAGAGGTCAGCGCCGGCGAAGTGCAGGTGGGCGCCGATCGAGGGCAGCGCGACGTTCACGATGGCCGCGTCGATCACGATCACGAACTGCGTCATCGCCAGTAGCAGCAGGGCCAGATTCTTGGCGCGGGGCGTGTCGAGCGTCGGTGCTCGCCGCGGTGATGGGGTCTGGATGTTCGTTTGCATGCCTGGACTCTCTCGCGCATTGCGGTCAGCTTCTGTCCGCATTCAAAAAGACTTCGCGCACGGCGACGACGCGCCCCGCACGAGCCGCCCAAACCGGCCTCCGCAGCCGGTGCGTCAGCCGCCGACGATGCGGGAGGTCGCGAGCACGTTGCCGTGCGCGTCGAGCGCCTGCACCTCGACGTCGGCGGCGGCCGCCGGCAGCGGGATGGCGGTCTCGAACCCGCTCTTGGCGACCGTGGCGGCCGGGCGCAGCGAGCTCGCGGACGGCCCGGCCAGGACGCGCCAGCGAGCCGTGCTCGTCGTCCCGTTCCAGCTGGCGCAGACGGTCGCGTGGCCGGCGCTCGTTGTCAGCTTCGCCGCGGGCTGGGTTACGGGCGTGCCCGACCACGCGAACCGATACGCGCGGTAGGTGTCGGTCGCGCCCACGAACCGGGCGTCGAACACGGTGGCGCCGGCGGGATCGAATTCGGTCACGTACGGCTGCTGCCCCCAGCCGACGAAGTCGTCGCCGTTGGGCAGACGCTGGACGTTGCCTTCGTAGGCCGCGCTCAGCGGCGGGTCGTGCTCCGCCTGACGGGCGACCGTCGCGGTCATCTTGGGTGTGTCGAGCTTGAGCGTCAGCGCGCGCGACTGCTGGTGCACCAGCGGCGGGCCGGCGCCGTCGTCGAAGATCGTCAGCTCATCGCCGGGATGCAGCCGGGCGTCGTGCTGAAAGGCGAAACGCGTGTTGGCGCCCATGGTGAAGCTCGAGTGCTTGCCGCCGAGCGTCCACTGCACAGCGCCGGTGGCGCGCGAGATCTTGTACACCGCCCAGGTGTCGCGGGACGAGACGAGCAGGCTGCCGTCAGGCAGCGGCTCGATCGAGTTGACGTGGAAGTAGTCCCACGGGTGCCCGGTGTCGGCGGGCGGCGGCTGATAGCTGGCGGTCACCGGTACGTGGTCGAGGCTGTCCCACTGATACAGGACCAGCCCGGTGCGGACGTCGATCTCCTGCACGACCGCGTCGAGCACGATCTCACGCGAGCTGGCGCCCGTGGCCGACGAGGCGTTCCAGTACACGGGAACCTCGGCGGTGATCAGCGCGGTGCCGCGCGAGGTGAGCTGGAACTCGTGCAGGTCGGCGGCCAGCCCGTTGCCGGCCTTGACGATGGCCACCGGCCGGTAGGACGAATCGTAGATCTCGTCCTCCCCCGCCCCCACGCCAGCAGAGCTGACCGACCCCTGCCACCAGGTGAGAACCGGCTTGCCCTGGTAGGTCTGCGTTCGGAAGTCAGTGGCCGACTCGCCCGGGGGCACCGGCTTGAAGTAGATGAGGCCGCCGTCGGCGCCGAGCAGTTCCGGACCGTTCTGCACCGGCCCGCTCTGGGATGCGACGAACACGTCCCCCGGCGCGGCCGCCGAGGATCGCCTGTCCACACGGACCGCGGCCGGGGCGAGGTCCGGACGCGAGACAAAGTGCCAGACGTCACCGGCGGTGCGCGCGATCGGCGCATGCGCGCCGGCGGGGATCGCGCCCGCCGGCGACGCGACGGTGAAGCGGAACGTGCCGCGACGCACGCCGGCGATGCTCAGGCCCGTCTGGACCGTCACCTGCTCTCCGGCCTGGAACGGCTGATCGGGGACGAAGCTGCCGCCATGGCCGTCGGAGTCGGCGAGTACCACGCCGGTGTGCACGCCGCTCTCCGATCCCGTGACCATGATGCGCCCGAGGGCATTGACCGGGACGCCGCGGAACGTGATCTGCGTGCCGGGCAGGGCGACGTGCCCGCCCGGGATCGGGAACACGTCGACGACGGTCGGGGCGACGGTCGGGCCCGAAGCCGCGATCACCGCGACGACAGCCGCGGCGATGACGGTCACCGCCAGCGCGGCGATGGCGGCTGCTCGGCGCCTCCGGATCGGTCTGCGGCGTGCGTCGGTCAGCACCGGCGGCCGCCGAGCTCGGACGGGTCAGGCACGGACGGGAGCGCTGCGGGCGAGCTCGCGCCCGGACTGGTCGAGGGCCGCCGCGGCGACGTATCCGCCGCGCTGGATCGGGATCGCCGTCTCGAAGCCGGCGCGGCGCGCGATCCCGACAGGTGAGAGCCGGTCCGGCCTGGCGCCACGGGACAGCATCCAGTGGGTGACCGCGGTGGCGCCGTTCCAGCTCACGTACAGGTCACGGGCGGCGCCGGCGACGCCGGCCCCGACCCGGGCGGCGGGCCGGTCCGATGGGGTGGCGACCCAGGATGAGCGGCGCGCGCGATAGGTGTAGAGATGTGGGGGCAGCTCGGCGTCCCACAGCAGCGTGCCGTCGGGCCCGAACTCGCTGACGTAGGGAGCGGTGCCCCAGCCAACGAGCGCGTGACCGTCATCGAGCTGCTGGAAGCTGCCCATGGCGCTGGCCGAGAGGGGGTGCGGATGGTGGTATTGGCGGCCGACCGAGACGCGGCGGCCGCTGACGTCGAGGGCGAGCACGAGACCGCGGGACTCAGACTCGGTCGTCTGGGGCCCGTCGGATCCGTCGTCGAACAGGGTCACCTCGGCGTTGGATACCGCCCGCGCGTCATGCTGCCAGGAGAACCGGGCGCCGCGGCCCATCGCGAAGTCGCTGCGCTTGCCGCCCAGCTGCCACATGATCCGGCCGGTGCGGCGCTCGAGCTTGTAGAGGGCCCACGTATGCCGCGCCGAGACGAGCAGATTCCCGTCCGGCGCGACTGAGACCGAGTTGACGTGCAGGTAGTCGTAGGGCTCGCCGAGCGGCTTGTAGGAGTCGGTCACCGGGATGTGGTCGAGGCTGTGCCACTCGACCAGCACCCGGCCGCTGGCCAGGTCGACCTCCTGGATGACCGACTCCTGCACCCGGCCATCCACCGGGCCGCCGACCGCGGACAGGTCGGCCGCCACCGTCGGCGGATAACAGGTGAACAGCGCCGTCCCCTCGGCGGTGAGCTGGAGCTCGTGCAGGTCCATCTGAAGGCCGTTGCCCGCCCGCACCCGGGCGAGCTCGCGATAGGCGCCATCGACGATGACCGCCTCGCCCTGACCGAACCCCGGAGCGATCACCTTGCCCTCCCACCACGCCAGCGCGGGCGCGCCACGGTAGCTCGCGACCGACACGTTCGTGGCCCACACCCCCTTCGCCAGCGGGCTGAACCACACGAGTTCTCCGCGTCCGTCGATCAGCATCGGTCCCTGCTGCGTGAGCTGCGCCTGGCTGCCGGGCCCCAGCAGCAGCGCCCCGGGCGGCGCCGTCTCGCCGCTGACCTTCAGCCCCGGCGGGCGCAGGTCGGGCCGTGAGTCAAAGCGCATCGACGGCTCGTCGGCGCTGGAGCCGAGCACAGGCAGTCGCCGTGACCCGCCGCGGCCGCCCAGGATCAGATCGGCGCCGACGGCGCTCGCCACGACGATCCCGCCCGCGCCGGCGGCGCGGGTGAGGAACCGCCGCCGGGTGACGCGAGGCGGGCGCTCGGACGGCTCTCCGCGCGCAGGCGGAGCCGTCGACTGATCCGGTGTGAGCTGAGTGGGCGGCACGGCAAGGGGTGGACGCCGGCCGGGGGCCGGCAACTCCGACGCTACGCGAGCGGCCGTCAACCCCCGGTCAACGGTGTTACGCCGCTCTCACGAATCCCCGTCCGGGGTCAGGTTCGCGTCAGCGATCGCGCCATCAAGCCGGTTCGGCGTCGCCAGACGGTGCGCGCCTCGTAGTCCTTGGCGGGCCCGGTGACCCGCCAGCGCTCGACCAGGACGTCGGGTGAGCTGACCTCGAACTCGAGCTCATAGCGATCCTGGCGGCAGGGATGGACGGCGCGGCAGGTCCCGGTGACGAGGTCGAGCTCGAAGAACGGGCGCCCGTCGACGAAGCGGACGGCGACCGCGCCATCGGGTCCGGCGATGAGGTCCAGGGCCCGACGGGCGCTGCCGTCATAGCCGCCCAGGCGCAGCCGGCCCCACTCCTCGTAGCGCCCGCGCCGTCCCGCGGTCCGCAGCGCGCCGTGGCCTTCAAACGCGCCCGTCCCGGCGCCGCGGTGGTCGACGATGGCACGGTCCAGCGTCCATTCGCCGGTCAGATAGTCCAACGTGTCCTGCACCCGCATGGGCCCATTCTGGCCGACGGGCGGTCACGCCCGGACGGCGAGGCGATCGGCGACGCTGGTAGGGTCACGAGCCTTCGAGGGGCCGGGGCTCTGTGACCATGTCCGATCGCGCCCGCAAGGAGACGCCATGACCACCGCCGCGACCCTTCCCCGCCGCACGCCCCCGCTCGTGCTGGCCGACCTCGTTCCCGGCGCGCTGGCGCGCGACATCGTGCTGGTCATCGGCGGGGCCGGGCTGGTCGGCCTTCTGGCGCAGGTCTCGATCAAGCTCTCGTTCACCCCGGTTCCGATCACCGGCCAGACGCTCGGCGTCCTGCTGACCGGGACCGCCCTGGGCTGGCGCCGCGGCCTGGCGGCGATGCTGCTCTACGCCGCCGCGGGACTGATCGGCATCCCGTGGTTCGCCGGGCACGCCAGCGGCTACGTCGGCGCGTCGTTCGGCTACATCGTCGGCTTCATCGTCTGCGCCGCGGCCTGCGGCGCGCTGGCGCAGCGCGGCGCCGGCCGGTCGCTGCTGGGCTCGGTCCCGGCGATGATCGTCGGCGAGATTCTCATGTACGGCGTGGGCGTGACCTGGCTGGCGCTCGACCTCCACCTCAGTGCCGGCACCGCGATCTCCCTCGGGCTCACCCCATTCCTCGCCGGCGACGCCATCAAGGCCGCTCTCGCCGCGCTGCTGCTGCCGGCCGCCTGGAAGCTGGCCCGAGCTGACGAGTCGGCCCTCCCGACCACGCGGTCCGGGAGCCGATGACCTCAACCGGGCAATAGCCTGTGGCGTATCGCAAACGGGCACGATCTCATCGAGCCGGTGCGGGCGTTCCTCGCGGCCCCACGCTGCGCCGTGCTGTCGACGGTCGGCCCCGACGGCGCGCCGCGTCAGATCGTCATCCACTACCTGCTTGGCGATGACCACGTCCAGATCAACGGCCACCGGGAGCGTCGCTGGGTGGCCAACCTGCGGCGGGACCCGCGCGTCTCGCTGATCGTCCACGATCAGTCGGACTATCTCCACTACGTCTCGATCCGCGGCCGCGCCACCGTGCTGGACGAGGGTGAGACCGCGGTGGCCCAGGCAATGCGTCAGGCGGAGCGCTACAGCGAGGATCCACTCGCCTTCGCCAACCAGCCGCGGGTGAGCTTCCGCGTCGAGGTGCAGCGGCTCGTCGAGTACGCCGAGTAGCGCCTGCGCTCGACCTCCGCGTTCCAGCTAGCTGCAATGAGGAGATTGCAGCGAGCCTGGCCCCGCAGATGGGCACTGGCAGTGCAGACGAAACCGCTCGCGGGCGACACGATGCTGTCATGCACGCCACCGCCCTGATGCGCCTGACCGACCGGTGGCTGTGACCACGCGCTCACGCAGCGCCGTCGGCGACTCGGCCCCGCCCAGGCGGGCGGCGCTGGACCCGGTTTCACGCCGGTGGGTGCAGCGGCTTGCGGTCGGGCACCCGCGCCGCGACCAGACCGTCGCCGACCTGCACGACGTCCTGCGCCGGGTCGCCGCCCACGAGCTCGCGCGCCGGCGCCACCAGCTGCGGTCGGTCACGGGCCCGGAGTTCGACGACCTGGTCCAGCAGGCCGCTGACGACGCACTGGTCAACATCCTGAGCAAGCTTGGTGAGTTCCGCGGGCTCAGCCGCTTCACCACCTGGGCATACAAGTTCGTGATGTTCGAGGTGTCGGCCAAGGTCGCGCGCCATGCCTGGCACCGTCAACCGCCCGCCGTCGAGGAACAGTCCTGGGATCAGCTGCCCGATCCGGGGGCGCACCGTCCCGAGGATCGGCTCGAGCAGCGGTCCCAGCTGAACGCCCTCTCGCGGGCGATCGGCGAGCTGACCGACCACCAGCGCGACGTGTTCGTGGCGGTCGCGCTCAACGACGTCCCGATCGACGTCGTGGCGCTGCGGCTGGGCTCGAACCGTAATGCGATCTACAAGAACCTGTTCGACGCCAGACGCAGCCTCCGGGCACGACTCGCCGCCGCCGGACACCCGCGGGCAGGACACGAGCATGGGCGAGATTCCAGCTAGCGCCAATGCGCGGCCGCGTGCTCGTGCGGCATGCTCGTGACCATGACGCTCCGCTGCGTGATCGTCGATGACAACCCTGACGTGCTGCGGGCCGCCGGGGACCTCCTGCAACGCCAGGGCATGAGGGTCGTGGGTGTCGCCACCACCAGCGACGAGGCGCTGCCGCTGGTGGAGGAGCTCGAGCCGGAGGTGACCCTCGTCGACATCGATCTCGGTCCCGAGAGCGGCTTCGAGCTGGCCCGCCGCCTCGTGCGCAGCCTCGACCGGGTGGGCTCGCGCACCATCCTGATCTCGACGCACGACGAGGCGGACTTCGCGGATCTGATCGCGGCCAGTCCGGCGATCGGCTTCCTCTCCAAGTCGGATCTGTCGGCGGAGGCCATCACCCGACTGCTGGCGGGTGATGGGGAGGAGGAAGGCTATTGAGCGTCGAGGAAGGCGATCACGGCCAATACGCGGCGATGGTCGTCGTGGGTCTCGGAGAGGCGGAGCTTCGCGAGGATGCTGCGGACATGCTTCTCCACGGTCCCCTCGGTCACCCACAGCAAGCGGGCGATCCCGGCGTTGGACCGGCCCTCGGCCATCAGCTGCAGAACCTCGTGCTCGCGGGGGGTGAGGTCCTCCAGGGGATCGTGCACCCGGCGCGCCGCGACGAGCTCCTTCACCACCGCAGGGTCGATGACCGAACCACCGCCGGCGATCCGGTCGAGCGTCCCAGCGAAGTCCCCGGCCTCGGTGACACGGCTCTTCAACAGGTAACCGACGCCCCGCCCCTCGGCGAGCAGGTCCATCGCAAGATGGACCTCGACGTGGGCCGAGAGCACGAGGATCCCGATCTCCGGGAACTCAGCGCGGATCGCCTGCGCGGCATCGAGGCCCTCGGTGGTGTGAGAGGGCGGCATGCGAATGTCCAGGACCACGACGTCAGGCACGTGTTCGTGCACCAGCGCCATCAGCTCCGTGGGGTCGCCGGCCAGGCCCACGACCTCGAAGCGCGGTCGCTCGAGCAGGCTGGCGATGCCCTCGCGCACGAGGAGATCATCGTCGGCGATCACCACACGGATGGTTGCCATGGCCAGCGATGATTGTGCCATCGGCGCGACGGCCGACCAAGCGCGCGGCCCGTCCCGGCCGTCGGACCTGCGCTCGATCGTCGATCGCACCTACGAGGCGTTCAACGCTCGCGACTTCGATGCCTACCGCGAACTGCTGCACGACGACGTCGAGCTGATCATGTCCGGCCTGGTGGTCCGCGGCGTGGCGGCCGTGACCGACTTCGTGTCCGCGAGCGTCCGCGCGAACCCGAGCCTGCACATCGAGCCCGTGCGCGTCGTCGTGGAGGCGGGGGACACGCTGGTCAACGAGGTTCGCATGATCGGCGCGACCCAGTCCGGCGACGGGGGTGGGCCGCTCGAGTATCCGGCGTGCGGTCTCTACCGCGCGGCGGCTGGCCGGATCGTCTCGTGGCGCGTGTACCTCGACCCGCCCGCTCAGGAGCTGGCGTCGTCGGCCTTCGCGACCGTGGCGGCCGAGCAGTCCTCGCTGCGCCGGGTGGCCGAGCTGGTCGCCGGACACGCGGCCCCCGAGCAGGTGTTCGCGCTCGTCACCGAGGAGCTCAGCCATCTGCTGAACGTCGACCTGGTCCGGACCGTCCGGTTCGAGCCGGACGGCAGCGCCACGGTCATGGCGGCGCTCGGCGTGCCCGACGAGCGGTTTCCGCCGGGGACCAACGTGCCGTTGCCGACCGGAAGCGTGATCGACCAGGTGTTTGACACCGGCGCTCCTGCGCGGGTCGACGACTATGCGCAGGTCCGCGGTCCGATCGGTGCGCTGCTGCGCGACGAGGGTGCCCTGTACGGAGCGGGCGGGCCCATCGTCGTGGACGGGAGGCTGTGGGGCGCGATGGCCGTCGGGTCCCGAACGGCTGACGGCCTGCCGCCCGGAAGCGAGGACCGGATCGCTCAGTTCGCCGAGCTCGTGTCCACGGCGATCTCGAACGTCGAGTCACAGACGAAGGTGGAGCGACTGGCGGCCGAGCAGTCCGCCCTGCGCCGCGTGGCCACGCTGGTGGCGCGCGAATACTCTCCGGACGACCTCTTCGCCGCCCTGGCCAAGGAGATCGGGGTGCTCCTGGACGTCGACGCCGCGGCGATCCTGCGCTATGAGGGAGATGGGACGGCGACGACGGTCGGCGCCTTCAACGACGGGCCGCCCATCATCGCGCTGGGCGCTGCGCTCCCGCTCGACGGCAGCAACCTGTCCGCAGCGGTGCAGCGCACCGGAATGCCCCAACGCATGGACGACTACAGCGACGCGCCGGGGGAGATCGCCTCCATCGTGCGCGCACACCGCTTCCACTCGTCGGTGGCCAGCCCGATCATCGTCGAGGGCGCCACCTGGGGGGTGATCGGCGTCCTCTCGCGCAAGCCCGAGCCGCTCCCACCTGACACCGAGTCGCGCATGGCCGAGTTCAGCCGCCATGCCGGCATGGCGGTGGCCAATGCCAAGAGCCGCGCCGATCTGGCCCAGTCGCGAGCGCGCATCGTCTGGGCGGGCGACGAAGCCCGGCGGCGCTTCGAACGGGACCTGCACGACGGCGCGCAGCAGCGGCTGGTGTCGTTGGGGCTCGACCTGCGTGCGGCGGAGGCGGGCGTGCCGCCCGAGCTGGGGGAGCTCCGGCAGGCTCTCGCGCGGCTGGGGACGGGGCTGACCGATGTCCTCGATGACCTGCGCGAGCTGTCGCGCGGCCTGCACCCCGCGGTGCTGTCCGAGGGCGGGCTCACGCCGGCGCTGCGCGCGCTGGCACGCCGTTCCGCCGTTCCGGTCGACCTGCGCCTCGAACTCGGCGATGAGCGATTCGAGCAGCCGGTCGAGGTGGCTGCGTACTACGTGGCCTCCGAGGCGCTGGCCAACACCGCCAAACACGCGGACGCGTCGCACGCCGACGTGCGGGCCCGCCGGTGTGACGGCTGGCTCGAGCTGAGCGTCAGCGACGACGGGCGGGGCGGAGCGGACGCCGCGGGCGGATCCGGTCTCACCGGACTGGTGGACCGGGTCGAGGCCATCGGCGGGACGATCCGGATCGCCAGTCCTGCGGACGCCGGCACGACGGTTCAGGTGAAGCTGCCAGTCAGCTCCACGCGCTGACGCCGCCCCGCTCAAACACCGCCCTGCGCTAGCTGAACCGCGGGTCGGCCGAGCCGTCGTCCCAGCTGTATCGCGCCAGCGCGGGGAGCGAGGAACGCGCCAGCGAGATGCCGTACTCGGGCTCGCTGCGCTTGCCGATGTTGGGCCGATCCTTCAGCGGAAGCCGGGGGTTGCGCCACTCCGTGCTCGGCACCAGGTACAGGGCGGGATCCTCCGCGTCGGACAGCAGCACGACCGCCGCGAACCGGTCACTGTCCGGCTGAAATCGCCGTTTGGCCCAGAATACGTAGCCGCCCAGCCGCTGAGTGGAGACGAAAACCTGCAGTGAGCGGCCCGACGGCGTCGTCACCTCGAGCGTTCCGCCGATCAGGCTGCGCGGCGGCGTCACGGTGCACCCGAGGCCTTCGAGTCGCTCGGTCACCAGCGTCCGCCCGGCACCGATCAGCTCGGTCCGGCTCAGATGCGACCACCGGTCCATGGTCGTGTTGCGTTGTGCGCTCACGCACCCTCACTTTCACCGTGGGACCGCCGTTGCCGGCCCCGTTTGGGGTGGTGAGTGCCCGTGCTCGCGCGGGTTCTTACCGATACCCGCGCAAGCGACGGGCGTCCTGCGACGCTACCCGCCGTCGGGCGAGTTACCGTTGCGGCCCGTCGGCGTCAGGCCGAAGGCGACCTGATCACCTTCCTGGCGCGCGTCGAGCTCGGCGTCGTCGAGCATCGGGGCGGCGTCGGCGTCGACGAACACGCGCGCGCCACCTTCCTCGATGACCTGGTCGGTCGCCGCCGGCGCCGTGGCGATCTCGATCGTGAGCTGCGCCTCGCCTGCGGGGCTGATGCGGAGTCCGGCGTCGTCGGGCACCTGTGGCTGGTGCAGCAGGCCGTCGACGGCCTCGACGGCGGACGGGGAGAGCGTGAGCATGGATGCTCCTTCCGTTTTTGGGGCCAATTCCTCCGGGTACCCGCCCTCTCACGGCGCAAACGTTCCCCGGACATGCCGGCGCAGATCAGTCGTCCGGGGACGGAGGCTGGTTGCGCGTCCCGCGCGCGACGCCCGGATCGGCTAGCGTGGGGCGGCGAGCCGACGCGGGGCGACTCGGGTGTTGTCAATGCGCCGGGGCACGGGCTCGGGTGCGAGCTAGAGATCGGAGAGATCGCGATGCCACCCAGCAGCGTTCATTTCAACGGCTCGGTCAACCTGCCGGACGCCGAGACGGTGATGCAGGAGATCAGCTCCCGTATCCCGACCGGGGTGCGGCGCATGACTGACGGGGAGACCGGCGATCGCGGCTACTGGATTCTGTTTCAGATCCAGAAGTTCCTGAAGATGCCGGAGTTGCAGTCGGTGAGCGTCGGTCAGGCCTACGAAACCGCGCCGGATGCGCCGCAGATGCCCCAGCTCCGCATCGCCGACGGCGCGTCGGCCTCGACAATCGCCTGGCCCGACCTCGGCTACGCCGACGCCTACATCGACTCGTTCGCGATCTTCGATCGGCTGCAGCAGGCGGGGACGATCCCCGCCGGGGTGCGCTTCCAGATGCAGTACCCGACGCCGATCGCCTCGATGGCGGGAACGATCGTCGGGGAGGACCTGGCCGACGTGGCGGTGTCCTACGAGGCGGCGCTGTTCGCGGACCTCGACACGGCGCTGGCGAGCCTGCCCCACGACCGCTGCGCCGTGCAGTGGGACGTCGCGGTCGAGTTCGGCATGCTGGAGGGAGCCATGGGACCGCAGGTCCCGCTCGATCAGATCACGCCTGGACTGGTGCGCTGCGTGGAGCGGGTGCCCGCGGACGTGCCCGTGGGCATGCACCTGTGCTACGGCGACTACGGCCACCAGCACTTCAAGCAGCCGGAATCGGTGCGGATGCAGGTGGACCTGGTCAACGCAGTGGCGTCCGCGGCCGGGCGCTCGGTCGACTTCGTGTCCTTCACGGTGCCCCAGGCTCGCAGCGACGCCGACTACTTCGCGCCGCTGCGCGACCTGACCGCGAGCGCCGAGACCGAGCTGGACTTCGCCCTGGTCCCATACCACCCGGACGACCAGGCCGATGGCGCGACCATCGAGCAGGCCACGCACATCGACGCGGCGCTGGCGGACTCCGCCGGCGGGGTCCGCGCCTGGGGGATCTGCACCGAGTGCGGGATGGGACGCGTGGCCGGCGAGGACGTGCCCCGGCTGCTGGATCTGCACCGCGAGCTCCTCACCGTCTGACCGCCCGGTCGTCCGAGCGGCGGGCAGGCGGGGGACGCCCCCGGCGTCAGCCGCCCGCGAGCCCGTGGGTGTAGGCGTAGTGGACCGCCTGGGCGCGGTCGCGCGCGCCCGTCTTCGCGAACACGTGGTTGATGTGAGTCTTGACCGTCGCGTCGCTGATCACGAGCGCCGCTGCGATCTCAGCGTTGGAGAGGCCGCGCGCGATCAGCGACAGCACCTCGGCCTCGCGCGGCGTGAGGTCATCGGGCAGCGGCCCCGGGCGCGGGCCCGGCCTTGCAGCGGCGCCGGCGGCCTCGAGCAGCCGGCTCTGGACGACGGGGTCCAGCAGCGTCTGGTGACCGGCGGCGGCGTGCACCGCCCGTGAGATCTCGGCGATGCCGGCGTCCTTGGTCAGATATCCGCGGGCGCCGGCGTTGAGCGCATCGAGGATCGACGCCTCGTCGGCATGGGTGGTCAGGACGACGACCTCCGTGTCCGGCGCAGTGGCCCGGATGCGCCGGGTCGCCTCGACACCGTCGAGCCCCGGCATGCGCAGGTCCATGAGCACCACGTCGGGACGGTGGCGAGCCACGAGCGCAACTGCCTCCTCGCCGTTGGTGGCGGCGGCCACCGGGTCGATGTCCGCCGCGGCGGCCAGCAGTGTCATCAGGCCCTCGCGGACGAGGCCCTGATCGTCGACGACGATGACCCGGACGGACCCGCTCATGACGGCACCGCCGTACCGGTGCCGGCGCCGGCGCGGGCCGCCGCCGGGTCGGGCAGCCGCAGGTGCACCTGCCACCCGGCGCCCGACGGGCCGGCGGCCAGCGTGCCGCCCAGCGCCTCGGCGCGCTCACGCATCCCCTGGATGCCGTAGCCGCCGCCGGCGTCGGCCAGCCAGCCGGGCGGGTGCCCGGGCTCGGCTCCGTGCGCCGGCTGGTCGCGGACCACGACCACGATCTCGTCGCCGGCGTCGCTTCCGGCGTGGACGGTGACCGCGACCGCCGCCCCCGGAGCGTGCTTGCGGACGTTGGTCAGAGCCTCCTGGACGACCCGCAGGACCGTCTGGCCGGGGGGACCGGCCAGACGGACGCGATCCCCGTCGATCGTCAGCTGCGCCGGCGCGTCGGTCGCCGCGCGGTGGTCGGCCACCAGCGCCTCGATCGCCGCCGGCGCGGCCGTCGTATCGCCCCGGAGCGCGCCCACGGCCAGCCGCGTCTCCCGCAGACCCTCTCGAGCCAGCTCGTGCGCCCGCCTCACGCGGGTGAGCATCGCCTCGCGGTCGGCGCCCTGCTCGATCAGCGAGGCGGTCGCCTCCAGCTGGATCGCCAGACCCGCCAGCGTGTGGGCGAGGACATCGTGGATTTCGCGCGCGATTCGCGTCGCCTCCTCCAATCGCGCCGACCGCAGCTGCTCCTCCTGCGAGCGCTGGGTCTGGGCGAGCAGCAGCTCGGCCTGATCGGCGCGCGCCACCGACTGGCGGGCGTTGGACGCCGCGAGCGTGGCGGCGACGAATCCCAGCGTGTAGGCCAGGACGGTGAGCGCGCCGCCGTTGTAGATCAGGACGGACCCGCCAACCGCCGCCGCGGCCACCGCCACCACCGTCCACGCCCGGGACAGCTCGACGCGGACGCCCGCGGTGATCACCGCCACGAACGCGAACGCGCTCGCGGCGCTGTCAGGGGAGGCGCCGCACAGAAATCCGCCCGCGCCGGCCAGCACGTAGACCTCGGCGGTGAGGCCGCGATCGATGCCGGGCCAGACCGTCCACACCAGCCAGGCGACGATGGCGGCCGCGAACAGCACCGTGACCACGAGTCCCCGACCGCCGGCGCCGGGCCCGGGATCGGAGGTCAACACCGACCATCCGATGAGCACGAGCCCGGCAAGCCGGATCACGGTCGCCGTCCGTTGGTCCAGACGCTGTAAGACCATGGGCCAAAAGGTACGGCGACTCGGCGTCGATCGTGGTCAGGCCAGCTCGGCGGCCCGACGCCCGTCGAGCTGGGAGCGGCGCATGGCCAGTACCAGCGTCCGGCTGCAGACCTCGAACACGGCCATCGCCAGCAGCGCCACGGTCCACGCCTCGGCGCTGGTGATCGAATGCTGCGCGCTGAAGGTGTTGACCCAGCTGGATCCGGTGTGGCTGATCCAGTAGATGAACGCGAACCGCGAGCCCATTCCGAGCACCCAGAAGAATCCGGAGATCCATCCGCTGCGCGAGAGGATCTGACCGTCGCCGCCGCGGCGCATCGCGACGGTCTGGCCGCTGGCGGTCCCGATCAGCGCGCCGAGCGTGGCCAGGACTCCGACGAGGACGAGATCGTTCCCGCCGGTCGGGATTCCGTGGAGGTAGCTGACCACGGCGATGGACACGATGACCAGCGGACGGATGAGGCTGCGCGTCGAGAGAGGGCGCTCCTTGATCTGCCAGAGGACGAGCAGGACCAGGGCTGAATCGATGAGGTAATCAGTAGTTGACATAGGAGCATCGTCGTCGCAGATGGCCGATTGCACATCGGCGTCCGGTTCGATTCCCGGGTTGAGATCGACGGCGCTCTCAACCCCCGGGTGGAGACCGGGGGTTGGAGGGACCCGGCTGGGTCAGGTGGCGAACCGCCGTCGCGTCAGCCGGCGTGGACTGACCACTGGGCGTTGCGATCGAGCGCGTCCCAGAAGCCGCAGTGATGCTCGGCCGCGATCGCGCTCGTCGGGGTCAGCATGCTGTCCCCGGCCGGGATGAGCGCCATCACCGGGTGGCCGGGCGCGGTGTAGCGCGACCACAGCGGGGTTCCGGGCCCGGTGGGGTTGCCGGTGCGGGCAAACGCGGACCACTCGTCCAGCACCTGGGTCTGCAGCATCAACTGGTTGGGGTCAAGCGATTTGGGCGGATCGTGAACGAGACGGTTGATCGCGCTGTGGTAGGCGCCGAGCGGCTGGTTGCCGCCCTCGCTCGGAGAGTCGGTGTCGTCGTCCTGGTAGGCGTACACCGGGATGTGCTTGGCGAGCTCGCCGAAGCTGGTCAGCGCCGGGCAGACGCTGAACGCGTCGGCCATGATCGCCCGGTAGGCGATGAACGGCGACGGCGACGGGTATCGCGTCGGTGGATAGAGCCGCATCACCTTGGCCGCGTTGGATCCGAACTGCTGACGCACCAGCGTCTGGTACTGAGCGAGCGTGTTGGCGACCACCGTGGTGGTGCCGTTGGTGTACACGCCGCCGTTGAACTCGTCCTCGCCCACGCCGATCATCAGCCCGACCTTGTTCACCTTGCCGCGCGCGAACGCCTGAGCCGGTGACATCGGCAGCGTCGTGCCGTTGGCAATCGGCCCGATCGACCCGCCGGCGGTCGGAGCCAGGTAGGTTCCGGCCTTCTCCACCAGCGTGGCGGTCGGTACCGCGCGCAGGCAGGCCGCGACGTCGCTCGCGGTGCCGCAGCCGACGCTCTGCGCGAACGTGGCACCGGCCTGCTGAGCCTGGGACTCCGTCTGCAGCCTGGACTTGCAGTCCGCCTGCGACCAGATCGTGTTGACGTTGAAGTTGTAGAAGCCGCTGATGCTGATGCCGTGCTCGAACAGTCCCTTCGCCGTGGGCGAGGCGAGCTGGTCACAGACGCTCGCTCCACCCGCGGACTCGCCGAAGATCGTCACGTCGTGTGCGTTGCCACCAAACGCGGCGATGTTGCGCTTGACCCAGCGCAGTGCCGCTTGCTGGTCCATGAGGCCGAAGTCGCCCGAGTGACCCCCGAGTGCCGACTCGGCGAGGAAGCCGAGGATTCCGAGCCGGTATCCCACGTAGACGTAGATGGCGGGCCCACTCTTGACCAGGTTGGTCCCGTCGTCGTCCCGGTACTCGCCCAGGAATCCGCCGCCGTGCAGCTCCACCATCACCGGCAGCCTGGTTCCCGCTTTGATCTTGGCCGGCTCCTGCACCTCGAGGAACAGACAGTCCTCGCCGGTGCCTGCCTGTAACCCGCTTGTCGGATAGCTCGGCTGAGCACATCCGCGTCCCCGGCGGGTGGCGCGGTAGGTGCTCTTCCACCGGCGAGCGGGCTGGGGCGGCATCCAGCGCAGCGCTCCGACGGGCGGCGCCGCGTAGCGGATGTCGAGGTAGGAGGTCTGGCCCTTGGCGGTCAGTCCGCACACCGGCCCGCTCTTGGTGTGCACGAGCGTGCGCGGCGAGCATCCCGGCGACGCGGCCTGAGCCGACTGCGCCACCGCCAGCAGAGTCACGCACGCGGCCAGGACCAGCCAGGCGTGCCTTCGTCCCAACACGGTCATCCTCCCTACCTCCTCCTGGATCCCTTCGGCCCGGCCGCAAGCCACAGTTACCAGGGCGTGATCGGCGCCGTCAAACCGTGGCGTTCGCCTTCTGACCCCGGATCACCCCGGAGCAGTGACGGATCGCCAGCGATGATCAGCGGTCGGCAGGGATTGCCGTTACCGCGATCGCGCCGGGGTGTCGCAAACCCCTGGCGCCGGCGGCGCTATCTGCCGCGATCTTGTCCGGCGTCATAGCGACGCCGGTCGCGCTTCGTCGGTCGGGCGCCGAGGTTGACCGGGCCGGCGAGCCGGCGCTGCTCGCGCTGGCGTTCGCGCTGCGCGATGCTCTCCGCGGTCTCCTCATAGAGGTTCGCGGCGTCGGCGGCGGACACGCGCCGCTCGGCCGCGCCCTGCACGATCAGCGTCCGCCGCACCGGCCCGATCGTGATCTCCAGCCGATCGCCCGGCGCGACCTCGCGGCTCGGCTTGACCGCGACCCCGTCGACGTGCACGCGGCCACCGGTGACAGCGCCGGCGGCCAGCGAGCGCGTCTTGAACACGCGCGACGTCCACAGCCACTTGTCGATGCGCATCAGCCCGCCGCCGCGTGGATCGCGCGCTGGCCGGGATGCGCCCCGCACACCACCGCGCTCAGGTGCAGCTGATCGACCAGGAGCCGGCACTTCACCCCACCGCAGCCTACCGCCCGTCACGATCCGCGGACGCCACGACGGAACGCCAACGCTGCTCGACGGGCGGATCGGCCTCACCGACGCGACGAACCGCACGAGCCGTTATCGGGCCCCCGCGGACCGCGTCCGGTCCACTCGCGCCCCATGCCGCGGTGGCGCGCACCGCTTCTGGGATTGAGCGATAGGAGACGGAGATGGACTTTCCCGACGAGCTTCAGGGCAAGCGTCTGACCCGTCGACAGCTGATGGAGCGCCTCGGCATGGTGGGCGCCGGCGCATTCGTCAGCCAGTCCGCCATGGCCTGGATGGCCGGGCCCAGCTGGGCATCCGTGATCGAGCGCGCCGCGCGGACAAAGCCGGCCGGCTCGGACCTGGAGGCGGTCGAGCACATCGTCTTCCTGATGCTCGAGAACCGCTCCTACGACCACTACTTCGGGGCCTACCCGCGGGGCCGCGGCTTCGACGACCATCCGCGGAACTCGCTGGGCGTGTTCGCCCAGGACTATCCGGGCGGCTCGCACGTCGTCCCCAAGCACAGACTGCTGCCGTTCCGCCTCCCCCGCGACCACGGCCTGGACTCGACGGAAGACCTGACCCACGACTGGGGGCCGATGCACGAGTGCTGGAACCGCGGCAAGATGGACTCCTGGGTCAAGGTCCACACCCAGAAGAAGTGGGAGGGGCCCAAGGGCGCCATGACGATGGGCTATTACGAGCGACCCGAGCTTCCGTTCCACTGGGCGCTGGCTGATCACTTCACCCTCGGTGACGCATACCACTGCTCGATCCTCGGCCCGACGCACCCCAACCGGCTGATGGCCGCCGGCGGCACGATCGATCCGGCCGGCACCCACGGTGGCCCGGTCGTCGCGACCAGCCCCTCACTCAACACCCAGTGGAGCTGCACCTGGACGACGGTGCAGGAGCTACTCGAGGACAAGGGCGTCTCGTGGAAGGTCTACACGCCGAGCAACGCCGGAGTCGGCGGCAAGTACGCGTCGCTGAACAAGTATCTGACCTGGGGTCCGAGGCTGTATGACCCGACGGTGACCACGCTCCTCGAGCTCACCGATAACGTCCTGCCGTACTTCACCGCCTTCCGGCAGCCGGGCACACCGTTGTTCGAGAAGGCGTTCAAGCAGACGTTCCCGAACGACTTCGCGGTTGACGTCAAGTCCGGAAGCTGCCCGAGCGTCTCGTGGATCATTCCGCCACTCGGCTTCGACGAGCACCCGTCGGCCTCGCCGATGAACGGACAGTGGTTCGTCTCGCTGGTCCTGGACGAGCTCACCTCGAACCCGGAGGTGTGGTCCAAGACCGCGCTGTTCATCATGTACGACGAGAACGACGGCTGGTTCGATCACGTGACGCCGCCGACCGCCCCCCAGGGCACCGCGGGTGAATACCTGACCACGACCACGTTCCCGGCCGGGGAGCCGGACCCGGAGACACTGGGCATCAGCGGTCCGCTCGGCCTCGGCGTCCGCGTCCCGCTGCTCGTGGTCTCGCCGTTCAGCCGCGGCGGCCACACCGCCTCCGAGGTGTTCGACCACACCTCGCAGCTCAAGCTGATCTCCGAGCGCTTCGGCGTCGAGGTCCCCAACGTCTCGGCGTGGCGACGCAGGACGGTGGGCGACCTCACCTCGACGCTGTTTCACTCCAAGGCCGACACCTCGGTCCCCAAGCTCCCCAAGACGTCGATCGTGTTCGCCAAGTCGGGCCCGGCCAGCTACACCAAGCAGTGGACCGAGTCGGGCGGCTTCGGCCCGAGCATCCCCACCAAGCAGCGGATGCCCAACCAGACCGGTGGGTCAGCGCCGGCCGGCACGTTCTTCAAGCTCACCCGCGAGGAGGCGGCATCCCCGACGAGGCCCGCACGCCGATCGACATCACCGGCCCGCCCAACGAGACCGTCAAGTCCCGCGCCAACCGGCCGTTCTCCGACCAGCCGGGCTGACCGCTCACGGGACGCGTCAGGTGTGACGAAGGGCGCGGCCACGGCCCCGCGGTCGGTTCACCGTCCTTTAACACAGTTAAAGGGCGAAACACGGGAGCCTCCCGACGCGACCACCGTGACGGACTTCCTCGACGTCCGCCGCGCGTCGTTCACCGAGCCGCCCGGCACGCTGGTGGCACCCTCGCCGACCGGACCGTCCGGGCCCGTCTCAACGTCGAGCTGACCGATCGCGGTCAGGCGGCCGTCCTCCGGCGACGCTTGCTCTGCGCGGCGATCTCAGCCGCCCGCGCGGCGATGCGGTCCTCGTCGGTGATCAGATGCCACCGGGTGCCGCGGCGCTCACCGCTGCGGCGGATCTGGTCGGCCTTCTCCAGCTCGCGCAACAGCGCGAGGATCTGATCGGGCTTGCCGTTGGTGGCCTTGGCCAGGTCCGGCGTCGACATCCCCGCCGAGCCCTCCAGCAGCGTGGTCAGCTTGCCGGCCGGCACGACCTCATAACCACGGCGAGCGGTCTTGCGCGGCGCCGTCTTGCGCGGCGCCGGCTTGGGCGCCACCGTCTCGGGCGGTGCCGTCTTGGGTGCCGCCGCCTCGGCCGGTGCCGTCTTGGGTGCCGCCGCCTCGGCCGTGGGTGCCGTCGCCTCGGCCGGTGCGGTCTTGCGCGCCGTCTTGCGCGGCGTCCGGCGGGGTGTTGGTTTGGCGGAGGGGGCGGCGCCGTTGATAAGCGCTTGGCGCGCGCCCTCCAGTTGGACGATCTCGGCCTTGACCGCAGTCAGGCGCTGGTCGATGCTCGTGACGATGTCATTGGTTGTCATGGCGGGTGATAGTAGGCCACTTCCTCCCGGTGACGGTGACGGTCCTCTTCCTGGCGCCCGCGGCGATCGTGTATGTGTCACAGGACCCGGCGGTCTTCGCTCACGCCGGACGCCGTGCCTCACGCGATCGTGAGCCGGCCGGCGGTCACGGCGAGCGTGCACGTCGCATCGTCGGCGACCCTGACGCTCGTCGTGAGCGGGTGGACCTCCGCGGGTCGGCCCGTGGGAAGCCACGGATGACCGGGGGAGGACAGGATCGCGGTATGCGCCTTGCGCCCCACGAACGCAAACACCTCGCCGCGGGCGGGGGCATCCCCGGACCACATCGGCAGCCCGGCCCGCTCAAGCGGCCCGATCGCTTCGATCGGATTGGTGAGGACGATCCCGATCTCCGAGACCCCGCGCACCTCGCCGACGTCAAACGATCCGCCGCGTGCCGACTCCGCGACGCCGTGATGGGCGATCAGCTCGACGATGTTCCCGGCCGGGTCCAGGAAATAGCATGCGTCGGCGTCCCAGTCGTTAAAGCGCACTCGCGTCCCGCCCTCGTATGAGAGCAGCGGCGCGGCCGACGACCCCCACCGTCGCGCCGCGTCAAACCGGTTGCCGGGGACCAGCAGCGCGAAGTGATAGAACGGCCGCGAGCCGGTCGGGCCGTCCCGGAACGACAGGCTCGCCGTGCCCACCGCAAACCTCGAGACGCCATCCGCCCCGGCATCGCGGGCTAGGCCCAGGCGCTCGCCGTAGAAGCGCTCCAGCGCCGCGCGCTCCGCCGGCGCCGAGCCCAGATCGACCTCCAGGAGCTCGACGCGACTCAACCGAGCTGGCGCTCGTAGTGCACAAACGAGGTCAGCTGGGCGACGGTGTCGTAGAGCGACCGAGCCCGGCCGTTGAATGCCTGGGTGTGCCAGTAGAGGGTCTCCGCGCCGGCCGCGTGGCTCTGCTCGCCGGCCGCCTCGATCAGGGCCCGCGCGGCACCGGTGCCGCGTCGGCCGGGGTCGACGTAGAGATCCTCCAGGTAGCAGGTGGCCCCCTGCGACCAGGTCGTGGGATGCAGCACGCAGTGGGCAAACCCGGCGAGGGTGCCGTCCTGCGCCTCTGCCGCGAGTCCGAAGCAGCCGTCGCGGCGCTCGGTCATCCGGGAGAAGGTCCGTTCGGTGACCTCCGGCGCGAGCTCGGCACGGTAGAAGCGCAGATAGGCGGCCCACAGCTCGCTCCAGGCGATGCGATCCTGCCGGCCCAGCTCACGAATGTTCGTCATGGCGGCAGGCTACCGCCGCGCACTATGACGCGTACGACGTCGGCGTCGACTGAGGGGAGCGCCTGTCCCATCCGTGAAATGGCGCGTAGTCGGCCCCGTCCCACGCTTCGCGCAGTCCCGGCTTGCTGAGATCCCAGTCGGGACGGATCTCGCGGGTCACGGTCCGCAGGTCGTGCCAGAGATCCACGAAGGAGGGACGACCCCAGAACCAGTAGCCGTCGTAGACGCTATGGATGACCAGCCCGGGCTTGAGCACGAGGGTGTGGGGGATCATCGGGTCGTGCTCGGGGTCGGTGTACTCCTGGATTTCAAGGTCCTTCTGGACGGTCCGCTCCGGGTCGGACAAGAAGGGCCACTGGGCGCCGGTGGACGCGCGGAACTCCTGGCTGGAGTGATGGGTGTCGGTCGAGATGGTCGCGACCTGCGTGTAGGCCACCGCGATCTTGGGGTAGTTGGCGGCGAGCTCGAGGTGCTGCTGGTGCTCCTTGGGGCAGTAGTTCCCGCGCGCGAGCGTGAGGATCAGGGGGTCGTCGCCCTGGATC
The DNA here is from genome assembly GCA_036267215.1 of Solirubrobacteraceae bacterium. GTDB lineage: Bacteria > Actinomycetota > Thermoleophilia > Solirubrobacterales > Solirubrobacteraceae > Palsa-465. The sequence continues at coordinate 118,452 of DATAWL010000025.1, read as the reverse complement.
TCGCTCAGCTTTCGAGAGACGTTCTTGTGATCGGGCAACTCGTAGTCGGGGAAGGTGCCGCCGGGGGCGATGTCGCTGCGCATGATCTGCTCCGATCCATGGTTGAGGAGTGACGAGAAGGATGGCAGCCGTCCCGTTCGCTCGCGCCCGGCGGTCCACGGGTCCGGACCCCGGTCCGCGGCACGGGTGTGGACCAGTGGGAACCCGGGCGCCATCGGAGCCTTTCCGGTCCAGAATGGGGCCAGTCAACCGGCGCCGCGGGCGCCAGAAAGGGGCCATCCCGATGAGTACCCACACGCCGGTGTGCGAGTTGCTGGGGATCGACCACCCGATCGTCGAGGCACCGCTGGCCGTAGATCCCCGCCTGCCCGCCGCGGTTTCCAATGCCGGCGGCCTCGGCAGCCTCGGACTGTCGTGGTCCGATGACGCCGGGGACGTGGTTCGTGAAACCGCAGCCCTCACCGACCGGCCGTTTGCCGGCAACTTCGTTCTCAACTCCGATCAGCACCATCGAGTGGATCAAGCGCTCTCGGCGGGTCTGCGGATCGTGTCGCTCATCTGGGGCGATCCCCGCAGCTACGTCCAGCCGGTGCATGACGCCGGAGGGCTCGTCATGCAGACGGTCGGCAGCGCCGAGGAAGCCCGGCGCGCAGTCGGATCTGGAGTGGACATCATCGTTGCGCAGGGTTGGGAGGCCGGCGGGCACGTGTGGGGTGGCGTGGCCACGCTCCCGTTGGTCCCAGCGGTGGTGGACGCGGTCGCGCCGGTGCCGGTCATCGCGGCCGGTGGGATCGGCGACGCACGAGGCGTCGCGGCCGTGCTCGCTCTCGGCGCGCAGGCCGCCCTGCTGGGGACGCGGTTCCTGCTCGCCGACGAGATGCCGATCCACGAGGAGTATCGGCGTCGTCTGATCGACGCGACCGAGACCGACGCCGAGTGGTACCCCAACCTTTATGAGGTCGGATGGCCGGACGCTCCGCACCGCGCCATTCACAACTCAACGGCCGAGATGTGGGAGGCCGCGGGCCGGCCGGCGCCCGGTCATCGACTTGGCGAGGGCGAAGTGATCGCGCACTTCGCCTCGGGGGACCCGATCCTCCGCTATTCCCCCGCGCCCCCGATGGTTGGAACGACGGGCGAGATCGATGCGCTGTCGCTGTGGGCCGGACAGAGCGTGGCGCTCGCCACACAGTCGCAGCCCGCTGCGGAAATCGTGGCCGAACTCGTCTCGCACCTGTAGCCCTTCAACTCGCGCCCGCGGCTCGTCGCGGCAGACCAGGGTCCCGGACCAGGGAGAGCACGGGCGCGGTGGCCGCGGTCTCGCCGGTAGGTTCGCCGCACATCGCGCTACCAGATCGTCACCGCATGAGGAGGTTCACTGATGATGAGCACGCAGCAAGCCGATGAGGTTGGCCTCCGGTCGGTCCTGCCCGAGGACGTTGACTGGCAGCCGTTCCCGTCGTTCCCGCCGTCGGCCCGGCTCGCCGTCGTGGCCGGCGATCCGACCCAGCCCGGTCTCTACACGACCAGGGTCAAGGTGCCCTCCGGCGTGAAGCTGATGCCGCACACGCATCCTGAGGATCGCATCTACACGGTGATGTCCGGGGTGTTCTACATCGGCCGAGGCGAACACTTCGACGGCGAGAAGCTGGAGGCATATCCGCCCGGCGCCGTCATCGTGCTACCCGGCGGCACCCCTCACTTCCACTGGGCAAGATCGGGCGAGTACGTCACCCAGATATCGGCACTCGGCCCACTCGGCCTCGACTACGTGGACCCCAAAGATGACCCACGCAACCGCTGAGCCGTTCTCGACACCGTAGGCCGGCCGCATTCCTGCGCGAGGTTGCCCGCTAAGGCGTCGCTGCGACGATCCATGCCCGGACTACTGTGGAGACGATGACCACCAAAGTCCCCGCCCTGGCGATCGCCCGCGAGCCGCAGCCAGAGCGAGTTGACTCAGACCAGCCCGCCACCGAGCCCGCCGGCACGTTGCTGTCGGTCAACGTCGGTCTGCCCAAGAACGTGTCCTGGCAAGGGAGGACCGTCTTCACCGGTGTCTTCAAGGACCCCGTGCCCGGTCCCCGCCGGGTCGGCAGGCTCAACGTCGACGGCGACGGTCAAGGGGATCTGGCGGGGCACGGCGGCGAGCAGCGTGCGGTGTTCGTCTACCAGATGGACTCCTATCGGTACTGGGAACGCGAGCTTTCACGAAACGACTTCGTGTACGGACAGTTCGGCGAGAACTTCACCGTGGACGGCCTGGGCGACGACGAGGTGTGCATCGGCGATCGCTACCGGATCGGCAGCGCGATCTTCGAGGTAACGCAACCCCGCGTCACCTGCTACCGCGTCGGGATCCGAATGAATGATCCGCGGATTCCGGCGTTGCTCGTCTCGCACCACCGCCCGGGCTTCTACCTCCGCGTGCTCCAAGAGGGCGAGGTACGGGCGGGAGACGAAATCATCAAGCTCTCCTCCGGACCCGAGCAGATGACGGTCGCCGACGTCGACGCGCTGCTCTACCTCCCCGGGCACACGCGCCAAGGGCTGCTCCGAGCGCTCCGGGTCCCCGCCCTCAGCCCCGGCTGGCAGGGATCGCTCCGAGCTCTGCTCAAAGAGGAACCCGGCAGCGGCAATGCCGGCCTCGCGGCAACGAGCCCGCCTCCCGCCTGGCCCGGCTTCCGTCAGCTGACCGTCACGGCGATCACGCGAGAGAGCGAATCGACGATCTCGATCGGTCTCGAGGACCCGACCGGCGCGCCACTACCGGCGCCGCGCCCGGGTCAGTACCTCACTCTCCGTGTCCAGCCCAACAAGCGCCGGCCGGCGGTGCTGCGCAACTATTCGCTCTCCGGACCACCCGGGGCGGGCTACTACCGGGTCACGGTCAAGCGCGAACGCGGTGGCGCCGCCAGCGCCTATCTGTGCACCCGTCTGGCCGTCGGCGACCAACTCGACGTCGCCGCCCCTCGCGGCACCTTCATCCTCGACCAGACGCACGCCCCGGTGCTGTTGATCAGCGCCGGGATCGGTGCCACCCCCGTTCTCGCCATGCTTCAGGCCCTGGCGCAGGAGCACTCTGAGCGAGCGATCTGGTGGCTGCACGGCGCCCGCGACGGCCGCGAGCACTCGTTCGCCGCCGAGGCCCGGGCCCTGCTCGCCTCGCTGCCGGACGTACACGTCCATGTGTCCTACAGCCACCCCAGCCGCAATGACGTCGAAGGCCGCGACTTCGACAGCGCGGGGCGTCTCACCGCGTCGCTGCTCGCCGAACTGAAGCCACCCCTCGATGCCGAGTCATACCTCTGCGGGCCCACAGGCTTCATGGACGAAATCAGCGCCGGTCTGGCCGCCCTCGGGGTGGATGCGTCGCACATCCACACCGAGCCGTTCGGGCCGGCAGCGAGCCAGACGCCAGGGATCGCAGCGACACCTGCGCGGGCGCCCCACCCGCCCACGGGCGAGCCCGGAGACGGCCCGACGATCGCCTTCGCTCGCAGCGACCTCACGATCCCGTGGAACAGCGACTACGGCACCCTGCTCGAACTCGCCGAGTCCTGCGATGTACCCGTCCGCTGGTCATGCCGGACCGGTGTCTGCCAGACCTGCGAGACGACCCTCATCGCGGGGAATGTCGACTACAGCCCGGACCCGGTTGAACCCCCCGCCGGCGGAAGCGTGTTCATCTGCTGCTCACAGCCTCGCGACGACATCGTGCTCGATCTCTGACCGGACTGAAGTGGGTCATGAGGACGTGGAGTGAACGCGAGGAGAGATGCGGCAAAAGCTCGAAACGGAGGGAAACGCCTCATGAGCGATCGTCCGCGGCGCGCGAGACGTCGTCTACTTCCATGGGCATGACCTCGGCCACCCCCTGCTCGTGCTCGGTCTGTGGACGGCCGTCGCGCTGGGCGTCCTCGCGGCCGTCGATCTCATACATCTCTCGGAGCGCCGCCATCGGCCCCACGACGCGCACGAGATCTACGGCACCTCCGCAGTTGTCCACGTGAACCGACGGCTCAGGACTCGACCCCGTCGGGCCGAGGAGACGCCCGCGATGCCGCCTCTCCCGGATGGGGGTGCATCCTGACGTTCCCGCTGGCGGTCTCCGAGTCCGCTTGATCCGGATTGCTCCTCAGGCACGCGGTCCACTGGTCGATTCGTCGACGGCCGGAATCGGCTCGGCGAGCGCGGCGCGCCCCGGAGCCGCGGGAAACGGGTCGGCGAAGTACTGGGTCTCGTGCATGACGAAGCCGTCGGCGATCTCCATGAGGCTGACCGAGTAGGTGGGCGCACCGTCATAGGTGATCACGCACTCGCTCACCCACAGGTCGCCGGCGCCCTGGATCCGGCGGATGGTGAAGTGGCGTTCAGCCGGGTGCCCGCCGCGTTGGGCTTGGATCCTCGATCGGCCGCTGAAGCGCTCACCGGACTGCGGGTAGTCCAGGATCGCATCCGCAGCATAGATCGCGTGCTCGAGCTCGATGTCGCCCCGTTCGGAGGCCTCCCAGTGCTCCTGGATCCGAGCCCGGATGTTGGCGTCATTGCTGGTCTGCGTAGTGGTCATCAGGAACCTCCGTTGGCGTCATTGTTTTCATCGATCCATTCGCCCAGCAGCTGCGCGAACGCGTCGGGCTCTTCCTCCCAGACGAAATGGCCCGCGCCGAGCGTGGCCAGCTGGCAGTTGGGCAGATGCGCAGCCAGAAAATCGGCGTTGGCCAACGGAACAACGCGATCCCGCGACCCGGCAAAGACCATGACCGGCGTCTCGATCTCGCCGAGCCGCGCAGCCAGTTCCGGGAGCTCATAGGGGTAGCGCCGTACGTAGCCCATCGAGTCGACGAACCGGTCGCCGGCATAGGAGTCGTGGTAATCCTCACGAATGGCCTGAGGGAACTCGTGGCCGGCCATGGTGGACAGGGCGACGTCGACCACCGCCTTGGGATCGAGCTCGCGAAGGCGATCCAGGTTCGGGTCCAACGCCCAGTCACGCAGCGGCGGTCCGAGCTCGACGGGCACCGCGGCGCCTCCGCTGCCCACCACCACGCTGGTCACCGAGCCGGGCGACTGGAGCGTCGCGAACAGCGCCGCCGCCGTGCCGACGTCAGGTGCGATCAGGTGAGGCCGGCCAAGCGCCCAGTCCTCGATCAGGCCGACCAGGAACGTCCCCATGGCCCGCGGCGAGAACAGCTCCGCCCGCCCTTCCGACCCGCCGAACCCGGGCAGGTCGACCGCCACCAGGCGGAATCGTTCCGCCAGCGCCGGCCAGATCGGCGCAAACGCGTACATACTCTCCGGCCAGGGACTGGTGAGCAGGACGGTCTGCTCAGGCGGACCGCCACTCTCGGCGTAGCGGATCCGCACGCCGTCCACGGTGCGGAAGCCGGCCCGCATGGCGACAGTTCCGCGAGGATGCGACACCTGCTGCCACTCCATCGGCGGCCCGGCTTCAGCCGTCGCGGCCGCCGCGACCAGCCGATGTTCCAGATCCTCATAGGCCCACGCCATGCGCCTTCCTTTCGAGGGAGAGAGACGAAGTCGACGCCGGAGACTCTGAACCTCGCCACCATCCGTCGCGCCCGGGAGGGCACTGGCCCGTACCCGGGCCCACCCGTCCGTGGCCGGCCTGGCGGTTCAGCTCGCGCCGGCGCCGGTTTCAGGACTTTTCGAGACTCGGTTCCGCCACCTGCTCGATCAGTAGTCTGACCGCGGCGGCGACCGGGATCGCGACGAGCGCGCCGATGATGCCGAGCAGCGCCGCGCCGATGAGCGTCGCGATCACGGTGACCAGCGGCGGAACCGCCACGGCGCGCGCCATCACACGCGGCGTCAGCAGATAGTCCTCAAAGAAGCGATAGAAGACGTAGAAGATCGCGGTCGCGATCGCGACCGATAGCGACACGCTGAGCGCGACGAGCGAGACGATGATCCCGCCGATCGTCGACCCGACGACCGGGATCAGGTCCAGCAACGCCACCAGCAACCCCAGAAACACCGCATACGGGACGCCGACGATCACCGCCCACACCGAGGTGCCGATCCCGGCGATCAGCGAGGTGAACAGGTTCCCCAGGACAAACCCGCCGACCCGGTCCAGGATCGAGTCAGTCAGCAGGACCACCCGCGCGCGCCGGCTCCTGGGCGCCAGCAGATACAGGCCGCGTTTCACCCGCGGAAGATCGACGAGCAGATAGATGGTGAGGATCACCACCAACACGACCGCCCCGAGCAGATCAAGCGCGACCTTGCCGGCCCCCAGCACGGTGTTGACCGAGCCCCCGTTGCCCTCCAGCAGCTTCTGCAGACGGCTGACGATGTGATACTTGGCGTTTAGCTTCCCCAACGTGCTGTGGTGGTTCTCGATGTTGTGCAGATAGCCCGGGATATCCCGGGCCAGGTTGCCGGCCTGGGTGACCGCCACCGGCACCGCGAACATCAAAAACAGCGCGAACACTCCGAACGCGGCGGCCAGCACCACCACGACCGCCACCGGCCGCGACAGCCCGCGCCGGTACAGCCACCGAACGCCGGGGTCCAGCCCGGTCGCCAGAAAGAACGCCAGACCGAAATACACGAGAATCTGCCCGATCGCGACCAGCAGGTAGGCCAGCGCCAGCGCGCACGCCACCCCCAGCGCCCCGAGGAAGCCGACCAGAAACGGGGCGCGGCGATCAAACGGCCGGCCGACCTGCCCGAACCGGCTGCCCGGACCCGCCCCCGCCTCGACCGCCGCCTGCGCATGGAGATCGTCGAGAACTCCCTGCGTGGTCGTGCCGGCGACCTCCCGCGCCCCCAGCCCTGACTCAGCGGCGGGGTCCGTGCCGGATTGGCGGGCGCTGCTCATGCGTTCCGGGCGCTTGAACGTGCCGCGTACTCTGCCACGATTCTCGGGGGCGACCACCTCTCATCGGCCGTGGGTGATCACACCCCCGGTGGCGTCTCAGCTCACCCGCCAGGGGTGAGGCGTCTTCACCCCGCCGCCAATCAGTCTTCTGCGGCGGGATCGCGACGCCTCCGCGCTTCCGGGGGGCACGTCCAGAGTCGCCGTCGTCCACGAGATCGAGCGGGGTTCGGAATGGCACAGAGGAGAGCGGGCGTGGGCCTTCCGGCTCCCGACCAGGCATACCAGGGGGCGCTGGCCTTCGACGTCCGCGACCTGTCCGAGCCGCTGCCGCCGATCGAGGCAAAGCGCCCGCCGGCCGGAGCGCCCAATGCCGGTCTTCGAGGACTACGCGGAGCCACACGGCCGGTTCACCGGCACGATCAAGTGGGCCCAGATCGATCTCGGTGACGACGACCGCAACCACCTCATCACACCCTAGGCGCACCTCGCGGCCGCGATGACCCACCAATAGACGCCTGCCCGCCTGAGGATCGAGTCCCAGACGGTTTGGATCCCGCGCCGATCCGACTTTGTCGCCGGCGCGCCGGAGCGTAGGCTGACCACCTTCAACGATGTAGGAGGGAGCGGATGGCGACCAGCAACACTGAGAACGGGCAGATCCCGCTCATCCTGATTCACGGCGCCTGGCTTTCGGCGCTCAGCTGGGAGAACTACAGGGACTACTTCGCCAACCGCGGCTTTGCCGTCCGGGCGCCCGAGTGGCCGCGCAAGGCGGGCGGCGTCGAGGAGATCCGCGAATCCGCTGAGGCATCCGCCGGGCTCGGCGTGCAGGAGATCGTGGACCACTACGCGCAGTTGATCGAGGCGCTCGATCAGCCACCGGTGCTGATCGGCCACTCATATGGTGGCCTGTTCGTCGAACTGCTCCTCGACCGTGGCCTCGGGCGGGCCGGAGTGGCGATGAGCCCGGCGCCCCCGAAGGGAATCCTGGCGCTGCCCTTCTCGACGCTCAAGTCGGGCGCTCCCGCCCTCGCGCACCCGTCGAAATGGCACGGCGTGGTGACCTTGACGCCTGAGGAGTTCACCTATGCGTTCGTGAACACCTTCCCGGAGGAGGCCGCCGCCGCCGCGTACGAGCGCTACGCGGTCCCCGAGACCGGCCAGATCTTCTACGAGGCCGGGTTCGCAAACTTCCATCTGCACCCGCCGACCGAGGTGCATTTCAAGAACGAGGATCGAGCGCCGCTGCTGATCGTCGGCGCCGGCGAGGACCACACGGTCCCCGCGTCGCTGTCCAAGGCCCAATACAAGCGCTACGAGCGCTCCCCGGCCAGCACCGACTACCTCGAGTTCGAGGGCCGCCCGCACCTTCACATGGTCGCCCCGGACTGGCAGGAGGTCGCCGCCGCGGTCGACAGCTGGCTCGACGGCGTCCTCGACGCGCCGGCCGCACCGGCCGAGCCGGCCACCTAGAGCGCGGGCTGATGGACCTTCAGCTGGCTGACAAGGTCGCCGTCGTCATCGGCGCAAACAAGGGCATCGGGCTGGCAATCACCCGCGCACTGGTCGCCGAGGGCGCCCACGTCGTCGCCGGGTCTCGCTCCACGGAGAACCTGGACGGCTTGGACCGGGTCACGGCGGTGTCGGTCGACCTGCGGGCCGAGGACGGGCCGGCGCTGCTCGTACGCAGGGCGATCGACGAGCACGACCGGCTTGACCTGCTTGTCAACAACGTCGGAGCCGTCCGGATCAGAGTGGACGGTTTCCTGGCCACCAGCGATCAGGAATTCGAGTGGGCGCTCCAGATGAACTTCTTCACCGGCCTGCGTGCCACCCGGGGAGCCCTGGGACCGATGCTCGCGCGGGGTTCTGGATCGATCGTGAATATCGCTTCGGTCAACTCGTTCTTCCAGCCCGACGCCGCCACCGTCGACTACGGCGTGGCCAAGGCCGCGATCGTGAACCTCAGCAAGTCCCTGTCGCAGGAATTCGGGCCGCAGGGGATCCGCGTCAACTGCGTTTCGCCGGGACAGGTCAGCACCGACCTGTGGCTGGGTGAGCATGGCGTGGCCGCCACGTTCGCAGACGCCACCGGCGTCGACGCCGACGCGATCCGCGCCGCCGCGGCGGCGGGGATCGCGACCGGCCGGTTCTCCACCCCGGAGGAGGTCGCCACCCTGGTCACGATCCTCGCGTCTGATCTCACCGCCAACGTGACCGGCGTCAATTACGTCATCGACGGCGGGCTTGTCAAGACGACCTGACCACAGACCGGCGTAACACGAATGACACTCCAGATGCGGGCCCCCCGGTTCTCCACACGAAGCCAGGGGCGTCTGGGCGCGTCTGAACCTTGCGCGTCCGGGCACGGATTATCTTGCCGAGGCCGTTGCAGGGCAGTTCGGTGCCGACGGGGCTTGCTCCCCGCCCTCCGGCGGTGTAGGCCCGCGCGCGGTCACCCGCGACGCACGAGGGGACGGGGAAGATGGGGGCACGGTGGGTATGGGCGGTTCTGGCAAGTGCAGCGCTCTGCGTGGGCTGCGGAAGCGCTTCGCAGAACTCCGCGCCGAAGTTGCCCCTGAGCGCCTATTTGGTGCAGGGGCATGAGGAGACCGGGATGGAGCCGACAGGCGGTGACGTTGCCGACCGGACCCCCGCGCAGTGGACCTCCGATGGCGTGCCCAACGCCGCCGCGGAGGACACGCGGCTGCACCAGGAGGGCTTCCGCGAGGTGGTCAGCGTCCAGACCGGCTCGACCCACGGCCAGGGCATCTCCTGGGTGATGCAGTTGGGTTCGGCCTCCGCAGCCTCGCGCGAGTTGACGGCGGAGCTACACGAGTTCGCCTACGGGCCGGACGCACCGACGACGACGACGCGCTTCATCGTGCCCGGCGTTCCCAGCGCCAAGGGCTGGGTCTTCCCGGGCTCGGATGCCAACGTTCTGTTCACCGAGGGGCCGTGCCTATTGCTCGTCGGCGACGCCCTGCCGGGAGGCGACCAGCGGCCGGTGGTCGCCGCCACCCACACCGTCTGGGCACGCACGCACGGCAAGCCCGGCGCCTGCGCGACCTGATTCGGCCGTCACAGCGCTCAGGCACTCGACGTCACGGTTGGATACGGCTACCGCAGAACTGATCGCCGAGCCTGAGTGCCCCACGTGCGGCAGCGATTGTGGTGTCTGACTACACGCCGTTGCGATATCTGACGTCGGTGAACGGCCAGGCGGTGGCGAGCCAGCTGTCCACGGTCTCGTACAGCACGGAGTCCAGTTCTGCCCGACTCGCGGTGACCCAGGACCGCACCTCGGTGATGTCGGGGTCTGCCCGCGACGGGTAGATGTAGACGCAGCCGACGACGACGTCTGCATCATCGAGGACGGTGTACGTGAAGCCGACTCGTCGCTCGAAATCGTCGGCATGCCTGCGCAGGTCGCGGAGGTTCTCGTCGAGTGACATTCCCTCAGCGGGTGGCCATCGCCAGGTTGAAAAACCCGGGGTCGCGTGGATGTGGTCGATGCTGGACATCCAGGCACGGTGGTCGGCGTCGTTGTGCTGGGGTCCGAGCGGCTCCAGGCGGAAGCCCGGACCGGTGAGAGCCAGCGGGACGACGTAGTCATCCGGGACGAACGAGAGGGTCATATCGCGAGCGTACATGCGGCCCTGAGCCCGTGCCCCGCTGTACACGGATCGGATGGCGACTCGGCGCGCATGATCCGCGTTGCCCGGCGACGCAGATGATCGACACACTCTTGCGATCCCGAGCGTGTAATGCACAGCGGGCTAGGATGCGATTCGGGCGGCGAGTGCTGCGGACATCGCTGACGATCTTGAACTTGGGGATTGGTCGACTTCATCTCTCGACGAACTGGAAGGCATCATGGACATCGGAATCATCGGTGCGGGACACATCGGCGGGTCACTGACGCGTCGGCTCGCGGAGCTTGGTCACGCCGTGCGAGTATCGAACTCCCGCGCCGCGGAAACACTTGCCGATCTGGCCGCTGAGACCGGCGCAACCGCGGTCTGGGCAGGCGAGGCCGCCGCCGACGCTGACCTTGTCATCGTCAGCATCCCGCAGAAGAACGTCGTCGATCTCGCGCCCGGTATCGTCGCTGGGACCAAGCCGGGCGCGCCGGTCATCGAGACCAACAACTACTACCCGCGCGAGCGCGACGGCCTGATCGCGGAGATCGAGGCCGGCACGCCGGAGAGCGTCTGGGTCTCCGAGCAGCTCGGGGTGCCTGTCTTCAAGGTGTTCAACGGGATCTTCTGGAAGCACCTGCTCGAGGGCGGGCTGCCGCCCGGGAGTGCCGGGCGGATCGCACTGCCGGTCGCGGGCGACGACGCCGCCGGCAAGGAGATCGTCTTCGGCCTCGTCGACGAGCTCGGCTTTGACCCGGTCGACGGCGGGACCCTGGCGCAATCCTGGCGCCAACAGCCGGGCACTCCCGTCTACGGGGCCGACTTCGACGCCGAGACAGCGATCAGAGCGCTCGCAGAGGCCTCGCCCGAACGCTCGGATGAATTCCGCGCGACGGAATGACGCAGGCACCGCGTTTCTGACGGCCCGATGCGGATACCGCTCGCTTGGGCCACGCTTGGATTGGCTGGTGTTGGCGTATTGCCGGCGGCGGCTTATCCGGAGTGCTGAGCGACCCGGTGTCTCGGTGGCTGGGTTCGCGCCCGCGGTGTTGGGACGCTGGTTCGCTGATCTGCTCGAGGGTGGCTCCTGATGGCTCGGGAAGCATCACGGTGAACAGGGCGCCGGCGACAGCGAACGTGGCGGGGATCAGGACCGTGCTGGTCAGACCGGAGCTGTCGACCAGCGCCGGGAGTGGGCCCGAACTGCGAGAAGAAGTAGGTCGCACCGAACAGCAGGATGAACGGGATCACGTCACCGCTGACCCCCGGAAGAGCCCACACCTGCGCGAAGAACACCGCGATCCCCGCGAAGCCGATGATTTGCAGCAGCCTGCGGCCGAGTCGATCGATCGTGAACGCTGCGATGTAGAACGCGGGCAGCCAGAAGGTCGCGAAGATTCCGAGTTCGATGCCGCTGGTTTGCAGCGGCGTGGCATGAGCGGCGACCTTCTTGACGATCGAGTCGCTGGCGATCGTGTCGCCGTAGTAGGCGAGGTCGAAATAAACCAGGTGATCGACGCCGCGAACAGCCAGCGGGCTAGCCGGCGGTCACCGAACAGCTTGGTCCGCTCTGACCGACGATCGCTGCTTTGCTGAGCGATCCGGAACCGTGGCGTTTCGGCGATCTGGCGCCGGAGCCAGGCCGGCGGCCCGGTCTCGAGCGAGAAAGCTGTGCCCCGGCTGCTGTTCGAGTGGCTACGGTGTCGGGCGTGCCCCGGATCCCCACGCTGCTGGCTGCGTACGACGAGCAACTTCGAACGGATGCGGAGACACCGAGCGGGTTGGCGGTTGCCCACCTGGGCCCGTTACTGCTGGTGACGTTCGCCGGCGGACGAGGCTTCGTCACCTACAAGGATCTCGGCGGAGCAGACGTCCAGGCAATCCAGTGCTTGGTCACGGAGGCTGTGGCCCACTACCGGCGGGACCCGGCGATCAGTCGGGTCGAGTGGAAGACCCGCGGGCACGACCATGCGCCGGGCCTGCACGACTCTTTGCTGAGCAGCGGATTCACCCCGGACGATCCAGAGTCGATCATGATCGGCGAGGCGCACACTCTCGCCGTCAATGTTCCCGTGCCTGTCGGCGTGCGATTGCGACGGGTCACCAGCGAGCCCGACGTGCGCGCCATGTGTGCGATGACGAGCGCAGTCTTCGGGGACCCGAACTCGGATGAAGTGGCCGACGCTCTGCTGCGCCGATTGATGGTCCTCGACGGCATCGAGCTATGGGTCGCCGAGAGTCAGGGCCAGATGATCAGCGCAGGACGACTCGAACCGGTCCGTGGGAGCCAGTTCGCTGGCATCTGGGGTGGTGCGACCAGGCCCGAATGGCGCGGCCTGGGCATCTACCGGGCACTGACCGCCGCACGGGCCAGATCGGCGCTGCGGGCCGGCAAGACGCTCATCCACAGCGACTCGACCGAATACTCGCGCCCCATCCTCGAACGCTCTGGCCTGGTCCGGGTATCAACGACTACGCCGTACCGCTGGCGATGCTGAGTCGCGAGGGCTTGCTCACCACGTCCGAAACCCCAATCCAAGGTTGGGATCCGCGGCGTCTCAAGTGAGAACGTCTATCGAACGCCTCAGTGGGCTCAGGCCGGCTACTGCTCGTCGATCGAAGAGGCAGTGCGCGACGTGAGAGTCGGTGGTGGTGAGGCTGCTGCTTTCGGGCAAGCCGAAGCGGTCGTGGGTAAGCGCTGCTCGTCTTACGAAACGGCGGCGATGAGCGCCGCCGTGCGCAGTACCCAGCCGGTGACCGAGCCTCGGTGGGTAGGATCGCGCCTATGGCCGCCTGGGAATTCACCTACGTCGATCTCCGTGTCGAGTATCGCGGCGAAACTATCGAACCGACGAAAATAGCTCACGACCGGGCCAGAGATGCAGCGATCGATCGAGTGAAAGACGCGATCGCTCAACTAGGGGACGAAGGGTGGGAGCCGGTCGGGGAAATAGTGTTCGCGTTTGACCGTGGGGGCCCGCCGAGCGTCAGCCAGTTGATGTTCAAACGCCTCCGCGCCGATTGAGCGGGTGGGGGAGTTGGCTCGAGCGTTTCGGCAGCAAAACCGGTCCAGTCAAATCGCTCGATGCGGCTTGTCAGTTCTGATCGTCGAACGGCTGGACGGCATACTCGAGAGCATTAGGCTCGCGGTAGGGAGCGGATGCTCGACTCATCGCTGCTGGTAGCGGTCCTTCCCGCTGTCCTCCAGGACCCCACGTGGGCTGCAGCGTCAAGGTGAAGAGGCGCGACCACCGTTCCGAGAGATGCTCGGTCGGATCGGCGGCCGCGCTCGGTTCACTCGCCCGCCCACGCTAGCGACGGGCGAGGAACCCCCGATTCACAGCGGCGCCCCGGGCTCCTGCACCTGGTCCCAGAGGTAGATGTAGGCTCCGCCGGCCTTGCGGTTGAGGTCCAGGGGGTTTTCCCTCCAGCCCGGGCCGACGTCGATGTTCGAGGTCTTGTCGCCGTTGATCTGCACGCCGAGGGAGCGAATGAGCTTGCCTGGTTCCTGCGCCGCCCTCGGATTGTGCGTGTAGAGCAGCCAGATCCAGTCGCCGCCGGCCTGCTGGTTGAGGTCGACGCCCGTCGAATCGTATTTCACGCCGTTTTTCTCATAGTGGTTCTCGTTCTTGCCGTCTGTGGTGACCACATCGGTGACGGCCTGGGATGGATCGGTTGTCGTCGTGTAGCCGAGGTAGACGAAGGCCCCGCCCGCTCCACGGTTGAGGTCCCACGGCGCGGGATACGTGACGAACTCGTTACTACCGAACAGACTCCGCAGCTTCGCATCCGCGTTCGCCGAGCTGTTGTCAGCGGCTACGTAGATGTTCTTCACGTACGTGACCGGAGCCTGCAGGGTCTGGAAGTACGCGGCGTTCGCGTGTAGGTCGTCGTTGAACTGCTTCTCTATTGCCAGCTTGCGAGCTGGGTCGGTGGCGAAGGCCCAGATCGGCGTCGTCCAGGTGTCCAGGGCGGGTCCCTGACTCGGCGCGCCGACGAACTCCAGCGACGCCGGGTCGTCCGCTTTGATCGAGCCGTCCCAGTTCGCGTAGGAGGCCTTGGCGGCATCGATGGACGTGGCGTTGATGTTGTTGGTCCCGCCGAAGGACTTGATGCTGATCTTGCTGTTAGCGGCCAACTTCGCGGCGGTTTGCTGCTCGGCGACGCTCGCCGTGCCGCTGATCGTGCCGTACGACGCCTCCGCTTCGACGCTCAGCGAGTTGCTCGACTCCTGCGATGTGTTGGTGTAGAGATAGTTCATGCTGAGCGTGCCGCCGAAGCTGACGTTCGTGAGCAGATGCGTGCCATAGGTACTGAAGAGCGTCTCGGGGCTGACGTCCGGATCGTTGACGTCTTGCTCAAACTTGGGCGTCAGATACTGCTTGAGGGTGTCGAAGTCTGAGCCGCCCTCGATGTAGTACTCGCGTTTGCGCACCACGGCGTTGTTGGTGATGAAGGAGGTCTCGGCCGTGACGCTCGAGAAGCTGCCGAAGCTCGTTTTCACCGATGCCTTGAACGCGCCGATGCCGCCGGAGACCCCGACGCTTCCCGAGAGAGTCTTCGAGTACTCCGAGATGTTCGTACCGGCGTCGATGCTCTGGTCGAAAGTCGACCGGTTCTCCGTCTTGATCAGACCGGCGGCCTCGAGTTTGCCGATGTCGAGGATCGGCGTGGTTTTGACATCGCCGCCGTTGAAGTACGCGCTGTTGGCGATGTCATACCCGTAGCCGACCGAGCGCGGCGTGGAGCCTGACACGCTCTGGACGTCGGCCGATCTGACGGCGGCGTGCGCTGCCTGTGTGCCGGCGAAGGGGTTAACCGCGGCAGCGGCCGCGAGAGCGAGCGCAGCCAGGGCAGGGGCCCCGCGACGCGTAACCATACTCATATCTTGACATCCTCGCCTAAGGGACAGTATTGCTAACTGTTACATCGGAGCGCCACCTCGCTTGTGCGCTCTGTGGCGTTCGACAGTCTCACCATAGACTACTTACCGTCACGTCGCCGGCCCAGCGTGGCGGGACTTCACGCAACCCTCCCAATGGTGCCGGTTAACTCACCATCGCTTTGACCGAGCGCGAACCACAGCCAGGCACTCGCTCGTGGTAGAGCATCATGACGGTCGCCTCCCAGGTAAGGAGGTAAGGCGGTCCGCGCAGGTCGTCCTACGGCTGTCGCCCGACCTCCGGCGCCTGCGGCCTCAGCGACCTGTACGAAGCACGGGTCGCGAACAAGAGCGGGCTAACCGCCTATGAAGAAGCCGGGTCCGGGTCACGTTTTTGGGAGCTGCTCATCCTCGCCGTCGCAGCGCCCAAGGAGGTGCAATATCCCCGACCTGAGAGGTTGACGCTCGGTTCAGCCGATCCCGATCCCCGCGTTGGCGTAGCCGCTCACCGTGTTTATGAGCGAGATGCCGGCGGCGCTGGCGCTGAACACAACCATCATTCGGGTTTGATTGGTCACCGGGACGCTAAGCCCGGTTGTGGTTCCGTTGGAGATGGTTCCGATGGCCAACACGCCGGTAAACGCAGGAGCGAGCGTGACAATCGCGCCCGGCACCGGAGTGAAGGTGTCGTCCGGGGTGCTAGATTCATACAGTTGCGCAGTTAGTGTCACGGTTGTGCCAACCAGCGACTGGGCAGCGCTTGTGCTGAAGTACGCGCTGACTGAGGTGATCGTTCCGTCGCGCGGCATTATCTCAGCCTGGTTATCTGTATCAGTCACGTCGATACTCGACCCACTCGCAGTGACCCCGTTCGTGACGCCGATACCTTCTGCTGGGATCTCGCTGAGGTTGCCAGGCAGACCGCCCGCGATGGTGGTCAGCTGAGCAGGTGAACCCGACCCAGACATCAGAATCGCGCCGGCACCGTTCGAACCAGTAGCCCCAGTGGCGCCTGTAGCTCCAGTCGGACCAGTGACTCCGGTCGCGCCGGTCTGGCCCGAGGCTCCGGTTGCGCCAGCCGCCCCGGTAGCACCTCGAGCGCCTTGAAGGCCGGTCGCGCCCTGAGTGCCAGCAGGACCTGTCGGTCCTGGTAGTCCCTGGGCACCGGCTGCTCCGGCCGCGCCAGTTGCACCCGTCGCACCGACCGCGCCGGCCACTCCGGTGACGCCGGCCAAGCCTCTCGCGCCGGTCATGCCTCGGGCGCCACGTGAGCCGCGCGCTCCGCGAGCCGAGAATTCGATCTTGCGCTCCCCGGCCGGGCAGGTGGCCTGCCCGGTAGTGAGGTTCAGCGTGTGAAATCGCTGTGTCACGCATGCGTGATAGTCCTGCGGCTGAGCGGCGAGCGCGGTTGACGCGCCTGCCAAGGCCATCAGCGGCATCGTCGCAGCGGTCACCGTTGCAGACCTACGCATATCTATTAATTCCATCGCGTCCCTCGTTTAGGGGGCATGCTTTACAGATGGTGTGGTCAGGCGACAGCTGGTCGGTAAGGCGCCGGTACTATATCCCGGTGCCTTGGTGTTGTGCAAGTCCGACTGTCGCCTCCCCCTGGCTGGTCGGAAGGCTGCAGATGACTGCGGCGATCATTGCCGTCGTGACGGCTCTGTCAGGCTGCGGCTCGTCCAGTCCAAAGCCCAGAGTTGTGAACCCGGCGCGGGTGTCCAGCGCCATAGCAGCCTCCGTACGCAGGGAACGCCGCGTCAGCGCAACCATCACCTGTCCTACCGGTGTACCCCTGAAGGCGAGAACACAGTTCTACTGCGCTGCCCAACGAGGAGCACAGATCACCCCCTTCCGCGTCACGCAAACAGACAGGTCGGGAGATATCTCCTTTGTCGGCGTCGACCCTCGGAGCGCGCCGTTGCTGGCGGCCACGGCCGTATCTAGGGCTATCGCGGCATCGATCCGCCGGTCACACAAGAGCCGGGCGACGGTTCATTGCCCGGAAGGTATGCCGCGTCAGCGAGGACTGTCGTTCGTCTGCTCGGCCACTGTTGCCCACAAGTTGACGCTGTTCAAGGTTACTCAAGTTGATATCGACGGACATGTCCGGTACCAGAAATTGTGAGGTAGTGAGTGCCATCGCTAGCTTTATGCATGATTGTGCGCGACGAGGCCGCCTCGATCGAGCGCTGCCTGGCGACCTGCCGGCCCCATATCGACTACTGGGTTATCTGCGACACAGGTTCAGTCGACGAGACGCCAGAGCTCGTCCGGCGGACGCTCCATGACATTCCTGGTGACCTGCACCACCACGAGTGGAGAGACTTCGGCCACAACCGCAGCCGCTTGATGGAAGTGGCGCAGGGCAAGGCAGACTACCTGCTGCTGATGGACGCAGACTGGCGACTGGAGGCCTCTGCCGGGGCCTTCGATGGCCTCTGCGCAGATGCTTACATGGTCGTACACGCCGGCCACATCGAGTTTTACAACAAACGCGTCGTCAGCGGCCGGATTCCGTGGCGCTATGTCGGCGCGACGCACGAGTACATCACCAGTCCCGCCGAGCGCGTCTGCGAGCGGCTCGCGGATGTTGTGATTCACGTCGAGTCGGTCGGTGGTAGCCGCACGGGACGCTGGCACCGCGACCGCCAGCTGCTCGCAGACGCACTGGCACGGGATCCCAACGACGCCCGGTCGGCCTTCTACCTCGCGCAGACATTACGAGACCTCGGGCGCGAGGCTAACGACGCCGTCCTGCTGGGTGAAGCGCTGAAGATGTACGAACGGCGCGCTCAGATAGACGGCTGGAACGAGGAGACCTACTGTGCCGTGCATCAGGCCGGCGTGTTAGCCGCTGAACTGGAGGACTGGCCCGGCGCCGCTGACCACTTCGCAACCGCCTGGGAGCTGCGCCCGTCGCGACTAGAGGCGATTCACGACCTCATTCAGGGCCTGCGCCTACGTGGCCGTTATCAAGCTGCACACCGGTTCAGCTCACTCGCCTCCAATTTACGGCCACTGACGGTGCCGGCAGACGATCTATTTGTTGCCCCGTGGATCTACCGGTGGGGGCTCCTGTTCGAATACTCCATCACCTCTTACTGGATTGGCGAACATGCCAACTGCGTTCGTGCCTGCGAGGCGCTGCTGCAGATGCAGGAGCTGCCGGCTGGGCACCGCAAGCAGACCGAGCGCAACCGCATGTTCGGCATCCGGGCGCAGGCCCGGCAGATGGCCGCCAATGCCGTGAGCAGCACCGCCGGCCGGCCGGCCCGCTGGAACGGCCAAGGCGATCCCGGGCATCCACGGTCACCGGACCGGCTCGATCGTGATGGCCAGGCTCAGGGTGCTCCACGCCGAGTCGGCGATCAGGACCGCCGCCGCGAGCCGGCGCGCGAGCGCCAGGAGCTCCGCGCGTTTCTCGATACGCCGGTCAACGCGACGGTTCCGGACAGCGACTCGGTCGTCGCGGCCCCAGCGACTCGACCAGCTGCGAGAGCCGGCCCAGCTGCGCCGGAAATCGACGGCCTACAACGTGTTCAGAAGGCCGCACAAGGCCGCGCAGCGGGCTTGTGACCGATCTCGCCCCCGATGCCCCGCCAGCAGAAAATCGTCATTACCAGCGCAAAAGCGGATACCCCCAGCGGGACTCGAACCCGCGATCTCCTGCGTGAAAGGCAGGCGTCCTAACCGCTAGACCATGGGGGCGCGGTTTCGATTGTAGGTGGCGGGTCGGGGTCTGCGGGGCGGGGTGTCCGGCGGAATTGGCGTGGTTCTCTCACATGGGCGTAGAAAGTCGCCAACGCCTCCCCCAGAGCGCCCCGCGACGACGACGGCGCCAACGCCTCCCCCAGAGCGGCCGGCGACGCCGACGGCGTGACAGCATCCGGACCATGGGCGAGATCACGGTGACGGCGGAGCTGGAGCCTCACGGCCCGGCGGCGGCGGTGGTGCTCGATGACGTGCAGGTGGCGGCGGTCGGCGACGGGGCCAAGCGATTCCCGGTGGTGGTGACGATCAACGGATACACGTGGCGCACGACGGTCAGCAGGATGCGCGGGGAGTTCCTGGTCGGAATGAGCAAGGCCAACCGCGAGGGCGCCGAGGTCCAGGCCGGGGACACGGTCACGATGCACCTGGCGCTCGACACACAGCCCCGGGAGGTCGAGGTCCCGCCCGCGCTGGCGGCCGCGCTCCACGACGACGCGGAGGCGGACGCGAAGTTCGCCGCGCTGGCGTTCACGCACCGCAAGGAGTTCGCGCGCTGGATCGAGGAGGCCAAGCGCGAGCAGACGCGCGAGCGCCGCGTGACCCAGGCGCTCGCGATGCTGCGCGAGGGCCGGAACCGCAGCTGACGGGGTTGGCGTTTGCCCCCCGAAACCGGGGGTAGGCGATAGGGAGAGGGAGTAATGACGCCCGTCTCAGCTCATCCGCAGCGGGATCGGCCGGCGACAAGCAGGCAGCGCCGGGCCGGTCCGCTGGCGCGACTCGATCGCATCCCGGTGTGGCCGTACGAGAAGCGGCTGCTGTGGGTGGTCGGCGCCGGGTACTTCTTCGCGTTCTTCGACATCGTGACGATCTCGTTCGCGCTGCCGGTGATCGCCACCCAGTTTCACGTGTCCAAGGGCGCGGTGTCGCTGTCGGTCACCAGCAGCCTGATCGGCTACATCATCGGCGCGTTCGCCGACAGCACGATCGCGGACAAGTGGGGCCGCCGCCTCAGCCTGGGCGTCTCGGTGGCGGTGTTCTCGATCGGCACGGCGCTGGCCGCGTTCAGCTGGAACGTGACCTCGCTGATCGTCTTCCGGTTCATCTCCGGCTGCGGGATCGGGGCCGAGATCGCCGCTGTCACCACCTACCTCGGCGAGCTGTCGCCGGCGCCGCTGCGCGGCCGCTACACGAGCTGGGCGACCACCGCGGCGTACGCCGGGTTCTCCGTCGTGCCGTTCGTCGCGCGCTTTCTGGTGCCCAACTATGCCGCCGGCTGGCGGATCATGTTCGGGATCGGCGCCCTCGGCGGCGTGACCATCCTGTTCATGCGCCGCGGCCTGCCGCCGTCGCCGCGCTGGCTGGTGACCCAGGGCCGCGAGGAGGAAGCGCAGGAACTGGTGGCCGAGGCCGAGCGAACCGCGCAGGACAACATCGACGGCGACCTGCCCGAGCCCACACCGGTCCCCGAAGAGCCCAGGGCCGAGCGCTTCCCGATCCGGGTCCTCCTACGCCAGCCGATGGCGAGCCGGCTCGTGCTGTTCATCGCCGTGTGGTTCGTCTACTACATCTCGAACTACGGCTGGCTGACGCTGGCGCCGACGCTGTTCGTCGACAAGGGCTACAGCCTGGCCGACAGCACCACGTACCTGATCGTCTCCGGAATCGGCTTCCTGGTCGGCGCGCTGGCGACGACGCGATTCAGCGACCGCGTCGAGCGCAAGTACTCGGCGTCGGCGTTCGCGCTGGCCTGGGCCGGGTCGCTGCTGGTCATCGGGCTGGCGGTCTCGCCGGCCATCATCATCGTGTTCGGCTTCATCGCGTCGATGACCGTCGGGCTGTTGGTGCCGCTGCTCTACACCTACACGGCCGAGCATTTCTCGACCAACGCCCGGGCCACGGGCGTGGCGCTGACCGACGGTCTGGGCCACATCGGCGGAGCGTTGGCGCCACTGATCGTGCTCGGTGCCAACTCGGCCTGGGGTTTCTCCGGCGCGTTCATCGTGATGGCGGTCTGCGGAGTGCTGACCGCCGCCCTCATTCTGCTCGGGGTCAGGGCCACCGGCCGTTCGCTGGAGACGGCGACCGCCGACTGAACTTTCGCCGCCGGGCTGCCGATGATTGAGAACAGGATGCGCCTCACCACGCTGCGTCAGCTTTCCGGCTTCTCCACCCAGCGCCGCTCGCCGGTCGAGTTGCGCCTGCAGCGCTGCGAGTGCACCGACTGCGGCGCGCAGTGCAACGCCATCGCGGTGCGCGCGGTCCACGCCAGCTGCCCCAACTGCGGCGCGTCGAGCCTCGTCGCGGTCTCCGGCGCGACCGCCATCGGCGCCCCGCGGCGCTAGCAGCGCTGCGGCGTCAGCACCCGCGCGGACTCCAGCCACGACCGCAGCTGCGACGGCGACTCGAACCGAACGGCCTGCATTCCGAACGCCCGCGCGGCGCCCACGTTGGCGGCCGAGTCGTCGATGAGCAGGGTGCCGGCCGGGTTCAGGCCGTACCGCTCCACCAGACGCCGGAAGATCTCGGCGTCGGGCTTGGCCACGCCTTCGCTGGAGGAGACGACGGTGCCGTCAAACCAGCTCAGGAATGCGTAGCGCTCGCGGCGCAGCGGGTAGGTCTCGGCCTCCATGTTGGTCAGCGCGTAGCAGCGCAGACCGCGATCGAGCAGCTCGCGCAGGATCTCGACGGTGCCGTCGATCGGGCCGGCGACCATCTCCTCGCTGCGCCGGCCCCAGGCCCAGATCAGGTCGGCCTGCTCAGGATGCTCGGCGGCCAACTGAGCGCAGGAGACCTCGAACGGCGTGCCCAGGTCGTGGGCGGCGTGCCAGTCCAGCGTGCAGACCTCGGCCAGGAAGCGGTCCATGTCCGCCTCGTCGTCGAACAGCTTGCGGTACAGATGGCGCGGATCCCAGTCCAGCAGGACGCCGCCGATGTCGAAGACGACGGCGTCGATGGGGGCCCTGGCGACGGTGGTCACGCCGTTAAGCGTTGCCGATCTCGGGCAGACTGTGCTTCGTTGAGCCCTCCACCGCCTCCAGCGCCCCCATCGTCGCCGGGACACAAGCTGTGCGCGGCCGTCGCCGCGCCGGCGATCGACGCGGTGCGAACCCGGGCGCCCGAGAACGTGGAGGTCGTCGCGCTCGCGGACAACGCCAACCTCGAGGCGGTCGATTTCATGGTGCCGACCGGTAAGAGCCGCGACGCGCTCGCGGCGCTCCCCGGGCTGACGCGGGTGGCGGTCGTCCAGGTGCTCTCGGCCGGTACCGATTGGGTCGAGCCCCACCTGCCGCCGCAGGCGACGCTCTGCAGCGCCCGCGGCGCCCGCGACGCGTCGGTCGCCGAATGGGTGATCGCCGCGCTCCTGGGCACGACGTCCAAGCAGCTGGAGTGCGCGCCCATCCACACGTGGACCCACCGCAGCGTCGAGGACCTGAGCGAATGGACGGTGCTGATCGTCGGCATGGGCTCGATCGGGCACGCGGTCAAGGACCGGCTGGACGCCTTCGGCACCACGGTGGTCGGGGTCGCCTCCCACGCTCGCGACGGTCTCCACGGAATCGACGAGCTGCCCGGATTGCTGCCGGCGGCGCAGGCGGTGGTCGTGCTGGCTCCGCTGACCGACGCCACCCGCGGGCTGATCGGCGCGCCCGAGCTGGCGGCGATGAGCGACGGGGCGCTGCTGGTCAACGTCGCGCGCGGAGCGGTGGTCGACACCGACGCGCTCGTCGCCGAGCTCGAGACGGGCCGCGTGCGCGCCGTGCTCGACGTCACCGATCCCGAGCCGCTGCCTGACGATCACCCCCTGTGGCGCGCGCCCGGCGTCCTGTCCATCACCCCGCACATCGCCGGCGACTCCCCGGCGGGGAACGCCCGGTCGGCGGAGCTGGCCGGCGATCAGCTGGCCCGCTGGGCCACCGGCCGGCCGTTGGAGAACGTGGTGCGCCCCGGCTCGGCCTGAGGGCTCATCGATGACGTCGACCGCCGGCCGGACACATCCCGACGGCTCCGAGCGCCGCTCGGCCGCGGTGACCGAGGCGGTCCGCGCCGCCGGCCGCTTCGACCGCGCCATGATCTCACCCGCCGCCGGGCTGCTGGCGGCGATCCCGGTGGTGACGGTGCTGGCCATCGGGATCGCGATCGGCAAGCCCGTGTGGGGCGTGACGATGGGCGCCGGCGCGATGCTGGTGGGCACCGCCTGGCGGGTCACCGGCGGCCGGCCGCCGCTGGCGCTGATGGCCACCGACGCGACGGTGATGGCGATTTCCACATACGTGGGCTGTGTCACCGGATCGGTGGCGTGGGTCCACATCGCGATCATCTGCGTGTGGTCGATGATGGGCGGCCTGCTGGTGGGCCTGGGCAACCGGGGCGGCGCGATCGGGACGCAGGCGATCATCGCCGTGGTCGTGTTCGGCCGTTTCAACGAGCCGGCGTGGCCGGCGCTCGGCCTGGCCACCCTGGTGCTGGTCGGGGGCCTGGCCCAGGTGATCATCCTCAGCATCGTGCGCTGGCCGCTGCCGCTGCGAGCCCAGCGGCACACGACCGCCGAGGCCTTCTGGGCATTGTCGGAGCTGGCCGCGGCCGGCGACGACGCCTCCACGCTGCCGGCCGGCGATGCACTCGACGCGGCCGAGGCCACCCTGTCCGCCCCCACCATGTTCGGCGACGCGGCGCTGATGACGCTGCGCAGCCTCGTCTCCGAGGGTTTGCGGCTGCGGGTGCAGCTGATGGCGCTGCACACCCTGATGCGCCAACAGCGGGTGGCCGGCGCCGAGGACGAGCCCACCCACGCCCGCGCCGTGCGAACGCTGGCGCTGACGGCGCCGGCGCTCCAGGATGTAGCGGCGGCGATCGAGGGCGACGCGGCGGCGGCGAGCCGGCTCGATCAGCGGATCGCTGACGTCAACACCTCGGTGCAGGCCGACGCCGACCAGTCCGACGCCGCGCTGGACCGCCGCTCGTCACGGCGAGCGGCGGTCCACACCTCCCGGCGGCTGGCAGCGCTGGCCGGCCAGTTGCGGGCGGTCGCGGCGCTGGCGCGGGCGGCCGGCAAGGACGGCGAGTGGCGTGCCCGGCGGCCCCTTGGCCGCACCACCCGGCCGTGGCTGCGCCTGCGCGAGGATCTGGCCCAGCTGCGCGCCAACGCGTCGCTGGACTCGCCGGCGGGTCGCCACGCGGTGCGCCTCGGGGTCGTCGTCCCCGTGGCCGAGATCATCGCCCGCGAGCTGCCGCTCCAGCGCAGCTACTGGGTGGCGGTGGCGGCGGCCACGGTGCTGCGGCCCGAGTTCGGCGCCACCTTCACCCGGGGCACCGAGCGCGCGCTGGGCACGTGTCTGGGCGTCGGCCTGGCCGGTGCGATCACCGTGGCGCTGCATCCGGCCGGGGGCGTGAGCGTGGTGATGGTCGGCATCCTGGCCTGGCTCGGCTTCGCCGTGTTCCCGGCCAGCTTCGCGCTCGGGTTCGGTTTCATCACCGCGCTGGTGGTGTTCCTGATCAACGTCGTCGTCCCTGACACCTTCACGATCGCCTCGGCGCGCCTGGTCGACACGCTGGTCGGCGGCGCGCTCGGGCTGGTGGCCTACGTGCTGTGGCCCACGTGGTCGCGGACTCCGGCGTTGCAGGCGCTGGCCGACCTGCTCGGAACCGAGCGGGCCTACGTCGACCGCGTGCTGGCGGAGGTGTCCGAGGGCACACAGCCCAACCCACACGAGATGCGAACCCTGGCCCGCCGTGCCCGGAAGGCGCGGACGACCGCCGAGTCGACGGTGGCGCGCTCGCTGTCGGAGCCGAGCACCCGCCGGATCGACGCCGACCAGAGCCGGGGAGCGCTCGGCCAGATGCGCCGCCTGATCCAGGCCGCCCACGTCCTGCGCCTGGACGTCGAGGACGAGCGCGACCGGCGTCCGCTCACCGACGTGGCGCCGCTGCGCGCGGGTATGGACCGGCTGCTGAGCATGGTGGAGTCGACCCTGCGAGCTCGGGCTCACGAGCCGGCCGGACCGCCACCTGGTCGTCCGCCCGACCTCCGCGCCGACTTTCACGCGTTCGCACGGGCCACCGCGGACGATCGCGAGGCCGTGGCGCTGCGCGACGAGCTGGACGAGATGGTCGATGCCGCCAACAGCCTGGCCGTGGTGGCGGGCCTGCCGATCGATACCGACGAGGACACCCCGGACGTCTGACCGGCCGCCCAGCGGCCGGAACCCACCCGTTGAAAGAATGTGCGCATGACCTCATTCCCCGACTCACACAAGGACCTGCTCGACGCCCAGGTGGCAACGCTGGCGACGATCAGCGGCAACGGCCTGCCGCAGCAGACGGAGATCTGGTTCGTGCACGACGACGGCGAGCTCAAGCTCTCGCTCAACGACGCGCGGCTGAAGACGCGCAACCTGATGAAGCGTCCGCAGTGCAGCCTGTTCATCCTCGACCTCGAGAACCCCTACCGCTACCTCGAGGTGCGGGGCACCGCCAAGATCGAGCCCGACGACGACTACGCCTTCGCCAAGCAGGTGGGGGCCAAGTACGGCGGCGCCGACCTCAGCGAACACGACAACCCCGGCGACAAGCGGGTGGTCATCACCATCGAGCCGGCGAACGTGTATGCGGTGAACATGGGCGGCTGACCGCCCGTCACGCCGACGCGCCCGCCCCGACGCCGGGCTCCCACCCGATCGCGGGCGCGATGTGGTGCGCGATGGTCTCCAGCAGCTGGGCGTTGTAGTCGACGCCCAGCTGGTTGGGCACCGTCAGCAGGATGGTGTCCGCTGCCTGCACGGCCACGTCGCGGCGCAGCTCGTCCGCGATCTGATCGGGCTCGCCGGCGTAGCTGCGCCCGAACCGAGCCAGGCCGCCGTCGAGGTAGCCGACCTGGTCCTCGCCCTCGGAGCGCCCGCCGAAGTACCGCCGGTCGGCTTCGGTGACGATCGGCAGCACGCTGCGGCTCACGGACACCCGCGGCTCGCGCTCCCAGCCGGTCGCGGCCCACGCCTCCCGGTAGAGCGCGATCTGCTCGGCCTGGAGCTCGTCGAACGGGACGCCGGTGTCCTCGGTCAGCAGCGTCGAGCTCATCAGGTTCATCCCCTGCTGGGCCGTCCATGTCGCGGTCGCGCGGGTGCCCGAACCCCACCAGATCCGATCCGGGAGCCCGGGCGACTGGGGTTGGATGGGCAGCGTTGCGTGGGCGCCGGTCATGGCCGGATCGGCCCGGGCGACACCGGCGCCGCCGATGGCGGCGCGGAACACCTCGGTGTGCATCCGGGCCATGTCGGCGTCGGTCTGCCCCTCGGCGGGGACGTACCCGAAGGACTCGGCGCCGCGCAGGGCCGGCTCGGGGGAGCCGCGACTGATGCCCAGCTGGAGGCGCCCGCCCCCGATCAGGTCGGTCGCCGCCGCCTCCTCGGCCATGTACAGCGGGTTCTCGTAGCGCATGTCGATGACGGCGGTGCCCATCTCGATGCGGCTGGTGCGCGCGGCGATCGCCGCCAGCAGCGGGAACGGGCTGGCCAGCTGGCGGGCGAAGTGGTGCACGCGGACGAACGCGCCGTCGATGCCGATCTCCTCGGCGGCGACGGCCAGCTCGATGCTCTGGCGCAGCGCGTCGGCGGCGGTGTGAGTCTGGGACCCGGGCACCGGCTGCCAGTGTCCGAAGGAGAGAAATCCGATGCGCTTGCGCACGCTCCTGATCCTAGGAACGCCGCCGGCCCGACCCGACCGGCTACTCGGACTGCCGGCCCAGCGTGGCGACGAACCGGTCGATCCGGCGACGCTCGTCGTCAGACAGCGGCGCGCCGGCGGTGACCAGCAGCGTCATCGGGCCGCGGTCGCGGGCCCAGGCGATCACCCGGTCGCTGAATGCCGCGGCGATCCAGACCAGGGGCAGGCTCTGGGCGTGGGCCATGACCGTCTGCTCCTGCTGGGCCGGCGAGTCCTCGCCGCGGACGAGCGGGACGCTGACCAGGCCCAGCGTGTGGGCGATGTCGTTGATCGCGGCCAGACCGCCCGCGTCGGGCAGCAGCGCGATCTCGCCCTCGCGCAGCATGTCCCGGGCCCAGTCGCCCGGGGCCCCGGTGAGCGCGCCCGGCACGCAGACGAAACGAAAGCTCGGCTCGGTCACGGCGGGCACGCTACCGGGTCAGCTCCTCGACGAGCGCGTCGAGAGCGGCGAGCCCGGCCGGCACCGGCGCCAGGTCGATGTACTCGTCGAGCCGGTGGGCGTTGTCGCCGGTGGTGATGCCGACGGTGATGGCGGGGATCCCGCGGCCGTGGGCGGCGTTGGCGTCGGTCGAGGACGCGGTCTCGGGCGCCGGCGGCAGGCCGGCCAGCCCCCGCGCCCGGCGAGCGGCGGCGAGGAGCTCGTGATCGGAGGCGATCCGGCCGCCGGGGCGGTGTCCGAGCTCGTCGAGCGCCACCGTGAGCCCGGGCTCGAGACCCGCGGTGGCGGCCCGCACCTGCTCGCCGGCGCGCCGCAGCGTGGCCTCGTCTTCGCAGCGCAGATCGATCTCGGCACTGGCCTGGCCGGCGATCGCGTTGATCACCGTGCCACCGTGGATGACGCCGACGTTGAGGACGACGTGCGGATCGGTGACGGCGTCCAGCACCGTGGCCAGAACGTCGACGAGACCGTGCACCGCGCTCGGAGTCCCGTGGTCGCTCCACGGATGGCCGCCCGGCCCCCGGACGGTGACCCGGAAGCGCAGCGACCCGACCGCAGCGGTGGTGATGGTGTCGAGCGTCATGCCCTCGACGGCGACGAAGGCGGCGCAGGGACGCTCCGCCACCAGCGCCTTGGCGCCACGCAGGTCGCCCAGCCCCTCCTCGCCGACGGTGGCCGCCAGGAGCACCGGGCGATCGAGCGGCCGCCCGGCCAGCCGGCGGGCGAGATGGACCAGCGAGGCCACGGCGAGCGAGTTGTCGCCGATGCCGGGAGCGGCCAGCCGGCCGTCCTGCTCGTCAAACGCGATCGCGGTGCCGGCCTCGAACACGGTGTCGAGGTGCGCGGCGAGCACCAGCGTCCGCTCGGCCGGCCCGTCGCCCACCTGCGCCACCACGTTGCCCGCGGCGTCGGTGTCCGGCGTCACGCCGGCGCCGGCGAACAGCTCGGCCACCAGCTCCCCGCGCGGCCCCTCGGCGAACGTCGGCGCCGGGACGGCGCAGATGGCGCGCGCGTCGTCGATGACGCGGTGGGCGGCGTCGCTCATGCGCCGAACATACCGGGATCAGCCGCCCCGTCCGCCGGGAACCGTGGCTCAGTCGGGCGTGTTGACGAGCAGCCGCATCCCGGCGTCGAACGCGGCCAGGCTCCGCAGGTCGCCGTGGCGGCGATCCCACTCTCCGCTGGCCAGGTCGGCGCCGACGGCGTCCACCGCCCGCCCCACGAGGCGCTCGTCCATCCGGGAGAACCCCGACGTGGCTCCGCGAGCGGCGGGATCCGCCACGCGTTCCGGGTGGGCCCAGAAGGCGGCCAGCGTCCAATCGGGCGTGTCGCGCGCCACCGGGACGAGCTCGGTATGGGTGCGCCCGCCCAACCAGCCGGCGAGCTCGTCGATGGACGGGAAGATCCGGCGGTCGAGCTCGGCGACCTCCGGCAGGTAGTCGGCGACGAGCCACATCCGGCTGCTGACCCGCTGATCGAAGGTGACGATCACGACCGGCCCCCGGGTGACGCGCCGCAGCTCGCGCACGCCCGGCTGCTGCTGTGTGTCCCAGTGATGGACGGTGAGCACGGCCAGCGCGGCGTCGACGCTGCCGTCGCGCAGCGGCAGCGTCCCGGCGTCTGCACGGATCGCCGGAGCCAGCTCGGGCGGCCGCTGGGCGGCCATCACGTCGCTGGGCTCGATGGCGATCACGTGGCGATCGCGGGGCTCATACGAGCCGGCGCCCGCCCCGACGTTGACCACGGTGCTCGCGTCGCCCAACGCCTCGCGCAGCCGGTGGGCCAGGCGCGGGTCCTGGCGGCGCAGCTGCGCATATCCGCGGCCGATGCGCTCATAGCGCGGCGAGGTCGACGCGGACGGACTGCCCATGATCGCGACTATACAGAGGATTCCTCTGTATGAGAAGATGAAAGCTCCGTTGCCCGCCTCTGCGCCGACCACCCCCCCGATCCGCACAACCGCGCGCGAGCGACTGATGGCCGCGGCGCTGGACCGGTTCTCCGCCGAGGGGCCGGTGGCGGTCAGCCTGGAGGACATCCGTCGTCAGGCCGGGGTCAGCGTGGGCGCGCTGTATCACCACTTCGCTGACAAGGCGGCCCTGTTCGACGCGGTCTACGTCGAGCTGACCGGGCGGTTTCAGGCCGGTTTCATCGCCGAGCTGCGGACCGCCACACAGGCGCGCGACGGGGTGCAGGGCGGCGTGCGCTTCTACCTGCGCTGGGTCGCCCGCCACCGCCAGGAGGCGACGATCCAGCTCGGCCCCCGCCCCGACGGCCCCGAGCTGGCGGCGCTCAACCGAGCGTTCCTCTCCGAGGTGATGGGCTGGTGGGACACCCACGTCCACTACGGCACGTTGCGGGCGCTGCCACTCGATCTCATCCATGCCCTGTGGCTCGGCCCTGCCGCCGAGTACGCCCGTCAATGGGTGGCGGGCGACACCCGGCGCCCACCCACGGCGGTCGCGGGCCTGCTGGCCGAGGCGGCCTGGAACGCCCTGAAGGAGCCGTCATGACCTGCTCGTGGCATCGTCTGGGGAATGCAGATCGCGCCCCTGTCCCCGGACCAGCACGAGGCCGCGGTCGCGTTGTGGCGCGAGGCCGGGCTGACCCGCCCCTGGAATGACCCCGTCGACGACCTCCAGCGGGCCGCGGCCCGGCCCGGCTCGACCGTGCTGGCCGCCACCGAGGACGATCGGCTGCTGGCCACGGCGATGGTCGGCCACGACGGTCATCGGGGTTGGGTCTACTACGTCGCGGTGGCGCCGACCGCGCGCGGGCGCGGCCTCGGCCGGGCGATCATGGGGGCGTGCGAGCAGTGGCTGGCGCAGCACGGCGTGCCCAAGCTCAACCTGATGGTCCGCAGTGACAACGCCGTGGCGACCGGCTTCTACGCGGCGCTCGGGTACAGCCAGGACGACGTCGTGGTGCTGGCCAAGCGCCTGGGCGGCGACGGGCCGTGAGTCCGGTGACGATCGTGACCGGCGGGGGCCGCGGGATCGGGGCGGCGACCGTCCGGGCCCTGGCCGCGGACGGCCACGACGTCGCCTTCAGCTACCGCGAGGATGCGGCGTCCGCCGAGCGAGTCGCCGGCGAGGTCGCCGCCGCCGGGCGGCGCTGCATGGCCGTCCAGGCCGACGTGACGTGCGAGGATGACCTGGAGAAGCTGTTCGCGGGCGCCCGCGAGCTCGGTCCGGTGACCGGGCTGGTCAACAACGCCGGACTGACCGGTCACATCGCCGATCTCGCGGACACGCCGGTCGATGTCATCCGCCAGGTGATCGACGTCAACCTGGTCGCCGCCGTCCTGTGCGCTCGGCTGGCGATCCAGGAGATGTCGGCCCGCTCTGGCGGGACCGGCGGGGCGATCGTCAACGTCTCCTCGGCCGCCGCCACGTTGGGCTCGCCCCACGAGTACGTCCACTACGCCGCCGCCAAGGCGGGTATCGACGCGCTGACGGTCGGGCTGGCCAAGGAGCTGGCCGGCGATGGCATTCGGGTCAACGCGGTGGCGCCGGGCATCGTCAACACCCGGATCCACGCCGATGCCGGCGCGCCCGACCGCGCCGCCAGCGCGGTGGCGCGCATCCCGATGGGCCGGCTGGGCGAGCCCGAGGAGATCGCGCCCGCCATCGTCTGGCTGCTCAGCCCGGCGGCGGCCTACACGACCGGAACGGTGATCCGCATCGCCGGAGGGGTGTAGCGCGGTGCTCGACCCACACGAGCTCCGGATCCCGATCGTCGGCGCGCCGATGGCCGGTGGCCCATCGACGGCGGCACTGGCCGCCGCCGTGTCGCAGGCGGGCGGCCTGGGCTTCCTGGCCGCCGGGTACAAGCCGGTCGACGCGGTGGCCGCCGAGATCGACGCGGTCCGCGAGCGGACCAGCGAGCCGTTCGGCACCAACGTGTTCTCGCCCCCCGAGGTCCAGGCGCCGGAGTCCGCGGTCGCCGACTACGCCCGGGGCCTGGCCGCCGACGCCGAGCGCTACGGGGTGGCGCTGGGCCCGCCCGGCTTCGACGACGACTACTACGTGGGCAAGCTGGAGCTGATGGCCGGCGCGCGCGTGCCGGTGGTGTCCTTCACCTTCGGCACGCCCCGCCCCGAGAGCGTCGCCGCGTTGCACGAGCGCGGCTGCGCGGTGTGGGTGACGGTCACCAGCCCGCACGAGGCGGCGATCGCGCTGGCCGCCGGGGCCGACGCGCTGGTGGCGCAGGGGACCGAGGCCGGCGGGCACCGCGGCTTCTTCCGCGACGACGCCGACCACGAGGAGTACGGCCTGGTCGTCCTGCTGCGCCTGCTGGCGGCCGAGACCGACGTGCCGGTGATCGCCGCCGGCGGCATCATGGACGGACCCGGGATCGCCGCCGCGCTGTGCGCGGGAGCGGCGGCCGCACAGCTGGGCAGCGCCCTCATGCTCACGCCGGAGGCGGGGACGTCGATCCCGCATCGTGACCGGCTGACCCGGCCGGCGCCCACGCGCCTGACCCGGGCGTTCAGCGGCCGCACCGCCCGCGGCATCGTCAACCGGTTCATGGACGAGCACGACGCCGACGCGCCCGCGGCCTACCCCCAGGTGCACCATCTCACCACCCCGATCCGGGCCGCGGCGCGCCAGGCCGGTGACCCCGAGGCGGTCAACCTGTGGGCGGGTCAGGGTCACGCGCTCGCCCGCGATGCCCCGGCCGGCGCGCTGGTCGCCGAGCTGGCGGCGTCGGCGGCGCGGACGCTGGCGGACCTGGCCCGCCGCTTCCCCGCCTGACCCGTCGGCGTGTCGCCGGCGCTCGGCCCATCCGGATACCCGCGGGGGTCTACGCTTGTCGGATGACGCACGACGAGGCCGTGACCCGCGCCGAGCAGCTCAACCACGACGACCAGACCGGCCACCACTGGTTCCCCAAGCAGATCGGTCCCGAGGAGTGGGACCTGGTGTCCGTCGAGGTGCCCGGCTTCGCCGATCCGCGACCGCTGCGCACGGCCACGCAGGCCACCGCCAAGCCCCAGATGCCGCCCGATCCGCGGTCAGCGCTGACTCGCAACGTCCCGCCCTACGGCGGGGCCTGAATTCCTGCTTTCTGCAATTAGGCCGCTGTGCAGGTAAATCTGCGTTTGGCAACGTTCTGGAAACGCTTCGCCAACGCACCAATGACAGCTTTCCGGTGCGTGGTTCACGGGGGTGGCCACGTTCCACCAGCAAGCAGCGGCGCGAAATTTACGCCGTAGATCGCCGGATCGCGAAGACCGAGGACATGAGGAACCCGATCAGCGCAGAGCACAGCAGGATCGCCGAGGACGAGCGCGGGGCGGCGCTCTACGGCGATCACGAGGGGCGGCTCGCGCACGCGACCCAGGCTTTCCTTGGCATCGGCACCGTGGGCCCGGGGGGGCTCGACGGCTCATCAGAGCGGTGCGTGATGTCCAAGGTTGCTCCGGGGGCAACCAACGCCTGAGGCGGGCGGCGCGCAGACCGCCGCCCGCCAGGCGCTGGCCCCTGAAAACGGGCTCCCGCGCTGACCGCGCGCCCGCAGGTCCGACCTGCGACGATCCGCGCATGCCGCTCAAACGAGGGATCTTCGTGGCCCCGTTCGACGAGCTGGCCGACCCGCGCCTGCTGGCCGAGCTGGCGATCGAGGCCGAGGCCCGCGGCTGGGACGGCCTGTTTCTGTGGGACCACATCCGCTACCGGGAGCCGGTGCGGGCGGTGCTCGATCCGTGGGTGGCGCTGGCCGCGATCGCCTACCCCACGCGGACCCTGCGCCTGGGCCCGATGGTCACCCCGCTGTCGCGTCGGCGGGTGCAGAAGCTGGCCCGGGAGACGGTCACGCTCGACCGCCTCAGCGACGGCCGGCTGACCCTGGGAGTGGGCCTGGGCAGCGACCGCAACGGCGAGCTCGCGCCGTTCGGAGACGTCGTCGACGCCCGCGAGCGCGCGCGCCTGCTCGATGAGGGGCTGGACCGGCTGGCGGCGTTGTGGGGCGGGGAGTTCGAGCCGGCGCCGGTGCAGCGGCCGCGGATCCCGGTGTGGGTGGCCGCCCGCTATCCCCACCGCCGCCCGGTGCGCCGAGGGACTCGCTGGGACGGGCTGTTCCCGATCGACCTGCCGGGCCCGGACGCGCTGGCGCAGCTCGCCGGCGAGATCCGCGAGCTGAGGGCCGCCGACGGCCGCGGCGACGAGCCGTTCGATCTGGTCGCCGAGGTCGAGCCCGGCGTTGACCCGGCGCCGTGGGCGGCGGCCGGGGCCACCTGGGTGCTCAACGGCTTCACGTTGCAGCCGCGCCTGGACGCGGTGCGGGCGACGATCGCCGCCGGCCCGGGCTAGAGCCCGCCGCCAGGCGGCGCGTCAGGCCGCGGCGTCAGGCGTATGGGCGCCGTCGTGCCGAATCCGATGGATGTGGATCCGCGGCACGGTGGTCTCCGCGGGCGCGTCGGCGGCGTCGGCCCCGTCGGCCGCCTCCGCCGCGGCGATCAACGCCGTGAGCTCGGCGACGTCGATCTCGACGGTATGCGCCTCCCCCTCGATGACGTCCCCCGCCGTGGCGGTGGCATCCGCTGGGCCCTCGCCCAGCGCGGGAACGGCGCCGGCGTTTCGCTGCGCCGCCTTGATCGTCGCCCGGAAGGCGAGTTGGGTGCCCGTCTCGCCCCATTCCACGGCGAAACGTCCCTCGAGCCGGTGGCCGATCCAAGCCGTCCCGACCATCATCGCGCCGACGATCACCAGCGGCAGCGTCCACACCGAGTTGGTCAGCACCAGCGCGCCGGTGACCAGCAGCAGGACGCCGACCAGGGTCAGCCGCACCCGGGGGCGCATCAACCAGGCGTGGGCGGCGCCGGCGCCGAGGCGCAGCTCAGCGCGCCACGTGGGCAGAGCCGCGGGAGTGGCCTCAGCCGACTCGGGAACCGGGGAGCCGTCGGGAGACATCGTCTCTCCCTTTCGACCTCACCGCGGCCGACCCTGCCGATGAACGCGCGATCACGGCCGGCGCGGCAGCGCGATCCGGACGACGACCCGCGCCGGCCGGGTCGGCGGCGCCAGCGACAGGAAGTCGCGGACCGGCCCGCGGTGATCGCAGAACGGGCACGTCAGCTCGTCCGTGAGCGTCCGTGGCACCGGGCCGACGGCGACCGGAGCGTCACAGCGCGCGCACGCCAGCGTCCCGGTGGCCAGCTGCGTCGAGCGAGCCGGGCGGCGGACCTCCTCGCGCGGGCCCGACGACCCCGTCTGGCTGAACGGGCCGTCGCGCCGGGGTTGACCGATACCGCCGAACACGGACATGACGACGAGTCTAGTGTCGGCCCGCCGGCGGCCCACCGGCGCCCCCGCGCGCACCGCGCACCGCGGCGACGATCAGCGCCGCGTGACCGCCAGCCGGTTGTAGGACGACTTCGTCGTCGCCCGGCCGCCGGCGGCGGGGGCGATGACCGTGCGGTGGTCGTCGGCGATGGCGGCCTGCTCGGCGGTCGCCGGGTAGTAGTCGCCGGCCGGCTGGCTGCCGCCGCCCTGGGTGGGCATCCGCTGCTTGGTCGGCACGCTGGGCGCGGCGCCACCGGACTCGGTGTCCTGATCGGCCGCCGCGCAGCTGCCGGTCAGTGGCATCTCCACTGCGGTCGCCGGCAGCGATGGAACGCTCGCGTTCGTCTCGGACGCAAACAGCGTCGAGGTCAGATCGCCGACGGTGGACCGGCGCCACGCCGACACGTTGGGCACCTCGACGCCGAAGCGCTCGCTGACCAGCTGCAGCTGCGAGGTGTGGTCGAAGACGTCGGAGTTGATGTGGCCGCCGCGACTGAACGGTGAGACGACGAGCATCGGCACCCGCACGCCCAGACCCAGCGGACCGGCGATGCTCAGCGTCCCCGGATCGGGGTCCCCGACCTGGGGCGGGGTGGCGGTCAGGTACTCGCCCGCTGTGCCAGGGGGCGCGGTCGGCGGCGCGACGTGGTCGAACCAGCCGTCGTTCTCGTCGTACATCAGAAACAGCGCCGTCCGCGACCACACCGCCGGGTTGGAGGTCAGCGCATCCAGCACCAGCGAGGTGAAGTACATCCCGTTGGCCGGGGCCGAGGACGGATGCTCGTCGAAGCCCAGCGGCGGGATGATCCACGACACGCTCGGCAGCGAGCCCGCCTTGACGTCGGCGGCGAAGTCGTTGGGGAACGTCGGGGTGAACGCCTTGGCGTACAGCGGCGACAGCGGGTCGCGGAACGCCGTGAAGTAGGGCAGCACGTGGTCGGTGGCGCCCATGATCTCCGGGTTGGCCACCGGGTTGTAGAGGGCCGGATCCCACGTGGGGTACTGGGCCAGCGACGCGTACTGCCCGCTGACGCCGAGGTTTGAGGGGCTGTAGACCTTCCAGGGGACGCCCGCGTCCTCGAGCAGTTCCTGGATCGTCGTCCAGGTGCAGTTCCAGACGAGGTCCGGGGTGGCGTTGGTGTCGGTCACCGGCCCGCCCTGGGTGCCCGCGGGGTCGATGGTGCCGCTGTTGGCCATCAGCCGGTTGGGATGGGTCGGCCCGAGGATCGAGGAGTGGTACGCGTCGCACAGGGTGAAGTTGTCGGCCAGCGCGTAGTAGAAGGGCAGGTCGGCGCGCTGGTAGTAGCCCATCGTCATCGCGCCGTGCGCCCCCTCATAGGTCGAGGAGGTGTGCACCTTGACCCACGAGTCCATCATGCCGTCGTTCCAGCACAGGTGCATCGGCCCCCAGTCGTGGGTGAGGTCGTCGGTGCACTCCATGCCCGCGGTGCTGTCCAGATGGAACGGCAGCAGCACGTCGGGCGGGGCGAGTTCGGTGGCGCCCGGGTACTCCTGCGCGAACACGCCCAGCGAATCCGACGGATGGTCGTCGAACCCCCGTCCGCGGGGATAGTCGCCGAAGTAGTGGTCGTAGGAGCGGTTCTCCATCATCAGAAAGACGACGTGATCGATCGCGCCCAGGTCTGAGCCGGCCGCCCTGGTCGCCGCCGCTCGGGCGATGAGCCGGGCCCCGCCGCCACCCGCCGCCCATGCCGCCGCGGGCCGGCTGATCACCGCGCCCGCTCCGAGCATCCCGAAGTAGCTCAGCAGCTGGCGGCGGGTGAGGCTCTTGCCCTTCAGCTCGCGGGGGAGATCCATCGCAGGCACGTCGTACCCGACCGGCGCAAGGCAAAAACCCTCGCTCACGCGAGGGCCACAAGCGCGGTTAGGCGGCGACCGGAGCGCCGGCGCCGGAGCGCTCGCCAGCGCGCTTCTGACCCTCGGGGAGGACCCGGGTGCTCAGGTCGTGGGCGTAGACGTAGTAGTCCAGCTGCATGGTGTGGCGGGGCCGCGACGAGTAGTGGCGGACGTAGCGGCGCTCGTCGCGCTTGATCTCCGCCGTCATCTGCGCCGGACTGGGCGGGTCCCAGTCGCCGCCGAGCCAGCGGCCGGCGAGCTTGGCCTGGCACTCGGCGAAGGGGAAGATCGTGGGGACGGCCTGGCCCAGGCCGATGAACGCCAGATCGTCGATGCCCGGCTTGAACATCCGCTTGTAGAGCGACAGCACGTTGCCGGGGGCCGCTATGAACCCGGGATCGAAGAACGGGAAGCTGATCTTGTAGCCGGTGGCGTAGACGATGGCGTCGACCGCCTCGATGCTGCCGTCGGCGAAGCGCACGCGGTCGGCCATGAGCTCGGCGACGTCGGGCTTGGCCACCGCGTCACCCGAGCCCAGGCGCAGCAGCAGTTCGCTGGAGACCGTGGGGTGGGCGTCGAGGAAGTGGTGATTGGGGCGCGGCAGGCCGAAGTCCTCCATGCGCCCGGAGGCCAGGCGAGGCAGGATCCGCGCGAAGCGGCGCTGGGGCCACAGCGGAATCCGCGGGTTGGTCTTGACCAGCTGGTCGACCGGCCGGCCCAGGAAATACTTGGGGATCACCCACGCCCCGCTGCGGGTGGAGATCGACACCCGCTCGGCCACGCCCTTGCGCGACAGCTCGGAGACGATGTCGACGCCGCTGTTGCCGATCCCGACGACCAGCACCCGCTTGCCCCGGAGCTCGAGCGGCTCGTCGGGGTCGATGTAGTGGTGGGAGTGGATCGTCGGGCCGTCGAAGTGGCCGGGAAAGCTCGGGAAGGACGGGTCCCAGTGATGGCCGTTGCAGACCAGCAGCGCGTCGAAGCGCTCCCCGTCGATATCCCAACCGCCGCCCTCGGAGCGTGCGGCCCGCTGGACCGGGGCGTTGAATCGGATGTGCTCGCGCAGGTTGAACGCGTCGGCGTACTCGCGCAGGAACCCGTGGATCTCCGTGTGATGGGGAAAGTCCGGATAGCGCTCGTCCATCGGGAAGTCGGCGAAGCTGATCGCCGACTTGGACGTGTCGATGTGCAGCGAGCGGTAGGCGGACGAGCGCCCGTTTGGATTGCGGAAGTACCAGTTGCCGCCGACGTCGTCGCTGGCTTCGAACGCGGTGTGCGCCACCCCCCGGTCGCGCAGCGCCTTGATCGCCACGAGGCCGCTGACCCCGGCGCCGATGACGCACACGTGCGGGTGTGGCTGCATGGCCGGAGTCTATGCGCCCGCGCCTGCGCCCGCCCGCGCCCGAACCGCGCGAAGATCGTCAGCGGGCGTTTACCGCAATGACTCATCTCCTTCACGGGGACGCCCCGCGTCCGGGCATCGCGCCGCGTAGCGTGACCTGACGAAGCGTGCGGGCGCTTCCGGGCCGATGTCTCCCGGCAGGCAGGGACAGCACGCCGTCCACCATCCCCAGGTAAGGAGCGGTCGATGACAGGTCAGGCACTGGCCCGCGCCTGCGCGCGCGGCGCCGTGGTCGCGCTCAGCGGCGCACTGATCGGCG
Source organism: Solirubrobacteraceae bacterium (assembly GCA_036267215.1). Classification (GTDB taxonomy): domain Bacteria; phylum Actinomycetota; class Thermoleophilia; order Solirubrobacterales; family Solirubrobacteraceae; genus Palsa-465. Next base: position 80,409 of record DATAWL010000025.1, on the reverse strand, counting down.
CCGGGGCGGCGAGCGCCACCACCCCGCGGGCGTCCCATCGTGCGCGCGTACACCACCGGATGACGGATGCGCGCCGAGCGCACGACCGGGGTACCGGCACGCCGATCAACCACGTCATCGAGATCATGCTCGAGAACCACACGTTCGACAATCTGTTCGGGCAGTTCCCGGGCGCCGACGGGATCCCGGCCGGGGCGACGCTGCCCAACCCGGCGGCGGTGTTCGACTCCGAGCCCGACGTGTCCCCGGTGTGGGCGACGGCCAACGAGGGCGACGTCCAGGGCGGCATCGACAACAGCCGGCCGGGCCTGCAGATGGCGATGGACTACCAGCCCGGCCAGGGCTACCAGATGGACAACTACACCTGGTATCCCAACGACGGCATGTCGTCGATCACCGAGTTCGGGCCCGGCTTCGATCCCAACCTCCAGTACCTGGCGCGCGGCTATGAGCTGGCTGACGACAACTTCCAGCCGGCGATCGCGCCCAGCAACCCCAACATTCACTTTGCGCTCAACGCGACCGTGCGCTCAACGCGACCGCCAACGGCTGGATGTACAACGACCTCCAGCCGGGCACGGGCAACGACACCTGGCACTCGATCTTCAAGCAGCTCGACGCGGCCGGGCTGACGTCCAAGGTCTACTACGGGCTGCCCACGCCGCTGAGCATCTACTGGCTTGAGCAGTTCCCGGGCGACCGCCAGTCCGACGCGACCACGGACTCTCAGTTCTATGACGACCTCGCCGCCGGCAACCTGCCGGTCTTCTCGATGGTCCGACCCGACTACAACTACTACAGCGAGGAGCCGCCCGAGGACATCGAGGAGGGCGGTGGCTTCTGGGACCACGTCGCGCCGCCGGTCAAGACCCAGGAAGGCTACGGCCCCCGAACCCCGGTGGTGATCGTCTCGCGCTACGCCCGCCACGGCGTGTTCTCGCAGCAGACGACCAACGTGTCGATCCTGCCGGTGACGGTCACCCTGATCCCGCCGGCGGGCGTGAGCGCGCCGGCCGGGTTCCCGTCCGCGGTCACCATGACCGGCGGCAAGGCGACGTTCACCACCACCTTCACCACCCCGGGTTATTACCGGATCGAGGCGAGTGGTCCGAACGGCAGCCTGGGCTGGACCACGGTGGACGTCGGCGTCACGCCGAACACGCTCCCCTGAGCGATCGCCACCGGGTCGCCGTGCCCGGGCCGTCGGTTTCGGCGGCCGGGGCGCTCAGCCTCACCCCTCCGGCGGGGGCAGGAACTCGACCTCGTGCTCGGCCGCCAGGGCGACGACCGCCTCGGGCGTCTGCTGCGCCATCGCGTCGATCCCCACGAACAGGTCGTAGAGCTTGGCCGTCGGGGTGACCCAGAACAGGCATGTGACGGTGGCGCCGCTGCGGTTGAACAGGCCGTGGGGCTGACCCATCGGCATCCGCAGCAGATCGCCGGGGCGGGCCACCTGGGCGCCGTCGCCGGTCGCCAGCGTCAGCTCGCCCTCGAGGATGTAGACGTGCTCGTCCTGAGTGGGATGGATGTGGGGCGGCACGAACGTGTCGGGCGGGAGCGTCGCGTGCCAGCTGAAGCTGCGCTCCGAATGCTGCTTGGGGCGATAGGTCTGGCCCAGGATGCTCCAGGCGATGTCGTCGATCGACGCCTCGGCGGCGATCACGTCGGGACCGGTTGGGGCCATGGGGCCTCTCCTTGTCGTGGGTGGCTGGTGGGGCGCGGCGAATCCCGCCTTCTGGGCGTAGCCGCGGACGATGGCCTCGCGCTGCTCGTGGGGGAGCACGGCCTCGACGTCGTCGAAGCCGTCGGGGGAGAGCGCCTCGACGGCGTCGATGACGCCCTCGGGTCCGCCGCTGCGGTTGGAGTGCACGATCTCCGCGGTCGGGGGGCGCCGGGCGTCGTCGTAGCGGCGCAGGGCCTGCTGTACGTCGTCGGTCTGGGTCAGCGCGTCAGCGAGCTCGCAGGCATCGAGCACCGCCTGACTGGCACCGTTGGAGCCGACGGGGTACATCGCGTGGGCGGCATCGCCGAGCAGGGTGACCCGCCCGCGCGACCACCGTTCCAGCGGGTCGCGATCGCACACCGGGTACTCCCAGAACACGGGCGTGGCCCGGATCAGCGCGGCGTGGTCCACCTCTTCGACGGTGAACCGCGCCACGTGGGGCATGACCTCGTCCAGCCGCCCGGGTCGCGACCAGTCCTCGCGGCGGGGCGGCGGAGCCCCCTCGTCCCCGATGCGCGCCATCACCGCCCAGTTGGTCAGCCGGCGGTCCTCGGCGGTGCCGTCCCCGATCGGGTACAGGACGAGCTTGGCCGTCATCCCGCCGGCGATGATCATCGACCGGCCGGTGAGAAACGCCGGCCAGTCCAGCGCGCCGCGCCACAGCATGGTCCCGTTCCAGCGCGGCGGCGGTTCGCCGGGCACGAGCGCGGCCCGGACCGTGGAGTGGATCCCGTCGGCGCCGATCAGGGCCGCTCCGCGGACGGTCTCGGCGACATCCCCGGCCCCGTCGAGGAACGTCGCGGTCACCCCGCTTGCGTCCTGCTCGAACGTGGTCAGCCGGTGGCTGGTGGCGATCGCCTCGGGGCCGAGCCGCTCCACCACCGCGTCGCGCAGTACCGCCTGAAGGACGCCGCGGTGGATCGAGAACTGCGGAACCGGGTGGCCGGCATCGGTGCCGCGCAGCTCGCGCCACACCTCCTGGCCGAGCCGGTTCATGTAGATCAGCTCGTACGTGCGCACGGCGACGGCGTCGAGCGCGTCGAGCAGCCCCAGCTCGGCCAGCCGGCCGATCGCGTGGGGCAGCGTGTTGATCCCGACGCCCAGCTCGCGGATCCGCGACGACTGCTCGAATACGCGGCACGGCAGGCCGGCGCGGTGCAGCGTCAGCGCCGTGCTCAGCCCGCCGATCCCGCCACCGACTACGAGGATGGGCTCGCGCACCGGGTCAGCTTACGGCCAGCCGCGCGGCGACCGCCGCCCAGACCGCCGTGCGCGGATCGATGACGTCGAAGTGGTCTGAACCGGGGAGCTCGAGCAGGTCGCAGCGGTCGCCGGCCGCGCGCGCCGCCGCCGCGTAGCGACGGCTGTAGTCCACCGGGACCCGCGGGTCGGCATCGCCGTGGACGAGCAGCACGTCGTCCAGGCCGGTGGGCAGCCGGGCCAGCGGATCGGCCCGGGCATATGCCTCGGCGCGCTGCGCCGGGCCACCCTGCATGAACTGCACGGTGGCGTCCTCGCCGATCGCCTCGCGCGCCGCCGCCTGCAGGTCGCACACGCCGGCCAGCGAGATGACTCGGGTCACCACCGAGCCGGGGGCGGCGCAGAGCGCCAGCTGGGCGCCGGCCGAGTGGCCGATCGCGACCGCGGCTCGCGGGTCGAGGTTGAGGCCCGCGGCGAGTCGGCTCAGCTGGTCGATCGCGGCCCGCACGTCGTCGAGGGTCTGCGGGATACCTCCCCCGTTGCCGGCCCGGCGGTACTCGACGTTCCACGTCGCCCAGCCGCGGCGCGCCAAATCGACCGCCAGCGCCGCCATCAGCGACCGGGTGAACGCCGCCCGCCAGAACCCGCCGTGCAGCAGCACCGCCACCGGGAACGGTCCGGCGGCTGGGTGCGCGGGCAGCAGCAGGTCGGCGACCTGCTCGGGATCCTCCCCGTACGCATGCGTCTGCGGCGGGCCGCTCTGCGCCGCCGCCGCCCAGTCGATCAGCTCCGCCAACTGGGCCTTCGGGTCCCGAGCCACCACGCTCGCGAGCCTACCCGGCGTGGGACGCCACATTGTTGCCTTTGACGCAACGCACCAGGCCCCGCGCCGTCGGCAAACGTCCCAACCAACCCGCCTCCCGAACCGCGTGGGCCGTTTGCTTTCCTCACGACCGCAAACGCCCCAGCCACCTTCTGGGGGGGCGCTGGTTGGGACGTTTGCCTGCGCCCAGGGACCCCGACCCACGCCCTAGGCCCTAGGTACCGCTACGCCACCCAGCGGTCGGCCGCCTCCGCCGCCACCGGCCGGCGCCCCAGCCCGTCCACGGCGGCGGCGAGGCGCCGTACCGCCTCGGCCAGCCGCAGCGGCGGCTGCGTGAACGGCAGGCGCAGACGCTGCTCGAACCCGCCCGCGGCGCCGAAGCGCGGCCCGGGCGCCACGCGGACCCCGTGATCGCCGGCCCGCACGGCCAGGGCTGAGGCGGCGGTCCCCGCCGGCAGCTGGGCCCACAGGCACATCCCGCCCGCCGGACGATCGACCTGCCAGTCCGGGCGCGAGGATGCCAGCGCGGCCAGCAGGGCGTCACGGCGCTCGCGCAGCATCGCCCGGCGCGCCGGCAGCAGCTCGTCGAGCCGGCGCAGCGCCTCGACGGCCAGCAGCTGGTCGAGCACCGGACTGCCGACGTCCTGGCTGGCCCGCGCCAGCGCCAGCCGGCGCGCCAGGTCCGGGTCAGCGCGCATCCAGCCGATGCGCAGGCCGCCCCAGACCGTCTTGGACAGCGAGCCGACCGCCAGCACGCCGCCACCGCCATCGCCGGCCGCGAGCGACGGCGGCGACTCACCGGGATCCAGCCACAGGTCGGCCAGGCTCTCGTCGCTGATCAGCACCACGCCGGCGGCCCGCGCCAGGCGGGCGACGACCGCCCGCTGGTCCGCGCCGACCCGCACGCCGGTGGGGTTGTGGAAGTCGGGGATCAGGTAGCCGAGCCGCGGCCGGGCGTCGCGCAGGACGGTCCGCATCAGCGCCAGGTCCCACCCGTCGGGGCCGATCGGGACGCCGATCGGCCGGCACCCGTGGGCGCGGATGGCGTCGAGCGCGCCGGGATACGTCGGGTTCTCGACCAGCACCGGGTCGCCGGGGCGCGTCAGCGTGCGCAACGCCAGATCCCACGCGTGCAGCGCGCCCTGGGTGATCAATACCTGGTCGGGCGCGGTGGGCAGGCCGCGGGCGCCGAGGTGGACGGCGACGGCCGCGCGCGTGGCGGCCAGGCCGAACGGCTCATACCCGGGGCCGCCCAGCTCGCCGGTGACCGCGGCGGCCGCGGCGCGGGCCAGCGTCCCCAGGTCGGCCGGCGCCGGGAGGTTGGCCAGCGTCAGGTCGATCACGTCGGGCGGGGCCGGCAGCCGCTCGTCGGGACGGCCCTCCGGCGCGCGGCGCAGGGTGACCCAGCTGCCGGCGCCCCGGCGCGACGCGAGATAGCCCTCCTGGCGCAGGAGGTCCAGCGCCGCCGTCGCGGTGTTGCGCGAGACGCCCAGTGCGGAGGCGAGCGTGCGCTCGGAGGGCAGCCGGGTGTGCGGTGGCAGTCGTCCTTCGACGGTCAGCCCCCGCAACGCCGCCGCCAGCTCGGCGTACGCGGTGCCGCCGCCCCGCCACTCGCCCAGCAGCCGGACGAGGTGGGGCGTCGCCAGGCGGGGCCCGAGGGTGCCACCGGCCCGAAATTGGCCCTGTTGCAATGGTGCCAAGAGTGGCACTCTAAACCACGTGACCCGCCCCTCTCGCCTGCTCGCGCCCGTCCCGGCCGACCGCCGCGGCCGCCGCGGCGCGCAGCTGCTGACGGGGCTGGTCCTCTACGGCGTCACCTCGGCGATGATGGTGCTGTCCGGACTGGGGCTGGACCCCTGGGACGTGCTGCACCAGGGGCTGTCGCGGACGTTCGGCCTGGGCATCGGCACCTGGGCGATCATCGTCAGCTTCTTCGTCCTGCTGGGCTGGATCCCGCTGCGTCAGCGGCCGGGGGTGGGGACGGCGACCAACGTCGTCCTGGTGGGCGCCGTGATCGATCTCATGCTCGTGGTCTTTCACCCGCCGCACGCGGTGTGGGCGCGGATCGCCCTGCTGCTCGGCGCGGTCGCCGGCAACGGGCTCGCGACCGGCCTGTACATCGGCGCCCAGCTGGGCCCGGGCGCGCGCGACGGCCTCACCACCGGGATCGCCGCCCGCGGACACTCGATCCGCATCGTGCGCACCACCATCGAGGCCGCCGTGCTGGTCACCGGGTTCGTGCTCGGCGGAACGGTGGGGATCGGCACGCTGCTCTATGCGCTGGCGATCGGACCGATCACGCACGTGACCATCCCGGCGCTGGCCATCACCCGCGGCGGCCGTACCCCGTGGGCGACGGCGCCGGGCCAGCCCGCCGCCGGGCACGACGCAGCGGTCGCCGGCGAGCCCGCCGGGCACGGCGCAGCGGTCGCCGGCGAGCCCGCGGTCGCCCCGGAGGCCGGCGGCCTCAGCCCCGCGGGTAGTGGAAGATCTGGGTCTGGGTGACCTTGGCCACGAGCCGGCCGGTGTCATCGGTCAGCTCGGTCTCGGCGACCAGCACGCTGCGTCCCTTATGCAGCGGCCGGGTGGTCGCGGTGACAGCGCCGCCGCTGACCCCGCGCAGGAAGTTGGTCTTGGACTCGATCGTGGCGGTGCCCTGCGCGCCCTCGGGCAGGTTGAGGAACGCGCAGAGCCCCCCGCAGTTGTCGGCCAGTGCCATCAGCGCGCCGCCGTGCATGATGCCCCCGACCGTGCACCGCTCCGCGGTCCACTGCAGCCGGCCGCGGACGAGGTCGGGGTCGACGTCGAGCAGCTCGACGCCGACGGTGTTCGCGAACGGAGCGAGATCACGCAGCTGGTCGAGGTCGATCCCGGACATTGGGCGCACCGTACAGCGCCGGAGCTACGATGGGGCAGCCGATGTCCGATCCGTCCCCGCTGCGAGCTTCTGACGACGAGCGCGAGCGTGCGGTCCAGGCCCTGCGCACCGCCGTCAGTGAGGGTCGACTCGACGTCGACGAGCTCGACGACCGGCTCCAGCGCGCCTATACCGTCCGCACCCGGATCGAGCTCGAGCACCTCATCGCCGACGTCAGCGTGGCGCCGCTGGTCCCCACCGGCGCGCACGCGCCGGCCGCGTCGCCGGGGATGGCTCCCGCGATCAACGCCGGCCCCGGTGGATCACGGTGGATCGTCTCGATCATGGGCGGCTCGGAGCGCAAGGGGCGCTGGCGCATCGCCGAGCGCTGCAACGTGGTCGCCATCATGGGCGGCTCAGAGGTCGACCTCAACGACGCCGAGCTGTCGGGTCCGGTCACCGAGGTGACCGTGTTCTCGCTGATGGGCGGCCACGAGATCCGCGTGCCCGACGGCGTCGACGTCCAGGTGTCGAAGTTCGCCTTCATGGGCGGACACGAGGTCAAGCTGGGCGACCAGACGCCGCCGCCGGGCGCCCCGGTCATCCACATCCGGCTCATCTCGATCATGGGCGGCTCCAGCGTCAAGCGCGGCCGCAAGCTCTCCAAGAAGGAGCGCCGGGAGCAGGAGCTGCGCGAGGCCGAGGAGCGCGGGCGGCTGCAGGGCGCCGCCCGAGATCAGCGCGAGCTCGACGCCTGAGCCCGCGGTCAGCGGGCCGGCTCACGTGGAGGCGCGGGCGCCCGCCGCCGCTCAGCCGGCCTTGCGCGCCTTCCAGACCTCCTCGCACGGCCACCGGCGCGCCCATTCGAGCGTGATGTGCCGGTAGCGCGTGGTCGACTCGGCGGGCGGCTGGACCTCGATCAGCTCCTCGACCCGCAGGCCGCACCGTCGCAGCAGGGCGATCAGCTCGCCGTGGGGGAGGTGAAACTCGACCGAGTCGTCGTCTGACCACTCGAAGCGGTGCATGTCGAAGTACGGCCGCAGCAGCCGGTCGCCGGCCGCGCCGTCCTCCTCGTCCGGAAGGGTCAGCATCGCCAGCACCGCGCCGACCAGGAAGATCAGCCGGCCGCCCCGACGCAGCAGCCGCGCCGCCTCGGGGATCCACCGGTAGGGATCGCACCAGATGCTGGCCCCGTACTCGGAGATCGCCAGATCAAAGCTCGCGTCGGGCAGCGGCACCTGCTCGGCGTTGCCGTGCAGCAACGGAAACTCGACGCCGTGCTCGCGCTGCAGGGCGCGGGCCGTGTTGAGCTGCTGCTCTGAGTTGTCGATGCCCACCGGCCGGGCCCCGCGGCGGGCCAGCCACGCCGACACGTACGCGGTGCCGCAGCCCAGCTCGATGGCGTCGAGGCCGTCGAGGCCGTCGGGCAAGACGCCCAGCTGCGACTCCGGGACGCTCCAGATCCCCCACGACGGCTCCGCGTCACGCCAGTGGCGGCGCCCGGCCTCGACATACTGCGCCGCCCATACGTCCCAGACGGCGCGGTTGCGCCGCACGTGCTCGGGGAGCTCCTCCATGCCCGGAGTATCCCGGACGAGCGCGGGCGTCAGCGCGGCAGGACGCTCGCGCCCAGCAGCTCGCGGACGTGGGCGACGGCGTGCTGCGTAGCGTCGACCTCGTGCTCCTCGGCGGCGGCGGACTCGATGACCACCAGGAAGGCCTCCACGACGGCGAGATCGAACTGAGTGCCGGCGGCGCGGCGCAGCTCCTGGCAGGCCACCTCGTGGGGCACCGCCGAACGGTAGCTGCGGTTCGCGGTCATCGCCTCATACGCATCGCAGACACTGACGATCCGGGCGCCAAGCGGGATCTCCTCGCCCACCAGCCCGTCGGGATAGCCACCGCCGTCCCAGCGCTCGTGGCTGGCGCGGACCAGGCGGGCGACCGGCCGCAGCGCCGGGGCGCCGTGCAGGATGCGCTCGCCCAGGATGGTGTGCTGGTGGATGAACTCCCACTCGCTGTCTGAGAGGCTCGACGGCTTGTTGAGGATCGCGTCGGGGATGCCCACCTTGCCGATGTCGTGCAGCTCTGCGGCACGCGCGATCTCGTCGAGCGCCTCGCCGACCAGGCCCAGCCGCCGGGCGACGCGCGAGGCGAGCTCGGCCACGTTGGAGGAGTGCTCGTCGAGCTCGGGCTGCTTGGCGTGCATCGTGCGCAGCAGCACCTCGCCCGCCTGGCTGCGCGCGCCGGTCGAGCGGCTGCGCTTGTTGGCGTACATCCGCTCGTCGGCGATCTGGAGCGCGTGATCGACGCTGTCAGCCTCGTGGGGGAGCAGCACCAGGCCCAGCGAGGAGCGGATGCTGAACTCCACCCCGGCCTCCGACAGGGCGGCGGCGGCGCGGAGGATGAGCGCGTCGCAGTCCTGGCCCGCCAGATTCAGATGCGCGCAGAACTCGTCGCCGCCCAGACGGTAGGCGGCGCCGTGTCCCGCGACCGCCCGCTCGAGCTTGGCTCCCAGCCGGGCCAGCAGCGCGTCGCCGGCCAGGTGGCCGAAGGTGTCGTTGTAGTCCTTGAAGCCGTCCAGATCGAACAGCAGCAGCACCGACGGCCGGTCCGCGGCGGCGTTCGCAAGCACGCTGCCGAGGTCGGCGGTCAGCTTGCGCCGGTTGCCGAGGCCCGTCAGGGAGTCGGTCACGGCCTGGCGGCGGATGGCGTGGTGGTTGATGATCTCGGCCGCCGACAGCTCCGCCTTGCCGATCAGCTCGGCGATCAGCGCGATCTCGTCCTCCTCGAAGGACCGGCCCTCACGCACGAACCGCAGCCGCCCGGTCATGTCCTGCGGGGTCGCGGGAATGCGCACCGCGAGCTCCAGCTGCCAGGCGCCGGCCTCGCCGGTCTGGACCGGTCCGGCCCCCGCGCGCAGCTCGCCGGTGTCTGAGGGCAGCAGGTCCAGCCACCGCTCGGCGCCGGCGACCAGGCGCAGCGGGAACGGCCCGCCGGCCAGCTCGAGCCGCCCGGCGGCGGCATCGAGCGCCTCGATCGAACCGTGCAACAGGATTTCGAGCAGGCCGCTGAACTCGAGCTTGGCGGCGAAGGCGTCGCCGAGACGGCGCACCGCCGACTGCAGGCGAGATCGCTCCTGCTCCACCAGCTTGAGGCGGTGGTGAGCCTGATCGATCCGCTGGCTCCGGTCGCGGGCCAGCAGCCACAGCAGGAACACCAGCGGCAGCACGAGCAGGATCGCGCCGTAGTTGTGGCGCGTAGCCAGGGCGGCGAGGAAGCCGAGCGGCGCCAGCGAGGCGTCGACCGCCCACACCAGGCCAATGACGCGCATCTGGACCGCGAGGTCGGGGACGACCCCGGCCATGCGCATCCGCACCATCGAGCTGGTCAGGTCCACGAAGCAGCCGGCGGCGAACGCGCCGGCCAGCAGGGGGAGCTCTGAGAGGCCGATTCGCGGCGAGCCGGCGATCAGCAGGACGGCGGCCGGCCCGAGCGAGTGCCAGGCGTCCGGCACGGACGAGAGGACCCGCCGCGCGGGCACACGACCCAGCGCCCAGTCGATCGTCGAGGCGCTGACCAGGCCCAGCAGGACCGCGAGCGGGACCGTCTGCGGCGGCAGCATGAGCAGCATCGGCACGAGGATGAGCTGCGTCGGGACGACGTAGCCGGCCCCGACGGGGAACTCGATGCGGGCCACCAGCGCGTACACGACGACCAGCAGGATCGCCACCGGGGGACGCGCCGCGCCGATGCCGCCGGCGGCCACCAGAAGCGCGCCCACGGTCAGGGCGAACAGCCCCCCCGCGGCCATCTCGACCTTGAGCTCGCGCTCGGACGCGCGCCGCTCGCGACCCTCCCAGCTGGCCTCCAGCAGCCGCTCGGTCGCCGACTGGGTCTCGGCCCCGTAGTGCTCGACGGCGCTCATCAGCCCTGCGTCCTCTCCACCTCGCCCCCGCCCGTCACTCAGCCGGCGCGGTAGGGGTCGACGTAGACGTCATCCACCTGCCAGCTGCTCGAGCCGGAGGCGACGAAGCGGATGGCGACGGGAATGCCCAGCCCGGTCGGGATCTGGGGGATCTTGAGCTGGCGCGTCGGGCCCCACGAGGACATCGAGCCGTCCTGAAGGACAGCCACGGTGGCCGCGAAGGTGCCATACCAGGTTCGGACCACGCCCTGGACCTTCAGCTCGCCGCCCGGCGAATCCTGGCGGGCGAAGAAGCGGAAGTCCGGCATGGTCGAGTCCGCGCAGAACGTCGGGGAGGTGGCGGTGCCACCGGCGCCGATCTGCAACGACTGGTCGTCTGAGGAGCCGCTGACGTGGAACGGCTCGGCCCCGGCGACCAGGCCGGCATCGTTGAGCGTCCAACCGACCTGGGACGCGGTGCCCTCGAACGAGCCCCCGGGGACCAGGAAGTAGCTGCTGTTGTCACCCCACTGCGAGAACGGAGTGGTGGTGGACTGGGCCGGGCAGGCCGCATAGGCGGCACCGGCGCTGGCGAAAACCGCGACGCACGTCATCGCCGCAACGCGGCCGATCGTCTTGCGAACTCGCGGGTGGATAACCAAAGGCAAGAGACACCCTCCGTGCAGGCCACCTTCCCTGGTGGCATGGTCGATTTGGTTATCGGCAGCTGGGCGATCTCGAGACGAGACCCCTGGCTTTGCGCCCCCGCCTCACGACGAGTTTGCCTTTTTCGACACTCCGGTCTTCGGCATGTGGAATAGCCAGGTTTAGGCAAAGCTCCGAATTGGACGTTCGTCCTAGACCATGTGTTGATGGGGGGAGGCGGCCATCTCGTCGTCGCAACGCCGCCCGGCGCCGGCCGGCCTCGCGCGCGTTCTTATGGATTTGTGTTGGTTTGGACCGCCTGATCTTCACCCACGGGGACGATCCTTCCGAGCAGAAGGAAAGGACCCTGAATCATGAGCACGATCCTCATCATCAATGCCGTGTCGTCCCTCGTGGCGGGCCTCGGTATCGCCGGCTGGGTGGACCGTAGGCGCCGCCGGGCCGAGCGCGAGACCCCCGTCCAGCCGGTGTACGTCACCCGCGACTGATCACAGGGCGGCGGCGATCTCCCGCGCCGCCGCCACCACCGGCGCGGCCATGTCGGCATTGCGCCGCTTGCCGATCCACACCGCGCTGATCGCCGACTCAGCCTCGCCGCCCTCGCCGCGCACCGGCGCGGCCACGCCGGTCGCGCCGGGCAGCAGCTCGCCGGTCGAGTGGGCCCATCCCCGGCGCCGGGCCTCGGTGACCTCGGGGCGCTCGGTACGCCGTCGGGCCGCGCCGGCGAGGATGGCGATGCCCGACGCCGCGATCGACACCGGGTGGCGCAGCCCGGGGCGATAGGTGATGTGCAGGTCGGCGCGGCGCGGCGAGCGCACGTCGGCGACCACCGCGGCGTCCTCGCCCTCGCGCACCGTGAGCGCGGTGGTCGCGTTGAGCTCGTCCGCGAGCTGTTGCAGCCGCGGCCCGGCGACCTCCTGCAGGCGCGGTTGGACCCGACTGGCCAGCTCGATCAGTCCCGCACCGAGGTGATAGCGATCGCCGCGGCGCCACACCAGTCGCTGGTCGAGGTGCGGGCCCAGCAGGCGATAGATCCCGGCGCGGTGGGTACCCAGCGCGTCGGCCAGCTCGGAGACGGTCAGTCCCTCAGGGTGCTCGGCCAGCACGCGCAGGACGCGCAGGCCCCGTTCCAGGGTGAGCGAACGGGCGGTGGGACTGGGGCCGAAGGCGGAGCTCATACGTCAGCCATACAGCGTACGTTATCTGTGCGTACCGCACAATAGTCGTGCTATAAACGCTCGCGCCCATTCGACACCATCTCAGCGAGCTAGGGAGTCCCAGCGATGGCAGCGCGCACCGGCAGCGATTACATCGAGCGTCTGGCGGCGTCAACGCCGACCGTGCAGATCCACGGCGAGACGATCACCCGCGGGATCCCCGAGCACCCCGCGTTCCGCAACCTGGTCGCCACCTACGCGCACCTGTATGACCTCCAGCACGACCCCGCGCTGCGCGACCTGCTGACCTATGAGTCGCCGAGCACGGGCGACCGCGTGGGGACCTCGTTCATGGTCCCGCGGACCGCGGAGGATCTGCTCAAGCGCCGCGAGATGATGAGCGCCTGGGCCCGGGCCAGCAACGGCTTTCTGGGCCGCACCGGCGACTACCTCAACTCCTGTCTGATGGCGCTCTCAGAGGCCGGCCCGTGGTTTGCCCAGGCCGACCGCGCGTTCGGCGACAACGTGGCGCGCTACTACGAGCAGGTCCGCGAAGCCGACCTGCTGCTCACCCACACGCTGATCCCACCGCAGGCCAACCGCTCGGCGTCGGGCTCGGAGCAGCTGGGCGGGCAGCTGAGCGCCCAGATCGTGTCCCAGGACGACAACGGGATCGTGGTCCGCGGCGCGCGGCTGTTGGCCACGATCGGCCCGACCGCCGACGAGCTGCTGGTGTTCCCCTCCACCGTGCTGAAGGGCCGCCCCGAGGACGCGCCCTACTCGTTCGCGTTCGCGATCAACTGCGACGCGCCCGGCCTGCGGTTCCTCTGCCGCGAGTCGGCCGATCTGGGCCGCAGCCACTTCGACCACCCGCTCGGGTCGCGGTATGAGGAGATGGACGCGGTGGTCATCTTCGACGACGTTCAGGTGCCGTTCGAGCGCTGCTTCATGCTCGGCCACCCCGACCTGTGCAACGGCTTCTACGCCGAGACCAGCGCGGTGCACCACATGACCCACCAGGTCACCGCCCGCACCACCGCCAAGACCGAGTACATGCTGGGGCTCGTGTCCCTGCTGACCGAGGCCATCGGCATCGAGTCCTTCGGGCACGTCCAGGAGAACATCGCCGAGGTCATCGTCGCCCTGGAGGGCATCCGCGCGTTCGTCCGCGCCGCCGAAGCCGATGCGAAGCTCAACCCGTTCGGCGTGATGACCCCCAGATGGGAGCCGCTCAACGCCGCCCGCAACTGGTACCCCAAGCTCTACCAGCGCTTCCCGGAGATCCTGCGCAAGCTGTCGGCGTCCGGGCTGATGGCGCTGCCCACCGAGGCCGACGTCACCGGCCCCGCCCACGACGACATCGAGCGCTACCTTCAGTCGGCCACCCTGACCGGCCCCGAACGCGTCCGGCTGTTCCGGCTGGTCTGGGACACCTGCATCTCCACGTTCGCCGGCCGCCAGGCGCTGTACGAGTACTACTTCTTCGGCGACCCGGTCCGGATGGCCGGCGCGCTGGTCTCCAGCTACGACCGCACCCCCTACACGCAGCGCGTCCAGGCGTTCCTGGAGCAGGACGACCCGAGAGCGGTGTGACCCACTCGCCGGGCGGCGACGTGAGAGAGCTCAGGTGACCTCGGCGGCCAGGCGGCCCGTCGCCACCGCGGTGTCGAAGCGGGCGAGCTGCGGGAACGCCACCACGATCCCCGCCACGCCGAGCAGGCACAGCAGACCACCGGAGACGATCGAGACTCGGACGCCGAACGCGCCGGCCACGGTGCCGGACTCGAGGTCGCCCAGGCGCGGTCCGCCGGACACCACCAATGAGAAGACCGCGGACATGCGTCCCCGCATGTGGTCGGGGGTGACGGTCTGGTTGATCGTCGACCGGCATATGGCGCTGACCGAGTCCGCCGCCCCGGCCACCGCGAGCAACGCCGCGGCCGCCCATAGCGAGCTCATCAGCCCGGCCACCGCGATCGCCGCCCCCCAAACGGTGACCGCCCAGATCACGATCAGCCCGAGCCGCCGGGCATGCTTCAGCCAGCCGGTCAGCACCGCGGCCGCCGTGGCGCCGGCGGCGACCGCGGCGTACAGGACGCCGGTGCCGGCCGCGCCGGCGTGGAAGATCCCAACCGCGAACACGGCGAACACCGCACGCGGCATGCCGAACGTCATCGCCACCAGGTCGATCGCGAACGACCCCACCAGTGCGCGGTTGCCGCGCACGTAGCGCAGGCCCTCCCGGATCGCGCGCAGGACGGGCTCGTGGGCGTCGACGACCGCCGGCGACTGCGGCCCGATGGCCAGGATGGCGACGGTGAACGCCAAGCAGCCGGCGACGTTGACGGTGTAGGCGGCCTGCACGCCGAACGCGCCGATCATCACGCCGCCGAGGCCGGGCCCGAGGACCATGGTCAGCGCGTAAAGCCCGTAGTTGACAGCGAGCGCCTGCGGCAGCCGCTCGCGATCGACGAGGTTGGGAACCATCGCGGACTCCGCCACGTTCTGGAGCGCGTTGAAGCCGGCGAGCACGGCGGCCAGCAGATAGAGCAACGCCACCGGAGGCCGGCCGACGAACGCGGCCACCGCCAGCCCGCCGGCGCCGACGAGCACCCCCGCCTGCGCCGCCAGCAGCAGCTTGCGGCGGTCATACCGGTCAGCGAACGCGCCGCCCAGCAGCGAGAGGGTGACCAACGGCACCAGCTCGGCGGCTCCCAGCAGGCCGACCAGGAAGGCCGACCGGGTCAGGACATAGACCTGGAACGGGAGGGCGACGAGGGTCGCCTGTGCGCCGAGGTCGGCGAGGAAGTTGCCGCCCACGACCAGCCGCAGGTCGCGGCTGTCGCGCAGCGGCGACAGGTCAGGAAGCAGGCGCAGGGAACTCTCCCCTACCGGGCTGCGGCCTCGTTGCGCGACTGGTCGGCGATGAGCATCATCACGCCCGCACCATAGTGTTCGCCCATGGTGGCCGCTCGACCACGCCGTCGAGTCCGAGGGGTCCGCGGAGGTCGTCTGCGGAGACGCGCGTCGACGGCGTTGCTGACAGGCTGTAGCGATGGACATCGCATCCCAGCTGCAGCGACGGCGCTCGGCGCTGGCCCAGGCGTGGAACCTGACCGACGAAGTGGTGCTCGTCGGCGCCGGCGACCCGATCCACATCCCCGGACGCGCCGACCTCACCTACCCGTTCCGCGCGCACTCCGAGTACTTCTACCTCACCGATCACAACGGCCCCGGCGGCGTGCTCGCCTTCGACCCCCACGAAGGATGGGTGCACTTCGTGCCGGCGATCACCGAAGGCGACCGCCTGTGGTCAGGCGCCCCGGCCGGGGAGCCTGACGGTCCGACCACTGACGATCTCACCGGCTGGCTGGCGGGGCGCAACGGCCGCCCGGTCGCTGCGCTGGGAGCCCAGAGCGATGGCGTCGCCGGCGACGCCGCACTGGCCACCGAGCTGCGCTTCGCCCTGGACGATGTGCGCCGTCCCAAGGATCCGGTCGAGCTCGAGCGCATGCGGGCCGCCCAGCGAGCGACCCGTGAGGCGTTCGCCACCGCGGTGCCGCTGCTGCGCGACGGTGCCAGCGAACGCCAGGTGCAGATCGAGCTCGAGGCGGCGGCACTGCGCGCCGGCGGCGACGCCATGGCCTACGACACGATCATCGGCGGCGGCCCCAACTCGGCGGTGCTGCACTTCGCACCGACGCCGCGCCGGTTCGCCGACGGCGAGCTGGTGCTCATCGACGCCGGCGCCGAGGTGAGGTTCTACGCCTCGGACATCACCCGCACCTATCCGGTCGGCGGACGGCTCGGCGCCGAGCAGGCCGAGCTCCACGCGCTGGTCCGGGCGGCCGAGCTGGCCGCGATCGAGCGCTGCACCCCGGGCACGGAATGGCGTGACGTCCATCGCGCGGCGGCCCTGACCATCGCCCAGGGGCTGGCGGCCCACGGCGTGTTGCGCGGCGACCCCGAATCGCTCGTCGAGTCCGGAGCGACGTTCCTGTTCTTCCCGCACGGGATCGGGCACCTCGTCGGCCTCGGCGTCCGCGACGCGGGCGGGCCGCTGGCATCGCGCCGCAACGACCCGCCGCCGTTCCCCAACCTGCGGATCGACCTGCCGCTGGAGCCCGGCATGACCGTCACCGTCGAGCCGGGCATCTACTTCGTGCCCGCGCTGCTCAACGCGCCGGACCGGCGCCGGCGCTACCGCGACGAGGTCGACTGGGATCGCGTCGACCGGATGCTCGGCTTCGGCGGCATCCGCATCGAGGACAACGTCCTGATCACCGCCGACGGCCACGAGGTGATCACCGCCGACGTGCCGGTGCTGGGCTGACAGCGCGGGCGGTCAGACCAACGGGGTGCCGCCGCCCCCGGTGGTCGCCCCGGGCGGAGGCGACGGCGTGGGCGCGGTCGGCGTCGTCGGCGTCGTGCGCGTTCCGTTGTCGCCCGGTTCGTCGGGCGCGCGCAGCCACTCCACGATCAGCCCGCCGCGGATGAGGAAGTTCGTGCGCGCGGTCTCGCCGGCGCCCGATCCGCACCCGCTCGTGCCGCCGGGGCCGGGCCGGTCGGTCAGCCGGAACAGGACGTTGACGTAGTGGCCCTCGAGCTTGGCGGCGAGGAAGCGGGCCCCGCAGGGCAGGCCGGCGTTGGCGGTCTCGGCGTCCGCCAGGCTGTGCAGCTCCACCGGCGGCCCGGACCCCCCGAAGAAGATGCTGGGGATGTGGAAGTAGCGGGCGGCAGCCCTCACGTGGCCCGCGCGAAGCGCATTGGCCCAGCCCTCGATCACGCGCACCGCGTCGGCGGGGACGCCCGGCGACACGGGGTTGCCCGCATGGGTCACGGCGCCGTGCCGCGTTGCCTGGCCCGAGCTCGACTGCAGCAGGCTCGTCCCCGAGCCACAGCCGGCCAGCGCCAGGGCACCCGCCGCGATCAGCGCAAGTGGCCCAGCCCGCACGGTCCCGGCCCGTGACATGCACCGATGATCGCACGGTGGCGCTCCGGGACGCGGGCGTGAAAGACTAGGCCGGCGACCGCCACCCGGGGCGAGCCCCGGGGCGGCCGCGCAGGAGGTAGCCGAGCTCAGGAGGGTTGGAGATGGTCCGCAGGATCACGTTGTTGGCGTTCGTGCTGGCCGTCGCGCTCGCGGGCGTCGCCGCCGCGGCGGACTCGGGCGTCTACAACGGGGTGACCAGCGAGAAGGGGCTGGTCAAGCTGACCGTCAAGCGCGACCGGCTGGTGGACGTCTCCTTCCAGGTCACGTTCTTCGGGGCCAACTGCTCGGTCACCGGGGCCAAGGGCCGCACGTCAGTGCCGATCCGGCACGCCCGGTTTCGGGTCACCGTGCACGCGGACCACGGCCGGCTCGACGTCCAGCTGACCGGGCACTTCCGCGGCCGGCGCGTGACCGGCACCTTGAGCGGGACCGACGGGGGCCCCGCGTGTAACACCGGCAAGACGACCTACGAGGCGAACGCATGAAGACGCAAGCAGCAGTCCTGTGGGAGTACGGCGGCGACTGGGAGATCGACGAGCTGACCCTCGACGATCCGGGCGAGTCCGAAGTCCTGGTCCGTCTGACCGCCTCCGGCCTCTGCCATTCCGACGAGCATCTCCGCGTTGGCGACCTCCCGATGCAGGCGCTGCCCGCGATCGGCGGCCACGAGGGTGCCGGGGTCGTCGAGAAGGTCGGCCCGGGGGTGAGCACCGTCACCGAGGGCGACCACGTCGTGCTGAGCTTCGTGCCCGCCTGCGGCCGGTGCCGCTGGTGCGCCATCGGCCGGGAGAACCTCTGCGACCAGGGCGCCGGTCTCCAGGTGGGGCTCCAGACCGACGGGACCAGCCGGCATCACGTGCGCGGTCAGGACGCCCGGCTGATGTGCATGCTGGGCACGTTCTCCAGTCACACGGTGATCAATGAGAACTCGGTGGTCAAGATCGACGACGACATCCCGCTCGACAAGGCGGCCCTGGTCGGCTGCGGCGTGACCACCGGATGGGGCACGGCGGTCTACGCCGCCGAGGTCATGGCCGGCGACACCGTGGCCATCCTCGGCATCGGCGGGGTCGGCGCCAACGCGGTCCAGGGCGCGCGGATGGCCGGCGCCAGCCAGATCATCGCCATCGACCCGTCGGAGTTCAATCGCGAGCAGGCCCGGGTGTTCGGCGCCACCCACACGTTCGCGTCCGCGCAAGAGGCGCTCGAGCCGATCAGGGACATGACGCGCGGCATCATGGCCAATTCGGCGCTGGTCACCGTCGACGTGACCACCGCGAAGGTGGTGGGCGAGGCCATCTCGCTGGTCGGAAAGCTGGGCAAGGTCGTGCTCACCGCACTGGCGCCGCTCGACGCCAACCAGGCCGAGATCCCGCTGTTCGAGGTCATCGCCTGGGAGAAGCGGATCATCGGCTGCCTGTTCGGGCACGCCAGTCCCCGCTCGGACATCCCCAAGCTGCTGTCGCTATATCGCGACGGCCAGCTGATGCTCGACGAGCTGGTGACCCGGACCTACACGCTGGACCAGATCAACGACGGCTACGAGGACATGCGCACCCATCGCAACATCCGGGGGATGATCCGTTACGAGTAGGGGCGGGTCGCCCGGGCCGGGCATATCCGCTCGTACGGCCGGTTGGGCACGACATCCGCCCACTCGGCCCGGGTCAAATTGCGTCCGGCGGCTTGGCAGGCGTAGGTCTCCCAACGCCCAACGTTCATCGGCCACTGGACCGCCTCCTCCTCCAGGATCACCAGCAGCTGGCCGTCGGGCTCGAACAGGCCCGGCGTGATCAGACCGGAATAGGGACCGAACGGATTGCCGATGCGCATCCGGGAGGGCAGATCCCAGACGCTCACGGTGTTGTCAGCCGCACCGACCGCGAACTCGCGGCTGTCGGGCGAGAACGCCAGATACTCGATGTTCCCGGCATCGGCCTGCAGCGGCGGACGGGCCGTCGCCCCGGTGAGCGGATCCAGGAAGAGGACCTTGCCATCCTGCGTGCCCACGCCGATCAGCCGGCCATCGGGCGTGAGCGCCAGCGCGTCGCCCTGGTCGGTCAGCGTGCGCCGGAACAGCTGCCGGCCGCCGCGCACATCCCACGCCGCCAGGGATGAGATGGGCTGGCAGCAGCCAAGCGCGACGACCTCGCGCCCGTTGGGTGTGAAGGCCAGCCCGTCGCTGCGCGCACCGACGGTGTGGGTCGCGACCATCCTCCCGGTGGCGATCCGGACGACCGTGACATGGGACTCGTCAGCTGGTGGAGCGTCCGTCTGCGCCGCGAGCAGCCTCCCGTCCGGACTGACCGCGGTGAACTCCACCGTGCCGGAGAAGCGGAACTCGTGGCTGATCCGGCCAGTGGCCAGGTTCCACATCGTCACCCGGCCGTTGGTGCCGCCGTCGACCACCGTGCCGCCGTCCGGGGTGAACGAGACGGCGTCGGCGGCGTACCCATCCCGGGGTGGGAGGAGCTCCCTGAGCCGCAGCGTCCGTAGATCGACGATCGCGATTCCGCCGTTGCCCTGGCTGTCCGCGAGCAGATCGGAGCGCGGGCTAACCACGTCACACGGACCGCTCGTGTCCCCGGCGCACCCGCCGGACGGGGTATCCCAGCTGAAGTCCTGCCCGAGCCGTCGGTGCCCGGTGAGGTCGAACGTGGCCACGCTCCCGTCCTGGGCCCCGACGAACACCGTGGTGCGGCCGGCATCAATCGCCATCACCGATCGCTGGCCCGGTTGCCCGACCCAGGAGTCGTCGAGCGTGCCGCTGGCGACATCCCAGACGTGAACGCCGTCGAACGCGTCGGCAACGATCCGCGAGTCGCCGGAGGTGAATGAGATGCCCCGGATCCACGCTGCCGGCAGGTTGGTCTGAAGCGTCCGATGGCGACCGGTCCGGAGGTTCAGCACGGCCACCGTCGCGCTGGCGACCGTATCCACGAACGACGAGTTGCGTCCGAGCGCGACCAGGCGCCCATCAGGAGAGATCGCCGGCAGACCGCCGATCGCGAACCGACGAAGGATCCGTCCGGTCGCGGTGTCCCATAGGATCGTCTCGCCTTGCTGGGCGGAGGTGAGCAGCGTCCCGCCGGGAGTGAACGTCACGTGCGGCTCCTCCTGGATCGAGGAGACCTTCGGATATGGGCGTTGCCACCGGATCCGGCCGCTGCCCGGATCGACCATCGCCAGCCCGGCGGCGGACGGGATCCCCCGCGTGGCCGCGGACTCGCTGATGACGCTCACCGCGACTGACCGGCCATCCGGCGAGTACGCCACCCCGTCCGAGCCCAGGGGCGGGATCGCTGGAGGCAGCCGCCAGGTGTCCAGCGTGCGGACCCGCCGATCCGCGACGTCGATCGCCTCGAGCGTCGAGGCCCGGGGCGTGACGCGAACGGCCAACACCGTGCGCCCATCGGGAGAGAAGGTGATCGCCCGCGTCGCAACGGGGGCCCCGAGCTCGACGTCGCGCCCGGTCGCCCTCCGGGTGGCCAGATCGATGAACCGCACGATCCCGGTCAGGTCCGCGACCGCCAGCAGTCGGCCGTCCGGACTGACCGCCTCGGCGGTGACGGTGTTCGTGAACGGCCGCGACAGATTGGTCAGCGCGGGGTTCTTCTGCAGCACGGCCATCAGGTCCGACCGCGTCTGGGCACCGTTGTGCAGCCGGACGCCGGCGACCCCGAACAGGAGCTGACGATCGACGTCCTGCTCGTTCTGGGCCTGGGCACCGACCCGTTCGGCGTCAGCGGTGAGCGCCTGCGCGCGAGCGTCGCCCCGCTGGACGAGCGCCACCACCCCGGCCAGGATCGCGACCAGCAGTAGAGCCACCGCCCCTGACAGCAGTCCGCGCAACCGCCGGTTGGTTCGCAGCTGGGCGCGACGCTCCCGGTCGGCGGCGGCCAGGCTGGCGTCGATGAAGCTGCGCTCAGTGGCGTTCAGCCGCTCCCGATCACCGCGGGCCCAGTCGGCGGCGGCGGTCAGCCGTGCCCCGCGATACAGGTCCGATGGTTCCCGGCCGCCCGCCTCCCAGATACGGACGGCATCGCCGAGCTGCCGATGCAGACGGACGCCCTCCAGGTCCTCCTCCAGCCAACCGCGCAGCGTCGGCCACTCGCGCAGCAGCACCTCGTGGGCGACCTCGGCGGTCCCCTCCCCGAGCGTCACCAGACGAGCGTCGACGAGCCGGTCGAGCACCGCCGGGACGACCTCGGGCGCGGCACCCTCGGGGACGAGCTCCTCGATCGGCACCCGGCGGCGGGTCGCGGCCGGTGCGTCGCCGAGCGCGGTGAGCCGCAGGAACACGTTGCGCGTCAGCTGACGCTGCTCGGCGGGCATCGATCCGACCACCTCGTCCGCGGTCCGGGCCACGGCCGCCGCGACGCCGCCGCTGTCGCGGTAGCCGGCGACGGTCAGCGTGCGCCCGTCGCGCCGTTCCCAGGTGGCGCGCAGGGCGTGGGACAGCAGCGGCAGCGCCCCGGGCTCGCCGGCGACGTCGCGGACGGCGAGCTCGACCAGTCCGGGCTCGAGCCGCAGTCCGGCCAGGCGCGCCGGCTCGGTCACCGCCCGCTCCAGCTCGGGCACTGACATCGCCCCGAGCAGGAGTTGGTTGGCGGCAACCGCCCGGGCCAGCTCAGGATGGCCGGCGAGCCGCCCGTAGATGTCGGCGCGGACCCCGATCGCCACCGGTCCGCGGGCCGCCAGCAGGGCGTCGATGAACGCCCGCCGGCGATCGGCGTCGTCGCACAGCGTGAACAGCTCCTCGAACTGATCGACGACGATGAGCTCGGCTGGCTTGTCGTTGTCGTGCAGCGTCGGACGGTCCCCGGGGGTCATCAGCCGGGCGCTATCGACGCCCGCGACCTCGCCGGCCCGCACGCCGGCGACGACCCCGGCGCGGAGCACCGAGGATTTGCCACTGCCCGACGCGCCGACGACTGCCAGCACGCGCCCCGATCGCAAACGGCCGATGAGCTCGGCGGTGACGTCCTCGCGGCCGAAGAAGAACTCCCGATCCTCGGGGGTGAACGGCAACAGTCCACGGTACGGGCACTCCGTCGCCGGCCGCGGCGCGTTCACCCCCGGACCCTTGAGGGCATGGACCCGCTCCGGCGCGGCCAGCCCCTTCAGGCGATGGGGTCCCAGGTCGACCAGCGAGCACCCCGGGGGCAGATGATCCCGGACGACATCGGCGGTGACCGCGGACAGGAAGATCTGTCCGCCGTCGGCCTGGGCCCGCAGGCGCGCCGCCAGGTTGATCGACGGGCCGAAGTAGGTGGCGCCGCGCCGGTCGGCCTCGCCGGTGTGCAGGCCAAACCGAGTGGCGACGCGCAGCCCGGCCGGCCAGTGCTCGGTGGCCAGCGCCCGGGTCGAGGCGATCGCGGCGTCAAGCGCACCGCCCGCGGCGTCGAACACGGAGACGGTCGAGTCGCCCTCTCCCATGGACGCGAGCATCCGGCCCCCGCACGCCGATGCGCAATCGGCGATCAGCTCGTCGTGGCGTACCAGCGCCTCGGCCATCGCCGCCGGATCGGACTCCCACATCGCAGTGGAGCCCTCGATGTCAGACAGGCAGAAGGTGACCACTCCGGTGGGCAGCGCCTGCGCCCAGCCGGCACGCAACCGCTCGACGAGCTCTCCGGCGGTGCCGGGCCGTCGCGCGGGGTCGGTTGCCATCCCCAGGCGGATCGCCGCCTCGAGCTGCTCGGCCTGGGCCGGATCGATGCCCTCCCACGAGGGCAGCACGCCGGCCGGGGCCGAGCCGGTGAGCAACGCGAACGCGGTGGCCGCCAGCGCGTAGATGTCGCTGGCGCGCGACGGCCGTCCGCTGGCCGCCAGCTCGGGCGCGCGGAAGCCGGGCGTGCCGACGCGCCGACGCGCCGCGTTGGGCGCTGACGACATGCCGAAGTCCACCAGCTTCACCCGCCCGCCCGTGGTCAGGATCAGGTTTCCGGGCTTGACGTCGCCGTGGATGATCGCCGGGCTCTGCGAATGCAGATGCGTCAGTGCCTGCGCGGCGTCGGACAGGTACATCAGCACGCTGGAGGGCGCCAGACCCGGGCGCCCGCGATCCGCCACCAGCCTCGCCAGGTCCGTCCCGTCGACCCAGTCCATCGCAACCACGTAGTCGTTGCCCTCGAAGAAGTCCTCCCGGACCAGCGGCAGCGCCGGATGGGGCGGGACCGCGAGCAGGACCCGGGCTTCGTTGAGCAGGAGGTCGCGCACCGTGCCGTCGCGGACCGGTCGGATCTTCAGCGCGATGAACCGGCCATGTTGACGGTCCAGTGCCTTGACCACGCGGGCTTCGCCGCCGGCGCCCAGCGTCTCTAACAGCTCATAGCGATCCCTGATCAGCGTCGGCACCGATCACCCCTTTACCTCCGGCCGACTTCTTCTCTTAACCTACGCCACATGGGACCGCAAGTGGAAGTGATGATCGGCGTGCAGAGCTGGCGCGTCCCACTCGACGCCCAGCGTACGACCGTCGGCAAGGCCGCGGAGAACGACATCGCCCTGACCGACGATCCCACCGCCAGCCATCTGCACGCCATCCTGGAGCGGTTTCCCGCCGGCTGGTGCGTCACCGATCTGGGCTCCTCCAACGGCACCTGGGTCAACGGGGAGCGCATCTGGTCCTCGCATCGGCTGCGCCACGGCGACGAGATCCGCCTCGGCCACACGCGCCTCATCTTCCGCGACTCGGTCGCTGCCGTCGCAGTGCAGACCGAGGTGGAGGAGCTGCCACCCACGCTGACGGTCCGCGAGCGCGACGTGTTGATCGCCCTGTGTCGCCCGCTGCTGGACCGTGACATGTTCACCGAGCCGGCATCGACACGGTCGATCGCGGAAGAGCTCGTGATCACGCAGGCGGCGGTCAAGCAGCACCTGGGCAACCTGTACGACAAGTTCGGCGTGGTGGCCGATGATTCGAACCGCCGCTCGCGGTTGGCCAACGAAGCTCTTCGCCGGGGCGCGGTCTCACTCTCGGAACTGCGGTCCGAGAGCGGCTGACCTTCGCCGGTGATGCGGTAGACACTCGCCGATCATGCGCGATCTCGCGGGGTGTTTCCATAGCCCGAGGGCAAGAACCGCCTTACCCGTCTGACATTGGATCGCCCCCCGCGCGCCCATGGCAAGCGGACGATTGCCGGCGCATGATCGTCACATCGCATACCGGGTCGGATCCAGAGGGGGCTCGATCCTCAGACGAGGGGGACATCATGACCCGCACGTGCATCAACCATCGCGCGACGGCGCTCGCCGCCGCCGCACCGCCGCCGCTGCCGCCGTGCGGCCGGGCGTCGCCGCCTGAGGACGCCTGAATCAACCCGCCCGCCTCGTCGACTCCCGGGGCGGGCGGGCCGGCAGGTCACACCACAACCGCAGGAGGTTCACATGAAAATCAAGCGGAGATGGGCCGTGCTCGTCGCCGTCGTCGTCGCCGGCGCGGGAGTGTCGGCCAGCGCCGTGCTGGCCACACCGCAGGCGGGGCTGACCACGTCGACCGTCGCCTCAGCGCCGTTCGCCCCGATCCGGGTGGAGGGTCACTACCGGCCCGATCCCCAGACCCAGCCACCGTCGTTCTGGGCGGCGGACCTGCGCACGTTCGGCGTGTCTGACGTGTACGTGGTCGATAACGTGCTGTCGCCCGGCGGAACGACCGGCTGGCATACCCACCCGGGTCCCAGCCTCATCATCGTCAAGTCGGGGACCGTCACCAACTACCGAGCCTGGGATGGCCGGTGCGCGGCCTACAACTACCCCGCCGGCACCGGGTTCATCGACTCGGGCGGCAACGACATCCACATGCTCAAGAACAACGGGACCGTGCCCGCCGAGACGGTGGCGATCCAGCTGATCCCTCACGGGCAACCACGCAAGATCGACGAGCCCCAGCCGCCGAACTGTCCGTCATAAGAGCGAACCGCCGGTCGCGGAGCGATCCGCGACCGGCGCTCGCCGTCCTTACGCCGGGCTGGCCGATGCCCGGCCGACCTCCCAGCCACACGCGGTCGCCGCGCGCCGAAACGCAGGCGACACCACCGTCCCCGCCGGCAGCGGCCAGTACATCCCGGCTCGAAAGATCCCGTCACCGCTGCCGAGCGACGGCACCGACAGCGTCGGGTCCGGGAACTGCGGCAGGCCGTGGGCGCGGACGCAGGCGGAGAAGGCGACGGCGAGCTCCCACTGGCGTTCAGTCGGCTTGTCATGCCCGACCGGGGCCGGGAGGAGCTTCTGGCACGAGTGCTGCGCGGACACGAACGCGGGGGACTGCGCGTCGCCCGACGCGGCTGGGTTCAGATCGCCGCTCGGGCCGGTGTCCGCGTAGTTGGGCACACCATGCAAGCGCATGCAGTTGGCGTAGGCCAGGAACTGCGGCGGGGTCGCCGAGCCGCCGCCGGTCGTCCCGGCATGGCCGCTCGATGCGCATCCCGCGACCACGACCACGACCACGGCGATCGACGTCACGGCGACCGCCGCGCGGTGGCGAGACATGTTGATCACCCAGCTCAGATCACCCACCGAGCCGGTTCTAGCTCACCGGCCATAACGGACAGGTAACGGTGTGACGCCGGCGTTATCGATCCCGCCGCCGGCTCACGTTGCCCGAGCACCGTGGTAGAAGGTCAGCCGCCCGAACCGCCGGTCGAGGTGACCGGTCGCCACCGGATCGACCAGTCCGGCCTCGGCCATCAGGGTGGGGATGCGGTCGTCGAAGTTGTCGCTGAGCGTGTGACTGTGACGGGCGCGGCGCATCAGACCGTGCAGATGGTCGCTGTTGCCGCCGAAGTCGACGAGATACAGCGAGCCGCCGGGACGCAGGACGCGAGCCACCTCCCGCAGCGACGCCAGGCGCAGATCCGCCTCCAGGTGGTGGAACATCAGCGCCGACAGCACCCGGTCAAAGCTCGCGTCCGGATAGGGGAGCTGGTCCGCGAACCCCAGGTCGAGCTCCACGGCCAGGCCGGTCCGGCGCGCCTTGCGCCCGGCGCGCGCCAGGGCCCTGGGGTCCGGATCGAGTCCGGCGACGTCGAGCTGCGGGCGCGTCCGCTTGACCATGAGCGCGAGGTTGCCGGTGCCGCAGCCGATCTCGAGCACCCGGCCGGCCGAGTCCAGCTCGGCCTCGTCGGCCAGCCGGCGGTGGGCGGCGGTGACCCCGAGCAGCCGGGTGAACGGGTCATACAGGGGCAGCAGCCAGTCACGGCCCATCGCCGGGAGATAGCGCCGGGCACGGCGAGGCGCCTCGGCGACGTTGTGGGTCGACGCGTGCTCGTTCATGGAGACCTTTCAGGTGGATCACACGATGCTTGGTTGTGTTCCTCAGTGATAAGCCCTTGACTTAGGACCGTCCAGAGCCAATCATCGGGAGGTATGCCACGATCTTTGGTACCACCGGCGTCCACCCGGCTGACCGGCCGCCAGGTGGACGGGGCGCCCGTCTACGCCTATGTCCGCAGCCCGGATACGCCGCCGGTCAGCGTGCTGCGATTCGGCGGCCGGCGGCCGGCGGTCGGTGACCCGGCCGACGATCACGCTCACGCCCACGACTTTCTCGTGCTGGCCTACTACGAGCGCGGGCGCGGGGCGGTCCGGCTCGACGATCGGGCGTGGCCGCTGGAGCCGGGGGACGCGTTCGTGATCGCGCCCGGCGAGGTGGTGCGAATGGTCGCCCGCGATCACCTGCACGAGGCCGCGGGCTGGGCCGTCTTCTTCCCGCCCGAGGTGATCGGGTCCGCGGCGCCGGGCGGCCTGCTGACCTGGCGCACGCACCCGCTGCTGTTCCCGTTCGTCGGTCGCGGCGCCGGCGGCGCTCAACGGTTGCGGGTCCCGCCGGCCGAACGCGCGGCGTGGGCGGAGCACGCGGCGATGATCGAACGCGAACTGGCCGACCCGCGGGACGGCTCGAGCGAGGCGGTCATGGCCCGCCTCACCCTTCTGCTGGTCAGCGTGTCGCGCATCGCCGTCGATCTGGGCGACGACTTCCGTCTGCGCGACGAGCCCCTGCTCGCGGCGGTGTTCGAGTTCATCGAGCAGCGCTACGCCGAGCCGATCTCGCTGGCCGACGCCGCCCGCGCCGTCGGGCTGACGCCGGGACATCTCACGACGGTCGTCCGCCGCAAGACCGGCCGGACCGTGCAGCAGTGGCTGGCCGAGCGCCGCATGGTGGAGGCCCGCCGGCTGCTGCGCCAGACCGACCTGACCGTCGAGGCGATCGCCGCCCGCACCGGTCACCGGCACACCAGCTTCTTCATCAAGCAGTTCCGCCGCGACCACCGCGTCACCCCCGCGGTGTGGCGCCGGCAAGCGCGGGCGAGCCGGTCCCGGCCGGCGGCCTGACCACACGGAGCTCCGGTGTAAAATCCCCATGGCAAGGCGAACGAGCCCGTCGAGTGGGCTTTCAAGGAGATCAGCGATCACCGCTATGGAAGACAAACCCCGAAGTCTCTCCTCTCCGCTCGCCTGCGGTCGCCCCTCGGTCTTCTAGCCGGCCGGCCTCCGCGGGAAGCGGAGAGCCGACGAAAACCGGAGGCTGCGCCATGACCGTCACGGCGCCCCGTCGCCCGACTCACCGCGGGCGGACCACACCAACATCAACCATCCGCGCGCTCGGCGCTCGCGCCGCGCTTGCGCATATCGCGTCAACCGACAGCGAGGAAGCGATGCCTGACCCAGACGGCAGTCGAAGTCATAGACCCGGCGCGCTCATTCGCTCGGAAGCCCGTGCCCTGATATAGGGCCGGCCGGCCTCCCGGTGGGTGATGCGCACCAGCACATCACCCACACCTGACACATCGATGGAGGCCATCATGAACAACGAGACGACGTTCGTCGCTGAGACGGGGGCCCTGCTCGGTCCGCCCGGCTCTCACACCGTCCTCGACGACGCCCACGTCGGCGACATCCACGGCGCGCTGGGCACGCTGGGCCAGGACTCGACCAAGCCGCGCACCCGCCGCAGCCGGCTGATCGTCCTGCTGGCGATCATGGGCCCGGGGCTGATCGTGATGGTCGGCGACAACGACGCCGGCGGCATCGCGACGTACGCGCAGGCGGGCCAGAACTACCGCCTGAGCCTGCTGTGGACCCTGCTGTTGCTGATCCCGGTCCTGATCGTCAATCAGGAGATGGTCGTCCGCCTCGGCGCCGTCACGGGGGTCGGGCACGCCCGGCTGATCATCGAGCGCTTCGGGCGGTTCTGGGGCGCGTTCTCGGTCGGCGACCTGTTCATCCTCAACTTCCTCACGCTGGTGACCGAATTCATCGGCGTCAGCCTGGCGCTGCAGTACTTCGGCGTGAGCCGCTACATCGCCGTCCCGCTGGCCGCGGGGGGACTGGTGGCGATGACCGCGACGGGCAGCTTCCGCCGGTGGGAGCGGTTCATGTTCGTGTTCGTGGTCACCAACTTCATCGCCATCCCGCTGGCGATCGCCAGCCACCCTCACGCCGGCCCCATCCTGAGCGGCGCCGTCACCCCGGGCGTCGAGGGCGGCTTTGACTCGACCTCGATGCTCCTCATCATCGCGCTCGTCGGCACGACGGTCGCGCCCTGGCAGCTGTTCTTCCAGCAGTCCAACGTGATCGACAAGCGGATCACGCCGCGCTGGATCAACTATGAGCGCGCCGACACCGTCATCGGGTCGATCGTCGTCATCCTCGGCGCGGCCGCGCTGATGATCGCCGTGTCGTTCGGGCTGGGCCACACCGCGCTGCACGGGCAGTTCGCCGACGCCGGAGCGGTCGCCACCGGTCTGGCCCACACCCTGGGCCGGGCCGCCGGCGACCTGTTCGCACTCGCGCTGCTCAACGCGTCGATCATCGGCGCGGCGGCGGTCACGCTGGCCAGCTCCTACGCGTTCGGCGACGTGTTCCGCCGTCCGCATTCGCTGCACCACGGCGTGGGCGACGCGAGGCTGTTCCACGGCAGCTATGCCGTCATGGTCGTGCTTGCCGGCGGCATCGTGCTCGTGCCGGGCGCGCCGCTGGGGACAATCACCACGGCGGTGCAGGCCCTGGCCGGCGTCCTGCTGCCTAGCGCGACCGTGTTCCTGCTGCTGCTGTGCAACGACCGGGCGGTGCTCGGCCCCTGGACCAACCCGGGGTGGCTCAACGCACTGGCCGGCCTGATCGTGGGCGTGCTCGTGATCCTCTCGGCGATCCTCACCGTCACCACCCTGTTCCCGCGCGTCGACGTCACTCTCCTGACCGAGGGACTGTTCGCGGGGCTGGCGGTCGTGCTGGGGGCGGCGGGCGCCTACGTGACCCGGCAGCATCGCCGCGCGGCGATGGGGCGGGAGCTGCCCGCCGGAAGCGGCCGCCGTCCGGCGCCCGACCCGGATCGCCCAGATCGCGACACCTGGACGATGCCGGCGCTCGAGCTGCTCGAGCGGCCGGTCTGGTCCCGTGCTCGTCTGGCGGGGATGTACACCCTGCGCGGGTACCTGGTCGTGGCGGTGGCGATGCTGATCGTCAAGGCGATCGAGGTCAGCCTCGGCCACTGAACCACGTTCACGTGCCGGAACGAGCCCATCGAGCCCCGCCCCAAGATTCGTCCCGGTCGCGGCCCGTTTCGGGTAAGGTCGGCCCATGCGGGCTGCGCGGACCCTGCTGGTCGTCCTGGTGGCACTCGCGGTGCCCGGGGTGGCCCTCGCGGGGAAGATCGAGACCGGGGCGCCCGGGCCGTTTCCGATGACCGGCACCGACCATTACGGCAAGGTCGGTCTCACGCTGTACTTCGGCAACAACGACAAGGTGCAGTCCGTCGGCAGCCTGGTCTACGCCAGCGCCTGCTCGCGCGCGGGAACGCGCCTCAAGGGCGACTTCAAGGCGGCGTCCGACGGGGCGTTCGCCGGCACGGTCAGGGGCTACGCGGTCAGCGGTGTCGTCACCGGCGCGGGCCCGCAGTTCACCGTGCGAGCCTCGGTCGAGTCCGTCCAGACCTGTCACGGCGCCGGCGGCCCGGTGACCTTCACCCTCCGCGGCTCCGACCTCTGATCCCGGGAGCGGGCCCGCCCGCTGCCGGCATCCACCTCGATGAGCATTCGCTGTCCGGCCTGCTCCGCCCCCCTGACCGACGCCACCCGGTTCTGTCCCGGGTGCGGAACGCGACTGGTGTTCTGCGGCGCCTGCCGCGCTCCGGCCACGCCCGCGCAGCGGTTCTGCGCGAACTGCGGCGCGTCGCTGCAGGAGGCTCCGGCGCCGCCCCGGGAGCGGCGGCTGGTCGCCATCCTGTTCTGCGACCTGGTCGGCTTCACCACGTTCTCCGAGAACCGCGATCACGAGGACGTCCGCGACGTGCTCGAGCACTACTTCACCGCCGCCCGGCGCAGCGTCGCCACCTACGGCGGTCACGTGGAGAAGTTCATCGGCGATGCGGTGATGGCTTTGTGGGGAGCCCCGGTCGCACGCGAGGATGACGCGGAGCGCGCGGTCCGCGCGGGCCTGGACATCACCGCCGCCGTCCGCGCCGTCGCGCAGCGGCTGGCGATCCCTGAGCTCGAGGTCCGCGTGGGTGTGCTGACCGGCGAGGCCGCCGTCGACATCGGACCGATCGAGGAGGGGATGGTGATCGGGGACGCCGTCAACACGGCGGCGCGCATCCAGTCGCTGGCGCCGCCGGGCGCCGTGCTCGTCGACGACACCACGCGGCGGATGTGCGCCGAGACGATCGAGTTCCGCGAGGCCGGCGACCATCCGGTCAAGGGCAAGGCCGATCGAGTGCGAACCTGGCAGGCGCTGCGCGTCCGCGGCGCCGGAACCGACTTCGCACGTGCCGGCGTCGTGCAGCCGCCGTTCGTGGGCCGCACGGCGGAGCTGCACGCCGTCCATCAGGCCTTGGAGGAGGTGGTGGCGTCTCCGGCGGGCGTGCGGCTCGTCACGGTGGTGGGCGAGGCCGGGCTGGGGAAGTCACGGCTGGCGTGGGAGGTCGAAACCGCCTCGCGGCGAGCGGCGGCGCCGCCGCGGTGGCACCGGGGACGGGCGGTCTCGTTCGGGGAGGGCACCGGCTTTCATGCGCTGGCTGAGATGGTGCGCGCGGCCGCCGGCCTGGCCCTCGGCGATGCGACCGTTCGCCAGCGCGCCGGGGTCGAGCAGCTGCTGGCCCGGGCGCTGACCGATCCGGCTGAGCGCGACCGCGTCCGGCCGACGCTGCACCGGCTGCTCGATCTCGACGATGCCGCGGTCTCGCTGGAGCGCGGCGAGCTGTTCTCCGCCTGGCGGTTGCTGCTCGAGCGGATGGCGCAGCACGCGCCATTGGTGCTGGTCTTCGACGAGCTGCAGTTCGCCGACCAGGCGCTGCTGGACTTCATCGCCCACCTGCGGGAGTGGGCGACCGAGGCGCGCATCCTGATCCTCGCCCAGAGCCGGCCCGACGAGCGGGTCCAGGCGCTGGCCGTCCTCGGCCGAAGCGTCACGCTCGGACCGCTCACCGGCGACGAGATGGAGCAGCTCGTCGCCGGCACGGTGCGCGAGGCCCCCGCCGAGCTGTGCGAGGCGATCCGGGCCGACGGCGGCGGAATCCCCCTGTACGCCGTCGAGTCACTGCGGTCGCTCGCCGATCAGGGCGTGCTCGCCACCGACAATGGCCGCTTCGTCGTCCGCGGCGAGCTCCGTGAGGCCTCGGTGCCGCCGACGATCCGGGCGCTGATCGCATCGCGGCTCGACGCGCTGGACCAGACCGAGCGGCGGCTGCTGGTCGCCGGCGCGGTGCTCGGCGAGCACTTCACCGCCAGCGCCGCCGCGACCATCGTCGACGTGGGCCCCGGCGAGGCCCGAGTGGTGTGCGAACGCCTGGCGGCCAAGGCGATCCTGGCGGCGACCGGCGGCGACCGCTATGAGTTCCTTCAGGGGATGGTCCGCCGCGTCGCGCTCGCCAACCTCTCCCGACGCGATCGCAAGCGGCTGCACCTCGCCGCCGCCGCGCGGCTTCGCGAGGCCGCCGAGCCGGAGGCGGCGGCGCTGGCCGGTCATCTGCTGGCGGCGCTCGACGCCGGACCGACTGACCCCGACGTCGCGCAGCTGCGAGAGCAGGCGCGGGGAGCCCTGGTCGCCGCCGCCGAGCGGGCGGTCGCGGTGACGTCCATCGACGAGGCGCTGCGATTCTTCGACCGCGCGATCGAGCTGGCGCCGGACGCCGATGCCCGGGTGGCGCTGCAGGAGCGCAGTGGCGCGGCCGCCGCGCGGGCGGGCCAGCCGGCACAGGCCGCCGCCCGCTGGGGCGCCGCCGCCGAGGCCCACGCCGCCGCCGGCCGCGATCGCCAGCGCCTCGCCGCGTCCGCCCATCGCCTCCGCGCCCTGCGGTACACGCGCCGAGCGGCCGAGCTGCTGCCGGAGCTGCGGGCGCTCGACGACGAGCTGGCCGGCACCGACGACGGCACCGCCGCGCTGGCGGCCGCGGTGCTGGCGTTCACCCTCTACCAGTGCGGTGACAACGCGGCGTCGCTGGCGGCGGCCGAGCGCGCCGCCGCGATCGCCGAGCGCTGCGACGCGCGCGGCGAGCTGTTGCAGGCGCTCGGCGCACAGGCGGCCGCGCTGGGCGAGCTGGGGCGCCAGGAGGAGGCCCTCGCGGTGTATGACCGCTCGCTGCGCCTGGCGCCCGATCACGACCCGGCGCGGCTGCCCGACATCACCGGCAACCGCGCGGTGACGCTCGGCTCGATCGGTCGCTTCGCCGAGTCGGCCGCGGGGGCTCGGGAGGCCATCGCCCTCGCCCGGCGACGCGGCATCCGCTTCGTCGAGCGGTGGGGGCACCTGGTCCTGGGGCGGGCGCTGTGTTCGCTCGGCGACTGGGACGAGGCGACCGCGGCGATCGACGCCGTGCGCGCCGACGTGCCGCCGTTCCACGTCGGCATGGCGTACGCGCCGCTGGTCGTCATCGCGCTGGGGCGCGGCGACCTGACCGCCGCTCGCGACCTGGTCGCCGAGCACGACGCCCGCGGCGGCGAGGACACCAGCGAGTTCGCCGGAGACTTCCGCTGCCTGCGCGCCGGGGCGCTCGCCGTGCTGGCGAGCGACGGCCCGGCGCTGGCGCGCGTGCTCCCCGGCGCCCAGGCGGCGGACTTCGCCGAATGGAGCGGCTGGGTGCCCGCGGTGGTCAGCCTGCTCGTCACTCGCGCCCCCGCCGGCGCGGCGGGCGATGCCTGGCTGGCCGCGGCCGCGGCCGCGCTGTCTGACCCCGCTGATCCCGCGCGGTCAACCGCGCCGGTGCGCGCACAGGCGCTGCGCCTGGCGGCGTGGCAGGCCCGGCGCGCCGGGGACGCCGCAGCCGCTCGGACGGCGTGGGCGCAGGCCGGCGAGCTGGCCGCGAGCTGCGGCATGGCGCACGAGACGGCGGCGATCGACGCCGAACGGACGCGGGCCGACGCCGCTCAGAGCCCGGTTTGACCGGCCCGCACGTGACAGCCGCGCTGCGAAATTGCAGGTTTTTCACAAGCTGCCGATAACGTCGGGGTGATGATCAAAGGAGCAACGATGACTTCCGTACGCAATTCCCCGGCTGACCGGCCCGAGGTCGCCGACCGTCTCGCCCAGCTGCTGCAGCGCCGTTTGGAGCTGCTGCCGGCCGCGGACGACCCCTACGTGCTGAGCGAGCTGACCAGCATCGAGCAGCGCATCATGGCGGCGCGCACCGGCGTGCCCGTCTACGACCTGGCCGCCTGACCATCCGTCAATAGCCGTTGTGCATCAGCCCGCGGACGTCGCTGAGCGTCGCCGCGGCGATGTCACACGCCCGGCTGGTCCCGGCCGCCAGCACCCTCTGCAGGTGAGCGGGATCGCCGGCGAGCTCGCGCCGCCGCTGCCGGACCGGACGTAGCCGCTCGTTGAGCGCCTCGGTCACGAGCCGCTTGAGGCCCGCGGCGCCGGCGGCGCCGATCTCCGCGGCGACGTCCTGCGGCGTCCGCTCCAGGCACAGCGCCGCCAGCAGGACGAGATTGGCGACCTCCGGCCGGCGGTCGGGCTCGTAGCTGACGTGGCGCTCGGGGTCGGTCCGGGCGGCCCGGATCAGGCGGGCCGTCTCGTCCTCGCTCGCCGCCAGGTCGATCGCGTTGCCCCGGCTCTTGCTCATCTTGCGTCCGTCCAGACCCAGGAGCAGCGGCGCCCGGCTGAGCAGCCCATCGGGCTCGGGGAAGTAGGGCGACGCGGGCGCGTAGCGGTCGTTGAAGCGGCGGGCGATGGTCCGGGTCAGCTCGATGTGGGGCAGTTGGTCCTGGCCGACCGGGACGAGGTTGGCGTGACAGAACAGGATGTCCGCGGCCTGGTGCACGGGGTAGGTGAACATCAGGGCGCTCATCGCCGCCCCGCCGGTCGCGGCGAACTCCTCCTTGACCGTCGGATTGCGCGCCAGGTCGGCGACGCTCACCAGGCTCAGGAACGGCAGCAGCAGCTGATTGAGCGCCGCCACCTGACTGTGGGCGAAGATCGTCGACCGCTCCGGATCGATCCCCACCGCCAGATAGTCGGCGACCAGGCCCAGGACGTCTGCGGGCAGCGTCGCGGGGGACTCACGGTCAGTGATCGTCTGATAGTCCGCGATCAGCACCATCACCTCGACCCCCAGGTCCTGCAGGCGCACCCGGTTGGCCAATGTGCCGAACAGGTGACCGACGTGGAGCCGGCCGGTGGGACGGTCTCCGGTCAGCACCCGGAAGCGCCCGGGGTGGCGCTGGAGCTCTATCTCCAACTCCCGGCTGCGCGCGCGGGCCGCCTCGCCCGTTGCGGTCACCGGCGTCGTCGTGGACATCGTCGTCATGGTCGTCATCTCCTGGAATCTGGCCTCCAGGCGGTCGACATCCCGACCTTGAAAACGAGATGAGCCGCCCGGAGGCGGCTCGGTGTGTGTGTCACTACAGCAGCGGCCGCCCTTCGCTAGAGCAACCACCACCAGGACATGCACACGCTGCGAATCATCGGTGACCGATCATACGGCAGTCCGGGCATGGTCAGTGCGCCGCGGCCAGCGCGCCCACGTTCACGCCTGGGTCGCCGAGCGCGCGCCGGACGGCGAGCGTCCCCTCCAGGATCGCCTCCTCCAGGCCGCGCGGCGAGCAGCAGTCGCCGGCCGGCTGGACGGCGAGGCCCCGGGCCCGCAATCCCTCGGTGAGCTCGTCCTCGGGCACACGTCCCAGCGACAGCACCAGCGCGTCGGCCGGCAGGCCGCGCTCGCGCTCGGGGGCGAAGATGTTGCGGAAGTGCACCTGCCCTCCGGAGGCCGAGTGCAGACCCAGGTAGTGCTCGATGCGCACGTCGGCGCGCGCCAGGCGGGCCAGATACTGGTTGCGCTGGTACTGGTGCACGGTCTCGCCGGGCATGATCGCGCCCACCGCGACCGTCACCGAGCTGCCGTACTCCGCCAGCAGCTCGGCGCAGTCGAGCGCCGCGGGGTCCCCGCCCCAGTCGGCGATCAGCACGCTGCCATCGGGCCGTGCCCCGGCCAGCACGTCCCACACCTGGTATACCGC
Organism: Solirubrobacteraceae bacterium; assembly: GCA_036267215.1. Lineage (GTDB taxonomy): Bacteria > Actinomycetota > Thermoleophilia > Solirubrobacterales > Solirubrobacteraceae > Palsa-465. The sequence goes on along the minus strand of DATAWL010000025.1, from coordinate 44,631 downwards.
CACTTCCTCGAGCGGCTGGCGCGCCGGGGCGGGGCGGGCGCCGGTGGCGACGATCACCAGCTCCGGCTCCAGCCCGGCGATCGCCTCGACGTCCGCGGGCGTGCCGAGCCGCAGCCGCACGTTGGGCCGGTCGAGCATGGCCTCGTAGTTCGCGGTCAACGCCCGCGCCTGCTCGGCGTGGCCGGGCGTGCCGGCGGCGAGGCGAACCTGCCCGCCGATGGCCGGCTCGCGTTCGAACAGCGTCACCTCGTGACCGGCGGCGGCGGCCTCGGTCGCCGCCGCCAGGCCGGCCGGACCGGCGCCCGCGATCACGACGCGGCGGGGATGCCCGGCCGGGACGGCCGCCGACAGCGTCCGCTCGCGCCCCGTGCGCGGATTCTGCGCGCAGCGGATCGGCGTGCCCGCGTGGTAATGGGTGATGCACCCGTTGCAGCCGATGCAGCGCAGGATGTGGCGCGTGTCGCCGGCGCGGGCCTTGCGCGGCATGTCCGGGTCGGTGATCAGCGCGCGGGTCATCCCGAACGCGTCGGCGACGCCCGCGCCGATCAGCCCGTCGGCCTCCACCGGATCGGTCACGCGGCTGGTGGCGATCAACGGCGGGCCCAGGCGGAAGGGCTCGGTGAGCGGCGCCACCAGGTTGCGCGGGAGCGGCGGCGGGGGCACGATGCCGGTGCAGCCGTCGAACGTCGACGAGTTCCCGACGGCCACGTGCAGGAAGTCGACCAGCGGCGCCAGCGCCGGAGCCACCGCGCGGGCGGGCCCGGAGTCGGCGCTGAGTCGCAGCCCCAGCGCCAGGCCCGGGGCCGCGACGCGCACCGTCTGGAGCACCTCGGTGATGAACCGCGCCGGCTCGCCGTAGCGATCGGTCCGCAGGTTGTACTCGGGAGCGAAGAACTGCTCGCCCAGATAACCGTGCGCGGCGGTGACCTCGATCCCGTCCAGGCCGGCCTCCGCGGCCAGCTGCGCGCACCGGCCGTAGGCGGCCACCATCTCCTCCACCTCCACCGTGGTGAGCGCCCGGGGCTCGGTGTGATACCGGTGACTGGGCAGCGCGGAGGACGAGACACTCGGTGGCCGCGGAGCGGTCGCGATCAGCTCCCGCCCCCCGTGGAAGAGCTGCACGAACAGTCGGGTCCCGTGGCGCTGGACCGCGGTCGCGACGCGGCGGTATCCGTCGACGATCCCGTCCACGTAGCCGCCGATGGTGTGGGCGGTCAGCAGACCGGACGGGGCGATCGCCACCGCCTCCAAGATGATCAGCCCCGTGCCGCCCTGCGCCCGCGCCTCCTGATAGGCGACGAAGTCGTCGGTGGGCAGGTGGTCGTGGACCAGCGTCGTCTGGTGCGACGTGGACACGATGCGGCACGGCAGCTGGACCGGACCCAGAGCCAGCGGTGCGAACAGATTGGACAGCCGGTCGCTCATGGCAGGGCGTCGCGGGCGTCGGTGCGGTCCGCGCCGAACGCCATCGGGGCCTTGGTCCGCCACAGCTCAGCGCCCCGCTGTCGATCCTGCACCGCGCGAGCGAAGAAGTAGGAGACCAGCCCGACGAGGATGACGCTGAGGGCGATGAGCTGTTCGGTTCCGCCGCCGTAGCCGATCAGTCCCGGGTGGCTGAAGCCGATGACGATCATGAACGTGTTGAGCACCAGCAGTGTATGCCGTCGTTCATGGGCGGGGTGGAGCTCGAGCTGTCCGATCAGCACCGTCGCATGGCGCCGGGCGACAGCATCACGCCCGGCGTCCTGACGGCACGCCGTCGTGCGGAGCTCGCGGGTCCCGGGTATGCTCCACGCGGCTCCACCTGACCGGTGCCCGAATGTTGGTGTGATCGGGGCGTTCACATCGGCGCCACCGCGTCCGCGCGGGAGCCCACGCATCCTTCACATCCGCTACCTCCCGCATCGGAGCGCTCATGAGCCCTCAGTCGAACTGCTGGCCCTGGCGCGAGATCCTCGCGCCGTTCGCAATGCCGTGTCGTAGGCGTGGTCTGCTCGCGGTGGCAACCTCAGCGGTGCCGTACCTGGCGCTCAGCGCGCTGATGTATCTGACGCTCGATGTCTCGCTGGCGCTGACGCTCGTGCTGGCGATCCCGACCGCCGGGTTCCTGGTTCGGGTGTTCGTCGTGTTTCATGACTGCGCTCACGGTTCGCTGCTGCCATCCAGACGTGCCAACAACGCCGTCGGCACCGTGCTGGGGCTGTTCGTCCTGTCGCCGTTTCGTCGTTGGCGCCACGACCACGCCGTTCACCACGCGACCTCCGGGGATCTCGAGAAGCGCGGGGTCGGCGACATTCTCACGCTGACCGTCACTGAATATCGAGCGCGCTCGCGCCGGGGCCGTGTCACGTACCGGCTGATCCGTAATCCAGTGGTGATGTTCGGCTTTGGACCGGTGTTGGCGATGATCGTCGGACCGCGAATCGTGTCGCGCGACGCCCGGCCGCGAATGCGCAACAGCGTGCTCGCCACCGACGCCGCACTGGTCGTCGTCGTGGGCGTGGTGTGCTGGCTGATCGGGTGGCGCGACTTTCTGATCGTGTGGGCGCCGGCCGCCCTGATGGCCGGAGCCGTCGGCATCTGGCTGTTCTACGTCCAGCATCAGTTCGAGGATGCCTACTGGCAGAGTGGCTCTGAATGGAGCTATGCCGATGCCGCCCTGCGCGGGAGCTCCTATCTGAAGCTGCCGAGACTGCTGCAGTTCTTCACCGGCAACATCGGACTGCACCACGTCCACCACCTGAACGCCCGAATCCCCAACTACAACCTCCAAAGCGCCCACGAGGCAAGCCCGATCTTCGCGGCGGTGCCGACGCTGTCACTCTGGGACGCGCTTGGTGCCGTCAGATTCAAGCTGTGGGATGAGCACGCCGGCCGGCTGGTGACGTTCGCCCAGGCGCGTCACAGTCTGGTACCGGCGCCGACGGGCGCCTGAGCTACTCGCCCTAGCGCGGATATCCGCTGCGGCAGCCGGCCAGATGGCCGATCGCGGCCGCCGCCGCGCCTCCGATCGCGGCGTTGATCTCGCGCTCGCCAATCCCCGGAGCGGGCGCGCGGGTGAAGACCGCGGCGGCGAGGCGGCGGCCGTCCGGGCGGGTGACGACGCCGACCTCATTGCGGATGACCCCGCCCAGGCTGCCGCTCTTGGCCACGACCCCGACGCTCCGTGGGAACCCCGAAGCGAGCCGCTGGCGCGTGATCTGGCCGGCCATCGCCCGTCGCACCCGTGCACACGCGGCGGGCGCAGCGGCCTCGTCGCGCCAGATCAGGCAGAGCAGCTGAGCCATCTCGGCCGCGGTCGTGCGGGGTCCGCCGGCGGGGGCGAGCCCCTGCGACTCCGCGATTCGGAGGTCCAGCGCCGCCCGGTCGGCGCCGGCCGGCTCGGACGCCCGCGACAGCTCCGTCCAGCTGCCGTACCCCACCTCGCGGGCGACGTCTGCCAGAAGATCGCGGAGCGGACCCGGGAGGACCGTCTGCGCCAGACCGAGCCCCCGCGTCGTCGCGTTGATGGCGTCGACGCCGACGAGATCGATCAACGCATCGGTCGCCGCGTTGTCGCTGATCGCCATCATCGCGCCCAGCAGATCGCTGACCGACGCCTCGACGTCGTGCTCGAAGCGCGAGAACCCGGTCGGCCCCGGCGTCGTCTCGCCCGCGGTCAGCCTGATCCGGTGAGCGGGGTCGAGCTCTCCGGTCTCGATCTGTCGCGCCACCTCCAGGCCGACGGCCACCTTGAAGACCGAGGCCGACGCGACCAGATCGCCGGCGTCCAGCTCCGCCGCGCCGTCACCGTCGACGTCGCGCACGCACAGCCAGCCTCGGCAGCCTGCGGCGGTGAACAGCTGCTCGATCGCCCGCACGTCCGCGAGTCTGCCAGCGCGGCGTCGGTCAGCCGGCCAGTAGCCGTTCGAGCTCGCGCAAGCAGCCGTTCCACCCCCAGTCCTGGCCGTCGCGGCGGCCTTGGGTCGAGATTCGGCTGTTGATGAGCAGCACCGTCGTGGCGCCCTCGGATTCGGAGAGGGTGAGGTCCATCAGCTGCTCGTTGGCCGGGTCGTCGTCGAAGGTCCAGCTCATCACCAGGCGATGCGGCCGCTCGATCACCGTGTAGTGACCCTGCGCCCCGCCGCTGGACCCGTCGGGCCGGCGCATGAGGACGCGGACCGCTCCGCCCACCCGGAGGTCGACCTCGGCGACCGGCGTCTCCCAGTCAGGCTCGCAGTGCAACCAGCGCCGCATCACCTCCGGGTTGGTCCAGGCGTCGAACACCTGCTCGGCGGGCGCCGCAAACGTCCGCTCGATCCGCACGATGTGTCCGGACTGCTCGGTCACCGCTCCTCCTTCCGTCCCTCCAGATAGTCGCCGACGACGTCGAACAGGCACTCCCAGCGGGCTCGCTGGCTCTCGAGCCACTCCGAGGCCTCCGCCAGCGCCTCGGGCCGCAGCGCGAGGCGATGGGTGCGGCCATCGATGACCCGGGTCACGACGCCCGACTCCTCGAGCAGCTTCAGGTGCCGGGAGATCGTGGGCTTGGAGACGCCGAAGTCGCGGGTCACCTCGCCCACGGTGGCCGTCCCGCCGCTGAGCCGTTCCACGATGTCGCGCCGGAGCGGATGCGCGAGCGCCTTGAACGTATCGTTAGCCATTCTGCTAACTGTATAGGCACGCTCCGACGAGTACGTGCTCGCCTGACCATCCCCGCCGCACGCTCCCTCCGGCTTGTGAGCGGCGATGGCTCGCAGTACGGTGACCGCGATGAGCGCGAGCGCGATCCCTCCGGACGCCGGCTGAGTGCCGTCTGAGCCGACCCGGGTCCGCGTGCGGGCCCGGGCTGACATCACGCTCGAGCTGATCCACGCGGTGGCGTGGCGCGGGGCGGACGTCGAGATCGCGCCGGAGGCATTGGCGGTCATGGACGAGTGCCAGGCGTCGTTCGAGGCGCTGGTCGCGGATCGGCTGAGCCGTGATCCGCAGGCGTTCGTCTACGGCGTGACCTCGGCGCCGGGCGATGCGGCGGCGGTGGCACTGACCGAGGCGGCGAGGGCGCACCGGCCGAGCCGGCTGTGGACCGCGGCGTCGTTCGGCGAGCCGTTGCCCGACCGGGTGGTGCGGGCGATCGTCGTCGCGCGGCTGGCGAACTTCCTGGAGGGGCATGCCGGCGCGCGGGGTCAGGTCGCGCAGGCGGTGGCCGGAGTGCTCGACCACACGCCTTTACCGGCGGTGCCCGCCCAGTCCAACGGCGGCTCGGGCGAGGTCCTGGCACTCGCACGGCTCTTCTATGACCTGAGCGCCCGGGTGGCGCTGACGGCCAAGGAGCGGATGGCGCTGATCAACGGGTCGCCGTGCGCCGCCGCGCTGGTGGCCGACGTGGCGCTGGCCGGGCGGCGGCGAATCACGCTGGCCGAGCAGGTATGCGCGCTGGTGGCCGAGGTGTGCGGCGCGCCGGACGAGCACTTCGCCGTCGAGCTCGAAGAACTCTGGGGCGACGAGAACGAGGCGGCGGCGCTGGGTGCGCTGCGCGCGCTGCTGCAGGGGAGCGACCGGGAACGTCAACGTCACCAGGCCTCGGTCTCGATCCGGATCCTGCCGCGCGTGCTCGGCGCCGCGCGCCGCGCGCAGGCCGCGGCCGAGGCCAGCGCGGCGGTGTCGTTGCCGGCGGTGACCGACAACCCGGTCTACCTGCCGCCGACGAGCGAGCGGCCGCTGGGCACGGTCTACTCCACCGGCGGCTACCACAACGCGCACGCCATCCAGGCGATCGACGGGGTGGCCACCGCCCACGCCGACCTGTGCCAGCTCGCCGAGCGCCTCACCGACCACCTGTTTCAGAGCCCGGTCACCGCGGCGCTGGTCGGCGCCGACGAATGGTCGGTCAAGCCGCTGCACATGGTCCAGAACGGCTGGGCCGAAGAGGCCCGCGCCACCGCCGGCCCGACGCTGCTGTCGCTGGGCGGCTTCGGCCAGAACGATGTCCCGGCGCTGACGTTCCTCGCGTGGCGCAAGGCGGACGCGATCGGCCGTTGCCTGGAGTCCGGCCTCGCGGTGCTCGCCGCGCTGGCCTCCCAGGCCCTGCACGTCGCCGGGCGCGACGCCCCTCCCAATCTCCGCGCACTGCTCTCCGAGGTCCGGGCGAGCTTCCCGCCGGTCGACGAGCCGCGGCTGCTCGGCGAGGACGGCCAGCGCCTGGCCGACGCGTTCACCCGGCACGTGTTCGAGGCGGCCTAGGCGCGGCGCGGCGCGGCGCGGCGCGGCGCGCGATGATCCCGGACGCCATGACCGCGACGAGCGACCTGCATTGGTGGACCGCCCGTGATCTGGCTGCGGCAATCCGTGCGCGTGAGCTGTCGGCCCGGGAGGTCGTCGCCGCGCACCTGGACCGGATCGCGGCGGTGAACCCGCGCATCAACGCGGTGGTCAGCCTGCAACCGGAGGCGGCCCTCGCCGAGGCCGACGTGGCCGACCGGCGGGCGGGCCGCGCCGGCGAGCGCCTCGGGCCCCTGCACGGGCTGCCGATCGCCGTCAAGGACCTGGAGGACACCGCCGGGATCCGCACGACCTACGGCTCCCGGGCGTTCGCTGACCATGTCCCGGATGAGGACGGCCTGCTCGCGCGGCGGCTGCGGGCCGCCGGCGCGATCGTGGTCGGTAAGACGAACGCACCCGAGTTCGGCGTCGGCTCGCACACCTTCAACGAGGTGTTCGGGGCGACGCGCAACCCCTGGGCGCCGGATCGCTCGGCCGGCGGGAGCAGCGGGGGCGCCGGCGCGGCACTCGCGGCGGGGATGCTGCCGCTGGCGGACGGGTCCGACCACGGCGGGAGCATCCGCAACCCGTCGTCGTTCAACAACGTCGTCGGCCTCCGTCCAACGCCCGGGCTGGTGCCCGACGGAACCGTGGGCGACGTGTGGGACACCGCGGCGGTCCTCGGGCCGATGGCCAGAACCGTCGGCGACCTCGCGCTGATGCTGACCGCGATCAGCGGGCCCGACCCCCGGTCGCCGCTCTCCCACGGGGACCCGTCGTCGTTTGCCGGCGAGCTGCGCGGCGAGCTGACCGGCCTGCGGGTGGCCTGGTGCCCGGACCTGGGCGGGCTGCCCGTCGAAGCGGAGGTGATGGGCGTGCTGGACGATGCGCGCGCCCAGCTCCTCGCGCTGGGATGCGCGGTCGACGACATCGCCGTCGACCTCAGCGCCGCCGACGAGGCGTTCGAGACCCTGCGAGCGCTGGCGTTTGCCCGCGCGTTCGGGCCGATCCTGCCGATGCTGCGCCCCACGGCCAAGGCGACCCTCGTCTGGAACATCGAGCGCGGACTCGAGCTCGACGGTCCGGCGGTGGCGCGGGCCATCGCTGCCCGCTCCGCCGTGTTCACCACCGTCGCAGAGCTGCTCGGCAGCTTCGACGTCCTCGTTGCTCCGGCGGCCCAGGTCGTGCCGTTCCCCGTCGAACAGGAGTATCCGACGCGGGTCGCCGGCGTCGAGATGCCGCACTACCTCGGCTGGATGCGGGTGTGCTCGCGGATCACCGTCTCCGCCCACCCGGTGGCGGCGGTTCCGGCCGGCTTCACCGCCGGCGGACTCCCGGTGGGCCTGCAACTCGTGGGTCGCTACCGGGACGACCGGCGCCTGCTGGAGCACGCCGCCGCCTGGGAGGCCGCGAACGGACTGGCCCTGCGCCACCCACCGCTGGACTGACCCGGCCGGCGCCGGCGCGGGCGGGCTCCCGCACCGGGTCGGCGTCGCCGCTGGCGAAACTGCAACGATGCGGCATGACCAGTCGACCTGCGGGGTGAGTGATGACGGCCGGCCGAGGAGTCAAGGAGAGCCGGCGGCCGACGCTGTACGGGCGGCGGCAGGCGATCTCATCGGGTCACTACCTCGCGTCCGCTGCGGGCTTCGCCATCCTCGAGGCGGGCGGCAACGCCATCGACGCGGGCTGCGCCGCCGGCATCGCGCTGGCCGTGCTCCACGCCGACGAGGTCAACGTCGCCGGCGTCGCCCCGATCATGATCCGGACCGGTCGCGGCGAGGTGGTCACGATCGCGGGCTTGGGGCATTGGCCGGCCGGGATCCCGGCCGACCTGTTCATGCGCGAGCACAGCGCGATGATCCCGGTCGGCATCCTGCAGACCGTCGTGCCGGCCGCGCCCGATGCGTGGATCACCGCGCTACGCGACTACGGAACGATGACCTTCGCGGACGTGGCCGCTGCGGCGACGCGCTACGCCCGTGACGGCTTCGCCGCCCACGAGCACCTGTGCGACGAGATCGCGGCCAACGTCGAGCATTACCGTCGGTGGCCGTCCAACGCCGCCATCTTCCTGCCCGATGGCCGGCCGCCCGCGGTCGGCGACCGCTTCGTGCAGAGCGATCTCGCCGGCACCCTGCAGTACATGGCCGACGAGGAGCGCGCCGGCGCCCGCCGCGGACGGGTTCCCGGCCTCGAGGCGGCGCGGGCCGCGTTCTACTGCGGCGACATCGCGCGCGCGATCGTCGCCTATCACCAGGAGCACGGCGGCTACCTGACGCGAGCGGACCTGGCGAGCTTCCGGTCTCGCCACGAGCCCCCGGTCAGGGTGCGCTGGCGCGATATGGAGGTGATCACCTGCGGGCCGTGGTGCCAGGGCCCGGTGGTCGCCCAGACCCTGACCATGGCTGAGCGAGCGGGCCTGGCGGGGATGGCGTACGACAGTCCCGAATACGCCCACCTGATGATCGAGCTGCTCAAGGGGGCGTTCGCGGATCGCGAGTACCACTACGGCGACCCTCGGTTCGTCGACGTCGGCCTCGAGCGGTTGCTGTCCGACGCCCACGTCGCCGCCCGGGTCGGTCGAGTCGACCGCGATCGTGCCACGCCGGGGCTGCCGGGCCCGATCGGCGAGGACCCGGCCGCCGTCCTGGTCGCGGAGTCGTCGACCGCAGCACCGACGCGACCCACCGTCGACACCTCGTATGTCTGCGTCATCGACCGCTGGGGCAACGCGTTCTCGGCGACCCCGTCCGACGGATCGTGGGGGGCGCCGGTCATACCCGGCCTCGGGATCGTGCCCTCCGAGCGCGGGATGCAGTCCCGGCCCGACCCGCGCCACCCGTCCGGAGTGGCGCCCGGCAAGCGCCCGCGGCTGACCCCCAATCCGGCGCTCGCCGTGCGCGACGACGGATCGGTGTTCGCCTTCGGCTGCCCCGGGGGCGACATGCAGCCGCAGGCCATGGTGCAGGTGTTCCTCAACGTCTTCCACTTCGGGATGGACATCCAGGAGGCCATCAACGCGCCCCGGTTCTCGACCTGGAGCTTCCCCAACTCCTTCGCCCCGTTCGAGTACCTGCCCGGCCGCGTGGCGCTCGAGGACCGCTTCCCGGCCGAGGTCGCCGAGCAACTGTCCGGGCGCGGCCACGACGTCGTCACCTGGCCTGAGTTCACCCGCGCCGCCGCCGCGGTGGAGGCGATCTACTGCGATGCCCGGACCGGCTTCCTGCGCGCCGGCGCGGACCCGCGCCAGCCGGCCTACGCGATCGTGGACTGACGCCGAGGCCGGTGCGGCTCGCCCACGCCGCCGGCCCGCGGGGGGCGCGAGCGGCCGGCCGAGGCGAATGTGGGAACCTCTTCTCTGGTTCGTCGGGTCCCATTCGGTATGGCCAGCCTCTCCTATCGCGCGCGCTTCAGCTGGGACCACCGGTGGTTGCCCGGTCACGCGTCCGAGTATCTCGATGGCGAATTGACGCCACGGGGGCGGCTGCGGGTGGAGCGCCACGTCCGCGACTGCGAGGAATGCCGGCGGTTGCTGGCGGGTCTGCGCGGCGTGCTGGACGGGCTTCGCCGTCTGCCCGCGCCGGTCGGGGGCGCCGACCCGCGCCAGATCGCCGCGTCGGTGCGACGGCGGCTGCATGAACCGCGGGGCGACTGAATCGTTTCGTGCCCGCCGCGGGTCCAACCTGCATGAACACGAATCCAGACTCCACCAATCAGGCCGACCGCGCGCAGGTCGACAAGACCGACCACGAGTGGCGCGAGCAGCTCACCTCCGCCCAGTACGAGGTGCTGCGCGGCAAGGGAACCGAGCCGCCGTTCACCGGCCACTATGTACATGAGAAGCGCTCCGGAACGTACCGCTGCGCCGGGTGCGGCGCCGAGCTGTTCTCGTCGCAGACGAAGTTCGATTCCGGAACCGGCTGGCCCAGCTTCACCGAGCCGGCGGACCGGGCCAACGTCGATCTGCAGGAGGACCGCTCGTTCGGCATGCTGCGGATCGAGGTGAACTGCGCGGCCTGCGGCGGCCACCTCGGCCACGTCTTCCCCGACGGACCGGGCGAGACCGGGGAGCGCTACTGCATCAACTCCCGCTCGCTCGACCTCGACGAGCATTAGGACCGCATCGCGGACGGGCGCCATCGTCGAGTGGCGCCCGTCTGGCGCCATCGACGCGTGGCGCCCGTCTGGCGAGGCGGTATAACCGCGCCGTGAGCGCCGGGTCGACCTCCGAGGACGAACTGATTCGGAAGGCCCGCGCCGGCGACGAGGACGCGTTCGCGGAGCTCGTCATGCTCCACGCCGGACGGGTGTCCGGCGCGCTCCGCCGCTTTGGGTTGGATGAGAACGAGGCTGACGAGGTGGCGCAGGAGGTGTTCCTGCGTGCGTGGCGAGGACTCGGGCGATTCGAGGGCCGAGCGAAGTTCTCGACCTGGCTGTACCGGATCGCGTTCAACGAGGCCCAGCGCCGGCGCTCGCGGCGCGCTCTCCCGCGGATCGAGCCGGATGCGGGTGGCGCCGATCCGATTGCCGCGCTGCCGGACTCGCCCGACCGCGGTCCCGATGCCCAGGCCCTGTCGCACGAGTTCGAGCAGGTCCTCGACCGGGCTCTCGGACAGCTCCCCGCGGAGTGGCGGGACGCGGTCGTGTTGCGCGATGTCGAGGGGCTGTCGACGCAGGACGCGGCGGATGTCGCCGGCGTCCGCCAGGCGGCGTTCAAGAGCCGGCTCCACCGGGGCCGCATGCAACTGCGTACCCTCCTCGAGCCGTACCTGAGGCTCGAGGAGGGATGATGCTCGCGGGCTACCGATCAGCGACGGGCTCGCCGAGCGCCAGCGCGCGCTCGAGCGCGTTCTTGGGCTGCGCGCCGATCGCCTGAGCCACCGGCTCGCCATCGCGGTAGAGCACGACGAAGGGGATCCCCTGCACGCCCGCCCGGGCGGCCAATGCGGGCTCCTCGTCGACGTTGACCTTGCCGACCTTGATCGTCGCCACGCGATCCTCGGCGATCTCCTCGATCACCGGCCCGAGCAGCCGGCACGGTCCGCACCAGGGCGCCCAGTAGTCGACCAGGACCGGCACCTGCGAGGCGAGCACCTCCTCGTCGAAGTTGCCCTCAGTGAGCGTGATCACGTTTGCCATGTCGTTGCCTTTCAGTGTGTGGGTGGTCAGTCGCGCAGCGTGGTCGCGCAGACCGCGCCGCCGTGCTTCTCGTAGTACCGCTGGTGGTAGTCCTCGGCCCCGTTGAACGTGGACGCGGAGACGATCTCGGTGACGATCGGCCGGGCGAATGTGGGCTGGTGCGCATCGCGGGACGCGATCGCGAGCTGCTCCTGCTCGGCGTCGTGGACGAAGATGGCCGAGCGATACTGGCTGCCGACGTCCCATCCCTGCCGGTTGCGCGAGGTCGGATCGTGCATCGACCAGAATGCATCCAGCAGATCGCCGTAGCCGACCACGGCCGGGTCAAACCAGACCTCGACTGACTCGGCGTGCCCGGTCGTGCCGGAGCAGACCTGCTCGTAGCTGGGGTCCGCGGCGCTCCCGCCCGTGTACCCGACGGTCGTCTCCACGACGCCCTCGATCTCGCGGAACAACGCCTCGATGCCCCAGAAACATCCGGCGGCGAAGGTCGCACGCTGCAGGCCCTCGGAGCCGCTGCTCTCACGCCGGCCGTCCGGACGCGCCTGGTGGGAAATACTGCCTGTGAGGTTGCGCACCTGCTGTCCTTTCCGTTCTCTTTTCACCTGGATAGACCCGGCCTGGGGCGAGAACGGTTCAGGCGCCCGCGAGCCCGAGGGCGGCGCGGCACCCTCGGCCGGCGGTCAGCCCCTGTCGGTGGGTGGCCGGCCCCGTCGCGGGATCGGTCGTGCTGGGTGAGGCACCCGGCCGGCGTCGTCCAGGGCTCGCCGCAGCAGCATCTCGATGCGGGCGTCGAGGCTGCGAAGCTCGGCGGACGCCCACCGAGCCAGAGCATCGTGCACCGCTGGATCCACGCGCAGCGGAAGCTGCTTGCGCTCGCGGCTCACGTATAGAGGGTGCCGGTGTTGACGACCGGGGACGCCGGCTGGTCGGCGCAGAGAACGACCAGGAGATTGCTGACCATCGCCGCCTTGCGCTCCTCATCGAGCTCGACGATCTCGCGCTCGTCCAGCCGGGAAAGGGCAAGCTCGACCATCCCCACGGCGCCCTCGACGATGCGCGACCGGGCGGAGACGACCGCGCTGGCCTGCTGACGGCGCAGCATCGCCTGGGCGATCTCCGAGGCATAGGCCAGATGACTGATGCGCACCTCCACGATCTCCAATCCGGCGATCGCGACCCGCTGGGCTACCTCGTCGGCGAGCTCCGCAGCCACCACATCGACCGAACCGCGCAACGAGGTCCCCTCGTCTCCGGGGTTGTCGTAGGGATGGGTCGTCGCGACGTGACGCAGGGCCGACTCGGCCTGGACCCGCACGAAGTTGTCGTAGTCGTCGACGGCGTAGACCGCCTGCGAGGTGTCGGCAACCTGCCACACGACGATGGCGGCGATCTCGACGGGGTTCCCGTCGGCGTCGTTGACCTTCAGATGGTTGGTCTCGAAGTTCCTGACTCTGATGCTCAGGCTCCGCCGGTCGGCCAGCGGAAGGATCCACCACAGGCCGGTGCGGCGAATGGTGCCGACATAGCTGCCGAAGAACCGAATGACCTTGGTGTGTCCCGGCTGCACGATCACCAGCGAGGTCGCGATCACCGCGGCGACGACGATCGGCGCGATGATCCACGCCGATCCGGCGAGCAGGACGGCACCGGCGATACAGGCGGCGACGACGACCAGGCCCGCCCAGCCGCTGATTGCCCACGCAGGACGCTCATGGATGTCGACGCGGGTCCCTGAGTGCCCGACGGGTGTCGCGTCGGGCCGGCGATATGGCTGGACGGCTTGATCCATGATCCCCCCACTTCACGTGTGGCTGCTGCATATGAATATGATTGCTAATTGATATCACTTTTCCGGAAGCTGTCAAGCGCTCGCCGCTCATCCGCCCACGCCCCCGCAGAAGCGCTGGCCGGCCCCGGCCAGGTGAGCCTGGGTATCGTCACGCTGATGGCGGTTGCGCTGATCACCGGCGGCTCGCGTGGCATCGGTGCCGCGACCGCGGTGCGCTTGGCGCAGGACGGACACGACATCGCCATCGCATATCGGTCCAATGCCGAGGCGGCGCAGCGGATCGCCGCCGACGTCCAGGGGCTGGGTCCTCGCGCGGCCACGTTCGCCGCTGACATGTCCGAGGTCGAGGCGCCCGGCGCGCTGGTGTCAGCGGTTGAGCGCGAGCTGGGTCCGGCCGAGATCCTGATCGCCAACGCCGGCATCAATGACCCGCTGGAGCAGGATCCCCGCCAGATCGACGCGGCAGTCTGGGACCGGGTGATGGCGATCAACCTGCGGGCCCCGTTTCTGCTTGTCGGGGCGGCGATCGGCGGGATGCTCGACCGCGGTTTTGGACGCATCGTCCTGCTGTCCTCGGTCGCGGCCTATACCGGCGGGATCGTCGGGCCCCATTACGCCGCCTCCAAGGCCGGCCTGCACGGGCTCGCTCACTCCCTGTCGCAGTTCGCATCCGGCCACGGCGTCACCGTGAACGTGGTCGCACCCGCACTGATCGCCACCGACATGATGCCCACGGACGAGCGGGCGCTCGACGAGCTCGCGGGTCGGATCCCGGTCGGGCGGCTCGGCCGCCCCGAGGAGGTGGCCGACCTGATCGCAGCGATCGTCTCTAACCCGTATCTCACCAACCAGTCAATCCTGGTCGACGGCGGGATCCGGCCCTCCTAGGACCCGGACGGCTGCCGGGCGATTTCCGCTGAAGGTCAGGCGGACCCAGCCTCGGGATCCGTGTTCATCGGACCCCGTCAGTCGTTGATGTCGATGACCGGGGTGATGTCCGGCAACTGCTGCCCCGGATCGGCGTGCTCGTTGGGAACCACCGCGGTGCCGAGGGCGAAGAACTCGATGACGTGGCTGCCCCAGCCATGGTTGTTCTCGCGCAGCTTCACCTCCACGATGCCCAGCACGCCGTCGCCGATGTCCTCGGCCTCCTTCTGCATGCGCTCCATCGCGAGCTCGCGGGCGTCATACAGGGCTTGCGTGTACTGCTCGAGCTCGACGTTCTGACCGGTCTGCCGCATCGACTGCATCATGCCGCGGTGGGCGACGTGGTAGACGCAGTTCCCCATGACCAGGCCCACCGGCCGCTTGCCGGTCTGCATCAGCGTCCAGAAGGCCTGACCCGACAGGTCACTGGTGAACGGACGCCCGTTGGGCGCGCGGTGGACCTTCCCGCCCTTGTGCTTGATCGCGGTGCCGATGGCGATGAACTCCGCCATGTCCGCCCCCCACTCGTAGCGTCCCACGTCGAGGCGGACGCCGACGATGCCGTCGGCGCCCAACTGATCGGCCTCCTCCTCCATGCGCGTCATCGCGAGCTCTCGCGCCGAGTACATCGCCTGGGTCAGGACGCCCATCTCCTGGCTCGCCTTCCAGTTCGACTGCTGATAGCCGATGTGGTAGATGCTCGATCCGACCACCAGGCCGACCGGCTCGAAGTCCGCCTTCTCCACGCACAGGTACTCGTTCACGGACAGGTCGGACGTGAACAGCCCGCGGGCGTTCATCTTCAGACGCTCGCTGGCGTGCTCGGCGAGGCCTTCGGTACTGGTTGGGTCGTAGGTCGACATCAATGCTCTCCTGGAGTCAGCCACCGAGGTTGATCGACATGACGGGCACGCCGAGCGGGGCAGGGTGGGGCGCGTGCGCACCGAGGGCGATGGCGGTGCCGAGCACGTGCATGGAAACGATGAAGATGTGCTGCCGGTAGCCGGCGCGGTCGTACTCCTGATGATCGATCCGGTGTGTCAGGTTCGAGATGACCATCTCGTTGGCGCCGGCGGCGGCAGCCTGACGGCTCACCTCGTCCATCGCGAGCTGGCGCGCCGCATAGACGCCCTGGGTGACCTCGACCAGCTCCAGATTGCCCCACCAGGAGCTCATCATCTGGTTGGCGGCCCCGCTGAGCGCCACGCTCACCACGGAGGTGTGGCCGATCACGCCGATGGTCTCGGCGCCGATGCGGCGAAGGATCGCGACGTCCTGACCTGACAGCGCGCACATGCGCGGAGCCGAACCGGTACGTGGCCCGGGCGTGTTCTCACGAACCGCCGTGCCGAACACGACGAACTCGACGTTGCCCGGGTCCCCCATGAACGGCTGGGTGTTCATCTCGATGCCGATGACCGCGTCAGCGCCGGCGAACTGCGCCTCCTGGCGCAGACGGTCGAAAGAGCGCTCGCGCGAGAGGTTCCACGGCGCGGCGAAGGACCGCATCTCCGCGATCCCCCCCTGATAACTGGACCAGCCGTAGTTCTGCCACCCATGCTGGACCACCGAGGAACCCATGATCTGCGCGATCGGAGTCAGGCCGGAGGTCTGAGCCACCGCGTACTCCTTCGCGCTCAGATCGCTGGTGAAGACGGCCGACTCCCCCGCGGCGATCCGCTTCAGACGCTCCTCGGCCCCGAGCGGGATACCACCACGCCCGATGCGCTCGAGATCGACGCTGGCTGCCTGACGTTCCTCATCGCTGAGCGGCGTCGCGCGTTTTCCGAACAGTGGCAAGGCCTGCCGATACTGACAGATCGGATCATGCGAGCGCGCAGGCTCGTCCGGACCCCGGCCGGGATCAGTTCGAGGTGTTGCTGTTGGGGTTCAGGAGGCCGGTCACCAGGGCCAGGGTCCACGCGATCGCGGCGATGACGCTGACCGCGATGATCCAGATCCCGCGCTTGGAGTTGGGGGTGGTCAGGCGGATCGCCAACAGGAGCCCCAGGATGAATCCGACGGGCGGCATTGCGACCGCGGTGATGTAGCCGAGAACGACCAGTCGCTGGATGCTTTCGCTCGGGCCGGTGGCGGAGGCGCCGTTGTTGTTGGCGTAGTCGGCGGCCCAGCCGCTGTCGTCGGGACGGGGTGGCGTTGGGGAGCTCATCGGCGCTGCATCGCGTCGGATGCTAGAGCCGACCGAGGGTGACGCCACCCGTGATCTTCCTGGCCGGTCGCGTGTCACGTTCTTGCGTGTCCATCGGTCATAGTTCCAGACACGTCGTTCGCCCGGGACACGTCGGTCCAGATGCAAGCCTCCAGCGGCGCGGGCCGGCGACGCCGCCACACCACGACCCGGAGGGAGGATGCCTGTGAGGGCAACAACCAAGAGGCCGGCGCTGAGCGTTTCAGGGGAGAGCTGATGGCGCCGATCATCGCCACCGCCGAGATCGAGCGACCGGAGGAGGAGGTCTTCGCCTACGTGACAGATCCCAGCACCTTCCCCGAGTGGCAGCAGGGCGTCGTGAGCGGCCACATGGACGGGCCCACGACCCGCGTCGGCTCCAGGTGCACGACCGTCCGGAGGATCGGGGGCCGTGAGCGCGAGGTGACCACCCAGATCACCGAATACGCCCCACCGCAACGGTGGGCCGACCGCGGCATCGACGGTCCGATCAGGGCCATCGTCGCGGTCAAGGTCGAGCCGCTCGCCGGTGGATCACGGTCACGGCTGACGATCGAGGTGGACTTCACCGGCCACGGGATCGGAAGGCTCCTGGTTGCACTCATCGTCCGTCGCCAGGCCGCCGGCGAGATGCCGGACAACATGCGGCGACTCAAGCAACGGCTCGAGGCCAGACCGTAGATTGCATCGCAGCGAGGCGATAGGGTCCGGCGCGTGGCGGGCCACTGTCGCCGAAGCCAGGCGCCCACACCGTGATCGTGGTCCGCATCGTCGTGGGGCTGCTCGCGGTCGCCGCTGTCGTGGCCGTATTGGGTTCGGTGCTGCGCACCGTGGTGCTTCCGCGGGGTGTTCCGGCACGGTTGGCGCGTGTCGCCTTTCTGCTCGTCCGCTCGCTGTTGCGGCTGCGGCTGCGATTGACCGGCCGGTCGGACTACTCCACCCGCGACCGCGTATTCGCCTTGCAGGCTCCCTTCGGCCTGTTCGCTCAGCTGCTCGTGTGGGCGTCGTTGATCTGGGCGTTGTTCGCGGTGATCTTCTGGTCGTTGTCGTCGTCGACGATCGATGGCACGACCGTCGGCCGGGCGCTGGAGCAGTCGGGGTCGTCGATGCTCACGTTGGGCTTCGATGCGCCGCGGGGGCTCGTGCGACAGCTGGCCGCGTTTACGGCCGCCGGCGTCGGCCTGACTCTGCTCGCGCTCGTGATCGCCTACATCCCGACGGTGTACGCCGCGTTCTCGCGACGCGAAGCGCGGATCACCAAACTCAGCGTCCGGACCGAGGGCCCACCGACCGGTCCCGCGCTGCTGTCGAGCAGCTGGCGACTGGGCCGCTTCGAACAGCTGGACGAGGTGTGGGACGGCTGGGAGGACTGGTTCATCGACATCGGTGAATCACACACGACGTTCCCGCAGCTGGCGTTCTTTCGCTCGCCCCATCCGAGCAACCACTGGGTGCTGGCCAGCGAGGCCGTACTCGACGGAGCGGCGTTGTTCACGACGGTCTGCGATGTGCCGCGCCAGGCCCGCAGCGAGCTCTGCCTTCACGCCGGGGTCCACGCGCTGATCTCGATCGCTGACTTTCTTGGGATCCCTCATCATCCACCGGAGCCCGACGCGGACATCACGCTCCCCAGGCAGCGGTTCGACGAGGCGTGCGGCGAGCTTCGCGACCTCGGTGTCCCGATCCGCGACGATCGTCCTCGCTCCTGGTCGGAGTTTCGATCCACCCGCGCCCGCTATGAGCCGCTGCTGGCCGTCATCGGCCGGATGACGGACGCACCGCGCAGCGACTGGAGCTCCTGGTCTGACACCACCCCACGTCACACGCCTCCGCTCCTGCGGCCCCATCGCTAGCCGTTCCGACCGGAACGTGGCGCCGGAAAGGGCGAGCTCCGGGGGCCACTAGATGGGTTGGTCGCTGATCGAGAGCCCGCGCGGCTCGTTGGTGGTTTTCTGCGCGGAGGGAACGTTTCGCAGCGCGAGCCAGGCAGCGATCCCGCCGGTGCAGACGAGGATTCCAGCGACGATCAGTCCGAGGCGGTAGCCGCTGAGGAACGCGGAGATGGCGGGGTGACCGGCGTGGATTTCGGCGGTCTGGCGGGCGCGGAGGATGACGCCGATGATGGTGATGCCGAGGAGGCCGGCGACCTCTCGGGAGGCGTTGAACACGCCGGAGGCGACTCCGGCTCGTTCGGTGGGCATGCTGTCGAGGATGGTGGACGTCAGGGGGATGGTCAGCCCGCCGCCGATGCCGATGACCGCCATTCCGGGCATGAGGTCGACGAACGTGGCGTGGGCGCCGAGCAGACTGATCGAGAAGATGCCGGCGCCCATCAGGACCATGGCGGTGGCGACGGTGCGGTGGGCGCCGAGGCGGGCGGCGACGCGGTCAGAGATGGCGGCGCCGATGATCATCAGGACCGCCATGGGGACGAACGCCAGGCCGGCGGTGGTGGCGGAGAACCGGAGGACCTGCTGGAGATAGAGGGAGGTGAAGAAGTAGATGCCGAACAGGCCGAACGCCCACAGCATGAGCGCGATCGTGGCGCCAGTGAAGGTGCGGTTGGCAAAGAGGGAGAGGTCGAGCATCGGATCCTGGGCGCGGCGCTCGACGGTGACGAAGGTGATCGCGGCGATCACGGTGGCGGCCAGCGCGGCGATGATGGTCGGGGAGTTCCAGCCGATCTGGGGGCCCTGGATCAGGGCGTAGGTGAGCGTCAGCAGGGCGGCGGCGGAGGCGGCGATCCCCTGTGTGTCGATGCGTCGGTGAGCGGGTTGGTCAACCGCGGGGATGGCGCGGGCGCCGAGCCACAGGGTGAGGATCCCGACCGGAACGTTGATGAAGAAGATCCAATGCCAGTTGACGTGCTGGGAGAGGATCCCGCCCAACAGCGGTCCGACGGCGAGCGCGACCGCGCCGGCGGCGCTCCAGGCACCGACCGCCCGGGCTCGCTCGGCCGGCTTAGGATAGGTGGACGACAGGATCGCGAGGGTGGTGGGTGTGACCAGCGCGGCGCCGATGCCCTGCAAGGCGCGGCTGGCAATCAGGAGATCGACCTGTCCGACGAATCCGGCCAGCAGCGACGCGCCGGTGAAGATCGATAGGCCGGTTATGAACAGGCGCTTTTGGCCGAACACGTCGGCCAGCCGGCCACCCGCGAGCAGCAGCCCCGCGAACATCAGGATGTAGGCACTGACCACCCATTCGACGCCTGACTGGGTGAGATGCAGGCTGTGTTCGATGGTCGGGATGGCGACGTTGATGATGTTGTTGTCCAGGTAGGTCATGAACGTGGCCAGAGCGACCGCGATCAGCGTCCAGCGCCGTCCGCTCAGACGGGGAACCGCCCGAGAGGCGCCAGCGGGAAGAGTGAGGGCTTGAGTGCTCATGCTGCCTTTCGGTTTTGACCCTTCGACACACCTATGTGCCGTAGATGTACGTCGTATAGTACTGTACGGTGTATAGTTGTCAAGCGTGAGCCCCAAAACCGGCCGAAAGACGAACAGCAAGCTCGACCGCGAGGCCGTGATCGACACCGCGTTGCGCCTGGCCGACGAGGAGGGGCTTGACTCCGTCAGCTTCCGGCGCCTCGCGGACCAGTTCGCGGTCACCCCGATGGCCCTCTACTGGCATTTCGCTGATAAGGAGGCGCTCCTGGCCGCCCTCGCCGACCGCCTCTGGATGCAGGCCGCCGACGCCCTGAGCTCATCGCTTGACCAGCTATCGAGCTCTGACGACGATGGCTGGGGTCAACTCCGCCTCACGCTGATCGCTCTCGTTGACGCGATGCGGCCCAATCCCGCGGTGGCCGAGCTCGTCCCCACGCGAGTCATCGAGTGCGAAGCGGGGCGCGACGTGACCGAGCTGACCCTGGGATTTCTTGCCCGGCAGGGGTTTGACCCGGCGCAAGCGGCAGACCTCGGCCGCTTCGTCCTCTCCAGCGCCGTGATGCTCGTCACCACGCAGGCCGGGATCGAGATCCCCGGGCAGGACGAACGCGCCGAGGTGCAACGTCGCAAGCGCATCGCGCTGGCCTCACTCCCCCCCGACCGCTACCCGCACATCGTCGCGTCCGCTGCCTACCTCACCGACTGCGAATCCCCTGAGGCCTACCTCGCGCGCGGACTCGACGCGATCATCGCCGGCGTCCGCGCCCAAGCTCCGTCCTGCCAGCCGCTCGACGTCTCGGGATCCGCGCGGCGCTGACCCGCGGCGCGGGCATCGCGCTCGCGACGACGCGCGCGGGCCGGCGAATCGCAGCGTCGGCGAACGCCGGCAGCGCGGAGGTCGGCCCGTTGGTCCAGCGCTGGTGAACGATGGAGACGGGGCATGGCCCGGTCAGGCGTCGGCTGCGGTCGCGCGAGCGCGTGGATGTAGCCGGCGATGACGCCGTCGCTGACCCGGTCGGCGCGGGGCCGCGCGACCGGTGCGGTGCCTGAGTTGGTGTGGACTGTGTTCATAGGACTCTTTCGAAGAAGGGACAGCGCGATCGTGGGCCCGGCTCGGCGCCGCGGCCGTCGATTCGCCGGGGTCGGCGAGAAGACGTCGCGGAGGGCCATGATCGTAGGCGGAGGGTGCCTCCGGAAATATTAGCGGAGGACACCTCCGCTTGTCAATCCGACGTGCTCCGCCCGGGGCGGTCCGCTGAGCGCACACGCTCCGATGGCGGCAGCCGTAACGGCCTGAGACGTTCCGGGGGCATCCCCGCTCGCCGTCTCGGGTCAAGATCTGGGTCAGGCCGCCGATAATCAAGAGGTGCGAGCAAGCCGCGCCTACCTCGCGGGTCTCGGGACCGCGGGTTCGCTCATCCTCGGCGCTGCGATCCTGTTCACGATCGCCGGTGCGCTGGTCGCTTTCAAAGGCTGGCCACAGCTCGGCTCACACAAGCCCCCGGCGGTCCAGACGATCGTCGCGCGCAGCGCCCACCGCCACGGCGATGTCCGATCCGCAGCCGGCACGCCGGGGGCTCGCGTTCGCCTCATCGACACGGCCGACACCCACGTCACGCTCCCGGCGGGTTCGCGTCGCGTCACCCGGGACCGACGCGCCGCGGGGCCCCACGCCCGGCGTCGGAGCTCCCGCAGCCTGACGGGGACATCCCGCGGGTCGGGCTCGCGCCACCGCGCCCACACCAAGACCACCCCGACCACCCCCCTGCCCGTGCCGGTGGCCAGCACGTCCGCGCCGGCCGCGACGCCCACTCCGGTCGTCGCGGCTCCGACGCCGGTGGTGACGACGCCGGTGGTGACGACGCCGGTCCCGGTCGCGCATCCCGTGCGCACCGACCCCGTGTCGGTCATCCGCACCAAGGTGGCGTCCGCCGTCTCCCAGGTCGCCGCGGCGGTGAGCACGGTCGCCGCATCGGTTCCTCACTCGGGCATCTCCGCGCAACCCGGCCCCCGCCACCCGTGCCCGCTGCCGTCAGCGCACGGCCCGGCGCCGGCGGTCAGTGCCCCCGCGCCTGCCGGTCATGGCTGGGGTTCGCCACATCCGCCCTCGGGAGTTCCGCCCGTCGGCGGCCCCGGATGGCGGCCGAGCGGCGCGCCCGGGCCCGTTGGGTCCCCGCCGTTCTCCGGGCCGGGCGGCGGCCACTCCCACCTCCGGTAGCGTCGGGAGCACCGGGAACCGGACGCCATGGCGGCGAGCCGGCGATGCGCGTCGCCGACGCTCCGCCGGACGCCTACGATGCTCATCGGTGAGCCCGCTACCGACCGTCCTTCGCTCACGCACGCCCACGGCGATCAAGGACCATCCCGGCGTGCGTGCCGCGGCGCTCGCCGCCGGGCTGATTCCGCCTCGGCCAATGCACACCCGCGCGGAGGCCGACACCCTGCGCCGTTACGCCGCCGGCGCGCGCTGCGTCGTCGAGCTCGGCGTCTACGAAGGGTCCTCCGCCGTCGTGTTCTGCGACGTCCTGGGGCCCGATGCCGAGCTGCATCTCGTCGACCCGTTCACCGACGAGACCGGAGCGGCGATGCGCGCCGGCTGGCATGGCACCCCGTTCGCCACCCGGCGCGCGGTGCGGCGCTATGCGCGCGGCGGTCCGCGGATCCACTGGCACGTCGCCCGCAGCCAGGACGTCGGGGGCACCTGGGCCGGCCCGCATCCCGATCTCGTGTTCATCGACGGGGACCACAGTCCACAGGGCTGCGGCGAGGATTGGCGCGTCTGGCACCCACACGTCCGCGCCGGCGGCGCCGTGGCGTTTCACGACGCGCGCTTCGGCCGCCACGAGGGCAGCAGCAGTCCCGGGCCAACGCAGGTCGTCGACGCGCTGCGCTCCGAGATGCCGGCCGGCTGGCGCGTCGGCGCCGAGGTCGACAGCCTCGTCGTCCTCGAGCGGTCCGCCGACGTGTGACGTATACAGTGCCGTCGACTTGAACGATCAACAAACAGGCGTCGACCCGCTGCGGGCCGGCTACGTCGCCTTCGGCTCGCCGTTTTACGATCCAGCGCGGCTGACCGAGCTGACAGAGCGCGCGGAGCGCGAGCTCACGCAGGCAGGGATCGAGCTGCAGCGCACCGATCCGGTCTATGCGCCTGAGCACGTCGAGCGGGCCGTGGCCGAGCTTGGCACGGGGAGTTGGGACGTGCTCATCGCCAACGTCGTCAACTGGGTCGAGTATCGGGCCGCCACCCGCGTGCTGATGGCGTTCCGCGACCGGCCGATCGTCCTCTACAGCTATGGCGGCTTCACTGAGAACGGGACCCTCGTCTCGCCGGCAGCCGGGGCGGGGTCGACCGCCCTGCGGTTCCCGCTGGAGCGGTGGGGCGTGCGCTTCACCTACCTCTTCAACGCGCCGGACACGCCCATGGATGTCAGCGGGGTGGTCCGGTTCGCGCGAGCTGCCCGCGCGGCCCGTCGACTTCGCCGGGCGCGGATCGGCCTGGTCGGCTTCAACGACATGGGCCTGTACACGACCGCTTGCGATGTCGCCCAGCTGCGCGGACAGGTTGGGCCCGAGGTCGAGGCCGTGGACCTGCTCGAGGTTCAACGCCGAATGGAGTCGATTCCCGCACCCGAGGTCGCGGGCGAGCTCCAGCGCGAGACGGCGGGGTGGACGTGGGCAGACGGACGGCCCGCTGACGACGTCCTCGAGCAGACGTTCCGGTTGTATCTGGCGACCGTCGACATCTGCCGCGAGCGGGCGTTTGACGCGATGTCCTACAAGACGGTGGAGGGAGTCTCTTCAGTGCTGGGCGTGCTCCACAGCATCCCTTCGTCGCTCGTCGCGACCGCCGGCTACCCGTACGTCGACGAGAACGACATCGGCAATCTTGTCGCGGAGCTCGCGCTCAAATGGATCAGCGGCGCGCCGGTCACGTTCCTGGAGCACTACGAGCACCATCCTGACTGGATCCTGCTCGGCGTCGACGGCTTCGTCCCCCACCAGCTCATCGACGGCCCGATCGTGATCAAGCAGACCGACGTCCTCTCGCCCGGCATCGCCCACGGCTCGCGAATGCGCACCGGCCGGATGACCCTGGCCTGCCTCGCCGAGACCGCGGTCGGGTACCGCATGCACATCGTCCCGGGCCAGGCCGACTCCCCGCCGTCCTGGGTGGAGATGGGGACGACCCTCCCATCGTGGCCGAGCGTCTGCTTCACGCCCGACGGCGGGGTGCGCCGCGTCCTTGACCACGTGCTGTCCCAGCACTTCGCGGCGGCGTACGGCGAGTGGAGCGAGGAACTGGTCCATCTCTGCCGGCTGCTCGACATCGAGGTGGTCCTCGACTGCTGACCGGCGCTCCACGCTCAATCGACGGCGGTTCGTCGTCCGGGGGCCGGTTGTGCGCTCAGCGGACGGCTCCGCGCGAGGGAATGGGCCACCAGCCGATGGGCCGCCCGCTGCGATGGGCGAGGACCTCGTTCTGCATGTTCGTCGTGCCGCAGGCGTGGTTGGGCACGATCGTCACGGTGTCGCCGACCGCCAGCGGTGGCGCCTGCGCGGACAGGAGCACCCGGGCGTGCTCCTCGTAGAGCTCGTCGATCTCCGCCTCCGGGCGCCCGACCAGCAGGCCGTAGCCGGTGACCCCAGGAGCCTCCACCGGATCGGTGGTCAGCGACTTCGAGCCTGCGTCGAGAATCGCGCGCTGCGGGGTCGGTCGGCTGACCACGGTGGCGTGAACGCGAAGCGCGCAGTCACCCTCTGCAACCGTGCCGTTGGCGACGCAGGCCCGGTCGCCGTAGACATAGGTCCCAGCACGCAGCTCCGTGTAGATGGGGGACTCATGAGTTGAGTAGGCGTGTTCCGTGCCGCCCCCACTGAAGCGCGACACGCGCAGTCCGACCGCTTCGATCGCGGCGCGTGCGGACTGAAAGAAGGCCGGCGTGTCCTGTCCCGACGGGTACGTCATCAAGCCGGCGAACCGCAGCCCCGGCAGTTGATCGACCAGGAGCGCCAGCTCCGCGGCATCGCGGGGCGTCTGGACTCCGGTGCGCCCCAACCCGGTATCGCACTCGACCAGGAAATCGATCTCCCCCTCCTCTCCAGCCATGGCCGCCGAGATCCCCTGGGCGACGATCGCCGAGTCCGCACCGACCGAGAGCCGAGCCGCCCGGGCGAGGCCCCGAAGTCGCTCGAGCTTGGCCTCCCCGACCAGCGGATACGTGATCAGGACGTCCTCGATCCCGGCGGACACCATCGTGGCCGCCTCGCTGAGCTTCTGGCAGGTGATGCCGACCGCGCCGGCCCGAATCTGGGCGTACGCCACTGCGGGCAGCTTGTGGGTCTTGATGTGCGGCCTGAACGCGAGACCGTGGCGGTCGCAGTAGTCCTGCATCCGCCCGATGTTGCGGTCGACCGCATCCAGGTCGACGCTCGCATAGGGGGTGTCGGCGCCGCCCGGAGGGCCGGTGCTATTGGCCAACCGCGATCACCACGTCCGCCTCCACGTCAAACCCCACCAGTGCGGTTTGGATGGTGGTGCGTGCGGGTCTCGGCTCAGCGAAGATCTCTCGATACACCCGGTCCATCTCGTCGAACTGGTCGAGGTCGCTGAGATAGACGCCGACTCGCACCGCCTGACCGAGGCTGCCGCCGGCGGCTTGCGCGATGGCCTCCAGGTTCGCGAACACCTGTCTCACCTGGCGCTCGATGGAACCGGCGACCAGAGAGCCGTCGGGTGCGAACGGGCCCTGACCGGAGATGAAGGCAAAGCCGCCGGACAGGATCCCCTGTGAGTAGCCACCGGAGGGGGCCGGGGCGTCGTTGGTGTGCAGTGGCTTCATCATCGCGACTCCGCGCTTCCGTAGAGGGGCAGCCAGTACGTCTCGTAGCGAGCGGCGTGGTCAGGGCTGCAGAAGATCCGGTCGCGGCTCGCGATCGTGTCCAGCCAGTACCGGCCCGGTACGAGCTGGCCACAAAGCTCGCACACCACGCGGTAGGGCTCCAGATATCCCATGCGGCTATCTCGCCATTCGCCCACCTAGTCCTCCGCTTCGTCGTAGCCGTAGTCCGTGACCGCGCCCTCGGGGCTGATGAACCCCTCCTCGATATCCCGTCTCACACGCGCGGGGTCGCGCTCGCGCGGGTCACCGTATCCACCCCCGCCCGGCATCACGATCCGCACCTGGTCTCCGTCCCGCAGGGTGACGCCCGAGAATTTCGACGGCGACATGGTCCCGAACTCCTCGACGAAGGTGCGCCACTCCGGCTGGCCAGACCGTCGTACCCACAGGCCGCCCACCGCCCCCTCGCCCCCGCCGAGCGTCCCCCAGGGTGAGGTGTGCATCCGGTTCAGCAGCGCGCTGACGGTCACCTCGGGGACGGTCACCGTGAAGATGCGCTCGCCGCCGAGTCCGCCCCGGAACCTCCCGGGTCCGCCCGAGTCAGCGGCCAGCCGGTAGGACTCGATCCGGAACGCCGGGTAGCGGGTTTCGAATACCTCCACGGGCGTGTTGCGGCAATTGCCGTTGATCGTCACCACCATGTTGTTGCCGTCGGCATCCGGCCGCCCGCCCCAACCGACGCCTTCAAAGTGAAAGTGCGCGTAAAGACCGCCGGTGCGCGGGTCTCGGCCTCCGAACAGAAACGGCGATGACGTCCCGCCACACGACGCGACGACGCGATCGGGAATGGCCTGCGCCAGGGCCCCGAACACCATGTCGGTGATGCGCGGGCTGGTCTCGGTGTTTCCGCCGGCAACCGGGGCCGGGAAGTCACAGTTCACGATCGTGCCACGAGGCGCGATGATCGTGAATGGCCGGTAGCAGCCCTCGTTCCGAGGGATGGTGCGATCGGTCAGATGGAGGAAGGCGTTGTAGATCGCGGATGCGGTGACGGCGTAGATCGCGTTCACGGGACCCACCGCCTGAGACGCGGAGCCGGTGAAGTCCGCGACGACCTCCCCACCGTCGATCATGAGCCGGAGCTTCATGGGGTACGAATCGGTGCCGATTCCGTCGTCCTCGATCACGTCCTCGAAGGTGTAGACACCGTCGGGGATCTGCTCGATCTCGGCCCGCATACGACGCTCCGCGATGGCGATGAGCTCATCGCCGGCGTCCTGGAACAACTCCAGACCGTGCTGCTCGATGAGCTTGTGCAGGCGATGCTGGGCCATGTCGAGTGAGCCCATCATCGCGCGGAAGTCACCGTAGGTGACTCGGGGGGTCCGATGGTTGGAGAGGATCATGTTCCAGATGTCGGGCACGTCCTCGCCACGGCGTTTGATCCTGACCGGCGGAATGAGCAGGCCCTCCTGGAACACCTCGGTCGCGTCACCGGAAAGGCCCCCGGGTGTCTTCGCCCCAACCTCGGACATGTGCGCGACATTGGCGACGAAGGCAACCAGCTGTCCCTCCCAGAAGACCGGAGCCAGCAACATGTGCTCCGGGACGTGGCCAGATCCCCGGTACGGATCGTTGTGGATGACCACGTCGCCCTCGTCAAACGCATCAGCCCCGAGCTCGGCGATCGTCCACTCAACGGTGAACTTGATCGTCCCTATCTGCGATGGACAGAACTCCGCCTGGGCGAGCATCTCGCCGCGCGGGTTGAAGATCACGCACGAGAAGTCCAGCGACTCGTTGAAGATCGGCGAGTACGCGGTGGTCATCATCGTGACCCCCATGTCGCGGCAGGTGCTGGTCAGGTAGTTGTCGATCACCGTCAGCGTGACTGGGTCGATGGAGACCTTATGGCTCATCGGTCCCTCCCTCGGCGAGGACGAGGCTCCCGAGCGCGGACTTGCGCACCGTCATCCCGGGCGGGACAAGAGTGGTCGAGCCGTCCTCCTGGACCAGGCACGGGCCGGCGGCGGGGACCATGGCCGCCATCGATGCGCGGTGCAGCACGGCAGTCGGGACCCATCCATGCCCCCTGAAATACACATCGCGGGTCGCCCGCTGCACGGCGCCGGACGGGGCCGATGGCTCATGGAGGTCCACGCGAGGCCGCCGGCCGACAGCGGTCACCTTGAAGCTCACCAACTCGATCGTCTCGCCATCGATCTCGTACCCGTAGCGCTCACGGTGAATCGCGTCGAACCGGCGAAAGGCTCGCTCCAGCGCGGCGTCTGAGATCTCGGACTCGGGCAGTTCCACCTCGTGCTCATAGTTCTGGCCGAGGTAGCGCATGTTGATGGCGCGCTGGAGCTCCGGGCTGCCATCAAAGCCCTCCTGACGCAGCTCGCCCACGGCGCGCGCGGTGATGCGGTCGAACTGCCGCTGCACCTCGGCCGCGTCGACATCGGAGGAGCGGAACCCCTGGGTCCACACCTTGTCCACGCGAAGGTCGGCGAGCAGCAGGCCAACCGCGGAGAAGACGCCCGGGAAGGGGGGGATCACCACCTCGGGAATGCCGAGCGAGCGAGCCACCGCGGCCGCGTGGAGCGGGCCGGCGCCGCCGAAGGCGAGCAACGAGAACCGGCGCGGATCGTGCCCGCGCTCGAGCGACACCATCTTGATCGCATTGGCCATGTTCTCGTCGGCGATCTCGACGATCGCGGACGCCAGTTCGATCGTGTCCATCGACAGCGTGGATCCGAGCTCCTCGAGCGCGGTCGCGGCACGGTCACCGTCGAGACCCATGCGGCCGCCCAGGAAATACCCGGGGTCGAGCCGGCCGAGAATCAGGTTGGCGTCGGTGACCGTGGGTTGGGTGCCGCCCCGGCCGTAGCACGCCGGGCCGGGTTGCGCACCGGCACTGTTGGGACCGACGCGCAGGAATCCGCCACGGTCCGCCCAGGCGATCGAACCGCCTCCGGCGCCGATCGACTTGACGTCGATCACCGGGATGGCGGCCGGGAGTCCCCATTCGATCTCGTACTCGGTGGTGTGTCGCTGCTGGCCGTCGACAATCAGGCCGACATCGGCGCTCGTGCCGCCCATGTCGAGCGTGAGCACGTTGACGATGCCTTCGGCCGTGGCGATCCGTTCCGCGGCGATCATGCCTCCGGCCGGGCCCGACATGATCGTCTGTACGGGCGCATCAGCGGCTGCGCTGGCCAGCATCGCGCCGCCGTTGGACTTCATGATCGTCCAGCTCCGGTGCATCCCGGCGGCACGCAGCTCAGTGTCAAGGCTGCCCACGTAACGACGCAGCAGCGGCTTGAGATAGGCGTCGGCGATGGTGGTGTTGGTGCGTTCGTACTCCCGCCAGATCGGGGCAACCTCATGCGACACCGATACGGGGATGTCGCCGAGCTCTTCGGAGAGGACGCGCCTGACCGTCTGCTCGTGCGCCGTGTTGACGTAGGCGAACAGCAGGCAGACGGCCACCGCCTCGGCTCCACGCGATCGGAGCTCGGAGCAGAGCGCGCGGACCTCCGCCTCGTCGATCTCTCGGACCACGTCGCCCGACGCGGTCAGCCGCTCATCCACGCCGAGGCAGAGCCGCCGACCCGCCACCAGCGGCTCCGGCTTGGTCCAACTCAAGTCGTACAGGACGCGGCGGTTGATCCTCTGGATGTACGGGGTGTCCTCGAATCCTCTGGTCGCGAGCAGACCGACCTTGCAGCCGGTCCGCTCGATCAGGGCATTCGTGCCCACGGTCGTTCCGTGAGTGAACCGCTGCACCGCGTCGCCCGGGATCTCGCCCTCGCTGAGCGCCGTGACGATGGCGCGGCCCGGAGCGTCGGGGCGCGACGAGGTCTTGAGCGCGGTGAACCGGCCGCTCTCGAGATCAAGGGCGATGAGGTCGGTGAACGTGCCCCCGGTATCGATGCCGACGTGCACGTCCACTCAGATTTCGTCCTGGGCGCCGGAGCCGAACTGGCCGACGTCCATGCGCGAGGCGGCGAGGAGGTGCTCCTCCATCGCCGCGGCCGCCGCCTCGGGCTCGCGGCTCGCGATCGTGTCGGCGATGCGCTGATGCTGAGCCGCCACCTTGGCCAACTCGTCCGCGGTCAGGTGCGACTCGAGCCATATCACCGAGACGGCGTCCCAGAAGCTCCGGCTGATCACGGCGAGTACGCGGTTGCTGGCGCCCTGCGCGATCAGCTCGTGAAAGGTGCGATCTGCCGCGAGCACGCGCCGGGCGTTGCCGGCGTCCTCTGACAGGACGCGCATCTCCGCGGCAATGGCGGCCAATTGCGCAACGTCGCGATCGGACCCACGGGTCGCCATCCAGGCGGCCGCCTGCGGCTCGATCAGCTTCCGAAACTCATACAGGTCTCGCCAGATCGGCTCGAGCCGATTCTCGCGCCGGAACGCCTCCTGCATCACCGGCGTGAGCACATTCCAGTCCTCGGGCGGCCTCACCTCGGTGCGCTTGCCGTGCTGGACCCGCACCACGCCCAGCATCGAGAGTGTCTGGAGCGCCTCGCGCGCCACCGTGCGGCTGAAGCCGAAGCGCCCGACGATCTCCTCGCTGGAAGGGAACGGCTCGCCGGGCTCGAGCCGGCCGGCAATCACGTCAGCGGCGAGCACGATCGCGGCCCGCTCGTGCAGGCGGGACTCGCGGAGCTCATCGGCGGGGGCGGTCGTGGGTGGTGTGGAGCTCATAGCCGAGGAACCGTGGGAGAGATCATCTTAGCATCAGAGTTTATGGGCGACCAGGGCGCCATGAACCCACTGCGAACCTCGGTTGACTTAGCATCTCTGTAGGTTATCATCTGTGTTGTTGTGTTGGGGACAATGGCAGCTCTCGTTTTTCACGGTCCGGGCCAGATGGCGGTGGAGCGTCGCCCTCGACCGATCGCCGGCGAGGGCGAGGTCGTGGTGGCGGTCGCCGCCGCCGGCATCTGCGGCTCGGAGCTGACCAGCTTCACCGGCGCCAGCGGGCGCCGCCCCCCGGGACGAGTCTTCGGGCACGAGGTCGCGGGCACGGTCGTCGCCGTCGGCGAGGGGGTGACCGACGCCCTGCTCGGCCGTCGCGTGGCCGTCAATCCGCTGGTCGCCTGTGGCCAGTGCCGGATGTGTCTCGCCGGACGAGCGAACGCCTGTCCGGACCGAACGCTCCTGGGGTTGCACCTCGATGGTGGGTTCGCCGAGGAGGTCGCGATCTCGGCCGCAGCCCTCCATCCCCTTGGGGAGCTCGACGAGGTCGCCGGAAGCCTGGCCGAACCCCTGGCCAACGCGGTCCACGTCGCCCGGCTGCTTCCCGCGGTCATCGGCCAGCGCGTGCTCGTGCTGGGCGCCGGCCCGATCGGATTGTGCGTGGTGGCGATGCTGGGGGTGGCCGGGGCCGCGTCGATCACGGTCATCGATCCCGTGAGCAACCGGCGCGCGTTGGCGCTCGCCGCGGGCGCGCATCAGGCGTTCGCGCCGGACGAGGCGGCAGCGGCGCAGATCGCCTGCGATCACGTGGTGGATGCCGTGGGCGCGACCGAGTCGCGGCGCGCGGCGATCTCCCACTGCCCGGCCGGCGGGTGCGTGGTGCTGGTCGGCCTTCACACGGCGGACAGCGCGCTCCCCATCAACGACGCGATCGCGAAGGAGCTGCGAATGCAATGCTCGTACGCCTACACCCAGAGTGACTTCGACGTGGCGATGGAACTCCTGCGCCGCGGGATGATCCCGTATGAGCCGTGGATTACGGAACTCGCGCTCGATCAAGGACAAGCCGCTTTCCAAGCTCTGACGGAGCGGCTCTCCGACGTCACGAAAATCATCCTACGTCCACCATCCGTCGGTGCCTGATCGCATGGAGGTCCCGGCACAGCCGTGACTGCTCGGTTGGCGGGGCGCACTGCGGTGGTCACGGGGGCGGGACGCGGGATCGGTCGGGCGATCGTTGAGCGCCTCCTCGAGGAGGGGGCCAACGTCATGATGACTCAGCGATCGGCTCCGGAGGGCGTGAGCGCGCGGGCCGAGCTGGACCGGCGCTTTCCCGGACGCGTCGGCTTTGAGCCGGCCGATATCCGGAGCCCAGCGGCGGTTGAGACGGTTGTCCGCACGGCTGTCGACGCGTACGGATCGATCGACATCCTCTGCAACAACGCAGGTATCGGCCTGGTGCGCGCAGCCCATGAAACGACCGACGAAGAGTATGACACCGTCCTGGACACCAATCTGAGGGGGATATTCCTCACCTGCCGGAGTGCGGTCCCGCACATGGTCAAGCAGCAATCGGGTTCCATCATCAACGTCGGCTCGGTGGCGGGCTGGGTCGGCTTCGCGCAAGATGCCGTCTACTGTGCCTCGAAGGGGGCGGTGCTGGCGCTCACGCGCCAGATGGCCCTTGACTACGCGCCTTACGGGATCAGGGTCAATTGCGTATGCCCGGGGTTCGTGGACACGGAGATGATGCGGGTGTTCATCGCCAGCCACGCCGACCCGGGCGAAATCGAGCGCGAAATCGTCGGGATGCACCCGATCGGCCGGGTCGGGCAGCCGCGGGAGATCGCGGCGGCGGTGGCGTTTCTGGCCTCCCGCGACGCTTCCTTTATCACCGGTGAGTCGCTTGCCGTCGACGGCGGTCTGCTCGCTCGCTGACCGGGCTCCCGGTCAGCGGTCCGCGTCCGGCGGCGGAGTTGCCGGCGCGACTCGGCCCTCGGCGTAGGGCAGCACGACGCATCTCGCCTGATGACCCTCGCCAAGATCGACCACCGGTGGAGGGGTGAGGCACTTGTCCTGGGCATGTGGACAGCGGGTGTGAAAGCGGCAACCGTTTGGCAGGTCGAGCGGAGACGGGATGTCTCCCCTGACTGCGGGCTCGGTCCGCCGTCGATCCGGATCTGGCTCTGGATGGGCGGCGAGAAGCGCGCGAGTGTAAGGATGCTGAGGCGAGCGGAAGATCTCCCGGGTGCTGCCGTGCTCGACGATCTGACCCAGGTACATCACCGCCACCGAGTCAGAGATGTTGGCGATGACGGCGAGCTGGTGGGCGATGAACAGCGTGGCCAGTCCGAGCTCGTCGGTGAGCCGCCGGAGCAGGTTGAGGATCTGTGCCTGAATCGAGACGTCCAACGCGGAGACGGCCTCGTCGGCGATCAGAACCTCGGGCTTGACCGCGAGCGCACGCGCGATCACGGCCCGCTGCCGCTGGCCTCCGCTGAGTGCACGCGGGAGTCGATCGTAGAACTCGGACGAGAGCCCGACGAGTTCGAGCATCTCCAGTACGTAACCGCGCTCGCCGGCTCGGTCCACGATCTGGTGCACGCGCGCTGCCTCCGCGATCGCGGCGCCGATGGTCAGACGCGGGTTCAATGACGTGTAGGGATCTTGGAACACGAGCTGGACGCGCTTGCGCACAGCTCGCAGCTGCGCCCGTGACAGGGCGAGGAGATCTTGGCCGTCGAGCCTGACCTGACCGCCGTCGGGTTCAACCAGCCGGACCACGCAGCGGGCCAGGGTCGTCTTACCGCATCCCGATTCGCCGACGATCCCCAGGACGTGCCCGCGGGGAACGGACAGAGACACATCATCGACGGCGGTCACCGTGCGCGCGGGAGCTCGATGCAACCACGCTCCCAACGAGCGATCCAGGCGAAAGCGCTTGTTGAGGCTCTCGATTGTCAGCACGTCCTCAGCCATCGCCTGACATCACCTCGAGGGCGAAGGGACACGCCGTGTCGTGTTGGTCGGCGACGCGCACCAGACTCATGTCGACCTGCAGGCACCGCTCGGCGGAGTACTGGCAACGGGGCGCGAACGGGCAGCCCGAGCCCAGGTGATCCAACGCCGGCGGTTGGCCGGGAATCGGGGACAGCATGGTGCGCTGCGCGTCGATGTTGACGGTCGGAAGCGCCTTGATCAGACCGGCCGTGTAGGGATGGCGCGTGGAGGAGAAGAGGAGCTTGGTCGGCGCGCTCTCGACCGCGTAGCCCGCGTACATCACGGCGACGTCGTCGGCGTTCTGAGCCACCACCCCGAGATCATGCGAGACGAGAACGATGGCCATCCCGAACTCACGCTGGAGATCGGAGAGCAGTCCGAGGATCTGATCCTGGATCGTGACGTCGAGGTTCGTCGTGGGCTCGTCGGCAAGGATGAGGTCCGGCCGGCAGGCGATCGCGATCGCGATCATGGCGCGCTGACGCATGCCGCCGCTGAGCTCGTGTGGGTAGGAGTGAGACCGCTCTCGCGCCGACGGGATGCCGACATGGCCGAGCAGGTCGATCGCCTCTTTCTGAGCGCTCTTGCGTGACATGTTCCGATGAACTCGCAGCGGCTCGGCGATCTGGTCACCCACGGTGAACACCGGATCGAGAGCACTCGCCGGATCCTGGAAGATCATCGCGATCTGGCTGCCCCGGACGCGCCGCATATCGCGCTTGGATGCCGTCACCAGATCCTGGCCCTTCCAGAGAATCTCGCCGGCGAGAATCGCTCCGGGCTGGGGGATCAGACCCAGGACCGCGCGGCACATCATCGTCTTGCCGGACCCGGACTCGCCGACGATTCCCTTCGTCTCCCCGGCGGCCACCGACAGCGACACGTCGTTCACAGCGACCGCCAGCCCGCTCCGGGTCGGGAAGGCGACGGTGAGCCCGCGGATGTCCAGGAGGCTCTCGTCGGGGGAATCAGGAGGAGCGGCCGCCATGGGCGATAAGGGCTCGGGCACGTTGGTCACCGCGGGAGCTCCAGCCGCCGACCGAAGCGGTCGGCCAGGCCATCGCCGATCAGCGAGAAGCCCACGCCGATGAACACCAGCACAAGCCCGGGCAGGGTGGTGATCCACCACGCGGTCAGGAGGTACTGCTGGCCGTCGGCGACGATCGCGCCAAGCTCTGGCGTGGGGGGCTGGACCCCGACGCCCAGGAATGACAACGAGGCCAGCACGAGGATGTTGAGCACGATGTCGGCCATCGAGAAGACGAGGTTCGGGCGGATGAGGTGCGGCAACGCGTGACGAAACAGAATGCGCGGTGTCGAATAGCCGAGCGCACGTGAGGCCATCATGAACTGCTGTTCACGCAGGACGAGCATCTCCGCGCGGGTCAGGCGCGCATACAACGCCCAGGACACGACGATGATCCCGATGTAGACGCCCTTGAGGCCGGGGCCGACGATCGCGACGATCGCGAGCACCAATACGATGAACGGCAACGCGATGGTGACGTCGGCCAGGCGCATGATCAGCGAATCGCGCCATCCCCGATAGAAGCCCGCGATCGCGCCCAGCACCATGCCGATGACCATCGGTACGTAGGTGCCGACGATCCCGAAGATGAGGTCGACGTGGATCGCATACAGGGTTCGCGAGAAGACATCTCGCCCGTATGCATCGGTGCCGAACAGGTGCGAACCCGATGGCGCCTGGAACGCCGCCAGGAGGTTCTGCTGGTTGGGGGGGGACGGCGCCAGAAAGCTGGTGAATACGCCGGCCACGACGGCGATGCCGATGATCGCTACGCCCGTCCAGAGCGTGGCGCTCGACCACCGCCGCTGACGGTCGACCTGGCGGCGCAGCGCACGCGCTCCGGTCAATACGAGCTCCTGACGAGTCGCCATGGCCTAGGCCGCCGATGCCTGTCGGACGCGCGGATCGATCACGGCGTAGGCCAGGTCGGCCAGCAGGTTCACGACGATCACGATGAAGCCGAAGATCAGGGTCAACGCCGACACGAGTGGAAAGTCGCGTTGCTCGACCGCGTTGACGATCAGCGAGCCGAGTCCGGGGATGTCGAACACGACCTCCACGACGACCGTTCCGCTGATCAGAAAGCCGAGATTCACGGCCAGCACGGTGACGGTGGCGATGCTCGCGTTGCGAAGGACGTGCTTGGTGATGACCCGCCGTTCGGAAAGCCCTCGTGCCCGGGCCGCCTCGACGAAGTCGCTGCCGAGCACGTCGATGACGCTGCTGCGCAGCGTGCGGATCAGCATCGGCGCCAGGTACAGCGAGATGGTCAGCGCGGGCAGGGTCAGGTCGCGGAGCTTGTCCGGAATCGTGCCGCCGTAGCCGGAGACCGGGAAGACATGCCCGCGCAGGGCGAGCAATTCCACCAGCACAAGCGCGAGCCAGAACGAAGGCATCGCGAAGGTGACCATGGTCACGACCCTGATGACGTGGTCCGGGACGCGGTCGCGCCGCAGGGCCGAGTAGAGGCCGAGTGGCACGGCGAGGATGATCGACAGAACCGTGGCGTAGGCCAGCAGCAGGAGACTGGGGGCGATTCGCGGCCCCAAGATGCTTGCGACCGATGCGTGCTGGATCAGCGAGTACCCGAAGTTGCCGTGCACCGCCCCGCTGATGAAGTCCCAGTACTGGGTGATCAGGGGCTTGTCGAGCCCCAGGCTGTGACGAGCCTGGAGAACCGCCTGCTCGGGGGCGCGCGGCCCGAGCGAGATTCGCGCTGGATCTCCGGGGACCAGGTGGATGAGCGCAAACGCCACCACCGATACGCCCAGCAGGACGAGGAGCGACTGCGGGATCCGGCGCCCGAGGTTGAGGCTCGTCATTGACCTCGTCGCCTGGCTCGGCTGGGCGGGAGGCCCCCGGCGCTCAGCTCACCCACGTCTGCGCCAGATCCCACCAGCCTGAGCGCAACGTCTGGAAGTTGTGCACGTTGCTCCGGACTGCGGTCAGCGACGGCGGAAACACGATCGGGACCCACGGAGCGTCCGCCATCGACTTCTGCTGGATCTCGGGCCACAGCCGCGCCTGCTCGGCGCTGCTGGTGGACTGGTCGGCCTGCAGCACCAGCTTCTCGACGGACGGGTCCTTGTACTGCGTGAAGTAGCTCTGATACCCCTTGGTCCAGACGAGCCAGGCGAGCGCGAGCTCTTCAGGGACGAGAACGTCGCTCGTCGTGGCCGGCTGCGGAATCGCGGCCTGGAAGTTGCCGTTCGAATACGCCGTGAACAGGCTGTTGGTCTCCTGCGGCTGGATCGAGACGTTCACTCCCAGGGGAGCCCACTCGGACTTCGCGATCACCGCGACGCTGTTGTAGACCGAGTTTCCGGCCGGGACCTTCAGCGACAGGCTGAACCCGTGCGGGTACTTGGACGCGGCCATGAGCTGCTTGGCCTTGGACACGTCGTAGCTGTACGCCGGGACGCTCGCCGACCAGTACTGGGTCTGGGCCAGTGTGCTGTTGTTGACCGCGGCCTTTCCGGCATAGACGGCCTTGTTGATCGCCGGCTTGTTGAGGGCGTAGTTCAAGGCCTGCCGGACCTTGACGTCCGAGAGCGGCGCGTAGCTGTCGTTCAACCAGATCGCGTCGTAGGCGACGATCGGGGAGCTCTGCACCGTGACGCCGGATTGACCGTCGAGTTCTGCGACCTGCGTGTAGGGGATCGACTCGGCGACCTCGGCCTGCCCGGAGCGGGCCTGCAGGACCCGAGTGTTGTCGTTGGGTACGTAGTTGATCGTGACGCTGTTGAGGTAGGGGAGCCCCTTGCGCCAGTAGTACGGGTTGCGCACGAGCTTGACGAACTTCCCGCGGGCCCACTGCGCGAGCTCGAACGGTCCGCTGCCGATCGGATGAATCCCGAAGCCGTTCTCCCCTTCGCTTTTGACGACCGCCTCGGGCGTGATCGACGCAACTGGAACTGCGAGCGCGGCCAGGAACCCGGCGTCCGGTCGACTGAGATGGATGACGAAGGTATGCGGGTTCGGCGTGTCGCTCGATTTGAACGTCGCGGCCAGGAACCCGGAGTAGGCAGCGTCGACCGTGGGGCTGGCGAAGCGGTCGATCGAGAACTTGACGTCCTGGGCGGTCACCGTGGCGCCGTTCGAAAAGCGCGCGTCGCGGAGATGGAAGGTATAGGTCTTGCCGTCCGGCGAGATCTGCCACGAACTGGCCAGGCCCGGCTGCACGGTGAGTGAACCCGGCTGATATTCGACCAGCTGATCGTAGATCTGGACCATGTCCCAGAGCGAGCCGTTGTCGCCCTCGGTCTTCAGCGGATTGAAGGTGATCGGCTCGTAGGCACGCGCGAAGGTCAGGTTTCCGCCGTGCACGGGTGTTCCCGTCGATGCTGCGGTGGACGCCGACGCAGACGTCGACGACTGGGAGGAGCCACCTCCGCAACCAGCGGCGAGCAGCGAGCCCGCACACACGGTCAGAACGATTCCGGCCCAGCATCTGATTCCCCGCATCGTTCGTGTCCTCCTCAGACGGTCAGACGGCTCAAAGGAGCCGACTTTGGCGGTGGCGGGCAGATTAGCCACAGATCATCAGAGATGTCAAGTTAGGTCTTTACGAACGCCCCGATTGAGCTTCCTTGCGGGGATAGTGCTCAGACGGTACGCTAGTTGTCATCTCAATAACTCATCATATGTGTTGTCGATGATGGCTGCCCGCACCACCGGTTAGCCGCAATTCCCGCCTGACAACCCCGGACCCTGCGCCTGACGCGGGGCCCCGCACAAAGCAAGGAACCAATGACGAGACCGAGTTGGGCTGGAATCTTTCCGAGCATCGCGACGCCGTTTCAGCGGGATGGCGGTCTCGATCTCGAGGGGCAACGCGCCATCGTCAGCTTTGCCGTCGAGAGCGGTTCTCATGGCTTGATCTGCTTCGGCCTGGCCGGCGAGGTCTTCCGCCTCACGCCCAGCGAGCGGCTCGAGCTGCTCTCGGCGATCGTCGAGGAGTGCAATGGTCGTATTCCTGTCCTGGCCGGAGTCGGGACCGAGGCGGAGCACACCTCGGTGCAACTCGCTCGCGCGGCGGCCTCGGTCGGCGCGGACGGCTTGGTCGTCCCTCCTCCCCTCACTGCGCCGGCGTCGTCTTCAGAGCTCCTTCACTACTTCGAGACGGTCGGAAATGCGGTCGATCTGCCGATCATGATTCAGGATGCTCCCGAGTACCTGAAGGTCGAAGTCGGTCCGAGCGTCGTTGCCCAGTTGGTCGACCGGCTGCCCAACCTCGCCGCCCTCAAGCTGGAGGTAGCCGCCGACGCGCTCGCTCCATGGGTCGAAGCCTTCGCCGAGCGGCTGAACATCTTCTGCGGCAACGGGGGTCTGTATCTGCTCGACTGCCTGCGGTTCGGTGCCGCCGGCATCGCCCCAGGCGTCGATCTGGTCGACGTGCTCGTCGACATCCATGAGCTGTGGCAGGCCGACCAGGCCGAGGAGGCATGGCAGCGGCTGAGAATGGTGCTCCCGATGATCGCCTTCCAGATGCAGGACATCGATCACTACAACGCGACGGCCAAGTACGTTCTCGGCAAGCGCGGCATCCTGCCCGCCCCTCATCTTCGAGCTCCGGCGTACCGCCTCGACGCTTCGGGCGAACAGATCATGGATGAGTACCTTGACCGGCTCAAACTGGTCGCCGTGACCGATAATCGCCGCTGAGCGGCGGCGCACCTGACCCGTGCCGGGCCGGCGCCGCACTTGCCGCTAGCCTCAGCGCTCACCACCGATGAGACTCGACCGCGTGCAGCCAGGCGATGTGATCAAGGCGGCAATCAAGGGCCGGACCGGAATCTGGGGAGAGGTGACCGAGGTCAAGGACGGCACCGTCTATTTCCAGCCGCTCTGTCCGGCAACCGGATGGCGGCATGCCGGCGCCCACGAGGTCGTCGGCCACTGGCGTCGGGCCCGACGTCGGGCCAGCCCGGGCGACGAGGACGGCTCGCCGGTATCCCCTGCGCAGCTCTCGCTCCCCGGCGTCCATCGCTAGACCACAGATCTCGAACTTCAGCGGTTCACATGATGCCGCCGGCAGGATTCGAACCTGCGACCGTCGGATTAAAAGTGGGTAGTTACCAGGGTATTTGCCGTTGCTACGGGCGTCTCAGTGCAGCTCAGTGCAGTTAGAACAGGTCAGAACCGCTGAGATCGGGACATGGTTCGGGACATGCCTGCCTGTTGAGGCGCCTCCCGCCCATGCTGCCGCCGGCCACGAAGCTCCCCACGATCCTTACGTCGCTGTAGGCTCGCCAGCGAGCCGGCCACCCAGTGATCGCCTTCGCGGCCTAGCGATCGCGCGCGCTGCCAGTGATTCTCGCCGTCAGGTTTCTCGACGAGGCGATCGCCCACCCCTACGCCGTTGCGAACTAAACCCGATCTTCCCCCCAGAAGATGCCCATCTTGGCTGGTTCATGGGAGACCACGCCGATACGGTGCGCACAGCACAGGCTTTCCTAGGACCACAACGAGGATCGGGGTAGGAACGATGGACGGACCAGAACCGAACTTCAGAGAGGCCGTTGGCTCCCGGAGCGTCCAAGTCCGAGAAATTGGAGACGAAGCCGAGCTGGAGCATCTGCTCGAGGAGATTGAAGTGGAGATCCGTCGTGATCTCGAGCACAGCGCCCCGAGCGATGCAGTCGACGAAGGCGATGCGTGGAGCCAGCTTGCCGCGATCGAAAGTTGGGCGGGCGTTGCATCAAACGCGACCGCCCTGTTCTACGCGCCTGCCAGTCCGTGGCCCCAGAGCGTGGCTGGATGGAGCAAGAACGCGGTCGCCAAGCTGCGGAGTATCGCCAACACATTGAAGCCAGCGCTTCAGTCGCTGCTAGGCGCGCTAAGCGCAGTCGGGTTCTCGATCGGTGTCAGCTTCCCGTGGGGGATCTCGATCGGACTGTCCTTCTAACGCTACGAGGCAGTCCGATGACCGACGCGGTCAGCCTCATCCAGGTCGGACTCTATCCGTCATTCGATTCCGGCAAGCACTCGTCATCGCCCTAGGAGAGGAAGGAAGGACGACACCGTGAGCGGATTGGTGTCTGCAGTCGCTGAGGTTGCTCGCTGCGTGTCCGCGCCCTCTGAGACCCTCTTGGAGCCATGGCGCTTCCCACCGCTTATCTGGTTACCGCTCGCAACCTCGAGGGATTGCTGAATGCCATGCGGAATGCCAAGGCGCCTGCCAAATTCACTCAGAGATTCCTTGAGGAATTGGACTTCAAGAGCACGAATGACCGGCTCTACATCAACGTCTTCAAGGCGCTTGGTCTGGTGTCGGCCGACGGAACCCCAACGCCCCGGTATTTCGAGTTCATGGACCAGACACAGTCCGGACGAGTGCTTGCCGAGGCCGTTGAGGATGCGTATGCCGATCTTTTCCAGATCCGCCGTGACGCGCAAAACAGGATCGCGCGGAATTAAAGGGCAAGATCAAAACGTTGACCCAAGGCCAGGTCAGCGACGGCGTCGTGGATAAGATGGCTATGACTTTTCTGGCACTAGCTGAACAGGCCGACTGGGATGCTCCGAAGCCCGATGCTCTGCCC
Organism: Solirubrobacteraceae bacterium; assembly: GCA_036267215.1. Classification (GTDB taxonomy): domain Bacteria; phylum Actinomycetota; class Thermoleophilia; order Solirubrobacterales; family Solirubrobacteraceae; genus Palsa-465. The sequence goes on along the minus strand of DATAWL010000025.1, from coordinate 3,828 downwards.
ACGGAAGGAAACGTCGAGCAAGCGGAAGAACTCGCGACCGCCGTCACAACGGCCGACTCACGGACGACGCCCCCGGCACTACCGATCGACCAACCGACGGCGGTCAGACTTGGCGGATTTGTTTACAACGTCGAGCTGCACCTCCCGGAGTCACGGGATCCGGCAGTCTATGAAGCGCTATTCAACGCCCTGAAGCGTCATCTGCTTTCGTGACGGACGCTGGCAGTATCTACGAGTTTGTGTTCCGCGCGCAGATGGCGGACCAAGCTCTGGACGTAGCTGGGCGCTCAAAGCCAAGGCTTCCGTTCCTGGATGAAGATGTCGCAAACGCAATACCTCTTGACCTCTTGGATGACCACTTCGTCGCGCAGGCTCGCCGAATGGCGACCGTATATACAGCGATCGCCGCATTCGAGAACAGCGTCCGCGATCTGGTACGCCGCGTGATGCTCGAAGCGCATGGTGCGAATTGGTGGGCCACTATGGTCTCCGCTAAGTCTCAGGCCAAGGCGAAGACCCGTCAGGAGGACGAAGAGAAACACCGGTTCCACACGCAGCGCGGCGATGACCCGGTGAGGTTCATCGACTTCGGCGACTTGCTCAACGTGATGCGATCCAATGATGACCTCTTCGCTCCGTTTTGGCCGTCCCCGGAATGGGCCAAGGGCATCTTCGATGCCGTCGAGCGGTCTCGAAACGTGATCATGCACAGCGGACTGCTCGACATGGAAGATATCGAGCGCGTTGGGATCAACATTCGCGACTGGGTACGACAAGTCGGCGCATAATCGAACGTTACGCAGGCGGTTCGCTCAGCCCCGTAATCCACGATCAGCTCTGTTACTACCCCGGGCCGGGATGCCGGTCGCAAGTTCGCCCCGAACCAGATTCGGCTCGTCGAGCCGCCTCAAGGGAGCACCTTAGCGCCGGTTTCGTCGCGGACGCTCGAGCGACCGGCCGCTGATGCCAGCGAGAGTCGGTCCAAGCTCAACTCCTAGGCGGAGACAACCCCGGCGGCGTGCCGAGGAGGCGGGAGCAGCTGCGAGCGATCCTGGAGATCGGCAGCGTAGGCCTCCAGCGCCTCGTGGATGCGATCGGCGACCTCTTCGTGCGTCTCGCCCAGGGCGACGACGCCCGGGACGTCGGGAAGGTAGGCGCCCCAGGCGCCGTCCTCGGCCTGCTCGTAGATCACGACGTATTCGGTCATCGCAGATGGTCCAAACCGCTGGCCTTGCGGATGCTAGCCAGCGTTCCAACCGGCACGGTATCGCTCGGCTTGCCGGCGACGACGATCCGGTCGGGCCGGTCCGGGTGGGCCCAGACCTCGTGGGAGCCTCGCTGGCGGACCAGCTGCCACCCGGCGGTGAGGAGAGCCTGCCGGACGTCGCGGTACTTCTTGGGCATCAGCTCACCTCGGACCTAGCCGGTGGCCGAAACGACAGCACCGAAGGGGTAGGGCCTGTCACGTCAGGCGCCCTGGTCCGACCACAACAAGTTGCACGCGCGCGTGATCACGTCGCGCTGATCTCGCATCCGTGCTCGATTGAGTTCCCGCGCGCGGACACGGTGCGGGCTTCCACCGGACCGCCCTTGCTCCCCCACGCTGCTCGCCTCGGTCTCAGGCATACACTCCACGCACTCGCGGTGCTGAAAGACGTCCGCAGCCGTCCGCACTCGCGAGAAACCCCGTCGTCGCGGGCGGTTTCTGGTCGCGGACGAAGATCGCCGGGGGCGACGCGAAGACCGAGGCGGACATCTTGGGACGTCTCCGGACATCTCGGGACGAGTGCCTGCAAATCCGTACAAACCGGGTCGTCGCTCATTGGTCGACCGGCACCTTGACCTCGTCCGTCCGGGGGAGCGCGAACGCCTCGGCAACGAGAAGCGCGTCCTCTGCCCGCGGCGCGTAGTGGAGGTACTTCATCGTCGTCTGTACGTCCGCGTGCCCCATCCACTCCTGCACCCGGCGAATGTCGGCCTTGGCGATCATTCGCGTCCCGAACGTGTGACGCAGGTCGTGGAAGCGCAACGGACCCAGCCCCGCGGCGCCGAGTGCGGCCTGGTACCGGCGCCGCAGGGCCGACCCGTCGAGGTAGCCGCCGGCCACCCCGACGAACACCAGATCGTCGTCGCCGACCCAGTCCCCACGTCTCGAGAGCGGCGCGAGGCCGAGGCGACCGCCGGCGCCAGCGGGACCGCGCGGACCTTGCCCGACTTCGGCGTCGTGAGCTGGCCCAGGTAATAGCTCGCGCGGACTCGGACCACGTTGCCCGCGAAGTCGTCGTCGCGCCAGCGCAACGCGAGCAGCTCACCCATCCGGAGACCCGTGAACCTCGATGACCGAGCGGTAGCCGCGGACGGTTGAGGGCTTGCGACCACGGTCCTGCTCGACGTAGCGCAGGTACTCGGGCCGATCCTACGCCCATCTCGGGACATATTGGGGACACGGACTCGGATTGGCACAGAGTCGCGACAAAGAAAAAGCCCCGTCGGACGGGGCCTTCTGAGTGGGCCGTGTAGGGATCGAACCTACGACCTTGGGATTAAGAGTCCCCTGCTCTACCAGCTGAGCTAACGGCCCGAAGGGCGGTGAATGTTAGCCGCGGGACGTGGGCCCGACGTTCAGCAGGTCTGGGTGACGACCGTGGTCGAAGTCTTGGCCTGATCGAGCTCGGTCTTGGTCTCCTTACGCACCGCTTTTGTGGGCAGCAGCGCGAGGGCGCGGGCTTCGGCGAGCTGGGCGACGCGGTCGTTCTTTGCCGCGTAGGAGGTGAGGGTCACGCACTCCAGGGCGTGGAGGCGGTTGCTCCCCGTCTGTCCTGCCAGCACGGTCTGGTAGGTCGCCGACGCGGTCTTCCAGTTGCCCAGCTGGGTGTAGGCCCTGGCTGCGAGCGTTGCGGTGTTGATGCTCGGGGACTTGGTGAGCGACGTGTAGCGAGAGTAGGCCTGGGTGAGGAGCTGGAGCTGCTGCTTGCCGGCCTTCGTGTAGGTCCCGTTGGTGCTGTCGTAGCCGACGGAGTTGGCGGCCGAGAGGCGGGCGTTGATCAGGTTCGCCCAGGCGGCCGCGCTGCTCGGCTCCTTCTGGGTCCGGGCGAGCGCGCTCTTGACCTGGGAGGTCACGGCGCTGCCGTTTCCGCCGGCGTGCTGGTTGGAGCCGGTGAACGCGCCGAACAGGCCGCCGCCGCCCGAGCCGGTGCCGACACCGAACAGGATCAGGCCCGAGCCGATCAGCACGGCGAGGCCGATGTAGAGGACCTGGACGGTGCGCCGGCGGCCGCGGCTGCGGAGATCGAAGAGCATCGCGCGCTCAGTCTGCCATGTTCCGGGAGTTAGGTGAGGTTCCCGACGGTGGGGTCGTCGCGGTGCTCAAGGGCCTCCCGGCGCGCGGCGCGGCGGTCGGCGATCTTCACCAGCACGATCGAGGCGAGGAACAGGATCACGAGCGGTGCGGTCTCGAGCCCTGTCGTCACCGGATCGGCACCGGGCATCGCCGCGGCGATGATCGCGATGATGACCGTCGCGTAGCGCCAGTGCCGCGTGAGCGTCGAGCCGTTGATCACCCCGAGAGCCCGGAGGCCGAGCAGCACGAGCGGCATCTCGAAGGCGAGGCCGATCGCGGCCATCGTCAGCACCTCGAACGCGTACAGCGGTCTGGCCTGGACGAGCGCCTGGAAGTGGTTTGCGTTGTAGCCCTGCAGGAACTTGATCGCGGCCGGCAGGACGATGATGTAGGTGAAGACGACCCCGGCGAAGAACAGGATCGGCGCGGTAAGGATGATCGGCAGCGCCACCCGCTTCTCCTTGTCGCTGAGCGCCGGCAACACGAAC